>DATNKU010000038.1:0-12701 GCA_035603235.1 Candidatus Cybelea sp. | reverse complement strand
TTTCCTGGCTGCCTGGATGCGGCTCACAGTGAACAGGTCTTAGGCTGCTATTTGCTGGCTGCGGAACGAATGCATGCCTGAGGAAACAATCATGCGAGACACTCTTATACCCACTTTCAACAGAAACCCTGGACAGTGCCGCGAGACCGGCTTCCTTGACCGTGCTGCGCCGGTCGAATACACTACGTAATTCGCTTGCGTCCGCGAGGGGCATCCGATGAGCCGACTCCGCCGCTAGAACAGGCCAGCCCGCGAAAATAGAGGAGAAAGATCGTTGCCGAAACGTACGTTTCAGCCCCATGTGCGCCGCCGTCACAAAAAACACGGCTTCCGCAAACGCATGAAGAGCCAGGGTGGACGGAAAGTCCTTGCGCAACGCCGCAAAAAAGGGCGCCACAGTCTCACGCGAGTCTGACGCGACGACGCTCGGCTTGCCTCGCGAATGCCGCGTGGTGCACCGCGCTGAATACGACGCAGTCTATCGCGAGGGCCGGCGCCGGTCGAGCCGGGAGTTCACCATTTTCGTTCGCCCCAACGGTCTGGATCTCAGCCGGTTTGGCTGGAGCATCAAGAAAGCGCTCGGCAATGCCGTTCGGCGCAACCGAATCCGGCGGCGGCTGCGCGAAATTCTGAGATTGCACCGACAGGAGATTGCCCAGGGATGGGACATCGTGATTCACCCGCGCAGCTCGGCGGCCACGACGGATTTTTCGGCGCTGACCAGGGAACTTCTGCAACTAATTCCTCGCGCACCCATGTGTTGAACCCGGCGAGCGAAGCCCCCCGATTGACCGCGCACGGGAAATCAGCCGCAGCCTGGGCGCTGCTGCTATTGGTCCGCTTCTACATCACCTTCCTGTCGCCATTTTTTGGAGGTGGGTGCAAATTTCACCCGTCGTGCTCGAACTACGCCGCAGATGCCATCGCGCGCCATGGCGCCGCGCGCGGATTGTCTCTCGCACTCGGCCGGCTGCTTCGCTGCAATCCCTTCACCAAGGGCGGATTCGATCCCGTTCCGGACGTCGTTTTGTCACCGGAACCCGTCATTTCCGAAACGGGCCCTACCGCAGGGTTTCATTCCCGTTTCTCGGACCGCGATTTTCCGCCGGGTGAATCCGTCGCGCGCTCTCTGGGCGAACAGGAGCGGATGCAGTGAAGGAGATGTCGGACCAGACCCGCGGGATTATTTTCGTAGTGATCGTGATTGCCGTCACGTTTATCTGGATGCATTACTTCCAGCCGCCCATTCCGCCGCCGCAGAAGTCCGGCCCCGTCGCCGGGCAGACGGCGCCCGGACAAACTTCCGGGGCGGGGTCGACCCAGCCGGCCGGCATGCAGGGCGCCATGCAGATGGCCGCGCCCGCAATGGCCGCGAAAATTCCGGTGGCGCAGGCTGTTGCGGAAACCAACATCGTGGTCGAAAGTAATCTCTATCGCGTCGAGCTGTCGAATCACGGCGCGGTGGCGCGAAGCTGGCAGCTGAAAAAGTATTTCGACGATCAGACGCCGCCGCGCCCGCTTGACCTGGTCAATCCCGATGTTGCGCAAGAGCTGGGCTGGCCGCTCTCGCTGATGCTTTCTGATCCGCAGCTGGAAGCGCAGGCGAATTCCGCGCTCTATGAAGTCACGCCCACGTCCGAGAATCTCACTGCCCCTGCCGAGATTACCTTCCACTGGAGCGACGGACACCTTGACGTCACCAAGAAACTGAATTTCACGCAGGACTACCAGATGTCCATCCAGGTGACCGCCTCGCTCGACGGCAGGCCGCTTGCGCCCGCCATTTCTTGGCGCGGCGGATTCGGGGACAAGGCTGTCTACAAGGCCTCGCAGCTCGTCAACGTCTTCTATAAGCAGGCGGACAGCCTGAACCTGCTGCAATACAAGAAACTCGGTGTCTCCGGGAATCAAGTCCAGCCATTTGAGCAGCCCGGCTCCATGCAGTTCACCGGAATCGAGGATCAATTCTTCGCCGCCGTGTTTATCCCTGACGGAACTGACCTGGGCCTGTGGCACTGGACGCAGTGGCACCACTTCACCGCGGACAACCAGCCGGCGAGCACGCCTGAGGTGGAAATCGCGGTCGGTGCGACCGCCCCGGGCCCGGTCAAGGCGCGGATGTTCGTCGGTCCGAAAGATCTGGGATTGCTCACCAAGGTGCAGCCGTCGCTTGAACAACTGGTGAATTTCGGCTGGACAGGAGTCATAGCGAAGCCGTTGCTTTTTGCCCTGCAATGGCTGCATCGCTACATTCCAAACTGGGGCTGGGCTATCGTCGCGCTGACGCTGGTAATCAACTTCGCCGTATTTCCCCTCAAGATGAAGAGCTGGCGATCCATGCAGGAGATGCAGAAAATCGCGCCGGAAATGCGCGCGATTACGGACAAGTACAAGAAATATTCGATGACTGATCCTCGTCGAAAGGGCCAGCAGGACGAGATGGCCGAACTCTACCAGCGTCACAATATCAATCCCATGGCGCAGCTGAGCGGCTGTCTGCCCATGCTGATGCAGATGCCCATCTGGTGGGCGCTGTGGCGAGTGCTGACCGGTGCAATCGAACTCCGGCATGCTCCGTGGGTTTTTTGGGTGCGGGATCTGTCGGTCAGAGATCCGTATTACATCCTGCCGATCGCCATGGCCATTACAATGTATTTGTCGGTCAAGATGACGCCGCAATCGGCGGCCGTCGATCCGTCGCAGCAAAAAATGATGAGGCTTATGCCGCTGGCGTTTGCGGCGGTATTTTTCACCTATGCAAGCGGTTTGAATCTCTATATGTTCACCAGTAACCTGGTGGGCGTCGGGCAGCAGTATTATCTGAACCGAACTCGGCCGCTGCCCACGAACAGCCCGTTTAAGAATAAGAAAAAGAAGAATCAATAATGAACGGCGATCGAACACCTCATGTAAATCGGCCTCCCAACCGCCAGTTTCCACGCCGCGAACACGCGTCGCCTCCGCCGCCGCTCGACCGGGAACGTGCCGTAGCCGAGCTGAATCGTTTTCTCGATCTCGCGGTCCGCGAAATGGGCCTTGCCGTGAAATTCGAAGTGTCTTCACCGGCAGGTGAAGAGGCCGAAGTGAGTGTTACGTTCACCGGAGATGACCAGGAATTGCTGCTCGAGAATAGCGCGGACCTGCTGCTCTCGCTTGAGCACATCGCACATCGCTGGCTGCGGCTTGACCCGCGACTGCACGATCGCGTGCGGTTTGACTGCGGCGAGTATCGCGCTACACGGCTTGCGGAACTCAAACTTTCGGCGCGCGTTGCCGCGCAACGCGTGCGTGAAACCGGCCAGCCGTTCCAATTCAATCCCATGTCCTCGCGCGAGCGCCGTATTGTTCATCTCGAGCTCAGCGGAGCCCCTGGCGTGCGCACCGAGAGCGAGGGTTCCGGCGATCGTCGCCAGCTTGTCGTGTATCCTGCCACTCCCCCGATCAAAAGATAATTGAGGCTGATGCCTCAGCGAGGGAACTTCTTCCGGGGTGCCCGCTATACTTCGATCGCGTAACCTTCCTTGCCGACGTTGATGCACAGCGTTGCTCCGAGCCGATCCGAGAGGCCCGCCGTTTCGTGGATGTGGCCGCAGAAAAGGTACGGCGGCTGCTCGCGCTCGACCCAGGCCCGCAGCGTCGGGCTGCCGGCGTGCTTGCCGGGTGCGTATTCGTCGAGCCGCGTGTCCAGCGGCGGAAAGTGAACCACCAGGTGAAGCCCGGCGATTCCGTCAAAGGGCGCGAGCGCCACGGCGATCTCTTCCTCGGAGTATTCGCCGGGCGTCTTGAACGGGGTTATGTTGCTGTAGCCTAGGCCCGCCCAGGGCGTGCGGTTCGTATGCAGGACGCGGCGATGAAAATCCACGAAGCCGAATCGCCGGCAGAATTCGCGAATGTCGTCGTGCGTCTCGTGATTTCCCGGCAACACCCAGAGCCGCTCGCCGAGCGGCGCTAGGGCCTTGCCGCACGGCTCAAGGCCGCGACCAAATGTGGCGAGATCGCCTGCGGCGATATATACGTCGGCGGGTTGCGCGACAATCCGCGCAAGCGCGCGAAGATCGCCGTGGATATCGCTGAAGATCAGGACCTTCATGGAGATTTCTTCGCAGGTGGCGCCGGCACCCCCGGCTCGGGTTGCTGTGGAACCATCCGTCTCATGCTGCTCTGCAGCATTCCGTTGGTAAGCCAGCCTTGCTCGATCACGTTGCCAGAGTCGTCAAAGACTACGCGATAGGTAAACGGTTGCGGACCGCGCCGCCGGCCGTCCTGAAAGCGGTTTTCGCCCAGCTCGACCACAGGATGGCCGTCCTCGAGGAAACTGATGATGGAAGGGAAGCGGGCGAAACTCCAGTAGAGCCGCACGTCGGGCAACAGGAAGGCGCGCGCAATGTACTCGTTGGGACGGGAGTCGGGAATGAAGTTGAAAACGTTTGGCCCTGTCGTGCGCAGATCGAACTGCGACTGGAAGATGCCGTCCGGTGAGCGTATTGCGTCGCCCCAATCAAGCCACGAAGGAGGGATCGGCAACGCGCCAATCCGGCTGATATCGATATGGTTCTGATCCGCAAAAGCCTTGGCGCGCAATAGCGCTTCGTGGTGCGCGACCGAGCAGGCGAACAGGTACACGAGCGCGGCAAATGCTCCGGCCTGACACCAGCGCTCGCGCGTCACCTGAAAACCCCAGCAGCCTCTCGCCGGCCCGAAGAAAAGTGCAGCCAGCACGACGCTCGCCAGTCCAGCAACCCACAGGTGGAACGGATACCCGGCTGCGCGCGTGAGCAGCCACACCAGCAGGTCGCCTACGCTGAACAGCACCCATGTCCGCCAGGCGCGGGCACGGTTTTTTGCCGGCTCGCGATAGATCCAGGCAATCATCTGCGGCACCAGGATGATCGTGGTGAAGCTGAAATCAACGATGAAGAGCAGGTCCCAGGCGACGCGCTCGCGAGAAATCGGAAACCACATGCGAGTGCCGAACGACGTCATGCCGTCGAGCAGGATATGGCTTGCGATACCCACGCCGTAGATCAGCGTCAACATTCCCAGGGGCGGCGATTCCAGATCATGAAAGCGCGGCCAGCGCCTCTTGACCCAGGGCAGAAGCGCGCGCGTCAAAACCGCGAGAAGAACCGCGAAAAACGGGAGCCCGACAAAAGAGTGCGTGATCGCGCGATGATACTTCACGATGCCGAGAGGGTCGCGCGAGATCGCCTCGGCGAAAATATCCACGTCGGGGAAGACTGCGCCCAGCGTGGCGGCAAAAATTGCGACTCGTTCCTGGCGTTTGGAAAAAAATCCCTTGCCGAGGAGCGCGCCCGCGATTCCGTGAGTTACAGGGTCCATGAAGGATTCAAAACGGCAGAAGTGTACACGATTCAACGCGCCAGCGCGATCTTCAGCCGATCACGCTCTGTGCGCTTCGCCGGCCTGACTGAGGCGGGGGACGGTGCAATGAGTCGGGAGGTTTGTCACCCTTATCTGTTCTGCTCTGCGCCAACTCGCGTGCCGTTCTCTACGCCTAAGAGACCTCAAGCAGTACCAGGGACATATCGTCGGTGGGTGTGCCTTCACGCCACGCCGCAACGCGATTCAGCAGAGCCTGCTGCATATCCCCGAACGGCAGCAGAGACGTCTCGCGCACGATTTTTTGCACGCCCTCGGTGCCCAGCATCTCGCCGCGTGAATCGAAGACTTCGCTGATCCCGTCGGTATAGAGCACCACGCGATCGCCCGGGTTGAGATCTATCTCGATGGCCGCCTCGTCCGCCACCGCATCGGGCAGGCCACCGAGCACCATGCTGCGCGATTCCAGCAGCCGCGGCTGCTCGCCCGGTGTCACGACCATGGCCGGAGGATGTCCTGCGCCCGCGAATATCATCCGCCGCCCTCCGATGTCGATTCGGGCGGCTGCCAGGGTAAACAGCAGCGCCGAGGTGCCCAGGTTCTGCAGTACGAAGCGGTTCAAGTCCCGCAGCATTTCCGTCAGCGGACCTCCGCTTCGCAACTGCGACATTGTCTCGCTATAGATCCGGTTGGCCACCAACGCAGAACCGATGCCATGGCCCGAAACATCGCACACGAGCAGGTTCAGGTGGCGATCGTCAAGCGGGCTGACCATCCCGAAGTCTCCGCCGATGGTTCGCACGGGATGAAAATAAGCGTCCACGCGCATCCCGCCCCAGACCAGCGATTGGGGAGCGAGACTTTGCTGCACGCGCGCGGCCAGCAACAGGTCTTCTTCAATTTCGCTCTGGCGTTCTTCCAGCTTTCGATTGGCATGGCGCAGGTCGGCTTCGGCGTTCTTCTGCTCCGAGATGTCCGTAAACGTTACGACGGCAAACTCCAGGCCATCTGGATCCTCAAAGTTCCGCGAACTGATGATGACCGGCAGCCGGTTGCCGTTTTTCTGAGGGACCACGAATTCGAAGCGATTCTGGCCGACCCGTTTCCTGTTGTCGATCTGCTTCAGGATGAATTTGTATTCCTCGTCGGTATAGAGGTCGGAACCTTCAAGCCCGATCACTTCCGAGGCCGGATATCCTAGCATTTCTTCCATGCAAGAGTTGATGAAGAGAATTTTGCGGCAGTCGTCCAGAATCATCACACCCTCGTTCAGCGTCTCAAGGATGTCTTCCATCTGCAGAAGCCAATCGGGTCGTTCCATGTTCATGGGGATCTCTTCTTAGATGCTCTATAGGTCGGCAAAGAAGCATCTTACCGAATTCCGGCGAAGGGGCCAAAGGCGGCGTCGAAGCGGTAGAATGGAAGCCGCGCGGTGCGCGAATATGACCTCTAACGGAAACCGGAATCCACCCGGGCCAAAGGGCCTGCCCATCATGGGCATGGCGCTCAACCTCCGCCGCGATCCGCTTGGCGGCATGCGCCAGATGGCCTTTGAATACGGCGACATCGTCCGCTTTTACGTGATGATGCAGGAGCGCATCCTGCTGAACCGTCCCGACCTGATCAATCAGGTCCTGGTCATCCAGCACGGCAAATTCCACAAAAGCGAGCTGACCAGGCGAATTACCAGGCGCATGCTTGGCCAGGGCTTGCTGATCAGCGAAGGCGATTTCTGGCGGCGCCAGCGGCGGCTGGCCCAGCCGGCCTTCCACCGCAGCCGCACCAATGACTATGCCTCCACCATGCTCGACATCGCGCAGGCCCACATCGGTGACTGGCGCGATGGGGAACAGCGTAACATCGCGCAGGAAATGACGGCGCTGACCCTCGATATCGCCGTACGCACGCTCTTCGGCACCACTTTGCCGGGTGAAGCGCGCCAGGTCGGGCACGCGATGACCTTTCTGATGCGTTATTCGCTCCGGCGCAACCGGTTGCCGTTTCGTGTTCCCGAAAACTGGCCCACGCCGGCGAACCGCCGTGCGAACCGGGAGCTCCAATTCATCGATTCGCTCGTATACCGCATCATTTCCGAGCGGCGCGCGGAAGGGAACTCCAGCGTTCACAACGATCTGCTGGCCCTGTTGATGGGCGCCATGGATGAAGACGGCAGCCAGATGACGCCGCAGCAGCTTCATGATGAAACCATGACGCTGTTTCTGGCCGGACATGAAACCACGGCGCAGATGCTTGGCTGGACGTGGTACGCACTCAGCCAGAATCCGGCTGTCGAATCGCGCCTGCATGAAGAGCTGCACGGCGTGCTGGGCGGCCGGCCGCCGGGCGCGACGGATTTTCCGCGACTCCCCTATTTGCAGGCGGTGATGAGCGAAGTCCTGCGACTGTACCCGCCCGCGTACGTTCTTGCGCGTGAGACTGTCGAGCCTTGCGAGATCGGCGGTTACCAGCTTCACCTGGGATCAACAGTGGTGCTCTCACAGTGGATCACTCATCGCGATCCCCGCTACTACGATGATCCTGAGGTCTTCCGTCCGGAGCGGTGGCTTGACGGGCTGGCGGATCGCTTGCCGCCAGGGGCCTATTTTCCGTTCGGCGATGGACCACGACGCTGCATCGGCCAGGGATTCGCGCTGCTCGAAGCCGCCATCGTGACCGCAACCATCGCGCAGAAATTCAGCTTCCGCATGGTCCCCGGTCATACCGTTGTGCCGGAGCCACTAGTCACCCTGCGCCCCCGCCACGGCATCCAAATGACGCTCCACGCCCGCAATTAATGCACGAACTCGCCTGTCCTTCCGCTCGACCATGGATCGTAGGTAAGGAAAAAATGAATCCGATCTCGCCCGGGGGGGTGGTCATAGGTCAGAAGCACGTTCAGACGGCTCGGATCGGGATACTCGAGGTCGGTTTCGCCCAGGACTTGAAACGCCTGCGCCGCCACCTGGCCCGCATCCGGCGTCAGTCCATGCGTTACTTCAATCCCGTATTGATCCGCTTGATGCTCGAAGTAGCGGCTGACGGCGTTTGAAACGGGCGAGCCAACGAAGGAGATAGCGCTCAGCAGCAGAAGCAGAGCCGGCAGGGACGCCAGATCCTGCACTCCGCGAATTCCCCACGCCGCTCCGCGCCATGCCAGCATCCAGCCGAGGCAGCGAAAGCCGAGATAGAACGCGATGAAGAGTCCCACGGCGGAAGCCAGCAGTCCCTTAGGTATGTGGTTGAGCACGTAGTGGCCTGTTTCGTGGCCCGCGACGGCCACGATTTCCGGGGTAGTCATTTTCGCAACCGTCGTGTCATACACCACGATGCGCTTCGAGGCCCCGATCCCGGTGACGTAGGCGTTCAGATCGGTCCCCTTCACGGCTTCATCCATCAGGTACATCCGGTCCGGAGGAATATTCTCACCGGCGCGCTCTACCATCTGCTCAAGCGCGGCGGTGAGTGCCGGATCTTTCTGTGCCAGCGGCTCGAACTTGTTGAACAGCGGGTTGATCACCAGCGGTTCCAAAAACGTCAGGCACACCACAATCGGCAGTGAAGCCAGCCAAAAATAGAACCACCACCGCTGCGGGCTCTTGCGGATCACGGCGTACAGGATCGCGATCAGGATAATCCCGAGGATCACACTGAGGAACTCGCCTTTGGCCTGATCCCATGCCCACGATCCCCATCCCTGCACCGACAACCCATAATCGCGCGATACCGTGTGCGCATATATTTCCTGCGGCAATCCCAGAACGTCAATTGTGAGAACCAGCAGAGGAGTGAACACCAGCACTTGAACGAAACGATTCGACGAAGCGCGTTCGGCCCAGTCTCGGTACTTTGGCGCAAGCTTCAAACGCAGGATCAGCCACAGGACGATCAGTCCATAGATCGTTCCGATCAGTATGAACGCCAAACGGATCCTGCTAAGCCGCTCGGTTTTCTTGTACAGCTCCGGTGGGAGAGTGTAGGCAGTGATTCTTCGCGGCTCCGCGTAGGGCGCAGCGCTGCTCGCGGAAGCCTGCTGCGGGTCAGGACTCGACTGCTGCTCGGTTGGCGGCGCGGCCGAGGAAGCCTGTGCGGCCACACTCGCTGGGTGGAAAAATAATGCGAGCACAAATGCGGCGAGAACGAACTTCAGCTTGCCCATGCAGCCCCCCGAATTGCGTCAGACGTTGCGGGGAAGTATCTCGTTAGCGCTTCTGGCGTGCAATGCCAATCCTGACGGGATTGGCGTCGGGTCTGCTGTGTTGCAGCAAGGTCAGGACCGCGGCGAGCCCGGCAGGTTCTTCCGGTGCGCGCCGAAGCGACCGCCCTCGACTCCCGGAATCTGGCATAATGCGCCATTATGACCGCCAGCGCAGCAAATCCCGGTCCGACCGTCAATCGTCAGTTCACACTAGCCGCGCGTCCGGTGGGGATGCCGAAGGAATCCGATTTCCGGCTCGTCGAGGCACCCATCCCTGCTCTCGCAAACGGACAGATACTCCTGCGCACACTTTTTCTTTCGGTTGATCCCTACATGCGCGGCCGGATGACCGGCGTGCGCACCTATGCCGATCCCGTTGATATCGGGCAGATCATGGTTGGCGGGACCGTCGGTCGGGTCGTTGAATCCAGGAATCCACAATTTCGCGCCGGAGATGTCGTCGTGGGCTACTGGGGCTGGCAGGAGTATGCCATCTCAGACGGCAAAGGATTGCAGAAGCTGGATGCGAACCTCGCTCCAGTTTCAACCGCACTCGGCGTTCTGGGCATGCCTGGAATGACTGCGTATTTCGGTCTTCTGGACATCTGTCAGCCGAAGCCGGGCGAGACCGTTGTCGTTTCCGGCGCCGCCGGAGCGGTTGGATCACTCGTTGGGCAAATCGCGAAGATCAAGGGATGTCGCGCCGTGGGAATCGCCGGGACCGATCAGAAGGTCTCCTGGCTCACCGGGGAACTGGGTTTTGATGCCGCATTCAACTATAAATCCACCGAAGATTACGTAGCCAAGCTCAAGGAACTTTGCCCCAGCGGCATCGATTGTTATTTCGATAACGTGGGAGGCGCCGTTACCGACGCTGTCCTTCCCGTGCTGAATGTGCGGTCGCGAATGTCGATCTCGGGGCAGATTTCTCAATACAACGCGACGAAGCCGGAACCCGGCGTGCGGCCCTACGTTTACCTCCTGACCAAGCAATCGCGCGCGGAAGGATTCATCGTCACCCAATGGATGAATCGCTTCCCGGAGGGCATCGCCCAGATGGCGCAGTGGCTCAAGGAGGGCAAGCTGAAATACCGCGAGCAAATCGTCGCCGGCTTCGAGAACGCGCCCCGTGCCCTGATTGGCGTCCTGCAAGGCGACAACACCGGCAAAATGCTGGTCAAGTTCGCCGAGGCGTAGGCATCGGCGCGAGGTCGAATGATCGGCGCTTCGCACTTCCGGAACCGACCGTTACCTTTTTGGACGCCCTCCCGGACTCCGATTGCCCGCGCGCGGCCCGCCGCGTCTACTATGGACATGTAGAAAACGGGCCTTTGACCAGGGAGAAGTACGATGAGAATCAGAAGCTGGGTATTCACGATTCTGTTGATCGCGCCGGTGGGTGTCGCCTCCGCGGTGCCGCGACAGCAGCAGGACGATTCGGTTGCGGCCGCTGCCCGGCGCGCCCAGGAGAAGAAGGCTCAGCAAGAGAATTCATCCAAGCCCACCAAGGTTTGGAACAACGACAATCTGCCGAACACGCCCGGCGCCATCAACGTGATCGGCCAAGATCAGTCTGCGGCGGGCTCATCGGCTACACCTGTCGATAACACCGCCACTCCCCCGGCCACTGATGCGAAAAGCGCAGCCTCGGACAAATCCGCCTTGGACGGCAGCCTCGCCTCGGCCAAGGAAAAGCTCGCCGATCTAAAAGCCGATCTGGACGTGATGCAGCGCAAGTACGCATTGGATCAGCAAACCTATTACGGCACTACCAACTATGCCGCCGACAAAGCCGGCGCAGCCGCGCTCGCAAGCGAGAAGGCTGAAATTGACGACAAGCTGGACGAAGTCGCGACCGCGGAAAAGCAGCTGGCCGATCTACAATCCAAGGTCGACACGGCAAGCACCGACAAACCGCCCGCCGCAAAGTAATTTCCCGGTCTGCCCCTGTGCTCCGTCGATGGTTCCGTGTCCGTTGGCATACGTACCCCTACTAATAGTATATATTCCGCTTGACACACTAGAGCCCCCGGCGCACAATCCCGCCAGTTTGACGGGGCGTGGTTGGTTCCACCTGCTTGCCGGCACTTTCGTTCGCTTTCGGCTGGCCTGCCGTGACTGCGAGGAAATAGGGATGCAATATCTGCCCGGCTGGACGGTGCAGTGTTTGACTCCGGAATGTCCCGCGCGCGGGCATTGGCTCCGCGTGCTGGGTACTCCACAGGAAATCTGCAGCAATTGCGGCGCTCCCCTTCATAACGTGCCGCCGCCGCTCGCTCCGCGTTTCCGCATGCGGCCCCGCGCCCTGTCGAGTTATCGCCCCGCGCGGCGTCCGCGCTAAGTCCCCCGAATTGCCGAGGTTCTATCGCGCTCCGGAATTTACGGACTTGTCCCGCGTCCGCCGCAGTACCTATCAGCAGGTGAATTGGTTCTGAACACACCAGGGCGGCTTGGCCGGTTCGTTCAAAAACGTGCGATTTCGGACTTAGCTGGGATGGGAGCGCGAAGAGGGGGGAGCGGCCGGTGGGGGGACCGGCCGCTCTTGGGCATTGGGGGTGATGGAGGTGCAGCAACTCGGGGCACTCGCCCCGAATCCACAGTGATTCTGCCTGTGGTCGGCGGCACGGTCGATAGACAGCTGGATTCAATCGAATCAGTACCTTCGTACTTCTTCTCAGATTTCGATGTGTGTTCGCCCGAAAGCGTCGGCCAGCTGCGCCCGGCGCATTTGTATGATTTCTGCAACCGGCTGCCCTGGAACGGTTGAAGCCTTTCCTCATCGTCAAAATAGACTTCGTTGTTATTCCTACTGCGTTTTGGCTAGAATGCGGGCCATGCCAGCCCAGCCATTTGAGGTGTCCCATCGCACGGGATCGCTCGCAACCGTTCAAATCATCACGGTAAAGGGCGCCATCACGTTTGCTACCTCGCCCGCGTTCCAGGACGCGATCGCCGCCGCGACCGCCCCGCGCTTGATCATTGACCTCACCGACGTGCCGTCGGTAGATTCGATGGCGATCGGCACTCTGGTGCGGGCGTTTGTCTCCTGCCACAAGACCGGCCGGAAGCTCGTTCTTGTCGGGCTGAACTACCGCGTGAAAAACATTCTTCAGATCACAGGTGTCGATCCGCTGTTTGAAATCTACCAGAGCATCTCGGAAGCGCA
>DATNKU010000053.1:0-8237 GCA_035603235.1 Candidatus Cybelea sp. | reverse complement strand
GTCCACAATGGCCTGGACCGCATGCGGACGGCCAAGCGAACGTGCGCGCGCTTCTATTTCTTCGATTCTCCGGGGCTGGTCCAGGAGGGAAAAAATTTCAGTCGTTAATCGTTCGGGCGTCAGCTCGTCCTGAGGAAGCAGCCGGGCGGCGCCCGCACTCTGCATTACCTGCGCGTTGCGGGCCTGATGAGCATCAGTGGAGGCCCCGAAAGGAATAAAGATGGCGGCGCGTCCGGAGGCCGAGACCTCCGCGACAGTGATGGCGCCCGACCTGCAAACAATCAGATCGGCCTGGGCAAACCTCTCCGCCATATTTTCGATGAAGGGCACGACCTCCGCTTGAAATTGGCGTCGCGCATAGGCCACGCGAACCGCATTATAGTCGCGTTCGCCGGTCTGATGCACGATGAAAAGCTCATTTCTTCGGGCCGCCAGCCGATCGAGCGAGTCAATAACCGCTCGATTGATGGGCAACGCGCCGCGGCTGCCTCCGGTAATCAGCAGCTGGAACGGCGGGCGGTGCTCCTTGGGCGGCACCTCAAAGAATTCCTGACGTACGGGACAGCCAGTCACCACTGCTTTGTGGCCGAACCGGGCTGCGGTTTCCTCGCTCGCGACGGCGATGCGCGTCGCGAGGCCGGCGAGCATCCGGTTCGTGAACCCGGGTTCGACGTTCGGCTCAAATACCACGCTTGGGACTCGGTGCATAATCGCCACCAGCATCATCGGACCGGAGGCATAGCCGCCGACACCCAGGGCCGCTCCGAAACGGTGTCGGCGGAGGATCTTCTCGGAGTCCCAGAGCCCCGCAGGGAGCATCGCGGCATTATGCAGCAGCTTCGCGCCACCGATGCCCTTCAGGCCGGCGACTCGAATCGTCTCAAGCGGCATTCCCGCCTGCGGCACCAGCCGCGATTCCATCCCGCGCTCGGTTCCCACAAACACGACGCTTCGCTCTCCTCGCCCCAGCCACTCGCGCGCGACGGCGAGTGCCGGAAACACGTGCCCGCCGGTGCCGCCGCCCGTGATCAACAGACTATTCGCATCCGCGCTCACGTCTCGTCCGCGTGCTGGCTGATGTTCAGAAGCACTCCGGTTGCCAGCAGCATTCCGAGCAGGCTCGACCCTCCGTAGCTAATGAACGGCAATGGGATGCCTTTGGTCGGCAGTAGCCCGAGCGTCACGCTGAGATTGATCAGTGCCTGGCCCATCACCATCGCCGTGATGCCGATTCCCAAAAACTTCCCGAATGCATCCGGGGCTTTCATCGCAGCAACAAATCCGCGCCAGCCGTACACCGCGAACAGCGCGAGAACAATAGCCGCGCCGATGAAGCCGGCCTCCTCGCAAATCACCGAAAAGATGAAGTCCGTGTGAGCCTCAGGCAGGAAAAATAGCTTTTGGCGGCTTTCCATTAAGCCCACACCCGTGAATCCGCCCGAACCAACGGCAATCAGAGATTGCGCGAGCTGAAAACCGTGTCCCTGTGGGTCGGCCCCGGGCGAAAGATACGCTTCAAATCGCTGGAGACGATAGGGCGTGCTGGCGATCGCGAAATAGATGACCGGCAAAGCGGCAATCGCGGCCCCCACAATGTAACGGTAGGAAAGCCCGGCGATGAACAGCATCACCGCGGCAATGAAGAAAATCATGCAGGCCGTGCCCATGTCCGGCTCTTTGTAAACCAGCGCCACCATCAGCAGCACCGCCCCGATCGCTGGCAGCAACGTGCGAGCCACGTTGTTGATTCCCGGGCCGCGCGGCTCTCGCCGGCTCTCGAGGAACCACGCGAGAAAAACAATTACCACAAGCTTCGCGATTTCCGAGGGCTGCAGGCTTAGAGGTCCCAGGCGAATCCAGCGATGCGTGGCGTGCGACCGGTCGAGGAAAAATACTGCGATCAGCAAAACCAGCGTCACCGACAGAGCCGTGAATATCACTCGAGGCTGCCGCAGCTTGCGGTAGTCCGTGTTCATCAGGCCGAACATCCCGGCAATACCCAGCGCTACCCAGACCAGCTGGCGCAGCAGAAAAAAGTAGGCGTTCCCGTGCCATTCCCGCGAGGTCATGGCCGAGGCGCTGAAAACCATTACGGCGCCGATCAGGCATAGCGCGAGCGTCACACCGAAAAGCTGCCGATCATGCTGTAAGCTGCGAGGCATCGTTCATCCTTTTTGGGCCGGGGCAGACGCGGTCGACCGACTCCCGAGCCTGGCGACCAGCTCCTTGAACTCACGGCCGCGCTGCTCGTAACTTTCAAACTGGTCGAAACTGGAACACGCAGGAGCGAGCAACACTACGTCGCCAGGCCGCGCACGGTCAGCTGCGAGTCCCACGGCATGATCGAGCGTTCCCGCCTGCACGCACGGTACGACGTCGCCCAGGTCTACAGCGATCTTTTCTGCCGCCTCTCCGATCAGCAGCGCGACACGGCCCCGCAGCCGGAGCGCTTCGCGCAGCGGCGTGTAGGCGCTGCCTTTATGCTTGCCACCCAGAATGACAACCAGCGGTCCGGGAAATGCCTCGATAGCCTTGAGCGCTGCGTCCACGTTCGTCGCTTTGGAATCGTTGTAGAACCCGACGCCTCCCTTTTCGCCAGCAAATTCTAGACGGTGCTCCACACCGCGGAACGTCTTCACACCCTCTGCGATACCCGAGGGCTCTGCCCCAGCCAGATACGCCGCGGCACAGGCCGCCAGTACGTTCTCGACGTTGTGCTCCCCGCGCAGGGGAATTGCGCTCCGCCGCGCTACCGCAATCTGGGAACCCTCGTGCCGAAACATAATCTGATCGTCCAGCAGGAACGCTCCTTCGGCCACCCGCTTCTGGCGGCTGAACCAGAGTACGTGCGATCGCGAAGGCATCCGCTTGGTCACCTCGGGGTCGTCCGCGTTCAAGATCGCGAAATCGCGTTCCAGCTGATTTTCGAACAACCTCATCTTCGCGGCAGCATATTGCTCAAACGACGCGTAACGATCCAGATGATCGGGCGTCAGATTGAGCAGAATTCCTATCTCCGGTCGAAACGCCTGGATTGTCTCCAGCTGAAAGCTGCTGATCTCGAGTACAGTCACGGTCGAATCGGTTGACGACTCCACAAGTGAAATCAGCGGCGCCCCAATATTTCCGCCCACCAGTGTCGCGACGCCAGCAGTCTCAAGGATGTGTCTTACGAGCGACGTCGTGGTTGTCTTCCCATTTGAGCCCGTAATCGCCACAACCGTCCCGCGCAAGAAACGCCACGCGAGTTCAATGTCGCCCCACACCGGAATGCCCGCTACCTGAGCCAGCAGCAGTTGCGGCAAGCTTGACGGCACACCTGGGCTGACCACGATCAAGTCCTGTTCGAAAAACGCTGCCGGAGGGTGGCCTCCAAGCTCGAGTTTTACACCGCTGGCACGCAGGCGTGCCGCCGTTTCACCCAGTGCGCTTTCGGGCTTTTCGTCCGTCGCTGTCACACTGGCGCCATAGGCTGCCGCGAATAGCGACACGGCCACACCGGTGCGCGCAAGGCCCACTACCAGCACCCGTTTCCCAGCGAGATCGAATCCTGGTCTCAACGAACCTCACCTCAATTTCAAAGTCGTCAGCGAAAACAGAGAGAACACCAGCGCGATAATCCAGAATCGCACGATGATCTTCGATTCGCTCCATCCCATCAGCTCGAAATGATGGTGCAGCGGCGCCATGCGAAACACGCGCTTACCGGTCAGCTTAAACGAGCCGACCTGAATGATCACCGACAGCAGCTCCAGAATGAAGATGCCGCCGATTGAAAGCATCAGGATTTCCTGTTTCAGGATCACCGCGATCGTTCCGATCGCGCCGCCAAGCGCGAGTGAACCCACATCGCCCATGAACACTTCCGCAGGGTGCGCGTTGTACCACAGAAATCCGAGCGAGGCCCCGGCGAGCGAGCCGCAAAATATGGTCAGCTCGGCGGCGTCGGGAATCCTCTGAATCTCCAGGTACTCGGCGAAACGTGCGTTGCTGGAAAGATAGGTGATTACCGTGAGCGCTACCGAAGAGATCAGCACGCATCCAATCGCCAGCCCGTCGAGCCCATCGGTCAGATTCACGCCGTTCGAGAGGCCCGCAATCACCAGCACCAGGAAAAGCACGAATGGCACGAACGCCAGCGCCCACGTAAATCTGTGGTTGAGCAGCGAGTCAATCACCAGATCCGGGTGCAGCCGCTTCAGGAATGGAACGCTCAGTTGCGTTGAGTACTTGCCCTTCGCCTCCAGGCCGATCAGCACCGAGGCGACGAAGACACAGGTTAGTACTTGCAGGGCGAACTTTCCCGCTGCCGTCAGGCCCCGATTATGCTTCCGCACAACCTTGCTGTAGTCATCTATGAATCCGATCGTTCCGAACGCCAGCGTCGCCACCAGTGCGAGCACCACGTACGTGCTCCGCAGGTCAGCCCACAGCAGAGTCGGAATCACGATCGCCGATACGATCAGCACGCCGCCCATGGTCGGCGTTCCCGCCTTTGCCTGATGCCCCTTCGGGCCCTCCTCGCGGATGTATTGCTTCACCTGCAGCGCGCGCAGCCGCTCGATCATCCAGGGCCCCAGCAGCAAAGACAGCAAGAGCGCCGTTAGGCTCGCCACGGCCGTCCGCACCGTGATGTAACGAAACACATTTAGCGCGCTGAAATGCCGCCGCAACCCGAAAAAGAACAGGTAATAGAGCATTTCAGTTGCGTCCCTTTGAACCTGTTTCCAGAGCCTCAGGCGCGTGCTTGGCGCTCACCCGGGGGTGTCGCACCTCCATCCCCTCGAGAATTCTCTCCATCCGGACTCCGCGTGAACCCTTTAACAGCAGCAAGTCTCCCGACTGTATGAACCGCTCGAGAAACTTCGATGCCTCCAGCGAATTATGAAAGAAAATGGCGCGATCGCGCGGATGCCCGGCCTTGATCGCGGCATCCACATAATCGGCCGCGTAGCCCTGCACGCCGAATATCCAATCGATCTTGCGCAACCCGGCCGCCGCCTGGCCGCATTCGCGGTGCAATTCCTCCGAGGAGTCTCCCAGCTCCAACATCTCGCCCGCCGCCACAATTCGCCTCTGATATCCCGGCGTCGCCGCGAGAAGTTGCATCAACGCGCCCAATGCCGTCGGGCTCGAGTTGTAGGTGTCGTTGATCACCGTGAAACCGCCTTCGAAACGCACGACCTCGCCGCGTTTGTCCGCCGGCATGAGCGACGGGAACACCTGCTGTGCTTCCTCCGTGCCGATGCCCCAGACGCTTGCCGCCGCCAGTGCGGCCAATGCATTCATCACGTTGTGCCTTCCAATCAGCGGCAATCGCAGCCGCGCACGACCGGCAGACGACACGAAATCGAATGCCGATCCTTCGATGCCTTGCTCTTCGATTGCCTCTGCCCTGAACTGCGCCTGCGAACTCGTCCCGAACCGGATGACCCGTCCCCGTGCAACTTCCGCGAACCTTGTGACTCGCTCGTCATCGGCATTCAACACCGCCGTAGCGGCCGGCCAGGCCAGGTTTTCGATCAGCTCGCGCTCGGCGAGAGCAATTTCCTCGACCGAAGAGAAAAACTCCAGATGTTCGATAGCAACTCGCGTAACCAGGCCTACATCGGGCGCGGCGATCTGCGCCAGCCGAGCCAGCTCGCCCCGGTGCGACATCCCCAGCTCCACGACTACCGCGTCTTCGTCATCTATCTTCAGCAGGGTTAGTGGCAGTCCGTATTCGTTGTTCAGGTTCCCCATGGTCTTCAGCACTCGGAACCGCGAGCCCAGAAGCGCGGCCAGAATTTCCTTTGTAGTCGTCTTCCCGACTGACCCGGCCACCGCCCCGATGAGTCGACCGGGCTTCGCCCGCCGCCATCTCTCGCACGCCCGGGAGGCCAACTGTTGCAAAGCCTCGAGCGGGTCCCCCACTGCGAAGAGCTTGGCCTGGATTTCGCCTGGGTAGTCTTTGAATCGTTCCCTCGCCACCACCCCGGCCGCAGCACCCCGACCCAGTGCCGCGCCAATGAAACCGTGTCCATCATGACGCGGTCCGCGTATGGCGATAAACAGCTCCCCGGACTGAACGGTCCTCGTGTCAATCGAGACACCGGCCACCCCGGCCAGGGCGTCAAGACCTGCCGGTCGAGCGATACCCAATGCATCTGCCAATTGATCCGCAGTCCACCGCATCGCAACTCCATGGGCCTTGGCGTCGCTGCCCTCGCTATGTTCCAGCTGACCTCTTCGTATAGCCTTTGCGGCCTAGGATGGCCCGCGCCCGCTCACGATCATCAAACTCGATCGTACTGTCCCGCAAGACCTGGTATGTCTCGTGCCCTTTGCCTGCCAGCAGCACCACGTCCCCGGGCCTGGCCTCTTCCAGGGCCATCGCCAGCGCCTGCTCGCGATCTGGCTCAACCCGGTACTTCGCGTTCACTTTCTGCAATCCCACGACCACGTCGTTTATGATTCGCAGTGGGTCTTCGCCTCGCGGGTTGTCGCTGGTCAGTACCACCAGATCGCTCAGCAAACCCGCTGCCTCCCCCATAAGCGGACGCTTGGTGCGGTCGCGCTCGCCACCGGCGCCGAATACCGTGATGATCCGCGCCGATGGGCCGAGCTCCCGCGCCGTCGAGATCAGATTGCGCAAGGCATCGTCTGTGTGGGCGTAATCCACGATCACCAGAAACGGTTGCCCCTCATCGATCCGTTGAAATCGGCCCGGAACGAGTTCGAGGTTGGCGATTCCCTCCTCAATTTTGGCCTTGGGGATATCGAGCGCGATTCCGGCGCCGATGGCCGCCAGAATGTTGTAGACGTTGATCCGCCCCACAAACGGGGAGCGCACCTCGATGCTTCCCGCCGGCGTGTGCGCCGCAAATTCCAAGCCGTGAAAAGTCAGCCCGAATTTCTTGACGGTTAGATCGGGCGCGCCTTTCAGCCCATACGTCAGTGTGCGCCGGGCCAGGCCGCCAAGCTGGGGGGCATAGGGATCATCCGCATTGATTACCGCAACCGCTGGGGCGCCCGCGCCGGTACCTTCAAAGAGAAGGCGCTTGGCCGCAAAATATTGCTCAAACGTTTTGTGGTAGTCCAGGTGGTCGCGCGTGAGGTTTGTGAAGATCGCGACCGCGAACCGGCAGCCCCAGAGGCGGTCCATTGCAAGGGCATGCGAACTTGCTTCCAATACCGCGTGAGTGCCTCCGGCGTCGCGAATTTCGGCGAACATCTGCTGCAAATCGAGCGACTCCGGAGTTGTGGTCACGGCCGGGCGGCTGCCGTTCGGCGTGCGGTACCCGGTTGTGCCAATCAGGCCGGACGTGTGGCCCGCCGCTCTGAGAACCGAATCGACTAAGTGTGCAGTTGTGGTTTTCCCGTTCGTGCCGGTGACACCCACGAGATCGAGCGCGTCGGCAGGGCGATTGTAGAAATTCGCTGCTGCTCGGGCGAGACCGCGGCGCGCCGAACCCGGCATCAGCTCTACCAGAGTTGTGGCCTCAGACGTCATGCGGCTGGCGGCTTCGCTTGCCACGGCTATGGCTCCGCGCGACACCGCGTCCTCGGCGAAGTTGACGCCCTCCAATTTTTCCCCGCGCAACGCGAAGAAAATCCCGCCGGCTACGACCTTGCGGCTGTCGTACGCTACGGACTGAATCTCTATATCGGCCGGGCCGCTGATTTTCCCAATCTCGGCTCCCACCAGTAGCTTTTCCAATTTCATGCCGCGGCTTCCCTGTCTCTCGCTCGGCTCGTAAACGCTCAAGCCGGTTTCGTGGGCCAATCTCAATTCCCGTCACCCGGCGCCGACACCGGCACGATCTCTCCCGGACGCCCGAACCGCACCGTCACCCGGCTGCCGTGCAGGACCTGCGCCCCAGCCGCCGGAAACTGTTCCAGTGCAACTCCGCTGCCGATCAGTGAGGGCATCAATCCCAACCTCGAGCACTCCTCAGTGACGCCGCGAACTGTCCGGCCCGTGAGGCTCGGGACTACAACAGCGCTCGGGTCCCCAAACGCTACCGTCGGCAGCGCTGAGGCAGAGCTGGGAAGATTCGTGCTCGCTACCGCAGCTTGAAAGCGGGCCTGCGCCGCACCAGACTCGCTGCCGGACCGAGCGTCTGGCCGCGGCATGGCCTCCAAGTTCTTCGCCATCTCGACGTCGGACGGAGCGGGTACGTCGTGAGGCTCGTCACGATACGCGAGCACCTGTTCGGCAATGCGCTTAAATACCGGACCGCCGACTTCTCCCCCGT
>DATNKU010000029.1:0-14348 GCA_035603235.1 Candidatus Cybelea sp. | reverse complement strand
GGGCGGGACACGTGACCGGTTATTCGCTGGGCGGTCGCCATGACCTTCTGGCGGCGGTAGGCCAGACGCTTGAACCTCTGCGATCGATCGGGGCCATGACATACACGCTGGATGCCCCGGCCGATGCCGACAATCTTGATTTCGAGCTTGAGGGCGTACCCACGTTCGTAACCAACAGAGACTCTGCGACTGACAAGTCCAGCGATCAACCCGGCCCAGAGTCTGTCAACCCGGTGAACCTAGCCGAGCTGAAACGCAGCGTAGCGATTGCAGCGGTCGCCGCCTATGCGCTGGCCGACGCCAGCGCGCGACTCGGACACCGCCAGACGCGCGCCGAAGTTGAGCAATTGCTGAGGAACTCGGGGCTTGAACAGATCCTAAAGAATGATGGCGGCTGGACCGCGTGGGAAAACGGTGGACGCGGCCGCCAACCCTAGATTCCCTCAGGTCTTTTCCCGCTGCTTTGAACACGCAAGTGTCGGCAAGGCGCTAGCGACCTGCTGCGTCACGTATAATGAGCGGACCATGGCAATCCCCTACCGCGCTCGAAGCCCGGAGATTTCTGCCACGCCTGAGAAGCCGCGCCGGGTTCTCGCCGTCGATTACGGGCGCAAGAGAATCGGCCTGGCCCTCTCGGACGCACTCGGGCTGACGGCTCAGCCGCTTGCGACTCTGGATCGCGTGAATCGGCAAAACGATCTTCGCCGGCTCCGAGAGGCTTGCCGTACACACGGTGTCACGCATATCATCGTCGGCCACCCGCTGCACATGACCGGCGAGGCTGGGGAAATGGCTGGCGAGGCAGCGCGGTTTGCGGCGCGCCTGGAGAGAGAGATCGGAATCCAAGTGGAACTCGTGGACGAGCGGCTGACCAGCTGGGAAGCGTCACAAACGGTTCGGGAGACGAAATCGTCCGCCCGGCGAAGGCACAAGCCGCTGGATGATGTTGCCGCTGCGGTGCTGTTGCGCGACTACCTGGAACGAGTACGCGGCCTGGCGCGCGACGCCGCCGCAGAGAAGGCTTAATCAGGATGCGGCGGCTGGGCTTTCTGGCACTGCTGTTGATCGCCGCATTGGGCGGCGGCGCGAGCTGGCTGGATTCGCAGCTCAGCCGTCCCTATCGCGGTCACCGGCCCGAGAAAGTCTTCGTGGATATTCCGCACGGCACTTCGCGCTGGGGCGTGGCCGAAATTCTGCGGCGCAACGACGTGATCCGCAGCCAGCTGGCCTTTGCGCTGTTCAGCGAATGGCACTTCCGCAAGAATCTGCAGGCAGGCGAATACCTGTTCGACCATCCCGTCAACTCGCGCGAAGTGTTCTGGAAAGTCGCGCGCGGCCAGATCTATGTTCACACCGTGACGGTCCCGGAAGGCTGGACGATGTTCGACATCGCCGCGGAACTGGACCGGCAGGGAGTCTGCAGCCGTGAAGATTTCCTGGCCGCGGCGCACGAAACATCGCTGATCGCGGACCTGGCGCCTGAGGCGGTGAGCCTCGAGGGATTTCTTTTTCCCTCGACATATGAGTTCCCGCGCCGGGAGACCTGCGATCAGGCAGTGAAGCGCATGGTCCAGAATTTCCGCGCGGTCTGGGAAACGCTTGGGCCTCAGGGCGCGCCGGTGCTCTACCCGGGGAATCTCACACTCGCGCAGGTGGTGACGCTCGCATCGCTCGTCGAGCGCGAAACGCCGAATGCCGACGAGCGGCCGCTGGTGGCCGGAGTGTTCTACAACCGGATACGTCTTGGCGATCCGCTGCAATGTGATCCGACGGTGCAATATGCAATGGAGCTCGGCGGGCATCCTGAGAAAAACGTCCGAGCTGTGGATTTGCGCATCGATTCTCCGTACAACACCTATGAACATCGCGGCCTGCCGCCAGGTCCGATTGCAAACCCTGGTGAAGCGTCGCTGCGGGCAGCCCTTGCGCCGGCTGCGACCGATTATCTGTATTTTGTGGCCAACGATGAAGGTGGGCATGCTTTCAGCCGCACGCTCGCCGAGCACAACCGCAACGTCGCTCGCCTCCGCAAGCTGTTGGCCCGTGATACCGCGGCCCCTGATCCTGCATCCAAGAAAGCTCAGCACTGAGGTCGCACGTGACTCCCAGCGATTCAGGCAAGAAAGTCCCCGGCGAATCCGCTACTAAGAAGGACCTGATCCTCGAGGCCGCGCGCGGACTGGGCAAACCGCGCTTTACTCCCGCTGAGATCGAACAGATCCGCAGGCAGCTGATTTCGCAACTGGGGGCATCGGCAGGAAAAACATCCGCCGACTACGTGGTGAGCGTGCTCGAAGAAGCCGGGATGCGCGTGGTATGGTCCACGCAATCCGATACCGAAGGGCGTTACGAGGAGGAGTTTACCGACCTGTTGCACTTCTCAACCTTCATCGAGGCCGAGATGTGCCTGGTGCGACTCGACGAGCTGCTGCGAAAGTTCTCGCTCGAAGGCGAGCGCAACGCGGCCGAGCGCGTCCGCGAAGTGGCGCGCCTCGGAAGGCGGCGCGCCGAGATGATTTCCCGGAACCACAAGGTGGACGCCGAAAACCGCGCACAGAAGGAAGAGGCCGCCCACTGGTTCGCGATCTGGCTGGAGACCCCGGATGCGTTCTTCGACTGGCTCGAAGTCCGTAAACAATCTCCGGAATTTCAAAAGAAGTTCCCGCACGCATTCGACGAAGAGGCATAGATGTACCTGCTTGATATCGAACCCCTGGACCTGGGCGCTGAGGTGCGGTCGGTCGGACTGGATCTGGTTGAGGCTGATGAGAACCGCGAACCGGTGCGCGGAGCTGAAGCCGCGCGGATCTGGAGCCGCGTATTGCCAGCGACCGCAGGCCAGGAACCCTGGGCGCTGGATTTTTTTAGCCACGTCGATCGGGTTCGCGATTTCTGCAAGCTGCACGATATTGCTTACCGTCAGGCCAACCAGCGTCTGATCGTGGTTCCGGCCCCTGAACCAGCCGCCCTGGAATCCCTGCTCGAGCGTTTTGAAGCAGAGACATTTGGGGCGCGCGCGGGCGCCCTGGTCGCCCCGGGGGCCGCAGCCGATGCCTCTCTTGAAGCAGAGCTCGCGCGGCGCGGCGTAGATGCCTACCGCGCGGCGTTTTCGAACTATTTCTTTAGCGCCGTTTGCGCATTTGAAGATGCCTCGCTGGTTCTGCTGAGCGAGAAGCTGTGGGCCAGCGAAGTAATTCGCCGCGTGCGTCCGGCAATCAAGGGTCTGGACGTGGAGGTGAGCCTGCCGAATTGAACACCTCTCGGTTGCCAGGGCAGCACGGTCTGGAACTTCCGTACCATTTCCCCCGCCATTGGTTCCAGTACACTGGATTGGACAACGAGGAGATCGCCCTGCAAGGTGAACTGACAGTGCCCACCGAGACCATCGTTCCCAACGCCCGCGCATTCGTGCGGAGCCTCAATGTCCTCCTTAAGTACACTCGGCTCTATGGTTTAGACCATTTGCGATCCGCCGGCCAGCTAGAGATCAGCTGGAACGAGCTGGAGCAGGCGGTCCGGACCGCAGGGCAAGGCGGCCTGCTGCTGGGTGCCTCGGGCTCGCAACTCCTGCTTGACGGCGTCCCCCTGGAATCGACACAGGCGGAACGCAGCTTTGCAGACCTGCTGAACGCCGCAGGCGTCGCCAGCATCTGTTTCCTTCCCAGCGTAGAGCGCGATGAGTTCGGCAATCTCGTCAAAGCCTTCATGGAATCCAGCGGCCCGAAGGCCGGCCCGCTGACCGACCGCCTCCAGGAATACTTCGGCAATCGCGAGACCGCAGGAATCCGCGTGAACGAGATTCGATTTGTGGCCGAGGATGCGGGTTTCTCCGAGGCGCGTGTCGCAGCGCAATTGACTGCTAGAACCCTGGGCGCCGACGCCGAGATGGTGCAGGACTGGTTTCGCAGCCCCGAGAAAATGATTCAGCTGATCGCCGCAGCCGAAGGTGCCCATGGAGGCCGGGGCGGAAATGGGACAGGTTCAGACGCCGGCGGGCAGGGAGCCGGAGCAGGTAGCGGATTCGGAGTGGGCGGCCCGCGTGCGGGCGGCGCCGCAACGCCGACAGGCACGGACGCCGGAATCGCCGCAGAAGTGTCGGGCGGCGACCCGAAAGATCTTCCGCAACTGGGCGAAGCCGACATGCAGAACCTGCTGCGGTTGCTTGCGCAGTTTGGCGAAGCCGCGCACGTCGGTACGAAGGGCGGACCGTCTCCTGACCAGGTAGCGTGGCAAGTGAAACTCGCCGCGCTTCCCCAAAATGCGCAGGTGACCTTGCGGCAAGCTCTGGCGACCATGGCAGCGAGAACACCCTCGGCCAAAGTGGACGAGACGGTGCTGCTGAAGCTCGCTGAGGATCTTGCGATTCGATTCGCGCTCGACCGTTTTCAGCGCGGCGAGGTGAGGGTCAACGCCGTTCGCCAGATGCTCGACAAGATGGGCCACGAACTCGGCACGCTGCGCAAGCTGTTAAAGGCGCGCGAAGACAAAATGGCGAGCGCCGGCCTTTCGGTTGAATCGCATGCCGACGTTCTCGACCGGCAGTTCTGGGCTGCGGTGCCGGAATCGGGCAAGCGCGCGGTGCTGACTTCAAGCGAAGCCTGGTGCATTCCGCCGCGAAACGTTCAGCAATACGTGGAGGAGCTGCTGGGACGCGGAGAAGCGGACGCCGCCGGAGATGTGCTGCTGCAGTATGCCTCGTGCGTGCGGAATAAGGACTCCGAGGCGCGCAAGAAAGCCGCCATTGGACTGGGACAGTTGGCCGAACTCTACAGCAAGGGAGCGAGCCAGCGTCTGCAGGATGCGCTCGCGCAAATCGGCCAGCAGTTGGCCGCCGAGAAGGATGCCGAGCTGCAGACTTTGTTAAGCGCTGCCTTCGTGCGGCTGAGCCAGGAGGCCGCCTCGCGCCGTTACTATCGCGCGATGCAGCAGGCTCTGGACTCACTCGCCGACCTCGAGGAGCTTCGTCCAGCGTGGGCACAGAGTTTGCGGCCGCGCCTGGGAGTCGAGAATCGGATTTCGGAATTCGTCGAAGAGGCTCTGACAGCTGAGGCGATGCCCGAAGGACTTGTAGGCGTGCTGATGCGGCTGCCGCAAGGAGCGGGCGAACATCTCGC
Source organism: Candidatus Cybelea sp. (assembly GCA_035603235.1). GTDB lineage: Bacteria > Acidobacteriota > Terriglobia > Acidiferrales > UBA7541 > Palsa-295. The sequence continues at coordinate 9,234 of DATNKU010000029.1, read as the reverse complement.
CGTGCGACTGGCGCGTTCCGGGCGACGCACCGAGCGTGAAAATGTCGTCCAGCTCGCAAAGGCCGTGGGCGCCGGGTGCGCCAGATACCTGAAAGAAGTGCTCCGGTCGGAACCGCCTGCGAAAGCAGCAAGTATCGTCGGACTGCTCAGCAGGCTTGATCCGTCGGCAGTGGAAGAGCTGCTGCCGCAACGGCTGCGCCATGGCGCGCGCGCGTTTCACGACGCCGTCGTGCGCCAGCTTTCGATTGCCGGCGCGCCCGAGCGTGGGCAACTGCTGGCCGATCTGATCGAGGCATTCGATGCCATGGTGCTGCCGCTGGCGCTGGACGAAATCGGTATGTGCGGCGATCCGGAAACCGCACCGAAGCTGCTGCGGCTCGCCGAGGGAGATATTCTGCCGCAGGGACCGGAATACCTTCGCGTGAAGGCAATCGAGGCGCTGGGGCGGATGCGTGCAACCGCTGCGGCGGGGCATTTGCGGCGCTTCGTTGAAACCCGCAAGGCATTCGGCTGGGCCTACCCGGAGGAAATCCGGACAGCCGCGGCGCAGGCGCTGGTGAAGCTCGATCCGGAGTGGATGGAGGAGTTCCTGCCGCAGGCGGGTCTGGATGCCAAGGTCATGGCGCTCGCGCCGCTTGATCCCATTCCTGGTCGCGACGTCGTGCGGCATCGCCGTTACCGCCGAGTCCGGCTGCCGCGCAACGTGCCTGCGGTCATCACGTCGGCGCGCGGAAAATACACCTCTGCGATCAGTGTGCTGAGTCTTGAGGGCGGACTGCTGAGCGGTGATGTCCAACTGGCAGTCGGCACTGAAGCCACGCTGAAAATTCCCGCCGGGCTCCGCTCGATTAGCATGCAGGCCGTCGTGCGGTTCGTGCGCTCGCACCAGGCGGGTTTCGAAATGGTTGGTATGGGCCTGGAAGATCGCACGAAACTTCGGCGTCTGCTGGTCTCACTGGGAAGCCCCGACCCCAACGCCGGCTCGCCGCGCACGAACCAATAAGCCCCTACAAGAAACATTGCCGGAAGGTGACCGCAAGTTCCTGTTTCCGCTTGTCGATCAGACGTCCCGTGGGGCGAGGACCGCGTGAAATTCCCAGCAGAGATCTCCGAGGTTCCTTCGATCGGCTTACGAAGCAGAGACCTTGGGTGGTGTTGCCGGGAGCATGGACGGCACGATTCGCCGGAACGGAAGAACACTGAAAAACTTCTGGCGGCACGGGTCGCAACGATAGGCTGGGAAACCCAGCAAGCGCTTCAGCGCTGTCAGCGTGCCCTGCTCGACCCGTTCCCGCGCAACGTGCTGAAGATCGAAATTCCCGCAGCGTGGACAGTGGACAAAGCTCACGAAGCGGATTGCGACCGTCCAGGCATAGAACCTGAGCTCACAGGCCTCGCATCGCCAGGGCCGCAGACCGGCCAGGGTGGCGAAAAAGTCCGCTACACCGCGGCGGTGCGAACGCATGCAGTCTCCACTCCGGCATCGAGGGCATATCATCTCTCTCAGTTGTCTCCCGTCTCGCTGCGTCAGCATACCCAATACCAATATATGACGGCAATAGACAGCGGGGCGGCTGGGTGTCGTAGTTGTCATTTGGCGGCTTTTGCGGCGAGGATCCGATCGACGGTGTAAGATAGCGGGCGAAAGGAACGCGAATGCCTGACTACACCGATGCGCACGCACGCGCCGGGATCCGTACCAAGTTGCCGAAGCTGGAAACCTGGCCGAATCAGTTTCCCGGCTACGAAATCACGATTCGCGTCCCGGAGTACACCTCGGTCTGCCCCAAGACCGGCCTTCCCGACTACGGAGCCATCACCATTCACTACCAGCCCAGAAAACTCTGCTTGGAATTGAAGGCCCTGAAAATGTATCTGCTCGCATACCGCAATCTGGGAATTTTCTACGAAAATGCGGTGAACCGGATGTTGGAAGATATCGTTGCCGCCGTCAGACCGGGGTGGTGCCGCGTGACCGGTGAATTCACGCCGCGCGGCGGACTGATGACGACGGTTGAGGCGCGCTGGCCCCGCCAAACTGGCAACACCACCCGTTCGCGGAGATAGACTTCGTTCCCCGGCTCGGCGATAATCCAGCGCAACGGCGAGCCATATTCGCCACCAAGGAGGCTCGATGAGTTTGGACACACCTAACGACGTTCAGGTAGTCGAGGCGGGATCTCTGCCGCGCTGGGTCACGGTGCTTTTTGTCGTGGCATTTGCTCTGGTCGCCTATCTGCTTTACGGGAGTTATACAGAACGGCAAGCCATGCACAAGAGCGAGGATGAGGCCCAGCAGAAAGCGCAGGCAACTGCAGCCGAGCTCGACAAAACGAATTCGCGGATTGCCGATCTGAAAGGTCAGTTGGACGTGATGTCGCAGAAGCTGGGGCTGACCGAAGACGAGCTCGCCCGGGCCCGAGGACTTGCGCAGTCGGTTCGCACCGAGCAGCAAAAAAGTGATCAGCAATTTCGCCAGCAGCTTGGCGCCGTTCAGGCGGACACCACCACCAAGTTCGGACAGATTTCTACCCAACTGAGTGGAACGCAGACCGATCTCAACACCACCAAGGCGGATCTGGAAGCGACCAAGGGCGCCATGTCCAGCATGAAGGGTGACCTCGGCGTTCAGAGCGGCTTGATCGCCCGGAATCATGATGAGGTGGAGGAGCTTAGGCGCCTCGGAGAACGCGATATTTTCGAATTCACGATCAGCAAGTCGGCGAAGACCCCTGAAAAGGTCGGGCCGATCCAGGTGCAGCTGAAGAAGACGGACACCAAGAAGTACAAGTACACGGTCAACGTAGTCGCGGATGACAAGAACATCGAAAAGAAGGACAGAACCGTTGGCGAGCCGATCCAGTTCTACGTCCACGGAGCCAGGGCGCCGTACGAAATCGTCGTCTTTGATGTCACCAAGGATTCCGCGAAAGGGTATTTGAGCGCTCCCAAGTCCGCTACGGCTGCGCCGCCTGCCACGACGCCTCCCGGTAATTGACCCGAACACCGGCCGCGGCCCTAGCGTCACGTTTCCCTTCGCGCGTCGCGGGGATCGCAAGATCCCCGCAGCACGTCCGGGTGCAAGCAGTGTGCGCTTTGATTCCGTCCCGCCGCGGGTTGGCCCGCCATCTTCGAGCGCTCTTTTTTCTGTTCCTTGCCGCTGTTTCGATTTGCGGCTCCTGCGTGCCGTGGTCCCGGGCGCAAACCTCGGCTCCACAGGCACAGACGCCTCTGCAGGCTTCAACGGAACTGGTGAAGGTGGATGCGAGCGTCCTCGACGATCGGGGAAATTTCGTCGGCGGCCTTGCGCGCAACAATTTTCGTATCCTCGATAACGGCTCAAACCAGCCAATCGCATATTTCATTCCGGTCCAAGCACCCGCGCAGATTCTGGTGATGATCGAGACAAGCCCTGCCGTCTACCTGATTCACAACCAGCACCTGGTTGCCGCCTACGCTCTGCTGGACGGCCTGGCTGCCGATGATGAAGTGGCGCTTGTCACCTACGATCAGTCCCCTCGCGAAGTGCTGAACTTTACGCCCGACAAATCCGCCCTGTTTCAGGCGCTCGGCGGAGTGCAGTACACCATTGGCATGGGCGACCTGAATTTCTACGACTCGGTTTCAGGCGTGCTGGATTGGTTGGGTCCCGCGGCTGGCAAACGCGCGCTCGTGCTGCTGACCACGGGACTGGATTCGTCCGGGCCGGCCCGCTGGGATGCGCTCGTCCGCAAATTGCGTACCGAGGACATCGTCATTTTTTCCGTGGCGCTGGGCGGCTCGCTGCGCAGCCACCCGACCACGAAACCGAAATCGAGGCCGGAAACGGCTCCCTCGGGCGGGCAGGAAACCGCGGTCACACCGGAATCCTCCGCGGACAGTTTCGCTAATGCCGATCGTGCGCTTCGCGAGCTCGCGGCTGTGACGGGCGGTCGCGCCTATTTTCCGAACTCCGAACAGGATTTCGTACCGATGTATCACGAGATCGCAACTGCCCTGCGGAATCAATATCTGCTTGGCATCGCGCCGGCGCACGACGGCCAATACCATTCGCTCTCTGTCGAAGTGCTCGACGCAAGCGGCCAGCCCGTGAGTTTACCCGCAAAGAAGCCCGCCGTTCGCGTTTTCGCGCGCCAAGGGTATCTGGCTCCGGGGCCCTGATTCGTATAATCTCAACGAACGAAGTGGAACCTAGAACCGTGCGGGGGAGGCTCGATGAAGCGGAGTGCAACCATCGTCGTCGCGGTCATCACGGTGTTGTGCGCAGGCTTGGCGCTGAGACCCCCGTCACGCGCTCAAACTGGCGCTGCGCCCGCGCCCCAACCGGCCCCAACCGCGCGATTTGCGTTCGGGGGAAACGTATCTCAGGTGCCCGCTGAGTTCATTGGCAACTTGATCTTTTTGCCCGTGCGCGTCAATCAGGGCCAGCCATCGCTGTTGGTACTGGATTCCACCGCGCCGGTTTCCTCGCTCGACCCGCAGCGCGCCACTGAACTTGGGATCGCGAACCTGCAGTCCCCGGTGCTGGGTCTCAGCGGCGTCGATATTTCGCTGTCCAGTCTCGGCGAAATCCCGAACAATGATTTCGGTGCGCGAGTGGGCCGAGTTTATGAGGGAGCCCTGGGATGTGATCTGTTCGCCGGCGTCGTCATGGAGATTGACTACGCGCGGAAAACAGTCCGGATCTACGATCCTGCGGGTTACCGATACTCGGGCGGAGGGAAAAATTTTCCGCTGAAATTTCATGACGGGATGCCGGTGGTGCGGGCCAAGGTTGACGTGAACGGCAGGAAGTCTGCCGAAGCCCTGTTCGTATTGAATACCACTCTGGATGCATCTCTGGTTCTGTCGGACGCATTTGCTCAGCAGCACCATCTGTTCTCCTCGCATATGAAGACGAGTGCGGTCGGACCCGGTGAGCTGAACGTCACCGGCAACGCCGTCGTTGCCAGGATTGAGAGCTTTCAAATTGGGCCTTACAACGTGGACATGCCGCTTGCGACGTTTGCGCAAGCGAAATTGCCGGGGGACGGCGACAAGGAAATCGCGGGCGAAATCGGTGGGGGAATGCTCCGGCGATTCACGGTCGTTTTCGACTTTGTTCGACAGGAGTTGATCCTTGAGCCTAACCTCGAGTTTCGCTCCGACGATCGCGAGGATATGAGCGGCATATCGGTCGCCGCGAGCGGTCCGGGACTCAAGACGTTCACCGTCACCCAGGTGCGGCCGGGCACACCGGCCTCCAGTGCCGGGATCCAGACCGGCGACGTAATCGCGGGCGTCGACGAAGAAGCCTCGGCGGATATGACACTGGACGCGCTGCGAGGGCTGTTTCACCAGGTGGGGCACAAATACAAGCTTCTGATCGAACGAAACGGCAAGACACTCACCGTCAACATCCAGATGCGCCGCTTGCTTTGATTTCGCGATTGTCCCGGTGCGGGATTATTACTCAAATTTGTGGAGTGTGGAGGCCATCTGCGCCAGGCGCGCGTCCACTTGCGCAAAGACGCTGCCCGCCTGGAACTTGCCGGTGGCGTCCCGTACTCCGGCGCGAACGCCGGTGAGGATTTCGATGCCCTGTTCGATCGACCCGACCGGATAGATGTGGAACCGGCCCTGCGCCACCGCTTCGATCACTTCATCGCGCAGCATCAGGTCCTCGGTGTTTTCCGCCGGAATCAGCACGCCCTGCTTGCCCGTAAGGCCTTTCAGCCGGCAGACATCGTAGAAGCCCTCGATCTTCTGGTTCACGCCGCCAATCGGCTGCACATCGCCTTGCTGGTTTACCGAACCGGTGACGGCGAGTTCCTGGCGGATGGGCAGCCCTGACAGCGCCGAGAGCAACGCGTAAATTTCCGTTGAGCTCGCGCTGTCGCCGTCGATGCCGGAATAGGATTGCTCGAAACACACGCTGGCAGAAAGCGACAGCGGCTTATCCTGCGCAAATGTGCGCCGCAGATAGCCGGAGATGATTTGCACGCCCTTATCGTGGAACCGGCCGCTGAGATTTGCCTCGCGTTCGATATTGATGATGCCCGTTTTCCCAAGCGCCACCGACGCCGTGATGCGCACGGGCTTGCCAAAGGCGTAGCCGCCGATTTCCATCACGCTCAGCCCGTTGATCTGCCCCACCCGGCCGCCCGTGGTGTCGATGAAGACGAGGTTCTGCTCGATCATCTCGCGGATTTTCGTCTCCAGAAGATTGTGGCGGTCGATCTTGGCGTCCAGAGCCAGGCGCACGTGTCCGGAGGTAACAACGCTGCTGCCGTCGTGCCGGGCGACGTAGCAGGATTCCCGCGCGAGATCGGCGAGATCGAAAAACCGCGTGGTTATCTTGCCGCGCCTTCCGGCCAACCGGACGCCATGTTCCAGAATCGACGCGACGGCCGAACGGTCGAAATGCAGAAGCTTTTCGTCGTCCACAAGCTTCCGCAAACGCCCTCCATAGTGGCGGAAGACCTCATCGCTCCACTTCATCTCCTCGTCGAACTCGACGCGAACCTTGAAAATCTTCTTGAAGTCGTCCTCGTAGTCATAGAGCAGCTCGTACATTTCGCGGTCGCCGATCAGAATGATTTTTGCATGGACATCGATCGGTTCCGGCTTGAGCGCCGCGGTGCTGAACGGAAAAAACATGTCGATGGGCTGGATCTCGAGCTTGCCGTGGTTGAGCGTGCGCTTCAGCGTGCGCCACACGCCAGTTTCCGTCATCGTGTCCAGTGCATACATCACCAGGAATCCGCCGTCGGCGCGCAGCAGCGAGCCGCCCCGCAGATCCATGAAATCGGAGTTCCAGGAGCCGCGCGCATCGTAGCTGCGATGCACGGTGCCGAAAAGATTCGCGTAGGTCGGTATCGTTTCGAAGATGACCGGGCACTTTTCGTGTTCGTTGTGCGCCAGGATCACGTTGACCCCGTAAATGCGGAACGGATCACGCTCGGTGCGCTCCGGGCGCGGCCCGCCGCCGGCCTCAGACGGCGGCTGGTCCTCTTCACCCTCGCGCTCCTTGAAAGGATCGAGGTTGTCGAGGATATGGTGCCGGACCTCTTCCAGATATTCCGAGATGACCGCGCTTGCGTACTTCTCCTTGAGTTCCTCGATCACGCCGTCCACCAGTACGGAGGCCGCTTCCTGCTCGAGGTAGTTCATCTCGCTTGCGAGCTCCCGCGACAGCGACAGAGTCCGGCGGTAGACGATCGTAAATTCCTGACGGAACTGGTCGTATTTGCGTTCCAGTTCTTCGGCGGCAGTGTTTTCGAGCTTCCCGTCCTGCACCATCTTGGGGATCTCTTCGATCGGGACCATCTGGCCGTCGAGCACGGGGAAGATTTCAGGCAGGGCCACGGCGCCCACCTGCATCCGGCCCAGAGCGAACTGTTCGCGGGCAATCCGCCGCGTAAAATCGTCCATTAGCTCTTTTTCGCGTACGGTGAAGCGCTCGACAATGCGCGTTTTCTGGCGCTGGAACGGTTCCCCTTCGAAGACTTGAGGAATCCGCCGGCGCAGGAAGTCGATGCCTGATTCGACTTCCTTCTTGAAAGCGTTGGCTAGGCCGCGCGGAAGCGTCAGCAGCCGGGGCCGGTCGGCGTTCTTGAAATTATTGACGTAGCAGCGGTCCGGAGCCGCCTCGGTTTGCGGGTGCAGGTCCTCGATCATCCGCACAACCATGCCGCCGCGGCTGGTTCCGGAAAGCCCGCACACAAACAGGTTATATCCCGACGCGGTCAGCTCGACGCCCATTTGGAGGGCGCGCAGTGCGCGCTCCTGGCCCATGTCACTTCCCGACGGCTCGATCTGTGCGGTGGTATCGAACGGGACGTTCGCCGGATCGCAGTGCCACCGGAGTTTGTCCGGAGACAGGGTCGCGTGCTGGGGACTGGAGTTCTTGGCCATCGGGCGTGGCATCGGCAGTTCTAAAGGGCGCTACTCTAGCACGGCGTTCCCCTACTTCCCACTCGCGCGGGCGGGGCTGTTTCCAACGCGCGCACGGGGAACATAGAGGTCCAGCAGGCTTGCCGCGGTGGCAACGATGATGGGTCCCAGAATCACGCCCAGCAGCCCGAACGCGGCTATTCCCCCGAGCACGCTGATGAAGACGACCAGGCCACCCATTTCGGCGCGACCGCTAATCAACCAGGGGCGGATCACGTTGTCCACCCCTCCCACGATGACGGCGCAAACAACTACAAGAACAATTCCGCGGCCCCAATGGCCGGAGGCCATCAGGCTGATCGAAACCGGAGCCCAGATCAAGGCCGAGCCCACGAGCGGAACAAAGGAGAAGAATCCCATCATCACGCCCCAGAAGATGGGAGCGTTGATCCCGGTCACGGCAAAGGCGATGCCACCGAGCGCGCCGTGCGCGGCCGCAGCGACCATGCTCGAGGTAACACTGGCGAAAATCAGGTTACGCGCATCACTGAGCATGCGGTCGCGATGGACCAGCTCGAAAGGCAGAAGCTCGCGGAGCCGATCGACCATCGAAGCGCCGTCTCGGTACAGATAAAACATGGCAAGGATCGTGACGCCGAGATGAAACACGAAAACGGCCGTGTTCCTGAGGATGGTGCCCAGGCGCGCGGCGACGAATCTGGCAGCCATCTCGCCATAGTGGCGCAGCGAAGTCGCCAGATCGTCCGAGCCCGCATCGGGAAACATGTCCTGAAACTTGGCCCAGAGATCGTTTACCCAATCGAAGTGGCCGTTTGCTACCTGGAGTTGAACCGACTGCACGGCGCCCATGCCCTGCCGGACGAAGGAAACCATCACCAGCAACGTTGGCACGATCAGGATCAGTGTGACACCCAGTGTGCTGATGATCGCAGCCACGACCGGGCCCCATCGCCGCGCGAGCCACTCATAGGCCGGGTAGGAAACCACGACCAGAACTCCTGCCCACGCAAGCGGCACCAGGAAAGGAGCAAAAACGAGAAAGACCAGATACGCGAGCAGAATCACGATGCCGTAAAACAGCGCCGCACCCAGTCGTTTCTGCGAACTCTGCTCGCTGGTCATGATTCGTTTAGGAATAACCCGGTCAGGAGACTGATAGTTGCAATCCGAGGTTTTGTCAACCTTCCGAGTGCCGCTTGTCAAAGCTCTTTAGAAATGTCCCCTCTGTTACCTCGATAGAAATGTCCCCTTTTTGGGTTTTGGTTGTTTGTTCATCGTTGGCCTTGCCCGAAGCGAAGCCCTGCGGAGCCCGAAGGGCGGAGCGTTTAGGGCGAAGCG
>DATNKU010000025.1:0-154746 GCA_035603235.1 Candidatus Cybelea sp. | reverse complement strand
CGAGATGCGCACCTTCTGATTGGGGTCAAGCTTCCCTCCCCATTCGATCGCGTTGGTGAGCAGCTCCCGGAAAGCAAAGCCGACGTGCTCGCGGTCTTCGTCGGACAGTTCGGACTTGATCTGAGCCATGAAACCCGTGATTCGGGCTACGGCTTCCAGTTCGCACGGCACTAGCAATTCAATCCAGTGGGGAACGGCGGAAACTACTACGATGGGCGAGGACGAAGGCTTGGCGGAAAGCGCGTCGTTGACAAGTTCGACCACGGAAGTGGGATTGATAGGTTTTCGTATGTAGTGGTAGGCCTGCTCGCGAATCGCACGCAGCATAACCTCGGAGGTATCGTCGGAGGTCATCACAATCGTGCGGGGATGATGTGGTTCCTTCCTCAGGTGGGCCAGCAGATCCAGACCATTCATGCCGGGCATCCATACGTCGGTCAGGAGTAGGTCGAACCCGCCGGCGCGCAGTTTTTTCAGCGCAGCGGAGCCGTCCACGGCGACAGCGACTTCGAATCCGGCTTCGCCCAGCGCGCACTTCAACATGTCGCGTGTCGCGCGGTTGTCATCGGCAACCAAAATCTTCTTCATTCTGTTCTCCTTCGCGCAGGCATTCCGGCGGTCCTTCGACTGCGTTTGCTCGCCTAGCCCGGTCCGGACGCGATTCCGGCAAATGATCTCTCGTGGCCCGAGAGTTTACCTTCAAACGGGGCGAGAATCTTACTTGCTTCAGGAATTCTTCCGGCGCGGCCCATTACCCCGATTTGGCCGGCGTCCCGGGCGATTCCCGTTACGCCCGACATCGCGACCTTACCGGGGTGCGTCCAAATCCGACTGCACAACAGGTGGCCGTGATGTAGACTCAGCCATTCGCCGGGACAAGCGAACCGTCTTGGGTGAAACCACTTATGGACAATCCTCAGACTCCGCAGGGCTTCGGGCGACCGCTTGAAGGCATCACCGTACTGGACCTGACCGTTGCGCTGGCCGGACCCTTTGCGACTCTGCTGCTGGGCGGCCTGGGAGCGCGCGTGATCAAGATCGAGAATCCCACCGGCGGGGACACGTGCCGGAGCAACTCCCCGTACCTCGGAAGGAATGGCGCGACCCTCACCCGCGAAAATGATGACGACGTCTCGATTTCTGCGTTGAATCGACTGCGAAACAAACTCGGTATCACGCTCAACCTAAAGAGCCCCGAGGCGCGGGAAGTGTTCGCCGACCTGGTTCGGACAGCGGACGTCCTGGTTGAGAATTTCAGCCGGGGAACTCTTGAGCGCCTGGGCGCAGGATATGGCCACGTGCGCGAAATCAACCCGCGCATTATCTATTGCTCCATCACCGGTTTCGGCAGCGCCGGAGATCCAGGATCGGGAAAGGCGATGGACGCGATTATCCAGGCGCTGAGCGGAGTGATGATGACGTCGGGGAAGCCGGCCGACCCCCCGGTACGAGTGGGCGTGCCGTTCGCCGATCTCTGTGCGCCCCTTTTCGGTGTGATTGGCGTGCTGTCTGCCTTGCACCAGCTGAAAGGCACCGGTGCGGGGCAGCACGTCGATATTTCCATGCTCGGCGCACTGACCATGATGCTCGCGTGCGAGCCTTTCGACATTTTCGAGCGGTGCGGCGTGCCGCAGAGAACCGGGCAAACCGTTCCCCGACTCTCTCCGTTTGGCGTCTATCCCACCCGGGACGGCTACATCGCGCTGTGCGCGCCGACCGACGCGTTTGCTCAATCGCTTTTTGGCGCGATGGGTCAGACTGAATTTGCAACCGGGCAACAATTCGCGACGCGCGACCTTCGCGTGAAAAATTCAGACGAGCTGGATGCCGTGGTCGAGCGTTTCACGCGTTCGATGACGACCGCCCAGGCATTGGCCAAACTTGACGCTGCCGGCGTGCCCTCGGCGGAGGTCCGCGATCCCGACGCGGCTATGCGCGACCCGCAGGTCACTGTACGACGCGAAACGGTGCCGCTGGCTCATCCGAAGTACGGTCTGGTGGATGACGTGTTCGGGATGGGAATGCCGATCCATTTCTCTCGCGGGACAGCGGAGTTCGACCAGCCGGCACCGGCCCTGGGAGAACACAACGAAGCGGTCTACGGTGGAATTCTGGGATATTCCGCTGGCAAGATCGAAGCGTTGCGGTTGCGAAAAGTGATCTGACCCCGTCACGATGCCCGAATCAGATAGCGCGGCAAAGCAGCTGGCCTGGCACTATGAAAACCCGATGGCGCAGGCGATCGCAGCGCACCGCGCAGGCATTCCGGTTGTGGCCCTCACCTCCAATACCATTCCGTGGGAACTGATACAGGCGGCGGGCCTGTTCCCGGTCATGTTGCGCCCTGCTCGGCGCGCCACTCCCGCTGCGGACGAGTATATGGAGACGGATGTTTTTCAGGCGCGCATCCGGCAGATCTTCGAGAGTGCTGTCAGCGGAGAGTGGAGTTTTCTGAGCGCCATCATTTTGTCGCGCACCTCGGAGCAGGAATACAAGCTCTTCCTGTATCTGCGCGAGGTTGCACGGGAGAGCCCGCGCGAGGGTATGCCGCCGGTCTACCTTTATGACCTGATGCATTCGCAGTCAGCGGAAACCAGGGCCTACGGAATTTCGCGAACCGAGGAACTGAAGCACCAACTGGAAGCAATTGCGGGGCGCCGGATCGACGCGTCGGACCTGGCCCAGGCAATCGCAGAATCAAATGCGGCTCGCGCTGCGGTTCGCCGGTTGCTCGCGCTCCGGCAGGACGCTGTGCGACTGGCAGGGACCGAAGCGCTTCCGCTCGTTGGCGCATATTGGTTCATGGCTCGTCCGGAGTACGCAAAACTTGCGACCGAAGCCGCCGACATCATCCGTCAGCGGCAAACCTTGCAGGGCGTGCGTCTGATCGTAAAGGGCGCTCCGCTTGATCATGTCCAGCTGCACGCGGTGCTCGAGTCACATGGAGCGATCGTGGTCGCAGAAGACGATTGGTGGGGAACGCGCAGCGTGGGCTCAGACATCGAGGCGAGCGGAGACCCTGTGAAGGCGATTTTCGAACACTACTACCGTGACGCGCCCAGTCCGCGCGTGTTTCCGCCGGGGGCCGCCGATCGCTGGTTTGAGTCCCGCGTGCGAGAGGGCGTTGATGGCGTCGTGTTCTATCTCCCACCGGAAGACTCCGTGCTGGGGTGGGACTTCCCGAGGCAAAAACATTTTCTCGATGGCCTGCACATACCGAGTTTGGTCGTGGAAGAGGATCCGTGCGCCGGAGGACCGGGCCCAGAGTTGCACGCGAGCATCGCGCGATTTGTGAACGCAATCGCGGCGGAACGCTAGGAACCATGCCTGAAAAACAGCTGCAGTCCACGGTCTTGGCGGGTGCCTACCAGAAGGAATGGTTTGCGCAACTTCGCCGCGACGTTTTCGACAGCCATCGCCCCTACGCAATCCTCCAGGCGGACATGCCCTTCGAGCTCTTCGAGGTGATGGGCCTTCCGGCCGTAAGCAATCAGTGGTGGTCCGCCGTGATCGCCGCCAAGCGTCTTGCGCCCAAGTACCTGGATGCGATGAACGCAATGGGATTCCACGACGGACTCTGCCGCTATTGCAGTTTATCCATGGCCTGCACTCTCACCGGAAGTCCCGACGACGCACCCTGGGGCGGGCTGCCCAAACCCGCGCTGCTGTCTGCGCGGCTAACCTGCGATTGCATCCAACGAGTCTTCTCCATGTGGGCGGAAGCGTTCAAGACAGAGTTCTTTGCACTGGATAATCCGGGACCGACGGTGATGCCACCGCGCTGGTGGGAACTCAGCCGACATCGCTGGCGCGAGCTATTCGAAAAACACCGGCTCGATCTGACGGTTGCGCAATTTCGCGTCCTGATCGGCGTGCTTGAACGCGTCACCGGCCGCAGATTTGATACCGAAGCACTCCGCTCGCTGATGGAAGGCGTGAACCGGCAGGAGGAGTATTTCGAGGAAGTCCGCGACCTGATCTGCAATGCGCCAAAAACGCCCGTGCGCATGAACGAACAGATCACCAATGTGATGGCGGCGCAATGGGTTCGCGGCAGTGGATGGGCGATCCAGCATGCGAAAACATTCCGCGACGAAGTGAGATCCAGGGTGGAAGCAGGCGTCGCAGCCTGCCCGGGGGAACGGCGGCGGCTCATGTGGGTCGGCGCAGGACTATGGCATGACACCGATTTCTATACCGCTTTTGAGCAGAAATACGGCGCAGTGTTTGTGTGGTCCATGTATCTTGCGTTCGGCCCCGACGGCTATATTCGTTACGGACTCGAGGATCCGTTGGAGGCTCTGGCAAGCCGCACGGTAAGCATGAACGAACAACTCCATCTGCCGCCGTGGGCGAACGAGTGGATCGTCGACCAGGCGAAACGACATCGTATTGACGGTGCTCTGGTGCTTACACCGCTCGGCACCCGATCCTCGGCGGCCGGGAACCGCTTCATCGAACGCGCGCTTGAGCGGGCAGGCATCCCAGTCCTCCCGATACGCGCAGATATGGTCGATGCCCGAAGCTGGAATGCAGCAGAAATGATCAGGCGGGTCGGACGGTTCATCGAGGAGCGCTTGTGACGGCTCCGCAAACGCCGAATACACGATGGGTCATTCCTTTCGTGGCCACGCTTTTTGGAATGATGGCCCTGCAGATTTCAAGCCTGGGATTTGCGCCTTTGCTTCCGCACATTCAACAGGCGTTCGGCATGTCCTATTCGCAGATTGGTCTGTTCACGGGCGTCTACGGTCTGCTCGCAATCGTTCTGAGTGTCCCCGCCGGATTGACTGCGAAGTATTTCGGGGAAAAGCGAGTTCTGATAAGCGGCCTGGTGGTCGTTGCGTTGGGCCTTGTCGCACTCAGTACAGCTGACAGCTTCACGGAGGCTTTCCTGGGACGCGGACTCTGGATCACGGGATATCGATTCGCGTTTGTCTGTGTGCTCACGGCGATTGGGTTGACCTGCCCTCCATCGCTGCGAGGGCGAACGATGGGAATCCTGGGCGCAATGTCTTCTCTCGCCTCCGTGATTGGAGCGCCGTTCGGAAGTTCCATTGGAGAAGTGTTCGGGTGGCGGAACGGAATTCGTGCATTCGGCTGCGCGGCGCTGCTGGGTGCTGTGGTCGTGGCGATCTTCTACCAGGATCCCGTGGCAGGAACCGAACGCGCCCAATCCCATTCCCTGGGTGAGACCCGCCAAACGGCCCAGGGCGCACCAAGCGCGTTTCGCATGCCGGTGGTTTGGGCACTCGCATTGCTATTCGGGCTGGTCGGCATGCCGTCGTTCAGCGTAACTTTCTTTGTCCCTTCGGCCGCCACGTCCATCTTCAAGCTCGATGCGGTCTCCGCGTCCTGGATCATCAGCAGCGGCTATCTGGTTGCCATATTCCTCAACCTTCTGGTTGGGTATCTCATGGACCGATACAACAAGTGGGTCATCATGGGAACGTTGATGACGCTGCTTGTTCCCGCGTGCCTGGCGATGACGACAAGCCATCTTGCGGTCTTCCGGGTTGGTGCGGCATCCATTTTGGGGATTGGCTTCACCGCCACGAATCAGATCTACGGCATTGCCGCTGATGTTCTGCGCGGGCGCCAAACCGGCAACGTCATGGGAATTGTAAGTTTGGGCGCCGGAGTCTGCGGATATCTGGGGCCGCAGATGCTTGGAGCTTTGCGCGACTGGACGGGAAAATTTGCTGCCGGGTGGTACATGATGGCGGCGATTGCAGCGATCAGCGTTGCTGAATTTGTGGTCTTGGGCCGTTACGGCCGCAGGGAAAAGCAGCTCTCGAGCGTCTCACTGGCAGGCCGAACCTCCTAGGGCCCACCGGAACGAAGCTGCAAACAGGGTCGGCAATCAGGATGAAGCGTCGCTAAAGCGAGGCTGAAACTGAAGTGCCGGCTGCGGCAAACACGGCTGACATTTCCGCGCGCGCCAAGGGAAGAAAACGGTCGACGACTTCGGGGTCGAACTGCGTTCCGCGCGCCTGGAGCAGGCGGCGCTCAGCTTCTTCAAACGGCAGTCCTTCACGGTAGGGACGAGATGAAACCATGGCATCAAACGAATCGATCACCGAGACGATGCGCGATCCGACCGGAATCTCTTCACCCTTCAGCCCAGCGGGATAGCCCCTGCCATCGAAGCTCTCGTGATGGTGCAGGATGATCAGGCTGGCCCGTTCCATTCCCGGGACGTTTCGCAGCACCGCCCAGCCATATTCCGGGTGCTTCTTCATCAGATCGTATTCCTGTTCGGTCAGCTTCGCCGGCTTTTGGAGAATTGCGTCGGGAATCCCTATTTTCCCGATGTCATGCAGCAGCGCTGCTACTTCAATGTCGGATAAAGAGCTGCCCTCGAGGCCAAGTTCTCCGGCTACGTGCAGGGCCCATTCAGCCAGACGCGTGCTGTGAACTCCAGTGTTGAGGTCCTTCAGGTCCAGAAGTTGATTGAACGCGCAGATCAAAGACGTGCGGAGCTCGGCCAGCTGCTCCTCCATTTCCTTCACGTGCAGAAACGATGGGGAACACTGACGCGCGACCCGGGTCAGCAGCTGTGCGGACCGGGCGAGCGCTTCCGAACCACCCTCGATCCGGCTGGGCGGTGCGGAAGCGCTTGATTGCGGGATGGTCATTGTCAGCATGAAGGAGTGGGCCTCGGCCTATGGAATCTGAAGCAAGCCCTGAACTGGATTCAGCGACGATAATGTCCAGTCCACGTTCAGACGACCGTTTCCCATGTTCAAGCCGACAAATTTGGCGTGAGAGATCGCCCACGCCGCCTGGTTTTGATTGGTTTTCGATTGCATGTTGTAGATGAGCGCTGCCGTGCCAGAGACGAATGGCGAGCTAAACGAGGTTCCCCAGCCCGCAGCGTATATTCCGAACGGGTATGTGGTGATGATTCCCTCGCCGGGCGCAGCGACCCAGACGATCTGGTTGCCGTAGTTCGAGAAGCTCGAGCGCTGATCCTGATTGTTGGTCGACGCGACGCCCATTACGTCCTGCAATCCCGCCGGATAGACCATTTCGTTTTCGCCGTCGTTTCCGGAGGAGGCAACCAAGATGACGTTCTTGCTGTTGGCGTAGTTGATCGCGTCGGTGAGTTCGGTCGAGCCCTGGGTCATGTCGAAACTCATGTTGATGACGTTCGCGTTGTTCTGGACCGCGAAATAGATGGCGGCGAGGATGTTTGAAAGCGAGCCGTTCCCGTTCGCGCTAAACGCCTTGAGCGGCAGAAGCTTGGCAGTGGGAGCGACGAGATGAATGACACCCATAACCATCGTTCCGTGTCCGAACGCCTCATAGGAGGAGCCGTCTAGCATGCTCGCGGTGTGCTGATCGAGCATCGCGGCGGTGTGCTGGTTCACATACGCGGCCGGGCACGATTCACAGGGCGGCGGAGCGCTCATCGAGACGTCGTTCATTTCCGAGCCGCCTGGCTGATTGCGCGTGAAATCATAGCCCTGAAGCAGGACGCCCTGAAATGCCGGATGGTTGGGGTCCACACCGGTGTCAATATCCGCCACGATTCCCGCACCGCTGACATTGAAAGCGTTCTGAGCCTGGGGGATCTGGATGATTTGGACAGCGGGTTGCGTGACGTACCCCTGCGTGACAGTCGTTCCGTAATAGGTGACCGGCGTCGTATCCCACAGTCCGGCCGGGGGCGCATTTGAAGTCTGTTGGCTTGCCGGGTCGGGAGGAATCAGCAAAACCTGATCGGGTTCAGCGTCGAGAATTCCCGAAACGAGGTTGAGAACGCTCGCCAGAAGGTTCGGCAGTAGTCCGTTCACCGGCCTGACCAGGAAAACCTTGTTGAGGTTCCCGTCCAAATTGCCCACCACGCTGCATCCGTGGAGCAGGCAGACAAGCTTCAGCCCGGAGAGTCCCATATTCGTGCGCACGATCACGCCGGGTTGCGGCGTCGTCAGAGCCGACAGCGAATTCCCGACATTTGAGAGCAGCCCTCCGAGCACGCCTTGAGCTGCTGCTGGGCGGCCGGATAGCCCGACGAGAAGAAGTAGGACGATGCCGATTCGACGTTTCATGATTGCCATGACTCCTTTTGCGCTCCGACTCCCTAGTCGCTCGACCGTATGACTGGCAGGCTCCAAGTTTCGTGCGGGCTGCCCATGTTCGGCTATAGTACAAGCGGCTAGTTTTGGCGGTATGCGCATCAAACCTTCTTCCTAGTACGTTTTTTGACCTTTCGACGGTACTTCTTAAGAGTTTTAGAATCAGTAGCTTGCATCGACTCTTTCCATGGATCGGGCGCCGGCTCGATCGCCGGAAATGTGACCGGTTGCCCGGGCAGGTAAACTTTCAGATGGAACCGGCTCGTGGGATCGGCGACCAGTTGGAACTCGCCAAACTGGCCGGTTACCGATTCCGACAGGGTCTTTCGGTCGCTTAACAACGCGACCCTGACGGCGTCAACCGGATTCAGCTCCGCGGAGTTCAGGACCTGGCCAGCGACGTTGGCATGGCCTGAGTCGGCCTGAGGCTCGATGCGAACATCGATTCGATAGACCCCTGCGCTGTAGAGCAATTGCCGCGGGGCGTTGCCGGCAGAACGGACACCGGCGGCCACGCGGTTTTGCCCCGTATCGAACAGCAGTTCGGCGATCAGGCCAACGCCGCGCCTGACTGGACGTCGCCCATGAATGGCGAAAGTGCCTTTAACGGAGCGCACCGCACTATCGGGCGGTTGGTAGCCCTGCTCGCGCCGGGCGGCCGCGTGAACGCGCTTCCACATGCCCAGGATCTTCGAGCATTTCCTGCAACCGTCGTTGTCCAGATGGTTCTGCATTTCGGCTCTGTCCTGCTCTCCGGTGACTTGCCGGGCAAAATCAGCCCACTGCTCAAGCGAATAGTGTTCCATCACATCCCCCATAAATTTGAGTTCCCAGGCCCCGGATCGGGGGCTGGCCACTGCGTCCCACGCTCAACTCATAAGGGTAGACAGGCGGTCAAAAAATATAGGCAAGGATCAGAAAAATAAAGGGGGCTTCAGACCGGTAAAACCTTTCCTATCAGTGTGAAAGGGGCCCAATAATAGGGGTGGGGATAGTCGACGCGCAATTCGCGCATGGCGCCTTGCAGAGCGGAGGCCTTACCCTCGCCAGCACTGACGCGCCGATAAAAGCGGGTCATAAAATCCGCTGTGCTCCGGTCGTTGACGTCCCACAGGGTCAACAGCAATGAATGAGCTCCGGCATACAGCAGTCCGCGAATCAGTCCGAGAAGTTCATCGCCTGGCGCAACTACGTTTAGTCCGGTTGCGCACCCACTGAGCGTGATCAGCTCAGCTTCGAGCTTGAGTTGATAGAGATCGTACAGGCTCAGGTAGGCGTCCCCCAGACGAATGCCTGAGAACATGGGGTTGTCGTGGCGATAGCTGCCGTGGGTTGCGATATGGATCAACCGGCTGCGCGAGCCCTTTTCTCTGAGCGCTGCTTCATCGGCCGCTGCGCCAACGAGCAACTCGGCATCGGGCAGGATCGCGGCAACCGACCGCACCTCGTCAAGAATGAGAGGCGCCTGGGAATCAGGAATTCCGAGGATCAGCGAGGTAGCGGACGCGCACGGCGGTTTCCGCTGGCAGTGCGCGAAAATGCTGGCACTCGGCGCGTAGGAAATGGTGAAGGAATCGATCAGGAAGCCCGCACCGTCAAACAGGGCGTGGAAGGGAACATAGTGAAGCACGCCATGCGGCACAACCACGAGATGTTTGCCCTGCAGATGCACGCGCAGCGGCGCGAGCACCTCCTGATACAGCTCACCCAAGTGTGCTCGCGCGGCTGCGAGCAGTGATTTCTCGAAGGTGCGAACATACTCAGCGCCGAGGCGAAACTTCGAAATCTGAAAGTGGAGCATGCGAACCAGGTTCATCACGCGTGATACGGGTGTGAGCGGTACGATTTCCAGACTGTCGCGCGTGACTACCGCCGCGATGAACTGGTCCTTCACCGTGAAGTACTCAATCAGGCAGGCGTGCGGCGGCAAAGATTCCTGAATGGCATCGAGCGAACCGATTGCGTTTCCGAGACCAAAACCTTCGCCAGCGCTCGGCCGTGGGATCTGCCGGAATGCGCGAAGCAGCTCGTTCTCGTGTGCCAGCGCTTGTTTTTGGAGCTTCTCGATTCGCTGGGGCGACGGTTCGTCGGCGCGTAACTGCTCAAGCTCGATGCGGCGGTAATACCAATTCAGTTCCTCTCGCATTTCGCGGATTCGGCGAACCAGCTCGCTCTGGCCGGTATCGATGACCGCGAGTGCACTGCCGTGTTGCACCAGCAGTTCGGCAAGGCTTCGCGATTTCGCCAGTTCCATATAGCCGAACGATTCTTCGGCTGCTTTTGGGCCCCCGTCGCCCAGGCACAACTCGACCAGGCATTCGTACACTTCCAGGCGATTCTTCAGGAAGGCAATTTTGAGTTCCTCGCCACGAAGGCTGCTCCGCAGGGTTTCCAGAGCTTCCCGCGCTCTCTGGCACGATCCGTAGGCGCCGGAAGGATCACCCGACGCCTGTTGAACCTGGCCCATCAGAAATTCCGCCTGGTAGCGAAGCATCGGAGCGTTGACTGAGGCCAAGCGATCCAGAGCCCGTGCGCACTCCGCGCGGGCAACTGGAAGCTCGCCCGTCCGCAAGCAGATGCGGGCCAGCAGCAAATGGCAAAGCACGGCCTTACCGGGCAAGAAAGAGGTGTCGAAAAAACCAGCCGCGGCGGAGCACAGGCGGCGGGCTTCAAAAAGCCGCCCTTCACTAAACAGCACGACGGCCCGATACAGATCGGTGAGCCAGGGCCACACGAGATTTTTTTCGCGGACGAACTTTGACCGCGCCATGGCAAACAGCTCGAGAGCGCGCAGGGCCTTGCCAAGCTGACTGAAGGCCATGGCTTCGTAGGCCTGACATTTGGCTTCCTCGTAGCCCATCCCCAGCTTCTGAAAACGAAGATATCCTTCGTGAGCCGTTTCTCTTGCTTCCGTGCTCAGGTTGAGCTCGAGGTAAATCTCCGACAGATCGAGGTAGCAGAGCGCCAGGACGTATGCGTCGCCGTTTTTCTCGCACTCGAGCCTGGTGGCCTGCAGCATCTCGATTGCCCGGCTGTATTCCCCGCGGAGGTAGTAAAGATAGGCGATGTTGTAATCGGCTTGGGTCACCAGCAAAGGCATTCCGTGCTCGACACACATGGCCCGGGCACGCTCATAGCTTGCGAGTGCGCGCGGGAAATCATTCATGGTGATCAGGCAGACGGCCATATTGTAAAGAGCGACTGCGAGGCCTTCGGAGTCGCGAAAAGGCAGCAATGCCTCGTAGGCCCGCTCGTAACAGGCCAGACCTTCCTCGAAACGATCCTGCCGGTGGAAAATGTTTCCGAGGTTGATTTCCACGTGGGCGATCCGTTGCGGATTCCCGAGTTCAAGAAAGATTTTCTTGGCGCGCTCGGCTGTCTGGAAAGCCTTGTCATATTCACCCAGCATGATCAGCGGTTGGATCGAAGGGATAAGCGTGCGGGCCTCTTCCTCGGCATCGGGAATCTTTCGAAAGACGCCAAGGGCCTGCTCGTGAAAATCCAAGGCCTTGTGATTGTCGCCCAAGATGTTCAAGGCGTTTGCCTTCGAACGCAGGCCGCGGCCCAGCTCTTTCTGATTGCGCAAACGGCGCGCAATCAAAATGGCAGATTCGGCCAGGGCCAGAGCCTGCCGCGTGTCGGCGCGCAGCTTCGCCCGGACGACGTCGTTCAATTGGCTGAGAATGGTTTCGCGATACAGCCGGCGGCGGGTGAGGAAGCGATTCCTGCTCACCTGGCCGGTGAGGTTCGCCAGGTCCTGAAGCAATTTTTCAGACAGAGCCGCTTGCTTGGACCGGGCTTTCACGAAAATCCCACGTCCGTCAACGTCTTGCGCAATCGCTCCAGGCATCGCTGGCGGATGAAGCCGATCGAGCCCGGCGCGATTCCCAGGTTCTGTGCAACCGCCTGGTAGGGACGCGCCGGGTCTTCAAAGAACAGCATATGGATGAGCTGCTGGCAGCGGGGTGGCAGCGCCGCAACCGCCTGGCGCAAATTTTGTTCGTCTTCGGCTTCTTGCAGGATGCTCTCTGCGCGGGAGGGCGTGCTTCGGTCGAGCTTCGGGTCACTGGGATCGGTTGTCTCGACGCGCTGCTGCTGACGCTTTCCGTGAAAGCATTTGTGGGCGGTTACCTGCATGATCCATTTCGGAAGAGCCTGCGGATTCCGCAGGTTCGGCAACTGCGAAAGCAACTCCAGGCAAACCGACTGAAAAATATCGGTCGCATCATCGGCGGAGAAGCCGTATTTGACGGGGATGGAAAAAATCAGGTTCTTGTATTTGTCCACCAGAACGGACCAGGCTTCTTCGTTCCCCTTGAGGCACTCCCGCACCAGGCGCGAGTCCGGCCACGCTTTGAAGCTGTCGTTTTCTGTCGCGCGGGGAACCATCAAGCTCGTGGCCGCCAGTCTTATTGGACGTACAGCTGGTCAATATTCCAGAGTGTGTAGGGATCCAGAATGGCCGCATGGAAGTTTCCGACGCGGTCGCTTGCTCCCACAAGAATATTCGGACTCACCAGGCAAATGACCGGCAGTTCGTCGGCCACGATTTCCTGCACGCGGTCGTACAGGCGCTTCCGCTTGGAATGGTCGAGCTCGACCAGCTGCTGCTGCATCAACCGGTCCATTTCGGCCTCCCAGGACGTTGCCGGCTGAGTCTGGTTCGGATGCCAGAGGTGAGTATCCCCGCTCGACATCCACACATTCATCTCAGAGGTAGGGTCGGCATCACCGCTGACCAGGCCCATGACTGCCGCCTCATAATCGTGGCTTTTCAACAGCCGGTCGACCATGGTGTGAAATTCCAGAGAATCGATCTGAACGCTCATTCCCAATTTGCCAAGATCATCCTGAATCAGCGTAGCAATCTTCACGCGCTGGGCATTGGAGGAGCTGGTGAGAATTGAAAACTCAACCGGGCGCCCGTGGCTATCCACCAGCGAACCATCGCTTTTCCAGGAAAATCCGGCGGACCGCAAAAGTTCGCGGGAATGTGCGACGGACAGGGCCGGGTGAGGGATGCCGGGATCAATCCACAGACGATTGCCGGGAGTCACCTGGGTCCACAGTGGCGTTGCCCGCCCGTTGTAGACCAGGCGAACGATGCTGTCGCGATCGATTGCGCCCGAAACCGCCTGCCGGAACCGCTTGTCTTCAAACCACTCCTGTTTCCGGGCAATCTCGGGCAGGGTTTTCGGATCCACGCTGTTCAGGTTAAAGAACAAGAAATTGTATTCCAGGCCCGCACCGAGGTCGTCGAGATGATAGTGCCTGGCGCTCTGCTGTTTCTCGAGAACCGCGAAATTCTCGGCACTGAATCTGGTCAGGATGTCGGCATCTCCGGCCTGGAAGCGAATGACCTGCGCGTCCTCACTCGGGACGAACAGGAACACCAGCTGGTCAAGATACGGCAGGCGGTGGCCGCTGCCGTCCTGCTTCCAGTAGTACGGATTGCGCTCGAGTACGATTCGTTGCCCGGGAACATATTCCTTCAGCCGGAACGGACCCAGACCGGCGAACTCGGCCGGTGCCATCGAGACGCTCCATGCGTTCGCGAAGTCACCCCTTCGATAGACGCCTTCCAGCAGGTGCCGCGGAAGAATGGCGATGCCGTCGAAAAGCCGCTCGGCGGCGGCATCGGGCTGGGCCATGTCGAATCGAACCGTGTATTGATCCACTTTCTCAACCGAGATCGGTTTGCCGCCTACGACCAAAAGGTCGCGCTCGGGCGAATCGATTTTTTCGTCCAGGTAGACCTGGAAGCTGAATACCACGTCGTCGGCATCGAGCGGTTGCCCGTCAGAGAATCGCAGGCCGCGGCGGAGGCGCAGCGTGTACTGCCTGCCATCGCGGGATGCGGTCCAGGATTTTGCAAGAGCGGGTTCGGTCTTTTGCGAGCCGCGATTGATATGAATCAGGTCGGCTGTGAGGCAGCGAATCACGTCCCGCGAGGGTGCATCCTGGGCCAGAACCGGATTCAGAGTCTTCGGCTCCGACCGCATGGCAATCACGAGCCGCCCGCCGGTGCGCCCCGAGGAGACTTCCGCAACCATGCGCTCTTCGGCTGGATGCGACTGCGCACCAGCGGAGCCAATCAAGAGGGTTGCGGCAGCCACAAGGACGCAGCAATTCCAGAACGGTACTCGTTGCATAAACTTAACTCTTAACAAAGATCGATTCGTTTTTATAGCGGTACGGAGGCCAGGCGTTCCTGCAGAGCATCGGCCGCTGCGTAATAGAGCAGAAATACGGGGAGCAGGAGGATAGCCGGAAGGAACATCCACCAGAAGGAGGACAAAACATAGTATTGCTGCAAGGCCGCGAGCAGGGTTCCCCAGCTGGGTATCGGTTCGCTTGCGCCGAGTCCGAGGAAACTCAAGGTCACTTCCGCCAGGACGTACTGCGGGATGAGAAGCGTCATCTGGGTCAGCACCACGCCCCAGGTTTGAGGCAGCACGTGCCGGCAGATTACATGCATGTCGGATGCGCCAAATCCTCGAGCCGCGAGCACAAAATTGCGCTCCTTGGCGCTCAAAACGACGCCGCGAATCAGACGAGCCGGGCGCGCCCAGCCTACCAGGCCCATCACCGCGACGAGCAGAAGAAAAACCTGCCATTCGGCGATATGCAGGGGAAGCGCAGCGCGCACCGCGAACAGAAGATAGAGCCAGGGCAAAGCGAGAAAGAGCTCTCCTCCGCGCATCAGAATGTGGTCGATCCACCCGCCATAAAATCCGGCGAGCGTTCCCACGATCATTCCGATCAGAAGCGAAAGGGCGGCCGCTATCCAGCCAGCCATCAGTGAAATCCGCCCGCCGTAGAGAAAACGCGAGAATTGGTCGCGTCCAAACGCATCCGAGCCCATCAAAAACAGACGTCCCGGATCGTCCACGCCGAACGGGTGCAAACCGGACGGAAACACGCGACCGAACCTGTATGTTGAGCCGCGCGAGAAAAAGCGTATGGGATAGACGCGCGTTTGGTCTACGGAATAGCCGGCACTCGCCGGGTCATTCCTCAGGCCATATACGAACGGCCGGGCGTGAAACCTTCCCTGGGCATCGACGAAGTGAATCCGCGTGGGCGGTGCAAAAGTCAGGTCGCGATTCTGGGTCGCGAAGTCGTAGGGCGCAAAGAACCCCGCAAAGAATACCAGGGCGTGAAGGCACGCAAGCAAAACGAAAGCGGCCCAAAGTTTGTGCCGGTGCGTCACCTGTTCACTCCATTCGAATCCGCGGGTCGCTTGCGAAAAGCAGCAGATCGGCAAGCAGATTGCCCGCTACGAGAAATACCGAGGAAAGCATCACGATGGCGACGACCAGATACACGTCTTTTGAGAGAATCGATTCCACCAGCAACGGTCCCAGTCCGGGCCAGCCCAATACGATTTCTGCGAGCGCCGACGCGCTCAGCATTGTCGCGACCGAAAAACCCAGTAGCGAGATGAGCGGGTTTGACGCGGCCGGCAGGGCATAGCGGAACAGCAATCGTGAATTCGCGATGCCGTGCCCGCGCGCCGCGCGCAGAAACGGAGATTCCAGCGCTTCGATCATGGCCGCGCGAATGTGGCGGATCAGTATGGGTACGCTCACGAGCGCGACTGCCAAGGCGGGAAGAATGAGGTGACGCGCGAAGTCTTTTGCGTCGCTCCAGTATCCCAGGCCGCCGGTCGCTTCCGTGCGCATGCCACCCGTGGGAAACCAGCCGGTGCGAACGGCAACAAGCAACAAACCGAGGAACACAACCAGATCCGGAACCGTGAGTAGCGCCGAGGTGGCCAGTCCCCAGAAGCGATCCGCCCAGCCATTTCGTTTCGTCGCGCTCCAGATACCGATCGGGAGGGCTAGCAGCCAGGCGAATAAAGTTGCTGTCCCGGACAACAGGAGCGTGTTGCGAGCCCGCAAGCGCAATACAGGACCGACAGGCCCCCGCGATGCGAGCGAAACGCCGAGCTGGCCATGCAGCAGCGCTGCAAGCCAGCGCTCGTACCGGATGAGAAGCGGCTGATCGAGACCGTACTGGGAACGCATCCCGGCAACAGCCTGCTGCGAAATCTCGGGATTCAAGCGCATCGAATCGAAATAATCGCCCGGTGCGAGCTCGACGAGTGCGAACGAAAAGAATGAAATGGCGAGCAGAAGCGCCGTTGCGTGAATGACCCGTTGGGCGAAGTATTTCATCGGGTTAAGCGGAGCGCTCCAGACAAATGGATTCCAGAGACGGCATCGCTTCCAGAAGCTCCTGCGTGTAGCGATGTCTGGGCCGAGCGAACAGCTCCAGCGCGCTTTGCTGCTCGACAATGGTTCGCTGGTTCATGACCGCAACCTCGTCGGCGCACTGAGCGACCAGCCGCAGATCGTGAGAGATGTGCAAGTAGGTCAGCGTGTGCGCTGCTTGCAAGTCGGCGAGCAATTGCAGAAGCATTTCCTGATTCGCTAGATCTAGGCTCGACAGTGCCTCGTCGAGAATCAGCAGCTCGGGTTCCAGGGCCAATGCCCGTGCGATGGCAATGCGCTGGCGCTGGCCGCCGCTGAACTCAAGCGGTCGCTTGTGTTCCCATCGTGCGGGCAGGCCTACCGCCTCCATCATTTCCAGAGCCCGGCGCCGGCGCCACAGTTTTGTTCCTTCGCCCTGAATGGCCAGCGGTTCCATGACAATTTCGGCGGCACTCAGTCTCGGGTTCAGCGCTGAGGTTGGGTCCTGAAAGATCAGCTGAATCCGGCGGTGAAACGGCAAAAGATTCTTGGAATTCATTTCGGTCAGGTTGTCGCCAGCAAACCAGATGGCACCTGCGGACGGCTTCTCCAGCAGTGCAAGACACCGGGCGAGCGTGGATTTTCCCGAACCCGATTCACCGACGAGCGCGAGGGTCGTACCTCGACGAATCGTCAAGGTGGCTTGGTCGAGAGCCTGAACGGTGACCTTGGAACGCGTCAGTGCGCCCCGTTGGACGTACTGCTTGCTGAGACGCTCGATTCTTACGAGCGGTGCAGCGCAATCGAGTTCCGGGTATTGATTCGATCTGTGTCTCAAAGGTCCCTCACCGCACCAGCTGCTCTTGTAAAGCATCTTCGGATTCGGCGTCTGCACCTGCGCGAGAATTACGCCGCAGTAATGTCTTCGTATCTGGGTGCAACGTATTCCAGTACAGATCTTCAAAACGGCCCTGTTCAACGATTTGTCCGTCCTTCATCACCAGGACCCGATCGGCAAGACTCGCCTGAATTTCAGGGGTATGGCTGATGAGCAGAATCGAGACGTTCAGTTGATGGTTCAGTTCGCGCAACAGGGCAACAAAGTCAGCCTGGCTCCGGGCATCGAGCGCGGCCGTGGGTTCGTCGGCAATCAACAATGCCGGCCGGCAAATCAGCGCCTGAGCGAGCACTACACGCTGGAGCTGGCCGCCGCTGAGTTGATGGGGATATGCCGAAAGGATTCTGTCCGTAGACGACAGGCCGACGCGAGAGAGCATGGTGCGGGCCTCGGAGCGACACTGCTTCCAGCCCCAGTTGGTGTGCGCGTGAGCGACTTCCGCAATCTGATCTCCGGCAGACATGAACGGGCTCAACGCGATGCCCGGCTCCTGATACACCATGGAGATTTTTGCGCCGCGGATCCGGCGGAAGGAACGCTCGTCGATCGCGACCAGGTTCTGGCCGCCGAATACGATCGAGCCAGAGATCTGTGTCCGATCCATTGGGAGCAAGCCAAGCATGGCGAGTGCGATGCTCGTCTTGCCACACCCTGACTCACCCATTACCCCCAAAACTTCACCGGGAGCGATGTTGAAGGTCACGGCATCGACCGCCTGGCGCTCGCTCGATTCCGCGGACCGGTAGCGGATGCTCAGGTCCCTGACTTCCAGAGAAGTCCCCATCAAACCCTTTCCTGTACCAAGCTCGCCCGGAAAACCCCGCGATGCCATCGCGGAAACCGGTCGGTTCCGGGTGACTCCGGTCGTCATTCGACACAAACTGCGGGATTTGACGACGAACTTTACAATAGAGGCAACGGCGAGAACCGTCGATAGGTCGTCCGATTCATAAAATGGGGAGGGTTATAGTACTAACGGACTAGGGGTTACGGAAGACCTTGGCGGACCGCCGGCGGCAAATCCGGGATCGGGCCCAAAAGGTTCCCACGGGAAGCCTATATCAAACCGGGCTCTGCTTACCCTTATAGACATAATCCCAAAACTGAGGTGAACTATGAACGTTTCGCAGCAGAGTGCCTCGACAGAACTTATGGTGCAACGGGTGATGGATCATCTAGGCGCCGCTCACGTTGGCCTGCTGACCGCGGCGGACAGTCACGTTGACAACGCTGGCCTGCTTGAAGCGCAGGCGTTCGTCTCTCAAGCAATCTCGGTGCTGTGCAGAGTCGGTGTAAGAGAAAGCGTAGCGGATAGCAAGGGTGACGCGATTCGCGTTACGCCGCCGCAGATCGCCAGGCTGCTTTAGGGCGCAGCGGTGTTCGCCCGGTTGGGCCCGACTTGGGCTGGCAGACGCGCGTGAATGGAACGGGCACCACGAAATGCGAAATTAGAGGGGAATCAGCAAAGGCGAGAGGAATCGTGCCACAGATTTAGGTGGTGCTCACGCCCAGGTTGGGCAAGCCTTTGAAAACTCTGCGAGACGACTTCGCAGTAGGCGTCACACGAGCATCACAATCGAAATCGTGCAAATCGTAAGCGACTGACAACAAAATCAAAAATAGGCGGATGAGCCTGTAAGCCGGATTCTGTCCGCGCGTGACCGGCAGCCTGATTCGCACCAAGATGCTTGAGGCGCACGCAACGCGGCGATCATTCCTCTAGGTCCCGGATCGCTCCGGGACTCAAGCAGCCTACCCGAGGGTCAGAGCGCTTCGCTCTTGCGAGCGAAACGCGTACGGGCTGGGCCAGCCCTCCCCTCCTATTTGGCCTTGCTCCACGCGGGGTTTTCCGTGCCCCGGATGTCACCACCCGGGCGGTGGGCTCTTACCCCACCTTTTCACCCTTGCCAAATGCGCTCGACCGAAACAGGCGGGCTCCCGGTTTTTCCGAAAGCCTGCCGCCGAGGTGCAAGCATCACCGGCGGTTTATTTTCTGTGGCACTTTCCGTAGCCGCGCCGCTTGAATGCGCTTTCGCTCATCCCAGCACGCAGCCCCCTGGCGTTACCAGGCGCGTTGCCCTACCGTGGCCGGCTCTTGCGAGTTCACCACAGCTGGAGTCCGGACTTTCCTCCCGTTCGCCCCGTTTGCACGGGACAAACCGGCGATCACCCGACTCACCCGCCGTCGAAATTATACGATGACGGGTGCAAGGCTACAATCGCTTAGCCCCATCACGATTCAACAGCGGTTCACCCAAACTCGAGCAGTTCAGACCGCTTTGGACCATTCGGCGGCTCGAGGGCCTCGCGGCTCAGCCTGTCCGGAGGAGCTTCTCGAACTGGTTTTCGTCCAGGATTGGTACCTTAAGGGCAGTAGCCTTCTCAAGTTTCGATCCGGGATCTGTGCCGACCACTACGTAGTTGGTTTTCTTGCTCACCGAGGAACCTGGTTTGCCGCCGTGCGCGGCCACCAGTGCTTCGGCTTCCTCGCGTGAACGCTTCGCGAGTGTGCCGGTGAATACGAATGTCATGCCGGCAAACTTCGCACTCTTGGGCGCCTGGCGTTCTTCCTTCATGTTCACGCCCGCGGCACGCAGGCGTTCGATCAATTTGCGGTTCGCGGATTCGGAAAAGAACTCCAGGATCCCTTCCGCGACCTTTGGGCCCACCTCGGTCACCCCGGTCAGCTCTTCTTCGCTTGCCGCGGCGAGCTTATCCATCGAACCGAAGTGGGCCGCAAGCAACTGTGCGGTCCGTTCCCCGACAAAGCGGATTCCGAGGGCGTAAATGAGCCGGGAGAGGCTGTTTTTCTTGCTCGCGGCTATTTCGTCGAGCAGATTTTGAGCTGATTTTTCAGCCATGCGCTCAAGCTCGGAGACCTTTTCAAGCTTGAGGCCATACAAGTCGGCGTAATCCTTCACCAGTCCCTTGTCCACAAGCTGGTCCACAATTTTGCTGCCCAGGCCGTCGATGTTCATTTCGTCGCGTCCGGCGAAATGCAGAAACGATTCTTTCCGTCTCGCCGGGCAGGAGACATTCACACAGCGATACGCCACTTCTGCTTCGTCTTTGTGGATCCGCGTGCCGCATTCCGGGCATTTCTCGGGCATCCGGAATGGCTTTTCTTCATCGCCGTGTTTCACCACCTTCAGGACATGCGGAATCACTTCGCCTGCGCGCTCAACCAGCACCGTATCTCCCGCATGCAGGCCGAGCCTTTGGACCTCATCCAGGTTGTGCAGCGTCGAACGGCTGACGGTGACGCCGCCAATCTGCACTGGCTCAAGAAACGCAACAGGCGTGAGAACTCCGGTGCGGCCGACGCTCACTCCGATTTCGCGGACAATCGTCGTCTCCTGATGGGCCGGATATTTGTAGGCAATGGCCCAGCGTGGGGCTCTTGACGTGAAGCCCAGCTCGTTTTGCAGACCAATTTCGTCAACTTTCACGACAATGCCGTCAATCTCATAGGCCAGCTTCTCGCGCCGCGCATCCCAGCTTTCGATGTACCGTTCAACCTCGTCAATCGAGCGGCAGAGTTTCCAATCATCGCTGGCCTTGAACTGCAGCACGGCAAGCGCTTTCAAAACCTCCGATAGACGCTTCTTTGCGGCCCGGCCGTCCACCAGAATGTAATAGGCGAAAAAATCCAGACGCCGCGAAGCGGTGATCTTCGGATCGAGTACGCGCACGGCGCCCGCGGCTGCGTTACGCGGGCTGGCGAAAATCTTGCCTCCCGTTTCGCTCTGCTGCAGATTCAGCTGCTGGAAGGATTTGTGCGTCATGATGACTTCGCCGCGCACCTCGAAATCTGCCCCGAGGCCGGCCTTTTTCAGCAGCGCGGGCGCAATCGTGAGCGGGATCGAGCGGATGGTCTTCACATTGGGCGTCACATCTTCGCCCGTGGTTCCGTCGCCTCGCGTCACGCCGCGAACCAGCATCCCGTTTTCGTATATGAGCGAAAGGCTCAGGCCGTCAAACTTGTGTTCGGCGACATAGTCCACCTTGTCGCGTCCGGTCAGCTCATGCACACGTCGATCGAAGTCGCCGAGCGCCTGGAATGAGAAGGCATTGTCGAGGCTGCCCATCGGGATCTTGTGGCGCACCTGCTGAAAGCCCTCGCGCGGCGCGCCTCCCACACGGTGGGTAGGCGAATCTGGGGCTGCCAGTTCCGGATGCGCTGCTTCTAGTTCCTTGAGGCGTGTCATCAACCGGTCAAACGCGGCATCGGAGATTTCAGGGTCGTCGGTGACGTAGTAGAGATACTCGTGGCGACGAATTTTGTCGCGCAGGACCTGGATCTCTTTTGCGACCTTGCTGCTTCCGGGCATGGAAACCTCTCCGGGACGAAGTCCGTCAAACGGCGGCGATATTATACAATGCGCGCTTGCCTCGAAGCCCCGGGACAAACCGATGCCGCATGAGATCAAAGACGCGCTGCTGATTTATAACCCGACGAGCGGCCGCAGACGCCAACGCCGGTTCGCCGAGATCGAACACGCAGCGCGCATCTTGAAAGATGCGGGCATCATTGCCGAGCTTGCGCCCACCACTGCGCCGGGCGCAGCGACAAAGATTGCGCGACAAGCTGTTGACCAGCGCCGCGGCATGGTGATCGCCTGCGGCGGCGATGGCACGATCAACGAGATCGTCAACGGGCTGGCCCGAAGCCAGGTTCCCATGGCGCTCTTGCCGGCGGGCACAGCAAACATTCTGGCGAAAGAACTGGGCATCCCCTGGGACATTCCCCGGGCTGCGCGGCTGATCGCCGGCGGACAAGTTCGGAGGATTGCGCTTGGCATGGCTTTGCCGACCGGCGGCAACCACTCCTCCAACATGTCAAGCGAGGGCCGCTACTTTCTTTCTGTCGCGGGCGCAGGACCTGACGGCGCGATCGTCAACTGCGTGCACCAAGGGCTGAAAAAAAGCGCCGGAGTGGTCGCCTACTGGGTCGAAGGGT
The DNA here is from genome assembly GCA_035603235.1 of Candidatus Cybelea sp. Classification (GTDB taxonomy): domain Bacteria; phylum Acidobacteriota; class Terriglobia; order Acidiferrales; family UBA7541; genus Palsa-295. The sequence continues at coordinate 132,612 of DATNKU010000025.1, read as the reverse complement.
TCAGGCAGCTCTTCCGCTACGGCTTTCCACAGATGCATGTTCATTCCGCAGGAAAACACCGTCAGGCGACCATCATCGTCGTCGGCAGGACCGCGCACTACGGAGGCCCGTTCAAGATCACGACCGAAGCCAGCCTGTTTGAAGATTCCTTTGAGTTTCTCACCCATTCCACACGCAGCCGTTTTGGCTATCTCGCCTGCCTGCCGGCGATGTGGATGGGCACACTCCGAAAAAGGGACGGAATCGAGACCTGGAAAGCCACAGACGTGATTTGCGAATCCGTCGGCACCGAACCGGTGTACGCTCAGGTGGATGGCGAACCGGTCGGCGCTCTGCCCATCACGTTCCGGATCGTACCAGACGCTCTTTCGATTGTGACGCCGGCAGCGCATTAGATCGAATTTTCCCTGCCATAAAAATCGTGGAACCGTTCACACATGCGTTTACGTCGCTTGCGATCGCGCGCGCGGGAGCAAGACGCCTGCCGCGCTTTGGCACGGCCATGTTGCTTGTTTCCGGCCTTGCGCCCGACCTCGACTACGCGAGCTACTTCGGCGGTGCAGGCGCGTTCATGCAATTTCATCGCACGGTATTGCACTCGGTCGCTGGCTCCGCCGTGGTCGCCTGCGTCGTTGCCGTTGCGTTCTGCCTGCTGGACCGCAGGATGCCGCCGAAGAGACATCCGACTCTGCCGGTTGCGCCGCTCGCGTTCGGTCCGGCGTTCGCAGTGTGCGCCATCGGAGCGGCGGGACACGTACTGCTCGACGTCGCAAGCGGAGTGGGAGTTCAGCTGCTGTGGCCCTTTCACGCTCACTGGTCCGCGTGGAACCTGATCAACGAGCTGGATCTGTGGACTCTGCTTCTGCTCGTGGCGGGACTGCTGCTTCCGTTGCTGTTCATTCTGGTGAACGAAGAGGTTGGCGAGCGGCGCAAGGGGCCGGGCGGCAGCCGAGCGGCGGTCCTCACCCTTGTGCTGCTCGCGGCCTATTTCGGCGCGCGGGCGGATCTGCACAGCCGGGCAGTCGATCTGATCCTTTCGCGCGAATACCACGGAAGAATTGCCCTGTCGGCCGCGGCTTTTCCGGAATCCTCGGCGCCGTTTTCGTGGCGCGGGATCGCCGAGACGGATAACACGGTGGAGGAGGTTGACGTTCCCCTGGCACCGCGCGATGCGTTCGATCCCGACCGAAGCGTCACGCTGTTTAAGCCGGAAGACTCATCCGCGCTCTCAGCCGGGGAACAGTCGCCCGCCGCGCGCAAATTCCTGATGTACGCCCGGTTTCCATTCGCAAGAGTTCAGCCGCTCGAGGCAGGTTATCGGGTGGAAGTGCGCGACTTGCGTTTCGCAGATGACGACAACGGGCCGGCGAACATATTTGTGCGTGTGGATTTCAACAGCGCCTTGCAGATCACCCACGAGGGGTTTTACTTCGCTTCATCGCCGAACGACCAACTCCGCGGTCCGAATTCGGATTCACGACTGTTTTCCAACGTGTCGCCTCCGGTAAGGTGGCCGGAGCTAACCCGAGTGGCTGATCTCCTCAATCGAGGGGAGGCGGATCGTGGTGGAGCAAACGGACTGCCGCATACAATACCAATAGAACGCCGACCATCGAGAGGGCAAAGCTGATCCTGTGGACCATCAGGAACGGCAGCACGGCGTTTCCGTAGCGCACTGCCAGAAGTCCTTCCAGAAAATATCGCAGCGCGCGGCCGCACAACAGAGCAACGACGAACGTCTTCAGTGGCACTTGAAACACGCCTTCGGCAAGTACGAATATCTTGAAAGGAACCGGCGGCGGCAGAACCCCTGGAAGGAATACGCTCAGGAAGGCGTTCCCCTGCACCCAGCGCTTGACCGTTCTCGCGCGCTTGCCAACACGCCGATGAAAGAAAGCCTCGCCTCCCTTTCTTGCGAGCAAGTAAATCCAGATGGAGCCCGCAAGAGAACCAAGGGCGGCCATGGCGCAGTAGTACGGCATTCGCTCCGGACGCGCGATGGAGAGCTCGATTACCAGGGCATCGGCGATAAACGGAAGCGTCAGTACGGAGGAATCAAGAAAAGTCGCGACAAACAACCCGCCGCCGCCCATCGTAGCGACCAGTGCGGCGAGCCAAACAGGCAGTTTAATCTGTTGCATGTCGCGGCAATTCCTCGATGAAGCCGGCCGATTGTAGCAGAATTCGTTCGCCCGTCCCGGCGCACCCCAGCCGCAAAATTGCTCAATCTCACCCGGTCGGATAGAATTCCAACTTGAGCAATTCCCCCCAGAGAGTGCCGCTGGTCCCTGGTCTCAACGAACGCCAGAGCGAAGCAGTCCTGGCGACGGAAGGACCGCTGCTGGTCCTTGCAGGAGCCGGAACCGGCAAGACCCGCGTGATTACCTATCGCGTCGCCCATCTGATCGAGCAGGGAGTGCCGCCAAGCTCGATTCTTGCCGTCACCTTCACGAACAGGGCTGCGGGGGTGATGAAGGAGCGAATCAGCGACCTATTGCGCGCGAGCGGACGCGCCGCGTTTGACATCTGGGTCTCGACGTTTCATTCCTTTTGCGCGCGCCTGCTGAGACGCGAATCGCAGCATCTCGGTCTGCCGCGCGATTTCGCGATCTACGATGACGACGACCAGGCTGCGGCCGTGAAGCGCGCCCTCATCCAGCTCGACCTGTCCGCAGAGGATTACCCGCCGCGCGGCGTGCGCTCGCAGATAAGCCACGCAAAGAACCACGGCATCAGCCCGGATGAAATGGACTCCCAAGCCGCGCAAATGCGCGATCCGGGGCGCCAGGACACGGCCAAGCTGTTTCGCGCCTACAACGAAATCCTGCGCAAGGCCGCGGCGCTTGATTTCGACGATTTACTGCTGCGCGCGGTCGATTTGCTTCGCGACCACTCCGATGTGCGTGCGCGCTGGAGCACACAGTTCCAATACCTGATGGTCGATGAATTCCAGGATACAAATCGGGCGCAGGAAGAGCTGGTGCGCCTGCTCGCCGGGACGCGAAAAAATGTCTGTGTGGTCGGAGACGAGGATCAATCGATCTACGGATGGCGCGGCGCACGCGCGGGAAACCTGAAGCGCTTTACCGAGGAATTCCCGGGCGCGAAGATCATCCGCCTGGAGGAAAACTACCGTTCCACGCAGACGATTCTGGATGCCGCTGCCGCTGTGGTGAAGAACAATTCTGACCGCCTCGGCAAGACTCTTCAGGCGACACTCGGTTCAGGCGACCGGCTGCGCTTTTTCGAGGCGCCGGATTCAACCGGGGAGGCCGAGTTCATATGCGGAGAGCTTTCCGCTGTCGTGCGAAACGACTCCGATGCCCGCGTCGCCGTTCTGTATCGCACCGGCGCTCAATCGCGCTCGTTCGAGGAGGTCCTGCGGCGCCTGAACATTCGCTACCGTGTGGTCGGAGGATTCAGTTTCTACGAACGCGCCGAAGTTCGCAACGCGCTTGCCTACGTGCGCCTGATTTTCCATCCCGAAGATGATGTGGCGCTGCTGCGAGTGTTGAATGTGCCACCGCGCGGCATCGGTGCCACCACGGTCGCAAGTCTGGAAGCGCGCGCAAGAGAAACCGGCGCATCGCTGTGGGAAACGATCCGGGCGGGCGAATTTTCGATGGGCAAGAAGATTGCGGGCGCCATGAATTCTTTCCGTGAATTAATCGAAGTCCTGCAGGAAGAATGCCGCGAACTCCCGCCCGCGGCATTAATCGAGCGCGTACTGGACCGCACCGGCTTCCTGAGCTGGGTCGAGCAACAGGACAATATCGAACACACGTCGCGCTCGGAAAACCTCAGGGAGCTGTCCAACGCCATGGCGGAAGCAACCGAACAGGGTCAGACGCTCGAGGACGTGCTCGATCACGCCGCGCTTGTGAGCGACGCCGACCAGTACCAGGAAGACGTTGCCGTTTCACTGATGACGCTGCACAGCGCCAAAGGCCTGGAGTTCGACGCCGTATTTCTTGCTGGGCTCGAGGAGGGAGTGCTGCCTCACGGACGTTCGCTTGATACCCCGGGCGAGGTTGAGGAGGAGCGCCGACTTTTCTACGTCGGCATGACGCGCGCCAAGCGCTCGCTTGTGCTATCGCGCGCAATCTATCGCCGCAGCTACGGTGAAGACCGGCTGCGCGCTTCCCTGCCCTCTCGTTTCCTGTCCGAGATTCCGCGCGATCTGATCGAAGCCGCTGCCGGCTCACAGTCCGAGGCGGGCGAGACGCGTCGCTATGAACCCGATCCGGAATTTTCCGAGGGCTATTCTCACCGTCGCACTCGAACCGCGTACGGGCACCCGGCGCCCAAAGCGCGTGCTTCCAGGGATCCGCTTATCGGCGCGCGGGTCCGGCATCCGAAGTTCGGTATCGGAACGATCATTGAAGTCGAAGGCGATGGTGAAGACCGCAGAATCACAGTCAGCTTTCAGGATTTCGGCCCCAAGAGATTGCTTGAGCGCTACGCGAATTTGCAGCTGGCCTGAATTTCCCTAAACCCGCGCGCGGTGCTACGGACAGGTTGCGCCGGAGGGTCTGCCAAGGTAGAGTTTTTCTTCGCTCGCACCGGGAAGGTGGCGATTGGGCGCACAGCTGCTCCGAACCAAGAACATCGATCAGCTTATTTCCGACGCCGACAGACCCGAGATGCGCCTGAAAAAGTCGCTCGGCTGGCTGAGCCTGACATCGCTCGGCATCGGCGCGGTGATCGGATCCGGGATCTTCACGGTGGTCGGAACGGCGATTGCCGGCGAGAAGATGCAGTTCAGTTCGGTCTTCAACTCGACGGTAATCGAATACCTGATCTATCGGTCTGCGTCTTTTGGCAGGCCCGGAGCAGGTCCCGCGATCGTACTTTCATTCGCTCTGGTGGGCGTCGTATGCTGCTTCGCCGCTCTCTGCTATGCGGAGCTGGCGGCGATGATTCCAATCGCGGGAAGTGCCTACACATATACCTATGCGACCATGGGCGAACTCATCGCCTGGATCATAGGCTGGGATCTGATCCTGGAATACGCCGTCTCGAATATGGCCGTGAGTGTGGGTTTCTCGGCGCATATCGTGGACTTGTTCGATTGGTTTCACTGGCACCCGGATTTGCGATGGATCACCCCCGCCTACCTGCCGTCCGGCCTTGCCGATCTTCAGGGGAACACGCTGTACGATCCCGGTTGGCATTTTGGATTCAACTGGCCCGCCTTCGTCATCGTCATGCTGCTCACGGTGGTTCTGGTGCGCGGAATCAAGGAATCGGCGCGCACGAACAACGTGATGGTGCTGATGAAAATTCTCGCCATTCTCATCTTCATCGGATTCGCATCGCGCTATATTCATCCCGCGAACTGGCATCCGTATGCACCGAACGGCTGGCCGGGCATCCTGACCGGCGGCTCCATTATTTTCTTCACCTACATCGGCTTCGATTCGGTCTCAACCGCCGCCGAGGAATGCAAAAATCCGCAGCGGGATCTGCCTATCGGAATTATCACTACTCTGGTGATCTGCACGGCGCTCTATATCGGCGTCGTGGTGGTCCTTACCGGAATCGTTCCGTGGCAGACCCTGGTGGATGATGCTGCACCGGTAGTCAATACGATGAAGCGTCTGCATTTTGGCAACATCCGCCTGGTTGTACTGGTCGGCGCGCTGATGGGTATGATTTCTTCGCTGCTGGTGTTTCAGCTCGGCCAGGCCCGCGTGTGGTTCGCCATGTCGCGCGACGGCTTGCTGCCCGCCATTTTTAGCCGGGTCCACCCGCGCTTCCGCACGCCGGACTTTTCCACCTGGGTCGCGGGATTCGTTGTTGGCGTTCCTGCCGGCCTGCTCGACATCGGTACGCTTGCGGACCTGTCGAACATCGGAACGCTGTTTGCGTTTGCGCTGGTCGCCGGCGGCGTGCTAATCCTGCGTTATCGCGAGCCGAACCGCCCGCGGGCGTTCCGCGCACCCGGCGGGCCGCTGGCGCCGATCGTGACCATTCTGTCGTGCCTGTTGCTGATGACCGGACTGACGGTGACAAACTGGATTCGCTTCTTCGTCTGGCTGGTGATCGGACTATGTGTGTATTACTTCTACAGCCGCAAACACAGCCAGCTTTCGAACGCAAACCTGGAAGCAGCTGCAAAGGGAGGGCCCCGCTGATGCGGCGAACGATGCAAGTGGGGCTTCGCGCGGCGCCCGCGCTTCTGTTGACGATTCTATTTCTGGCGCTGCCGTCCTCGTTTGGCTGGGGAGAAAACGCGGAGCGGATGATTGTCGACAAGGCCGTGGACACCTTGCCGGACGAGATGCTGCCATTCTTCCAGGCCAATCGCTCGTTTCTGATGCAGCATGTGACCGATCCTCTCCAATCCGAGGCGCGGCTTCCCGCCGAGCAGCCGAAGGGTTTCATCGCGCTTGATCATTACGGACCGTTTCCGTTCTCAGCCTTGCCTCGCACCTACACGGCCGCGGTCGCGAAATACGGACGCCGGTCAATCGATGCGCACGGAGTCCTTCCCTGGCAGATCGGGCTTTACAGTAAGAAGCTGACGGATGCGTTTCATGCCCGCAATTGGGAGGACGCCCGTCTTTCGGCCGCTCTCCTGGCTCACTTCGTGGCCGCCGCACACGACCCTTTCAAGTCCACCTTGAACAGCGATGGAGTGCTCTCCAGCCAGCAAGGCGTGAACGAACGTTTCGGTGTTGGACTGGTAGACCGCTATCAGCGTTTTTTCTATATGAAACCAAACGAGGCCGCTTTTATCCGCGATCCGACCGACCATGCATTTGAGATATCACTCGACGCGCATTCCTGGGTTGAGAGCATTCTCCTCGCGGATCGCCGCGCACACGAGGGTTTATCGGGGTACACCAGCGAGTATTACGACCGCTTCTACGCCCAAGCGGGGGCGGTCCTGATCCGCCAACTTTCCGATGCTTCAACCGATCTGGGATCCTACTGGATGACGGCGTGGATCAACGCCGGGCGTCCGCAGTTGCCGGGAAATTAGACTCACATAGCGATGCCAACGACGCTGCAACCAACCATCCTCGACGCCCTCCCCAAGGCGGAACTGCATCTGCACCTGGAAGGCTCGATCCGCCCGGAAACCGCTGTGGAGTTGGCCGAACGCCACGATGTAAAGCTGACGGCCCAGGACGTAGCCGGGCGCTACAACTACTCGAACTTCGCAGGATTCATTGAGGCTTTCAAGTGGGTCACGTCTTTCCTGCGCGACCCGGAGGATTACGCGCTCATCACCAGAAAGCTCCTGGAGGAATTGGTCCGGCAAAACGTCGTATATGCCGAGATCACCATTTCGGCAGGCGTGATGCTCCGGCGCATGCAGAACGTGGAGGCCAATTTCACCGCAATCCGCGAAGCCTCCGAGGGCGTCCTTTTCAGTCGACTTCGCACGGGTTGGATCGTCGATGCGGCCCGACAATTCGGCCCCGAGGCCGCAATGGAAGTAGCGCGCTGGGCTGCAAAGCTGCATCACTCGGGCGTGATCGCGTTCGGGATGGGCGGCGATGAGCTCGCCTTTCCTGCTGTAAACTTCCGCCCGGCCTTTGATTTGGCGCGAAGCGAAGGACTGCACATCGTCTGCCACGCCGGAGAAATCGGCGGACCCGAATCGGTACGCGAAGCAGTTGAGATCCTGGGCGCCGAGCGTGTGGGCCACGGTATCGCCGTGATGAACGATGCGGCGCTCGCGGGATCGCTTGCGACGCGGCACGTCGTGCTGGAAAATTGCCTGTCGAGCAATCTGTTGACCGGCGCGCTCGCGAAACAGACCGGCAAGCCAGATGCGTCGATCGCAGACCATCCTATTGCCAAGCTGATCGCCCAGGGTTTGCTCGTCACGCTTTCCACCGACGACCCTGCGATGTTTCACACCGACCTGCTGACGGAGTATTCCTACGCTGCGTCGCTCGGTCTATCGAACAAGCAGCTGCTGCAGCTCGCCGAGCAGAGCTTCAGCGCCGCGTTCCTGCCGCCCGTTGAGAAGCGCCGGTTGCTTGAAGACTTTCGCGCGGCCGCAAAATCGGCGGGCCTGCTATAATCGCCTGCCTCGACACGGGAAGGAAAAATGAAGGCACATGTCTGGGTCATGCTGAAGTCCACCGTCCTTGATCCGCAAGGACAGACGATTCAACGCGCGCTATCGTCGCTCGGGCACGCGAAGGTGCAAGGTGTGCGTCAGGGAAAGTTTTTCGTTCTGGAGCTCGATGGCCTTAGCCGCGCCGAAGCCCAAAGCGAAGTGGAACGCATTGCGAAAGACGTCCTCACCAATCCTGTCATCGAAGAATTCCGCTTTGAAGTCCTCGACTGACGTACCGGGGTTGCGTCCGGGAACCGGTTGCAGGCCTCTTGCACATTCTGGTATAGATGCCGCGCGCTGGTTTGGCCAATCGGGGAAAATCTCATGCCCAGAAATGCGTTCGCGGTTGTCGTAGTTGCGGCGGGGTTGTTGATTGCTGGTCGGTTTACCGCTCGTTCCGGGGCGGTTGAGGCGGCAAGTCCGGCAAGGAACGCGTGCGACCAGGCATGCTTAAGCGGATTTGTGGATCAGTATCTCGCCGCGCTGCTGATACACGATCCCTCCGGACTACCTGTGGCCCCAGACGCGAAATTAACCGAGAACACCAAACCGATGCCTCTGGGCGAAGGCATATGGAAGACGGTCAAGTTCATCAAGTTTCGGGGCGAGACGGTCGCCGATCCCACGACCGGCGAGGTAACCTACTGGGGAGCGGTTCAAGAAGATCATGTCTCGCTGCTGATGCTTCGCCTGAAAATCGTCGGCGGAAAAATCGCGGAATCTGAGACGGTTGTCGCGCACGGTTCATCGCCCGACGCGCCCCGCACCGGTTTTGAGGTGATGCCTGACTTGCAGCTTTTGGCAGCGGTCAAACCGTTCCTTGACAGTGAAGTCGGCCATCGCGCCTCCCGGGCTCAGCTCATCGCTGCGGCGAACGCCTACTTCGACGGAATCGAGCACCAGCCGGGCCATGTACCTTTTGCGCCCGGGTGCAACCGCATCGAGAACGGCCAGCTGACGACCAACAATCCCACCAACTCTGAGGGTTTGCCTCCGCTGGGGTGCCAGGAACAGTTCCAGGCGAAACTTTTCACCTACGTCCCGCGAGTTCGCGACCGGCGCTTCCCCGTGGTTGACCCGGACCGCGGGCTCGTCGTTGCTCAGGTCGTCTTTGATATTCCCGGGAGCAAGACATGGATCCGAGACGGTAAGGAGGTCCCAGCGCCCCCGGCCGTTGCCAACCCTCGCAACAACATCCTCAACGAGCTGTTCAAAGTGGATCGCGGCCAGATCCAGCTCATACAGGCGTTCATGCTCCCGAATGAGCCCTACGGAACGCCGACGGGCTGGAACTAGACTTGAGGACGCCGCGGGCTATAACTCATTCAGTACGCTGATGTTGCGATCGATTCACGTCTGATGCACCTGTCGAGCGTGTGGCTACCGGATCTTTCGACCCGCGGCACGCAGTGATCGGTCGCCCCTTTGTTGCGCCCTTGATTCAGCAGCAACAGGGCTTCGTCGATGCCATCGAGCCACCCAATGATTGTGCTAGCATATTCAAGTTGCCGCCTTCCGGCCTTGCAACGCGGCAGCCCCGGAGTCATACAGCCATGTGCGGAATCGTCGGTTATATTGGGGCCAAGCGCGTTGTACCCCTGATCCTGGACGGGCTGCGTCGTCTTGAATACCGCGGCTACGACTCAGCCGGGATTGCGGTGGTCTGCGACAACGGCAAGCTCGACATCCGCCGCGCCCCCGGTAAGCTGCGCAATCTGGAAGAATCGATTCGTGTCACGCCGCTGGACGGCGTTTACGGCATCGGACACACCCGCTGGGCGACACACGGACGCCCCACCGAGGAAAATGCCCATCCGCACCGCGACTGCCTGGGCGAAATCGTCGTGGTGCATAACGGGATTATCGAGAATTACATCGAGCTGAAAAAGAATCTGGTCGCTGAAGGCCACAAATTCGTCACCGAAACCGATACGGAAATCATCGCTCATCTGATCGAGAAATTCTCCAAAGATGCTCCTTTGGAGGAAGCGGTGCTCCGGGCCGTCAAGTCCATGACCGGCGCGTACGCCCTGGTGGCTCTGTCGACCAAGGACCCCAATAAGATTGTCGCCGCTCGTCTGGGGCCGCCGATTGTGATCGGCCTGGGAGAGAAGGAGTTCTTCGTCGCAAGCGACATTCCGGCGATTCTCGCCCATACACGCAGCGTTTTCTTCCTCGGCGACGGCGAAATGGCCGTTCTCACGCCGCAAGGAGTCAAACTGTTTGATTTCGAAAGCCGCCCCATCAGCCGGCCCGCGCAGCACATTACCTGGGACCCGATCATGGCCGAAAAGGGCGGTTTCAAGCATTTCATGCAGAAGGAAATTTTCGAGCAGCCACGGGCGGTCCGCGACACGCTGCTCGGAAGGATTTCGCAGGAAACGGGGAAGGTCTTTCTCGACGAGATGGACATCAGCGAGGAGGAGTTCCGCAATTTCCGCGATGTGAAAATTGTTGCTTGCGGCACTAGCTGGCACGCGGGGCTCGCCGGAAAATTCATGATCGAGCGACTGGCGCACGTGCCGGTCGAAGTGGACTACGGCAGCGAATTCCGCTATCGCGACCCGATTCTCGACAAGCACAGCCTCATTATCGCCATCAGCCAGTCCGGTGAGACGGCGGACACGCTTGCGGCAGAGCGCGAAGCCCGGCAGAAGGGCGCGAAGGTCCTGTCGATCTGCAATGTGGTCGGCTCGATGCTGACCCGCGAATCAAGCGGCACGATCTATACGCACGCCGGCCCGGAAATCGGCGTCGCCTCGACGAAAGCTTTCACCGGGCAGCTGACCGCGCTTCTGCTTACGGCGCTTCATCTCGGCCAGGTGCGTGGGAAACTCGGCGCGGCTCAATCCAAGGCTCTGATGCAGGAACTCACGCGCATCCCGCACAAGATCGAGACCATCCTGCAGCGCGACGCGGCGATTGAAGAGCTCGGACGCCAGTTCTTCCGCTACACCGATTTTCTCTACCTCGGTCGGGGAATTCACTATCCCATCGCTCTTGAGGGCGCACTCAAACTGAAAGAAATCTCCTACATCCACGCCGAGGGTTATCCTGCCGGCGAAATGAAGCACGGCCCGAACGCACTGATCGACGAAAACCTGCCCGTGGTGATGATCGCCACGCGCGACGAATCCGATCCGGCCTCGATGATGCGCTACGAAAAAACCGTTTCGAACCTGCAGGAAGTAAAGGCGCGCGACGGCATCGTGATCGCTGTGGTCACTGAAGGCGACCAACTTGCGCGCGCGGCTGCCGATCACATCATCGAAATTCCAATGACCTCTGAATTGATCGCCCCAATTCTGGAAATCGTTCCCCTTCAAATGCTCGCGTACCACATCGCGGTGCGGCGCGGTTGCGACGTCGATCAGCCTCGCAACCTGGCGAAATCCGTTACCGTCGAATAGCCTACTCAATCCGCGGGCTCGCATATAAAATGCTGGCTATGCAGGCCCGCTTGCCCGAACGTCGCCTTCTCGCCCGCCTCGTGACCACGGTTGTGGCAGGCTTGCTCTTTTTTCCGGCCGCGTTTGCACAAGCTCCCAATACGGACGGAAACGGCAAAGTTGAGTCCGTCAACGTCACGGGGTCGGCGAAATACCGCTCCGACCAAATCGCCTCGGAAACCGGGCTCTCTGTCGGAACCACGATCACCAAGTTCGACTTGCAGCGCGGCGCCGATCGCCTTGCGCAGCTTGGGTTGTTTGCCAGCGTCCAGTACCGCTTCGCGACGGAGGACACAGGCGTGCGCGCCGAATACCAGGTTACGGATGCGCCGACCCTGCCGGTCTTGTTCGACAACTTCCCCTGGTTCACCGACGACGAGCTCATCGCCGCGCTTAAAAAAGGAGTTCCCCTGTTCGATGGCACCGCTCCGCAGCGCGGCAGCATTCTCAACGAAATGTCGAGCACGCTTGAACTACTTCTCGGGACCCGGGGCGTGAATTCGACCGTCTCAATCGCGCTCACAACGGCACCAACGACCGATGCGCAGGTCATGCAATTTCACGTCGAGCATGCAGGAATGAATATTGCGAGTGTCGAGTTTACTGACCCTCTCGCGCAGGGTGACCGCGGCGTGCAACAGCGCCTGGCAGACGTCGTGGGGCAGCAGTTTTCCCGCACGCTCGTGGAACTGTTCGAATTCGAACAAGTTCGCCCCGTTTATCTTTCGCACGCTTTTCTCCGCGTACGATTCGGCGTGCCCGTCGCACGCATTACCGGCAGCGGAGCGGGCGCGCGCGTCGCAGTCTCGGCGCCTGTCGAGCCGGGAGTCGCCTTCGCCTGGAACGGAGTCGTCTGGAGCGGAAATGCCTCGATCGCATCTGCAATCCTGAATGGGATTATCGCGCTGAAGCCCGGCGACCCTGCCGATGGCATGAAGCTTGAGTCCATGTGGGACGGCGTACGCGACGAATACACCCGGCGTGGATATCTAGATGTGAATCTCGTTGCCGCGCCGCATTTTGACGATAGCGCGAAGCGCGTCACCTACGCCGTTTCAATTACCGAGGGACCGATGTACCACATGGGAAAGCTTGTCCTGACCGGACTTTCGATCGAAGGCGAGCGCCGCATTCGCGCGGCCTGGGGTATCGCTCAAGGCGCAGTTTTTAACAAGGAAATCTACGAACAGTTCGCGAACACCGGTGTTAAGCAGGCATTCATCGGACTTCCCTTTCACTACGAGAAGGTTGGGCGGTTCCTCCAGGAAGACCCGAACAGCGGATCGGTAGACGTCTTGTTGGACTTCCAATAGCGGTACCGGAACCTTCCCCGCCTCGGTGCGCTGAGGTCCTCGCACCGCTCCATGAGCCTTCAAATGCCATCGCCTCCCCCGGCGCGGAACTTTCCTTCGCATCGCCTCGTATGACTATGATAGGAAGACACCGAACGATCCAGATGGCTTCCTAAACGAGCGAGCATGGCGGAACCTACAAAACAGATCACGCGGGCGGCGGTTGCGGCGGCGCTCGTTCTGGCCGCCGCAAACCTGATCGGGTGCGGCCAGGAATCAGAGGCCGGTGAGACCGTTGACCGCACGTTCACCGTCAGCGGCCCAGTCCGGCTGGAGCTTGAGAACGCGAGCGGCAGTTCCAGCGTCAGGGTTGGCGCACCGGGCGAGGTTCGCGTCCACGCCGAATTCCGCGTGCACTCCTGGCCCTGGGAAGATCCGGGCCGAACTCTGAGGGAGGTTGCAGCCAATCCCCCGTTCTCACAGCAGGACAGCCTGATTCGGATCGGCCATTCAACCCAGGATTCCAGCCAGCTTTCGGCAGAGTATTCCGTCACCGTTCCGCCCGACACGGAGATGCGCGGAGTAATCGGCTCGGGGAATCTGGAGGTCAACGGAATTGCCGGTCCGGCAAATTTCACGGTTGGATCTGGAAATATTTCAGCAACAGCCATTGTGGGTGACATTCGCGCGACCGTGGGCAGCGGAAACGTGACTCTAACCGATCCGCAGGGCCGCATTGACGCGATCGCCAGCTCTGGCAATGTCGATGTTCGGGGAGCAAAGGGCGAGGTGCGCGCCCGCACTGGCTCCGGCAACCTTCGCATCGAACAGCCGGGCTCAATTGTCGAGGCCGAAGCGGGCAGCGGCGGGATCGAAGTACGCGGCGCGACGGCGGACCTCCGCCTGCGCACCGGGTCGGGCGAAATCAATGTCGATGGCAATCCAGGGCCCTCGAGCTACTGGGATATCCGTGCCACCTCGGGCGAAGTCGGGCTCAACGTTCCATCCAGCGCCAGTTTCAGGTTCTACGCCCGCACCGGCTCGGGCGACATCAATGTCACCGCTCCTTCGGTCGCCGACGAAGCCCCCGGCAAGCACGATTTTCATGCGCGCATCGGCGACGGCAAGGCCCGCGTAGAGGTTGAAACCTCCTCCGGAGACGTTTCCCTGCACTAGGCCAACCAGGCACCGAATCCGAGCGGCCCGGCAAGTCTCCCGCGATAGAATGGGGCCGATGCGCCTAACCTCCGTTGCGCTTTGCGCAGGCATTCTTCTGGCGTCGAGCCTCGCCACTGTAGTGGGTCAGGAATCGCAATCGACGCCCCCGGCAGAGAAGAAATCTCCCGACGCTTCCGCGAAAAAAGCTCCCGACCCCGAAGCAGAGTTGCAGAAGGCCCTCGCGAATGCGGGCAATGACAGCGCCGCAATGATTACGAACCTGAAAGAGTATCTCCGGGAATTTCCCGATTCCCCGCGAAAGGCTGCCGTGTACCGGGCACTGGTGGAAGCCTGCGAACAGACTCACGACACCCCCTGCGCGCTGGATTTCGCCGAGCGGCTGATCGTGACACGCCCGGATGACTCGCAGATGATGTTGGTGGCCGTCAACCTGCTGGAGCAACGCGGTGACGATGCGAGTCTCGCGCGTGCCGCCGGGTACGTCACGCGCATTCTGGACCGGGTCGAAAAAGCTCCGCCGGAGGAACGGCCGGCGCGCGAATCCGTCGCCGAATGGAAGGACGGCCAGGCCCAGCTTCGCACGGCGCTCTACTATGTCCGAGGCCAGGTCGAAGTGGCCCAGCGGAACTACGAAGCTGCGAACAAAGATCTGCAGATGAGCGATTCCATCGATGCGAATGCGCTTGCCGCAAAGACGCTTGGCGAAGTCGCCGAGACGCGCGACGACTTGGCGACAGCGATTGGAGAATACGTTCAGGCCTTCACCCTGCCCGAGAGCGGTCCGGCGGGAACCGTGAACCGCCGGGACGTCCTGCGCGAGCTCACGAACGCCTGGCGGCAGGTGCATGGCAGCGAGAAGGGTTTGGGCGATGCGATTCTTGCGGCGTACGACCGCGTGGCGCTGCCGTCGCCCGATGGCGGATCGGTGGATGCGACGGCGGCTGGATCGCGAAACAAGGATGCGAAGGATGTTTTCTCGTTTGTGGTGCGGCGTCTCGATGGATCGCCGGTCGCGCTCGACTCATTCAGGGGAAAAATCGCGGTACTGAGTTTCTGGGCTACGTGGTGCGCACCGTGCCGGGAGCTTGAGCCGATGTTCAACGCCGTCGCGCGCACGTACGCCGGAAATTCCGATGTGGCTTTCTTCGCTGTCGATACCGACGACGACGAGGCGCAGGTACCGGCGTTTGTCGCGCGTGAAAAGTGGGACGTGCCGGTGATTTATTCCGACGGTCTCGGAGCATTCACCAAGGCCGACACTCTGCCGACCGTCCTGGTCCTTGGGCGCAACGGTGATATTGTCTATCGCACCGGCGGTTTCCCTCGCGATGGATTTCAAGATTCGCTTACGGCCGCGGTTCAGGCCGCAATCGGGGCCGCACATTAGCCTCGGGAAGCTCGGGTCTTCAGACTTGCAGCGTCGCGCGCCGCCAGGATCGTGCTCGCGTGGATGCTTACGGTGTGGGCGACGCGGCGGGCGTAGCCACCAGCCAGAGCAATCGCGACCGGAGTCTCATTTCGACGGGCGTAATCGAAAACCAGCGCATCGCGCCGCCTGAGTCCCTCCATCGTGAGCGCAAGCCCTCCCAATTGATCCTCGTGGTACGGATCGGCTCCTGCAACGTAGAACAAAAGCTGCGGGGCGAAATCCAGGAAAGCCTGTCGCAGGTGTTTTTCCAGAACGTCGAGGTACTCCTCATCGCCGGTGCCGTCTTCCAGATTAATGTCTACGGTCGAGTGGGCCTTCGGGTGCGGGTAATTGTGCTCCTGATGAATCGAAAGCGTGAAGACATTCGCATCGGACGCGAAAATTACCGCCGTGCCGTTCCCCTGGTGCACGTCGGTATCAACCACCATGGCTCGTTTAATCGCGCCCTCAGACTGTAGGCGGCGGATAGCGATCGCCACGTCGTGAATAACGCAGAATCCTTCACCGTGGTCAGGGCAAGCGTGATGAAATCCTCCGCCGACATTGGCCGCCCAGCCGTCCTGGAGCGCGCGCCGACCAGCCAGTATCGATCCCCCCGCCGCAAGCCAGCAGGCGGTGACCAGCTCTTTCGAATAGGGGACTTCGAGCCGGGCCTCCTCGTCGGGGCGGAGCGAGCCGGTTTTTAGTTTGTGAACGTACTCGGGCAGATGAACGCGCAGGACGTCTTCATCAGTGGCAGGCTCGGGCGCGACAAAATCGTCTGGCGCGGCAGCCTTATCCGACAACAGCCGGTCATGAATCATCCGGTATTTCTGCGACGGAAACACGTGCGCGCCAAGATTCAGGTCGTACCCATCGTGGTAGACGAGTTTGAAAGGCAACACGATTTTCCGAGCCTACCGCGAAGTTTTTGGGAACGCAAACCGCCTTCTTCTTGCCGTACCTTCAGATGACGGCACCACCCTGAACATGCACCGTTGGCTGTCGGACGACTCGCCGTGATATTCTCTCAGGGATGCATCGCACCGTCGCCGTCTTGGCCGTCGTGGCACTTTTGGCCGTTCCTCTCGCGCCCATCGCCTGGGGAATGGCCTGTGAGACCTCGCGAGCACCCATGATGTGCTGCCTGCCGCATGGCACTCCCGTGCAGCAGGGCAAACCCATGATGTGCCACTGCCCCGTGAAATCCGGTAGGCAGTTGCCGAATATCGGATTCATCGCGCCGATCCCCCCGGCAACGATGGCTGCGCTGGTCAGATTCAACACACCGGAAGATGCACGCCGCGACCGCGTCGTGTTTTCGCCATCCACAGCGTTTGGATTCCTGCCCGCTCCATTTGAACCTCCCAGAGCCTAGCTTCATTCCGCTGGCCCAAGAAGTTCAAACTGGAATGGAGTATGTCGATGCGGAAATTTGCGTATCTATTGCTCGCTGCTGCGCTCGTGGTGTATGCCCAGCCGGCGGGAGCAACGGTTTTTGGCAGTGTGCGAGGAATTGTTCATGACCCACAACACCGGCCCGTGGCCGGCGCGAGCGTGGTTCTGAAATCGGCTACCTCGGAGTGGTCGCAGCTAGCACAGGCCGACCAGGACGGCTCGTTCGCCTTCGCGGCCGTGCCCCTGGGAGACTACATCATCACCGCAAATGCCTCCGGATTTAATCCGCTGCAACAGAGACTTACGCTGGCCTCCGATACTTCTGCCATCCTGCATTTGCAGCTCGAAGTCGCCTCGGTGAGCGAAAAAGTCGTCGTTTCGGCCACTCAAGGGGCAGCCAGCCTCGAGACCGTGACGCCGACAACGCTCATCGATCGAGCTGACATTGCGCAAACGCCTGGTGCCGATTCCACCAACAGCCTGGCGATGATTACCGATTACACCCCGGGGGCCTACTTGACGCACGACATGCTGCATATGCGCGGCGGCCACCAAACCACATGGCTTATCGATGGCGTGCCGATCCCGAACACAAATATCGCGACCAACCTCGCCCCGCAGGTTGACCCCAAAGATGTCGACTACGTCGAAATCTTGCGCGGCAGCTACGATGCCCAGTACGGCGACCGGACCTACGGGGAATTCAACGTGCTCCCCAGGTCGGGGTTTGAGCGCAGCAACGACGGCGAACTTGTCACGACCTTGGGAAGCGATTACCAGACCAACGACCAGGTCAATTTTGGGAGCCACACTCAGCGGTTCGCCTACTATGCGAGTGTGAATGCCAATCGCAGTAACCTCGGACTGGAAACGCCAATCTCGCAGATTTTTCACGACGCCGAGAACGGCTTCGGCGGGTTCACATCCCTGATCTACAACGTGGGCCAGAAGGATCAACTTCGGCTCGACGCCCAACTGCGCCGGGACTATTACCAAATCCCCTACGATCCTGACCCGAACGATTTCGAAAACCAGCAATTCAATACAAGCGGACTGCGCGACAACCAAACCGAGACGGACGGATTTGTGATTTTTTCCTGGGTTCACACCTTCAACCCGGCGACGATTCTCACCGTCTCTCCCTTCTATCATTACAACAACGCGAGCTATAACGGCCCGCCGACCGACACGCCTCTGGCCACCACAGACCATCGCACCGCTGACTATGGCGGCGGCCAGGCGGTGCTGGGCTTCCATCTTCCGAAGAATGACGTACAAACCGGAATCTACGCCTGGGGAGCCAATGACAACGAACTGTTTGGCCTGATCTTCCACGACGGAAGCGGCAACCCACCGATCCGCGAGACCGACGGCGTTCCGGGTTCGGAGGAGGCCGTTTATCTCAGCGATAAATTCAGCGTCACGTCCTGGCTGACGCTGATTGCAGGAGTGCGGGCGACGCATTTTTCCTCCAGCGTCACCGAGAACTTCACCTATCCGCGAATCGGAGGCACGCTCCGCGTTCCGCATCTGAACTGGGTCTTCCGCGCCTTCTGGGGCCACTTCTATCAACCGCCGCCGCTGGTGACCCTTTCAGGCCCGCTTCTCAGTTTTCTTGAGGGCATCCCGACTCCCGGCAACCCGACTTCCTTTGAGCCCCTTCATGGCGAACGCGATGAAGAACATCAGTTTGGAGTCACGATCCCCATTCGCGGCTGGCTGCTGGACATCGACAATTTCGAAACTCGCGGCGTAAATTTCCTCGACCACAACAATATCGGGGAATCTGACATTTTCATCCCGGTCACTTTGGCGGATTCGCGCATTCGCGGAACCGAGCTGACCCTTCGCTCCCCGCGGCTTTGGAACCGGGGCCAGGCGCATCTGGCCTACTCAAATCAGATGGCCCAGGGGGAAGGCGCGTTTACCGGAGGCTTGATTGTCGGCCTGCCTCCCTCGCCCGGATTTACGGCGCTGGATCACGACCAACGCAACACGCTCAACGTCGGCTTCAACGCCGCTCTTCCCTGGAGTGTATTTGCCTCAACAAACGTCTACTACGGCTCGGGCTTCTCCAACGGCTCTCAGAACATTCCGGGGTCTCCTTTTACCGACGCCTACCTCCCGGGACACGCATCGATTGATCTTTCCTTGGGCAAGCAGTTTGGCGAGAAGTATTCGGTTTCCGTAACCGCACTCAACGTGGCAAACCGGCACCTGTTGATCGACAACAGCCTTACGTTCGGCGGTTTCCATTACGATGATCCACGCGAAGTCTATGTGGAGTTCCGTTATCGATTTCATTACTGATGCACTGCACTCCGGGGCAAGCGTACAATCAGGAAGAGCGAAGGGAGAGAAAATGCAGGCAATGGTGGACAACGGTGGTCCGTGGCGTCGCAGGCAAACCTGGATTGGAACTGCTTTTGCAATCTTCCTCGCGGCCTTTGCGATCGTCCCAGCCGGATGCAGCAAGAAAGCTGCACCGCAGCCTCACCGGTATCAACTGGTCGGCAAAGTCGTCTCGGTCGACAAAGACCACTCCATACTGTTGGTTGATGGCAAGGAAATCGTCGGTTTCATGACCGCAATGACCATGCCCTATCCGGTGCATGACGCGGGAGCCCTGGCTGCGCTCAACACAGGCGATGAAATCACAGCCGATGTCGTGGTTACCGATGATGGCACCGCCTACCTGGAAAATATTGTCGTGACCAAAAAAGGTGACGGCAAGGGATCCACGGGGACCTCGAATCCACCGAAGCCGGGTGACAAGGTTCCTGACTTCGCCATGGTCAATCAGGACGGAAAGCGGATCCATCTGGGTGAGTTTCAGGGAGACGTTCTGCTCGTCACGTTCATCTATACGCGCTGCCCGTTTCCCGACTACTGTCCGCTGGTTTCAAAGAATTTCTCGAAAATCTACGCGTCTCTCAAGAAAGACCCGTCGCTCGGTCCGAAAATCCGTTTGCTGAGCGTCAGCTTCGACCCCGAGCACGATACCCCTGCTGTGCTGCGCCAGTACGCGCAGACGTTCCGCGCGACGACCGGGGGCGACCCTTTTGCGCGCTGGCAATTCGCTGTCGTGCCGGCGAAGGAACTGACGAACGTCGCGAACTTTTTCGGTTTATATTTCAGCGCGCAGGGCGATCAGATTGTTCATTCCATGAGCACGACGGTCATCTCGCCGGATGGCACAGTTTACAAGTGGTATCAGGACAACGACTGGAAGCCTGCCGATCTTGTTGAGGACGCGACGCAAGCACTGCAATCAGGGAATCAGCGAAATGCCGGCCCGCATACCTCAGCCGCCATTCCTACGGCTTGAATTTCAAGAATCTAGTGTTTGCGATCGAGGATGAAATCGGGGACGGCGAGTAGCGCCCTGCGATACTCGGATTCCGGCAACTCTTCCAGGCATGCTTTCGCGCGGCTCACGTAATCACGTGCGAGGTTGGAGGCGCGCGTGAGCGCCCCAGTCTCCTTCACCAGCCTGGTAATCTGTTCCGGCCGTACGCTCAGGAAACCGCGCTCCTCGAGAACTTTCTCTACCAGCCTGCGGCCTGCCCCGGCCGTACTCCCGTTGCCATTGCCCTCGGCTTCCAGCGCAAAAATCAGCGGGAGTGTGACTTTGCCTTCTTTCAGGTCACTCAGCACGGGCTTCCCGAGTTGCTCGGGCGACGCCGTGAAATCGAGCAAATCGTCTACCAACTGAAAGGCGAGGCCCGCGTTGCGTCCGTATCCCGCGAGCGCCTCTTCCATATCCTTCGGCTGCTTGCCCAGAACGGCGCCCAGCCGTGCGCAGCCGCTGAAAAGGCACGCCGTCTTACGAAAGGCGAGTTCGGTTGCGTCCGCTTCGGTCAAGTCGATCCGTCCCAGCCGTGTCAGCTGCAGCAGTTCGCCCTCGACCATGTTTTGCGTCAGGCCGATCAGGATGTCGAGGATCGCGAAGTTCCGCTCGCGCAGCGCGAGCTCAAACGACTGCATATAAAGCCAGTCGCCCGCAAGCACGCTCATGTGATTCCCCCAGCGTGCGTTGGTGCTGGGACGGCCGCGACGCGTCTGCGCTCCGTCAATGACGTCGTCGTGAACCAGGGTCGCGCTGTGGATCATCTCCACGACCGCACCCATCCGGACCGCGCTCGGTCCGCGATAGCCGGCCGCGCCTGCCGTCAGCAGCAACAGCGCCGGGCGCAGGCGCTTCCCGCCGCCTTCGCGCAGATAGCTTGCGATCTCGGCGACTGCCTCGATCGCTGCGTCATTCTGCGCAGCAATCTCCTGCTCAACCAGAGCCAGATCGTCGCGGACGAGATCGAAAATCCCCTTGGCGATTTGTACGGCGAAGGCCATCTTGGTGGTTGTGGCCGCCTTTTACCGGGCCTGCCCCGGAGCCTCTTGCGCATCCAGCCTGAAAAATCGGCGAAAATTTGCGGCCGTCGTAGCCGCTACTTCTTCCGGCGCTAAGTCTCTCACATTCCCCAACGCCCGCGCCACCTCAACCACAAATGCGGGCTCGTTGCGCTTGCCGCGGCGTCCCTGTGGAGGCAAGAACGGCGAGTCCGTCTCGGTGAGCAGGTTGTGGAGCGGAATCTCCCGCGCCACGTCGCGCAGGTGCTGCATTTTCGGGTAGGTGACGTTGGCCGCAAACGAAATCAGGAATCCCATGTCCAGCCCGCGCCGCGCTTCGGCGGCCGAGGCAGTAAAGCAGTGAAAAATTCCGCCGAGCCCCGTCGGCCGCCAATCCTGCTCAAGGATCGCGAGACAATCATCCCATGCCTCGCGGCAATGAATGACAATCGGCAGCTTCGCGGCCCGGGCCTGCACGAGCTGCCGGCGGAATACGCGCTGCTGCACGTCTCGGGGCGAATGATCGTGGTAATAGTCGAGGCCCATTTCGCCCCAGCCGATTACGCGCGGATGGCGCGCGAGTTCATCCAGGCGGGCGAAATGCTCCTCCGTCGCCACGCCTGCGTCGTGAGGATGAATTCCCACCGTCGCATAGATCCAGTCGTGCTGCTCGGCGTATGAAATCGCGGCGTCCATGCGCTCGGTGGGCGCGCTGCCGCTGCCGATCGCGAGCAGCGTCTGGACGCCAGCCGCACGGGCGCGTTCGAGCATTGCCGCACGGTCGTCGTCGAATTCAGACATCTCCAGGTGCGCGTGTGAGTCGATGATGTCCATAGGCTAACTGTGCGGCGCTTGCAAAGCTTTGCTAGCGATCGACGCCGGGGCGAAAAGACGGTCCGGTCGGGATTCCCAACGCCTGTCAGGCCGTTACTTCACCTTCGACCCCACCGGAATATCCTCGGCGAACGTGCACAGCACCGGCTTGCCATCGGTGCCAGCCGACGCTGCCAGCAGCATCCCGTTTGATTCGAGCCCGCGCATTTTTCTCGGCGCAAGATTCGTGACGATCACAACCTTGCGGCCCACCAACTCCTCAGGCGTGTATCCCAGAGCGATTCCTGCGAGCACCTGACGCACCTCGTCGCCAATGTCCACCATCAGCTTCAGCAGCTTGTCCGCACCCTGAATTCGGTCGGCCGATTTCACCACACCAACCCGCAGCTCAACCTTGGCGAAGTCGTCAATCGTGATTTTAGCGCCCGCGACCGCCGGCGCAGCAGCCGCCGCGGAGGTTGATGCGCTGGCTCCTGGTGTCGCCGCAGGCTCTACAGGTGTGCTGCCCGGATTCCGTATCTCGTTTTCCATCGCTTCGATCCTTTCCAAGACCTCGGTTTTTTCTGCTCGCGGAAAGACAGCTTCTGTCTTTCCGATGCGAAGGGGCTTGGGAGTCTGCCCCCACGGAAGATCATTGAACGACTGCGCTCCTAGGCCGCCATTCTGTCCAAGTTGCGTCCAAATTCGCTGTGTTGCCTCGGGGAGTACCGGATGAGCCAGGAAGGTTGCGACTCGCACTGCGTCATAGGCAACAAAAAGGACCGTTTCCAGCCGCTCCCGCTTGTTTGCGTCCTTTGCCAGTGCCCATGGCTGGAACTCGACCAGGTACCTGTCGATTTCCCCGACCAATCGCCAGATGGCCTCAAGCGCGTGCGAGAAATCAAATCGGTCATAACTGGCCGTTGCATCGCTGATCGTATCCTGCTTCAGACGTTCAATCTGGCCGTCACGATCATTTGGCCACGCACCGGGTTTGTCTGGAATTCTTCCGTCAAAATATTGCTCGATCATCGTGAGCGTGCGGCTCGCCAAATTCCCCAACCCGTTCGCCAAATCCGCGTTGTAACGCGTAATGAGCGCCTCACGTGAAAAATTACCATCCTGCCCGAAGACAACTTCTCGCAGCAGGTAATATCGCAGCGCATCATTCCCGAGTACCTTCACGATCGGCTCGGGATATGCAACGTTCCCCTTCGACTTGCTCATCTTTTCCTGCTCGAACAGCAGCCAGCCGTGCGCGAAAACCTGCTTCGGAAGCGGTAGCTCCGCCGCCATCAGGAACGCCGGCCAATAGACCGCGTGGAACCTGGTAATTTCCTTGCCGACCATGTGCAGATCGGCGGGCCAGAACCGCTCAAACTGTGCCCGCTTGTCCGCGCTCTCGCTCGCGTAGCCGATCCCGCTCATGTAACTGGTCAGTGCGTCATACCAGACGTAGAAAACGTGTTCGGGATCACCCGGCCAGGGAATGCCCCACTTGATTGTCTTCCGGCTGATGGAAACGTCCTTCAAGCCGCTCTCGACGAAACTCTTCCACTCGTTCAGCCGAAATTCCGGCCGCACGAACTCGGGATGGGTCGTGTAGAGCTCCAGGAGTTTGCCCTGATACGCCGAAAGCCTGAAAAAATAGTTGTCCTCGGAAATCAGTTCCGCCGGACGCCCGCACGTGGGGCAATTCGCCGGCTCCGGTGTATCGCTCACGTACAAATTGTCATAGATGCAGTACCGCCCCACGTACTTCGCTTTGTAAATCGCCTTTTGAGACTCCTCGCGGTTGCGATCGAGCTCCAGAGTGCGCCGCACTAGCGTCTGCACCGCACGCGCGTGCAGGTCCGATGTCGTGCGAACGAAATCGGTGTTTGTAATTCCCAGTAGCTTCCACAAATCCCGGAAGATCTTTTCGTTCGAATCCACAAGTTGTTGCGGCGTGATGCCCTTTGTTTCTGCCGCGCGCTCGATGTTCACTCCGTGCTCATCGGTGCCCGTGAGGTAGGCGACGTCAAACCCGCACATGCGCTTGTATCGGGCGATCACGTCACACACGATCGTCGTATACGCCGACCCGACGTGGGGCCGCGAATTGGCGTAGTAAATCGGCGTGGTCAGATAGAACTTGGGCTTGTCGTTCGGTCGGTTCATGAAATGTATGTATTTCTGCTGCGGAACTGCAAGAAAACGATACTAGTCTGACGCAGCAGGCCTGTCAATTGACGTAAATCCGCGTGTCAAAGCTCTTTAGAAATGTCCCCGCATCGAGCCAGTGAGAGCCGCATTCACTCGAGCTCAACGACCGCGGACTCCTGAAATCGAATTTTTCAGAAGTCGCGGTTTTGACGCCCCTGCCGCGCTTCTTTATAATCGCGGGACTCACTCAACACAAGGAGCCACGTGTACAAGGCCGTTGACGACCGGATTCGCAAGGCGCTGCGCCACCACATCCACGAGCGCTACAAGACAGACGTGCCGATCGTTACTGAACGGCCCCCGAAGCTGTCCATGGGCGAGGTCGCCTCCCCGCTGTGCTTTGAACTGGCCAAGCGACTGAAAAAGCCGCCGCGGGGGCTCGCGCAGGAGATCGCGAATTCCCTGAAGAACATTCCCGGCGTCGAACGCGTTGAAGTCGCAGGCGGGGGATACCTGAATCTGTTTCTCGACCGTGCCGCATTCTTTCGCGCCGCGTGCGAAGAGGCCGGCCACGAGGGCGCAGCCGTCCCTGCGCCGAACGCACCGAAGGTCATGGTTGAGCACACCAGCATCAATCCCAACAAAGCGGCCCACATCGGCCATCTGCGCAATGCCGTCCTGGGCGATACCTTCTGCAGGTTGCTCCTCTATACGGGCCGTCGTGTCGAGATACAGAACTACATTGACAACACTGGTGTGCAGGTCGCCGATGTGGTTCTGGGATTCACCGAACTCGAACCCAAGTCGCTGGACGAGGTGCGCGCGCTCGCAGCCGGGCCGCAGTTCGATTATCTCTGCTGGGATCTCTATGCGCGTGTCACGCAGTTCCTCGCCGAAGACAAATCGCGCCTCGAACTGCGCTCGCAGACCTTGAAAGACATTGAAGAAGGTCATGGTGATTCGGCAAGAATGGCTGAAATCGTTTCGACCGCCATCGTGCGCTGTCACTTGAAGACGTTGGGCCGGCTTGGCATCCGCTACGACTTGCTCACTCGTGAGAGCGAAATTCTGCACCTGAAATTCTGGGATGCCGCGTTCGACCTCCTAAAAAAAAGCGGCGCAATCGAACTTGCGTCTACCGGCAAAAACGCCGGCTGCTGGGTGATGCGGCTCCCGAGCGACCCGAAAAAGGAAGTGCCGGAAGCCGAAGCAACCGCACAGAAAGAGCCAAGCGAGCTAGCCGATGCCAAAATCATCGTGCGCTCGACGGGCACGGTCACCTACGTGGGCAAGGACATTGCCTATCATCTCTGGAAGTTCGGACTGCTCTCCCGCGATTTTTACTACGAACCGTTTTGCAAGCAATGGGATGGCAGCGAAGTCTGGATAACCAGCAGCCTGCCGGGAAGCGGGAGAGCCCCAGGATTCGGCCACGCGCACGAAGTTTACAACGTGATTGATTCCCGCCAGGCATATCCGCAGCAGGTTGTCGTCGCAGGTCTCCGCGCGCTAGGTCATTCCGAGCAGGCCGACCACCTGAAGCACTTCGCGTATAACGTCGTCGCGCTCACACCGCGCTGCGCCCAGGAAATGGGCTATGAGATTGCTCCCGAGGACGCGAAGAAACCGTATGTCGAAGTCAGCGGGCGCAAGGGCCAGGGCGTCAAGGCCGACGACCTGCTTGACCGGCTCCAGGAAAGTGCGAGAAAGGAAACCGATGAGCGCCACGCGGAATCACCCGAGCAGGAGCGCGCAGCCATCGCCAACGCCATCGCCATCGGAGCGCTGCGCTATTTCCTGTTGCGGTTCACGCGTTCAACCATCATCGCCTTTGATTTCAAGGACGCGCTCAGCTTCGAGGGTGAGACCGGACCCTACGTGCAGTACGCCGTCGTGCGCGTTAACGGAATCGTAAGAAAAGGCACGGAAGCCGATCCCAACTTCGGAAATGCAAATGCGGCGAACCTCAAGCGAATCGAGTCTGGCGAGATCAATGTGGCGAAATTCCTGGCCGCACCCTCAGGCGACGACCTGTGGGAGCTGATTCTGCTAGCAGGATCACTCGATGCGCGCGTCGATGCGGCCGTGGCCGCGCAAGAACCGGCGTTCCTTGCGCGCTACGCTTTCGAACTGGCCCAAGCGTTCAATGTCTTTTACCACAAGCACCACATTTTGTCGGAAGAAGACCCCGAAAAGCGCGCCTTCCTGCTGCGCCTATCGTCGCTGGTCCGCGAACAGCTGGTGACAGCGCTGGGCCTGCTGGGTATCGACGCTCCAGAAAAAATGTGATCCGTGGATTTTTCGGGTGCGTTCGCGAACCGGCGAACCGCCCACCGCTACATCTTCAGAGCAAAATCGACGATGGAGCGAATGGCGACACCGGTCGGCCCCTTGGCGAGCCAAGGACGGCCTTCGTCAACCCAACACGTCGAAGCGATGTCGAGATGGATCCACGGCGTGTCCTCGGCAAATTCCTTGATAAACCATGCACCGGTGCTCGCGCCGCCGCCTTTGCCGTTCCCCGTGTTGCGAATATCGGCGATTTCGCTTTTGATCATCTGCTGATATTCATCGTCCATCGGCATGGGCCACATTTTTTCGCCCGCGGCCTTCGCACTTTCAAGAAACGTGTCGAGATATTCGCGAGGTGTGCCGAAAGCGCCGACGTGCACGTTTGCCAGCGCGACTTCGATCGCTCCGGTCAGGGTGGCCGCGTCAATCAGGTGCGTGCAGCCGAGCTTGCGCGCGTAGAAAACGCCGTCGGCCAGGACCATCCGGCCTTCGGCGTCCGTGTTGATGACCTCAATTGTCTTTCCGGACATGGCAACCTGCACGTCGCCGGGTTTTTGCGCTCGGCCACCGGGCATATTTTCGGTTGCAGGTATCACGGCGATTACAGGTATGGAGGGCTTCAATGCCGCGATCGCGCGCATCGCCCCGAGCATGGTTGCCCCTCCGCCCATGTCGTACTTCATTTTTTCCATGTTGTTCGCGGGCTTGATCGAGATGCCGCCGGTATCAAACGTGACCGCTTTGCCGACCAGACCCAGCACGGGGCCGCCCGGGGTGGGATTTTCCGGTGTATAGCGAACCACGATGACTCGCGGCGGCTCGATGCTTCCCTGCGCCACGCCGATTAGCGCGCCCATTTTCAGTTCGGCGATTTTCCGCTCGTCGAGAACTTCAATGCCGAGTCCCATTTCCTTGGCCATGGCCTCGGCCTTGGCCGCGAGCAGGCGGGGCGTCAGTTTGTTCGAAGGCTCGTTGATCAGATCGCGAGCGAAATTCTGCGACTCGGCGAGGACGCGCCCATGGTCGATGGCAGCCGTCAGATTCGGCCACAGGCCGGAGTCGAAACCGGCGAGCGCGACCGATTGAACCTCGCGTTCCTTTTTGTCGGTGTGATATTTGTTCGATTCGAAATCGGCGACGATCAGCCCTTCCACGACCGTCTGCGCCGCGGCGGGACCGCGTTCCCCTTCGCGCGTCAGGAAAATGACCCTCTTTACCCCGCGGGACTTCAGATACCGTAGCGCGGTGCCTGCGATCTTTCGCAAATCGGAGATCGCGAACTTCTCGGGCTTCCCTGCCCCCACAAGAAGCAGCTTCTTCGCAGCGAGCCCCTCGGGGAAATGGAGCAGAAGAAGCTCAAGCGCCTTTCCTGAAATTTCACCGCCGGCGGCAAGCGAGCTGAGGCGGCCGTTCATCGCGCGATCGATGTCGCCGAGAACTCCGTCGAATTTGTCGGTCTTATCGAATACGTAGGTAACCAGAGCGTCGGAATCGATCGAAGCATACGGCTGGGTCTCGAGTTGGATCTGCATGTCTCCCTTTCAATTTTATCTGCGTCGCGAGCGGGATATCGCTTCATCTGCCTCGCGCTTCGCTTCCTTGCGTTTTTCGGATTCGCGGCGGTCGTGGAACTTCTTGCCCTTACCCACCGCCAGTTCACATTTCGCCAGTCCATCGCGGAAATAGATCTTCAGCGGCACCACGGTCATGCCCTTTTGCTGAATGGCGGCATCCAGTTTGTCGATCTCCCGGCGGTTCAGAAGCAGCTTGCGCTTCCTGAGAGGGTCGTGGTTTCGCGGACCTCCCGGCCGATATTCCGGTATGTGGCAGTTTATCAGCCAAGCCTCCCCGGTGCGAATCTCGGCATAGGCTTCGCGGATCGCCCCTTTGCCTTCGCGCAGGGTTTTGACCTCGGTACCCACCAGTACCAGACCCGCCTCGAACCTGTCGAGCAGCTCGTAATTGTAAGAGGCAGCACGGTTCTGTGCGACGATCTTGTTGTTCTCGCGCTCTGCTTTCTTCGCCGCCGCTTTCATGGGGACGCTATCATAGCCGCCGCGCGCGACCGGCTGCAAGTCGAGGAAAACCGCATATTTCCACCCAAGTTCGGGTTGAAATACTATTATGCCTGTTCCCAGGGCGTCTCAAACCTTCCCCGTCCGACCGACCCCGGCAACGGGGTTGGTTCCTTGCCGCATCATACCCCGGGTGTTAGACTCCCATTGCACTGACTCACCCCTTCGGAGGGCCTGGTTGCACCGTAAAGCGTTTTTCCCGCTTTTGGCGATCGCCGTGATTTCTCTTGCCGGCTGCCCGAAGGCTAATCAAGCCAACTCGGATTACAACGACGGCCGCAAGGCTGAGACTCTCCAGGACTACGACACTGCCCTGGTCCATTACGAACGCGCCCTAAGGGCCAATCCCTCCAACGCGGAGTACAAGCTGCGCGAGATGCACGCCCGCTACGCCGCTGGCCAATTCCACCTGGAGCAGGGCCAAAAGGCCTTGCAAAAGGGCGATCTGCAACTCGCGGTAACGGAGTTCCAAAAGGCGCAGGCCCTTGATCCGTCCAATACGGCAGCTGACCAGCAACTGAAACACACGCTCGAGCTGCTTTCGGCCAAGACGGCTGCCTCAGTTCCCCGGGCAGTTGACCCCAACGCCACAGATGACTCGGACCTGCTCCCGGGCCCTCCACAACTGAAGCCGTTCTCGCTTGAGCCGATCAATTTGAAGATGACCAACGACGCCCGGGTCGCGTTTGAAACCATTGCAAAGCTCGCGGGCCTGAGCGTGATTTTCGACCCGGACTTCACTTCGCGGCGCATTCCGGTCGAGCTGCCAAACGTCACCCTCGAGCAGGCGCTTGACGCCGTCTCTCTTGAGAGCAAAGCATTCTGGAAGCCTCTGACCCCCACTGTGATTTTCGTGGCTCCGGACACGCCGCAAAAGCGGAAGGACGTGGAAGACGAGGTAGTGCGAACGTTCTATCTCTCCAACACGCTCACTCCCCAGGATTTGACTGAAGTTGTCACCGGACTCCGGCAGCTTTTGGATCTCCGCAGAGTGCAGCAAGTCAATGCCCAGAATGCGATCGTGATTCGCGATACGCCCGACAAGCTGGCGCTAGCCGCGAAAATTATCCGGGACATCGATAAGGCCAAACCCGAGGTTTTGATCCATGTTCAGGTAGTGACCGCAAGCGTAGACCGCTTGCGTGACCTCGGAATTTTGCCCGGACAGAGCGTTTCGGTGTCCTTTACCCCGCGTACTTCACTGCAGCCAAATAGCGGCACGACCACTGGTACGGGCACCACGACCACTACGACTTCCTCTTCAACGGTCAGTCCCACTCAAATCACGCTCGATAACCTGAGAAATCTTTCCGGTGCGGACTACAGCGCCACTTTGCCGGGCGCGACGGCGAACGCGATTCTTACCGACACCAAAACAAGGATCATTCAGGATCCCGAGGTTCGGGTGAGTGACGGCGAAAAGGCCACGCTCAAAATCGGATCGCGTGTTCCGGTCGCAACGGGCAGTTTTCAGGCGGGTGTCGGAGTAGGCGTCGGTACCGGCGCGGGGGTGGTCAATCCGCTCGTAAACACCCAATTCCAATATATTGACGTTGGTGTGGACATCGAAGTGACGCCACGCGTGCATCCGGATGGCGATGTCAGCATGAAGCTTTCGGTCGAAGTCTCTCAGATTACGGGAACCGACAGCATCGGAGGAATCAATCAGCCCGTTATCGGCAGCAAAAAAATCGAGCACGATATACGACTCAAGGATGGCGAAGTGAACGTGCTCGGAGGGTTGATTGAGCGCACGGAGACGAAAATCGTCAACGGAATCCCCGGCCTCGCCCAGCTTCCGCTGTTCGGATATCTTTTCTCGGACAACAGCAACGAGGTTCAGGAAGATGAGACCCTCATCGTTCTGACGCCGCATATCATCCGTTTTCCGTCGATCGAGAAGGACAACCTGCAGACCGTAGCGGCTGGAACCGATTCCAACCCGCACGTTTCCCGACAGGCGGAAGACTCGCCAAGTTCTGTGGTACCGCAACCGCAGTCTGGGTCCCCGTTCGCTGGGTCACAGGCTGCTCCGCCAGCGGGCGCCCCAGCGGCGACTCCACAGCTTCATTTTGAACCCGCGAATGCGGCGCTGAAGACCGGCGATACGACGACTCTGGGCTTGGCTGTCTCGAACGTCAACGATCTCTACTCGATTCCGCTTTTGATCCACTACAACCCGGCTGTGATCCAGGTGGAAGAAGTGCGTAACGGGGGCTTTCTATCCGGAACCAGCACCCAGGTGATTGCCATCGTGCAGCGGATTGACCAGCAAAAAGGCGACATCGTGGTCTCGGCGACCCGCCAGCCGAATACACCTGGCGTGAACGGCTCCGGCACGCTGCTCGGGATCGTAATCCGCGGCGTTGCGCCGGGCACCTCCGCACTGCAGATCCTCCAGGTCAATGCCCGCGACTCCCAGCAGCGGACCGTTCCGATGGTTTCCCAGGAAGCTACAATCCAGGTGCAGTGAGGAGAAATGCCCAGGAATAGCCGCATCCCTGGCATCCGCGCGACTGCGAAGCGCCCGTCCGTGTTGGCTTGTTCGACAGGGCGGGACGGTCGTACGACGCGGGCGAATGCCCTGGGGATGACGCTCCTTGAATTGTTGATCGCCTGCTCGATACTTCTGGTGCTTGCGACGGTCGCACTGCCGTTGACACGCGTTACCGTGATTCGCCAGCGGGAACAACTACTCCGCTACGACCTGCGCCAGATGCGCGACGCCATCGATCGTTATCGCGATGCTGCGGACAAAGGACTGTTCCAGGTGCAGGCCGGCACCGAGAACTACCCACCCGACCTCGACACACTTGTTAATGGAGTCCAGTTGACCGGGACGCAAAACGTACACATGCGATTTCTTCGCGAGAAACCAGTCGATCCCATGACTGGAAACAACGACTGGGGTCTGCGCTCGGTGCAGGACGATCCGGACTCGACGTCCTGGGGGGGGCAGGACGTGTTCGATGTTTACAGCAAGGCCACGGGCACGGCGCTTGACGGGACGAAGTATTCGGACTGGTAGACTGCTTTCAGCTGGATTGAGCAAATCGATGGTCAGACTCGAGCATTCCAACTCGGAAATCGGACGTAGCCGCCGGGCGAACCGCGGGTTCACGATCATGGAATTGATGATCGTGATGATGATTATCGTGATCCTCGCGACCATGAGCGCGGTACGCTACGAACAATCCGTCGTCCGCGCCCATGAAGCCGCTCTTCATCAGGATTTGTTCGTGATGCGTCAGGCGATCCAGAACTATACGCTCGACAAAGCAGCCGCGCCCACGTCGCTCGACGATCTTCACACATCCGGTTACATCGGCGAGATCCCGACTGACCCAATTACCCATCAAAAAGACTGGAACACCGAAACCTGCGACGATGTTTTAAGCCCGGACCAGGTTGCCGGAGGGATCTGCGACGTTCATTCCGCCGCGGACGGCGTCTCACCGTTTGACGGAAAGTCCTACAACTCATTTTGACCGTGCGGTCGATTTTGAGGCCCGAATTTGAGCGAAATTCGATCCCGAGATTTCCGGGGATCGTTTGACCGCCTTCTGCTATGATGATTTCGCGGGGTGGAGCAGCCTGGTAGCTCGTCGGGCTCATAACCCGGAGGTCGTCGGTTCAAATCCGACCCCCGCAACCAATTATCGTTTTTAGCATCAACGGCTTAGCGAAGGAGATTCGCTAGGCCGTTTTCTTTTGGAGGCCGGAATCGCGAGAACCTGCCGCATGGTAACCAACCCGCGCTGCAAGTCCAAGTCGATGTCATCCACTGTTAAGCCACGCAACTCTCCAACTCGATTTCCAAACCAGCGCGATGCTAGTGGGCGGGCGGAACTTTCACGGCGACTTCGGGCCCCCAACCGGAAGTAGCACTCGTGGAGGCCATTCGAAGGACGGCGTTTACGGCATGGATTTGCCCGCCGTAGATCTTGAACGCCTCGAAGGTAACAAGCTCGCTGCCGGGGCCGTACTGCTTGGTGTTTCCGAAGTTGAGATACAGCAGGACCACCCCGAGCTGCGCGTCGACTGCCGAGACGCGGGCCTGGATGTCCGGATGCTCAATGATTTTCTGCGTTTTGATGTTCTCGCAGCCGGCGCGAGTACAACCGGCTCCCGCGGTATGGATGCCGTTCTCGATGCGGTAAGCGTCCGAGGCGAACGGTGTGTCGACCTGGACGAAGCTGCCGACCTTCAGGCCTTGCGGGTATTTCATGGCGATTTCGATCGCCTCAGCGGGAGAACCGATTTCCGAGGCTGGCGGAACGAACGTCATTTGCTCGTTGCCCTTCTCATAACCGGCAGGATCGAATAGCAGCGAGGATTTGTCGTGCGGCACAACCATCGTCTCGATCTCGGTGATCTTTCCGTCGCGCTCTTTTAGCCGCAAAGCGAGGAGCACGGGCCTATCTCCATCTTCGAGCACGACGGCTTGCGTTGCGGCCGTATGTCCCGCCACGTCGAGTATGTCCTGGCGATAGGTGCCAAGGCCCGAGGCGGTGCGCCATAGGCCGTCGCCGAGTTTCATGACGTCGCCGTTTTCCGTGAATCGGACGTTCGGTGAGACCGGCAGCGCGGCAGGGTTATGGGCGGTCATGTCCTTCAAATACTGCGTGACCAAATCGCCGAGACAGGCGCGGTCGCAGTCTTTCGCGAAGACCGGCCGCACGGACACCAGGAGCAGCGCTGCCGCGATTGCAATACCAGCAAAAAGATTCCGGGAGCGTGATTGCATCAAAGTCATGATTGCGGTTCCTCCGAGGAGAGATTCCGGGCGTGCCGGCATTCTTCGCATATTGTGGAAGGCGCGCGACAAGAATTCGTCGACCCTTTTCACGGTGCACAGCAACCCGAATCAGCGGCCGTGATCGGGAAAGTGCTCCCAGCCGGTAGGCGCGTCGTAAGGCACGCCGGAGTGGCCCAGGGCTTCAATCTCGTGAATTTTTCCGCCAGAAATCTTGAAAATATGCACAGCCACATTATCAAAGGGCTTCAAGTTCATCGTCTGGGACGTGATGCCCGGAACGCCGACGATTGTTTCGGTCTTCTGGTCCATCGGATGACGGAACTGCGAAAAACCCATCACGAGGCCCGCTTCCGGGTCGGCGATCATTACGCGGCGGGGCTCGATTCGCGTGATGTAGTCCATCACATGGGTTTTCAACTGCGCGGCACAGCCGAAAGAGCCAAGAATCTGGCGCGGGGTGGGGTTGGCGGGCGGAGTATTGCCCGACGTCTGGAGCCCGTTTTCGTGGCGTTCGCAATCTTCCGCGAATGGCGCGTTATTGGCATCAGCAGTGGTGACGGCTGTGTAGTACGTGTCTGCGATCTTCAGCATCTCGGAACGCGGGACGCGCTCGGAAGCTGAAACTACGGCCAGCAGGCCGGGCCGCGGCTCCGAGAGATTTTTCAGGTTCGCCGGCTTCAGGTCTCCCGCCCAGAGATGCTCGGCGGCGACGATTTCGCCGTGATGGATCTTGAGGCGGAAATCCGCTTCGATCGGTTCGTTATTGGCGCTCATCACGCACAGCAAGCCGACTTCCTCGGAAACCGGATCGGGTACGTAGACCTTAAAGGTCGTGGGGGGCGCATCGGCGGTTTTCCAGAGGCCGTCGCCAGGATGCATGGGGACCGTATTTTCGACGAATTCGACTTTCGGCGAAAGCGGAATCCGCGACGGGTCGTGGGAGACGAGCGCGGCAACATAGTCGTTCATTTCGCCGATCAGACAGGCGCGGTCGCAATGCGCCGGGAGCTTATTCGCCTTTGGCGCAGCGAAAAGCGGCGAGCTCGCGAAAAACAAGATGACAATTGCAGTACATAGGTTCCTCAATCGCATCCTCCATTCCTTTAGGGCAGCATCCGTTAGGGCACGTCCGCCCGCGTCACGATGCGGCTCGGACCGCGCATCATACACTTTTCAGACCGAATCCTCGCCAAAGCTCGATGGAAGACTTGAGCGTGATATGGGCACAAAACTCTCGCGTACGACGCGGGATTGGAGTGCGGACGGGTAAAAGGACAACAGATTCCGCGAGACTTAGCATGTTTTTCGAACCTGCCCACTTGAACTCATAATCCGGAGTTCGTCGGTTTAAATCCGACCCCCGCAACCACTCCGCGCTACTCCCAGCCGGTTTTGGAGTCATAAGCCGTGGTAAAGCCCATCGCCTCGACTTCGTGAATCTTGCCGCCGCTGATCTTGAAAACATGCGCTGCCGGCATATCGAACGGGTTGATATTCAATGGCACCTGATCGACTCCCGGCACGCCAACAATCGCTACGAATTTCTGCTCCATGGGATGGCGGAACTGCGACAGGCCCAACACTAAGCCAGTCTCGGGATCTGCGATCCAGACGCGGCGGGGCTCGATGCGCTTAATGTAGTCAAAGGTGTGTGTGCGCAGCTGAGCCGCGCAACCCATTGAGCCCAGGATCGCTCTGCTGGGGCCTCCCGGCTTCGGCGGAGGGTTGCTGGTGGTCTGCATGCCGTTTTCGCGACGGACGCAATCGTCGGCGAATGGCGCGTCGTTGGCGTCGGCCGAGACAAGCGCCTCGTAATACGTAGCGCCGATTTTCAAAAGCTCATCGTGCGGCGAACGCTGGTCTTCCGGAACCGTTTCGAGCAAACCCGGCCGCGGAACCACGAGGTTCACCAAGCTCCCGGGAGCAAGATTGCGCGCGAAGATGTGTTCGGCTTCGGCGATCTGGCCGTCGACAATCTTCAGCCGCAGTGCGAGCTCGATCGGCCGGTCGTTTTCCTGCATGACACCAAGGAAACCGACTTGCTGGGACACAACATCGGGGATGTAAATCTTAAACGTCGTCGGGACAGCCGTTGCAGTCTTCCAGAGACCCTCGCCCGGTTTCATGGCTGTGATGTTTTCGACAAACTTCGCGTTAGGCGCCCAATTCACGATGGTCGGATCGTGAGCGACCAGACCGGCCAGATAGATGTTCGTGGTTTGGATCAGGCACGCGCGGTCGCACTGCGTCGGCGCCGCTTTCGGGTCACCTTGCGGGATGACCAAAACGCCGCAGAAGACCAAGAGAGCCGCGAGGGTTCTACCCAGGCTTTTCAAGTTTATTTCCCCCAATTCTGTGAATTCGTGCCCAGGGACCGGCAGACGCGACGCAAAGTTAGCAAGGCTCCCCGTTTTCGTGTCAGCGCTACGCGTTTGAAATAATGGATTCGCCCCAACAGCGTACCCGGTAGGCTACGCCGTTTTTCGCCGCTGAACCAGCCTTTACCCTAGGAGCTTTAAACGTTTACGCTCCGCGCGAAGCAAATCCGCCGACGAAACGGTGCGTGGCTGCTTGGAGAAGCACCACGGACCGTATGAACTCGTCGTTGCAAACGAGTTGAAGCATACAAACCTCACACCAAAGGTTTCCCAGACTCCATACTTCCTCAGGGGCATTCTCAATTGCATAATCGCCCACGTTTTTCTTGCAGCCTTCGCACGTCCCACCTCGCCGTGTCGTTATCTCAATCACTTTTCCCTCCAGCAGCCAGTACTGCACCGATGCGCTCGCGAGTGAAAGTTTACACCATCGGAAACGAGTGCGGAATCTTCGCGGTTTAGCGTGCAGTTGCCCCTCCACAGGGTTATCCCAAATCCCGCAGCGGGAAAGGCGCTCCTACTCTCACCGAAGGCACCGTCTACTTCGGAATCGAACGAATACATGGCGTTCGAGCCTGACTACCTCTTTGTGAGTCCGAGCAGCTTTGCGAGCTGCGTATCGAGCACCCTTACGGGAAGAAGTCTGGGCAGCGTCCAGTTCTTGAAACGTTGCGGGACGACCGCATAGCGTACCTTCGGTTTCGCCGTGCTAAGTGCCAGGAAGACTGCTTCGCCCAGACGCTCAGGGGATAAGCCGTTATGACGTGCTTCGCCGACGATGAACCTTTGGAATTTTTGCACCGCCTCCCAATACTCGGTCTGCTTGAATTCACTCAGATCTTCTTTTTCGCCCTTGTCGTACATCGCCGTGTTCACGGTGCCCGGTTCAAGGATTACGACGTCGATGCCAAATAGCAGCAGTTCTCGCCGCAGCGCGTCCGACATTCCTTCCAGACCAGATTTGGAGGAGCTATAAGCACCGAGAAGCGGGATCGCAACTTTTGCGGTGGTAGAGCTGATGTTCACGATGCGGCCGGTCGGACCCTGCCTGGCCTTGTCCGTTCCCAAAAGAGGAGCGAAGGCTTGGATCACGACAAGTGGGGAAATCGTGTTGACATCCAACTGCCGCCTGTACTCGCTGGGCTTCAGATAAAGCAGCGGGCCACTCACTACAATTCCCGCATTGTTCACCAGGCCAACCAGATTCCGGCCGCCTATCATAGACCGGACCTTCTGGGCACCTTGGTGGACAGCGTCGGCGTCCGTAATGTCCATCATGAGAGGCACGAAGCCGCCACCGAACTCTCTTTGCAAACGATCGGCGTCGGGCTGGTTGCGTACAGAACCGAACACGCGAAATCCCTTTGAAACTAGGACCTTTGTGGTCCCCCAACCGATTCCGGTGGAAACCCCCGTGACCACGACATCTTTACCGTTCGTCATCGCATCTCTCCTGCTCAAGGATCACTGTTCATCTGCCCTCCTTGCTGTGCAATAGAGCACCCCTTGCGGAACCAAACAGTTTTGTGCCCCAGGGCTCTGCGAAGGCTCCTACAGACGCCTGCCACAGGGACGGTTCACACCGCCACCTAGTTCCTGCTTCAAGGGTATTCGGGCACGCGCCGACATTGATTCCTATGCAGCTCCTGCTTGCTAATCATTCGCGCGTTGTTTACTATCCGCGTCAGTAAATACTTGTTCCCGGCTCACACAGGCTCTGATTGTGAGGATATTATGACCCTGTCGAGAAAGTTTCTTTGTGCGGCGCTATTCTGCGTGTCTACGGCCTTGTGGCTGCCCATGACAGCCGAGGCGCAAACACTTTTCTCGAACTTCGGGCCGGGACAATCTTACAACTCAGGTAGCAGTTGGGTGATAGGAATAGTAGTCGAGGGTACAAGCGGTGTGCTCGCCGCTCCCTTCGTGCCCTCGCAGACCGCAACGCTATCGGATGTAATGGCGCCGTTGGATAGCGAAGGTTCAGTGAATTTCTATGTTGAGTCAAATAGCGGCAGCGGGCCTGGCTCGATTCTCGATACGCTGACGACTACGGAGACGATCGGAATTTTTCCTTCTATTCTCACTTACACCTGCTCGACCTGCACTGAACTCGGAGCAGGAACCACCTATTATTTGGTAGCCGTATCGCCTGGTGGTCTGTACTCCGGTTGGGACCAGTCAAACAGCGATTTCGGCACGTTTTATGTCAACGGCAATGGAAGCGCAACCGGGCCGTGGACTTCAGTGACAACCTCAAGCGACACACTCCCCGCCTTTGAGGTGGATGGAACGCCACTGACTCCCACGCCGGAGCCAAGTTCCTTCGCCCTCATGATGCTCGGGCTCGGCGGCGTGTTGGTGATGCTGAAACGAATATGCTAGTCAAGCACCCGTAATTCGTAATTCAGAATTCTAGCCAATGCGGAGGGCGCACGTCGCGCTACTCCGACTCTGAAGCATATCGATGTTGGGCGCGATACAACCGCGTGCCATCCGGCTTAATCGCATAGAACAGCAAAGCGCCCATGGAGCCATTCTTCGTCGGGTGCACTACGACTGTAATTGGGTCGCCCGGCTTGTAGGTCGTCCGATTCCAGCCCTCGCTGACCATGATGTTGACGCTCGAAGCCTCAATATCCCACGTTCCGACTGTAGATGGGTCTTTTGCATCGGGACCGACAGTGACGACGATGTGGCTGTGAGGGTTCTGCAGCTGATACTGGTCCACGACGCCAATGTAGGTAATATTCTTGGACATATCGAACATCGCGCGGGAGTGATGAGCGAGAGACGGACGGGCCGCAAGGAGCATGACTAGGGTCACCGCGATCCATCTCAAAATCGTTTGTTTCATCTTCATTTCTTCCCGTCGTCGATTTCTCGGCAAGCCGGACCAACAGCCTCTCGTCACTTCCGTTAATCCCACAGCCGACCGCTACGGAAAATGGAGTCAATAACAGCAAGGCACGAGCTAAATATAGACCGGAATACCCGACTTAGCCTCGCTTGTGCGCAATCCGTATCCTTCGCTGTCAGGTCCTGGCTACGTCAGCCGGCTTGATCTGCGTTTCTACTCCACAGTGAGTTATATTCGTGGGAAGGGGAAAAGGGCTTGGCAAGCGACACAGTAGTTGAAGGCCTGATCGTCGATCTGCTCCTTTGGCTGGCTAACGGCGAAAGAACATACGAAGAAGTGATGGATGCATGGCGCACCTCATGCCCGAAGCTTCCGGTGTGGGAGGAAGCGAACGATCGTGGACTGGTAACCCATGAGCGTGTGAAAGGGCGCACGGTTATCCGGGTTTCGTCTTCAGGAATTGCTCTGCTTGGCCGGCGCAAGCTTGGTCACACAACACGAGCGAGACAGACTCGAGGGGATGCGGACGGAGCTGGATTCGAAAAGGCAGAGTGAACGGGATGTCACGGGTTCCCACAAACACATATTAGTTTATAGAGCAGGAGGCCGCCGGTATTGCCAACCT
Organism: Candidatus Cybelea sp.; assembly: GCA_035603235.1. GTDB lineage: Bacteria > Acidobacteriota > Terriglobia > Acidiferrales > UBA7541 > Palsa-295. Next base: position 93,515 of record DATNKU010000025.1, on the reverse strand, counting down.
CCGAGCAGTGCAGAGCCACAGCGAATGATTTCAGTCGTTCACGAAATTCCACGGCGACTACCTCTGGCATAAGCCCCCAGGAAACGTTGGGACGGCTCCTCTTACGGCTCTTCGGTAAGTAACTGAAGAGTTTGGCCGCTGATTCGGTGGGTGACCGTCTGGAATTCTATAGATCTCCCAAGTGTCGCCGAAACCTTCAAATTGTGCGCGATCCCGCCTGAGGTCTCCGCAAAGGACACTAATTCAGCTGATCCATAAACGTGATTGGCGGCATATAAAGAAAAGATAAGCGTCTGTCAGATACACGCATATACACTCCGAACATAGGAAAATGCGAACCTCCGCGCCGGATCTGTAACGGCAGGTTCCTCTGATTTCGGAGGGAGATGGACACCATGAGCCGATACCGTTATCTCGCAACGATTCTCTTGGCTTTGATCGTGGCCCTGTTTCCAACGAGCGCGAACGCGGGGGGTGGAAGTAATTCAAGTTACGACAGCACAATCGACTTCGGAGCCCAGCTGCTTCGCTTCGACGATGGGTGTCTGGCCTTGAGCGGCACAGTAACATCGGGAACTTTCTTCCAGGACTTGAGGCGAACGGAGGTCGGCAACCGGTTTGAGTACAGGAAAAGCGGCAAAGTGGTGACGGAATATCCGGAATCCCTGACAACCTCAATCCGCATCGAAGGCGACCGCTGCACCGCAGCCTTGTCCAATTCGCCCTCGGCCATCTTTCAGGGTGATTCGTATTCAGTCAAATTCGAGGTGGAATGGAAGGACGGAATGGAGCTGAGGCCGGCTGTGCTGTCTCCGCTGGCAGCTCACTGTACTGCGTCCACCAGCACTCCGATTCCCAAACGTGACTTCACAATCCCTTTTGTAACGTGCGAAATGACTGTCGACAGCAGAGGGGTTCCGCTCGGTGATCACTTGATCGTATCGGTGTTCACATCTGACGGCAGACGCTTGACCCGGCTGTCGGCCGGACCGTAGGACCCGAAACGGTCACGTCGTGGCGATTAGTGAAACTCATCACCAACCGCCACGAGAGACCGACATCCTGAACTACGCCAATCGCAACAAAGCTTATGTTGTGGACCGCGCGCTTTGCCACGAACTACTTTACCTTGTGCGCTAGGTCGACTGTTGTGACCACGAGGTCTGTGCCATTGAGATCTCCACTCACAGTGACCGAGTTTTCTGCAGCAGCCTTCGCCAGCTCTTTCTCAAAGCCTGAGAGCCGGTAGTGTGTGTCGCCAACGACGAGCACGTACGAGGCACCCTGGCTTACCCACATCTGCGTGCACGAAAGCCGCGTCTGGGCCTTGCATGCATTTGGTTCAAAACAGGTCGTGCAGCTTACATATCCAGTCAGAGTGACGTGTTGCGACACCGGCCGCGCACTGGCCGGGGCGGCAAACATCGCGCACAGCGCGAGCACGCCGACTGCAACAACAATTGGGAACGTCGCTTTTCGAATCATGGTCTTCTCCTCGGGACTCTTGTTGATTCCCACAACGCGTATCGCGGGTGAATCTGACTACTAGCTCCGCGCGACGTTCGCGTTGTGTAAGTCTCCTGAGGGAAATCATAGTCAAGACAGATACGGACTCCGTAAGTTCTTACTAAGAACTATATAAAATAGAGATAAAGGAATCCTTATGCTGCTCTGTATCGGCCCGATCCATATATTTAATGGGCTTGACCTAGCGCTCCTATGTACTAATCTTAGCGGGCAAACTTCTCGGATAACCGGGCTGGTCCTAGGGGCCCGGTGGGCGGTGATCCTGTGTCCTCCAATTCAGTGACTCCTGACCCGGCTGCTTCGCTCGAACTACAGGGGCCGCCTTTCCCGCGCCATTCTCGCGGTCGTTCCGCAGGAACCAGCCTTCCGGACGAGCGCGACGAGTCGATGTTCCACCATTTCGCAAAAACCATTGGACGCCCTACGGTCGGGGTAGCTGCGGTTCTACTGATCACCGTGATTTTTCGACACGTGCCGGTAGCCAATGTGACTACGGTGGGGTTTACTTTCCTGCTGGCTATTCTCATTGCATCAACCATCGGTGGGCTCGCAACCTCGATTCTGATGTCCATTGCGGCGACCTTAACTTTCGATTATTTCTTTATTCCCCCGGTCGGTACATTGAACATCACCGACACCCGTGATTGGGTCGCGCTGTCGGCTTTCCTCGTTACATCGGTGATTGGAAGCTCGCTTTCGGACTGGGCGCGCCGCCAGACGAAAGAGGCCAACCGGCGACGAACGGAAGCCGAGCAATTGTACGACCTGAGCCAGAGACTGCTGAGCGCGGGAGACTCGCTGGCGCTATGCAACGCAATCCCATCGGATATCGTGGATGCCTTTGGTGTGAAAGCTGCGGCCATGCTGATTACCGAGGGGCAGACGATCTTCTACTCGCCGGGCGGTTCGCACCAGATCGATGCAAGACATCTGAAAACGAGTCTTAATAATCGGGATGTCCAGATTGAAGGCGGCAAGGACCTCTCGTTTGTGCCGTTGCGGCTAGGAATCACGGTGATCGGAACCATCGGCATCGCGGATACGACGCTCTCCACGGCGACTCTGGAATCCCTGGGGTCTCTGGTGACGATCGCAATCGAGCGCGCCCGGGCAATCGAACAGGTCGGAAAAATCGAGGCACTGCGGGAGAACGAGCGGTTGAAGTCTGCTTTGCTGGATGCGATCACGCATGAATTCAGGACTCCACTCACGGCGATGAAGATATCGGTGACCGGCATGCTTTCTGATCTCGATTTCAATCGAGAACAATGCAGAGAGCTTCTGACCATGATCGACGAAGGTTGCGATCGAATCGATCATCTGGTCGATGAAGTGTCTGAGATGTCGCGGCTCGAATCCGGCGAAATCCAACTGGATTTCAAACGCTATTCGGTGGGCGACCTGATTGAAGCAGCTTTGGATGAATGCAAGGACGTTGTCGCCTCCAGGACGATTGAACGTGGGATGGCGAATGAGTCGGTGGCGATCCGGGCTGATCTGTTTTGGGCGACAAAGGTCCTCGTACATCTGATCAACAACGCGAAACTGTACTCTTCTCCGGGAACTCCCATCACGCTACGCACCGAGACGAAGCACGGTTTGATGTTTTTCAGCGTGGCAGACCACGGCCCGGGAATCAGTCAGCCTGAACTCGGGCGGATCTTCGAAAAGTTCTATCGCGGAGAGGAGTACCGCTGCCGGGTCCAGGGCACAGGCATGGGTTTGCCTATCTCCAAAGCGATTGTGGAAGCACACGCCGGTACGATCGGCGCGACCAGCAAAGTAGGAGAAGGCTCGGTTTTCTACTTCAGCCTGCCGATTGACAGGTCTTTAGAAGCCGGCGACTGATTCCAGCGGCCACATCTCTTCGGCAAGGGACTCCCCAAGCTCGGAACCAAACTCGCGAGCACTCGGATAGCGATCCGCGGGGTGGCGTGCGAGAGCACGTTGGACAATGCTCTGTAGCCGCGACGAAACGGTAGGGTTGATTTCACAAGGATCCGGCGCATCAGCCAACAACCGCAGGTTCATGGCCGCAACGGGATCGAGGCCCGAGAAGGGCACCTCGCCAGTCAGCATTTCAAATAACATGACACCGAGGCAATATATGTCGCTGCGGGCGTCCGCACACTTCCCTTTGATCTGCTCGGGCGACATATAATCCGGCGTCCCTGTCATCTCGTGGCGCTTCACCCGATTCCACAGGTTCATCTTCGATTCACGGGCGATACCAAAGTCCATTAGCTTGATGTTGTCCTCGGCATCTACGATGACGTTGTCCGGCTTGAGGTCGCGATGGACGACTCCCTGGGCATGAACATATTCAAGCGTGTCACAGATCGCAAGAGCGATTCGGAGGGCCCGGTCAATGGGCAGTTTGCCTTGTTCCTGGATGATTTCTCGGAGCGGCTTGCCCTCGACCCACTCCATGACTGCATAGCGCTGTTTCGCGCTGCCGTCGGCCAGCACCTTCACCAGGCCAGGGTGGTCAAGTCTCCTGCCGATTTCGATCTCGGTCCGGAAACGATTGAGAAGGCTATCGTTGACGGCTTTCTCTGGATGGAGGGCCTTGATGGCAACCGGACGGCCTGTCTTCGTGTCCGTAGCGCGGAAAATGGATGCCATACCGCCAGACCCGACAAGACGCTCAATCCTGTAACGATCCAGCAGGTCACCACTGCGAAGCGCGGTTGTGATCAACAGGCTCATGCGACCTGGTGATGCTAGGCCTGCAGAGGTACGGAAACCGTAATGGATTCCTAAGGTTGCTGTAAATTCGCCATTCAGATTGGACCCGGCCGGTTACCGGCCGGCACGCACCCACAGGAGGTTTGAAGCACAGACTTCGCGGTTTGCGGAAAACAGCCCTACTGGACGGGCGCGGAACGCTTTCTGAGCGCCGCGAGATGATCACGGCCTTCCCTCACAAACTTCACAAACCGCTGCGCCAATTCACGAATTCGCTCCGCTTGCCGCAGCCGGAGTGCGTCGTCCGGGATTAGATCTCCGCCAACACCGAGCGCGGTAGCTCCCGCGACGATAAATCTCTGAGCAGTCTGCTGGTTCACCCCTCCAGTCGCAATCAGAGGAATTTGCGTGAAGGCCTTCTTGAGTATCCTGATGTAATTCTCACCGCCCACGGGGGCGCACGGAAAGACCTTCACGAAATCCGGGCCAGCCTTCCAGGCGTTGATAACCTCGGTCGGGGTCAGCGCGCCGGGCCATACTGTAATCTCCTGTTTGTTCGCGAATTCAATAATGCTGACGTCAAGGCCGTCGGTGGTCAGGAAGGACGCGCCTACGCTTATGCAGCGGCGGGCGGTTTCGGTATCGTAGACACTCCCCGCTCCTACGGCCATATCCGGTATGTGTTCGACCAGGTATTTGATGACGTCGAGCGCACCCGGCACCGTCATCTCGATTTCCACGATCGGGATTCCTCCGGCCGCTACGGCCTCAGCTGCAAAACGCGCCACATGCTCCGACGAGACGCGGACTGCGGGCACGACGCCGATCTGGAGAATCCGAGTGCGAACCTCATCCTTCCTCAATGGCCGGCTCCTTTCGCAGTCTGCCTCGTCGGGACAGGCCACTCACCGAAGCGGGCGTTGCGGTCTGTATCATGGCAAGTCCCTGGTGCCGACGGCCTCGCGAAGCTGTTCAAGGGCGGTCAGGTACGAAGCAAGAGCCTGGCGGTAGGCAAGCTCCGTCACTCGATAGGTTCTCTCCGCGTTCAACCAATCGAGTAGGCTCGCGCCGCCATGTTCGTAGGCGAATTGTTCGATATCGCGATCTTTTACCGCAGCGTCGAGATAGCCTGTGCGATATAGGACGACGATCGTATCGTTCTCCTTAAGCCCCACGTAGGCGTCGTGCACGTCCGTCATCACCTGATCGGTGCTCGCCTTCTCCTGTTCTTGTGTTTGAGTAATAGCGTAACGTGCCTGGGCGATGTTGCCCTGGTTGCGGTTGAACACCGGCAGCGGAACGCTCACGTAAACGCTCGCGGTGCTGATCCCGTTGACGTGCGAATAGTTGCCCTGGCCGGTGACGTCCACTTTGCCTTCCGCCTTTTGCAATTCCCACTGGCTCGTCGCGGCGGTGACACCCTGCTGCGCCGCGCGAAGATCGGGACGGTTCTCCAGCGCTTTCATCTGGAGATCCTCCATGTTGGCTTTTACAGGTTGGTAGTCGAACGGACCGGCGACGTCATAGTCTGCCGGCACGGAGTCGTATCCCAGCATGTTGCGCAGGTCGTCGAGGCCCTGGTCCTTGGCGAGTATGGCCTGTTGGTAGTCGGTCTCGTACTGCAACAACTGGAGCTTGATCATGAGAAAATCGCCCTCGCTCATTCCGCCAATCTGGTATTGGTATTCACTGATGTCCACCGTTTTGCGAAAACTCAGCACATCCTTCGTGGCGAGTTCGAGGGTCGATTCAGCCAATTGGACGTTGAAGAACTGAGACGCTACGTTGAATGTCAGAGTGCGCTCATTATCGGCAACGAGCGAGCGCGCCTGCGCGGTCACGTCCCGCGCAGCCTGGAGACGGTGCTGGCGTTTCTTGCCGCGCTCGAACAGATAGCTAAGGCCGATATCGCCCTCGGTTTCATTGGCAAGGTAGCTTAGGCTCTGGCCGCTCCCCCAAAACGGAAGGTACTCCCAATCGGCGAAGAGGGCAGGATTTGGCCGCAGGTTCGCCTGCGTTTCCAATGCTTGGTCCTGCGCAATCGTGGTCTCGGCCGCCAGCAGGTTGTGATTGTGCTTCAGTGCCAATTGAATGGCATCGTCGAGCGTGATCTTGACAGGGCCTTGCGTTGCCGCCGCAGTTTGCGCACGAACAATAGGAGATGCGGCGGCCCAAACCGAAACCACCCAAAAAGTAAGGATGGTAACACGGCGCCAGCCTACGGTTCGGCACGGTTCCGAAAATATCGGATTAGGTCTCAAAGGATTCCTCCGGTGCTGGAAGATTGTCACCTTCCCTTGCGATCCAGACATAGAGCGTCGGCAGCAGGAAGATACTCAGCGCCAAGTCGGAAATGAGACCGCCCACGATGACAATCGCAAACGGACGTTGAGAGTCCGATCCGATGGCGTGGGACATGGCGGCAGGCAGAAGCCCGAAGGTGGCCACCAACATCGTCATCATGATTGGCCGGAGCCTCAGGATTGCCCCTTCGACAGCGGCATCCGCGGGGGTATATCCTCGCGCCCGCAATTGATTAATGTATTCCAGCATGATCACGCCGGTCTGCACCGAAACGCCAAAGAGCGCAAGAAAGCCGACGCCGGACGACACACTGAAATACGTCCCTGTAACGAGCAATGCCACCAGGCCTCCGACGCGGGCCATCGCAACGTTTGCCAGAATCAGGAGCGCCCATTTAAACGACCGGAACATGGTGTAGAGAATGATGAATATCAGTAGGACGGTAAACGGAACGATGAAGAGCAGCCGTGCTTCGGCGCGTTGCTCGCTTTCGTACTCACCTGACCACTGGATGTAGTACCCGCGCGGAAGCTGGACCTGTTTCCCGATCTTGTCGATGGCCTCGCGAACCGTCGTGCCAAGATCGCGGTCCCTCACCTCGAAGCGAACGGCGACGTAGCGCGAGTATGCTTCCCGGAAGATGTCGTACGCGCCGTCTTTGATCGCAAACTTGGCCACCTGGGACAGGGCCACGCGCTCGCCCGAAGGGGAGAGTATACGAATATTTTGAATCGCTTCCGGCGTACTACGATAAGGCTCCTGATAGCGAACCACGAGGTTGTAGACTTCCTCTCCCTTTAGGACCTGAGTGACGGCGTTGCCGCCCACAGCGGTCTGGATGGCATCCTGCACGTCTGCGACATTGATGCCCCAGCGAGCACATGCAGCGCGGTCGACGGTGAAATTGAGACTGGGCTGGCCTGTGTCACGCTGAACACCGAGGTCCTTGACGCCAGGGATCTTTTCCATGACGGCCTTCATTTCGTCAGCCTTTGCTTCGAGGACATCCAGGTCGGGGCCGAACAGTTTCACCGCGAGACCGCCTTTCGTGCCGGTCAGGGTCTCATCGACGTTATCTTCAATGGGCTGCGAGAAATTCCAGAAGACGCCAGGCAGCTTTGAGACTTCGCGGTTCATGGCCGCAATCAGCTCGACTTTGTCTTTATGGAAAACCGGGCGCCATTTGTCCTTCGGCTTCAAGTCAATGAAATATTCCGTGTCACCGAAGCCTCCTGTGTCCGTACCGTCGTCGGGCGCTCCGGACTGCGACACCACCGTGGTAACTTCCGGAAACGACGCGAAAATGAGTCGCGATTGATCGGTAAATCGTGTGCCCTCTGTGTAGCCGGCGCTGTTGGAAAGCGTTCCGCGCGCCCAGATGGCGCCTTCGTCCAGATGCGGCAGAAACTCCGCGCCGATGATCCCGCTGAAGGTCAGAAAAATCGCAATGACGAGGGAAGCGACTCCGACACCCACTGTGAAGACCCGATGCTCGACTGCCCAGCGAAGCGACCTGCGATATCGATCCGTGAGGAAAGCCAGTATCGGATTCCGCCACTCCTTGACTTGGCCGCGGAAAAGCAAACTTGCCAACACTGGAGCGATCAGGATGGAGAAAGTCATGGCACCGAGCAACGCGAACGCTACGGTCCAGGCCATGGGCTTGAAGAGGTGGCCTTCCACCCGTTGAAGCGTAAATATGGGCATGTAGGCAGTGATGATGATCAGGATGGCGTAGAAAACCGGACGCTGAACCTCGTGGCAGGCCTCGCGAATGGCATCGACGGGACTCTTCGGTGTCGCGCCATTCTGGGCGTGACTCAAGTGTCGGACGATGTTCTCAATCATGACCACGGCACCGTCCACAACCATTCCGAAATCCAGCGCCCCCAATGAAAGGAGGTTTGCCGGGATGTGACGCAAGTCAAGGCAAATGGAGGCGAACAGGAGAGAAAACGGAATGGTCATCGCCACGATGATCGCGGCACGGACATTGCCTAGGAAAAGCAGAAGGATGATCGTCACCAGGATCATTCCTTCGCCTAGGTTTTCCATCACGGTGTGCAGCGTGTAGCGCAATAAGTCGCTACGATCGAGCATCGGGACGACCTTCACGCCTTCCGGTAAGATCCTGTTATTCAGCTCGTCGACCTTTTTGTGGATCGCGTCGAGTGTCGGCCCTTCCTGTGCTCCCTTGAGCATCAGCACGACGCCCTGAATGACGTCGGGTTCATCGACGATGACGCCATCGGGGCGATGCGTTGCCCGAGCCATGTGTCCCAGTCGAATTCGCGGGCCCCACTGAGTCACAGCTATGTCTTTTATGCGAATCGGCGTACCGGCCTTGTTCGTCAGAACGGTCTGATCGATGTCCTGACTGCTGCGATAAAGTCCAACCTCGCGGACGTTGACCTGTTGCATTCCGTCTTCGATGAAGCTACCGCCGGCATTCATATTGTTGATGGATAACTGCTGTTCAACCTGGCCGATACTCAAGCCATAAGAGACCAGCTTGTTGGGGTCGACGCGGACCTGATACTCGCGTGCCGTGCCGCCGAAATCGCTTACGTCCACGACATCCGTTACCGACTTGAACTGTTTCAGAAGCACCCAGTCCTCAATGCTCCTCATGTCCATCAAGTCGTATTGCGGATTTGTGCTTCGTATCGTGTACCAATAAATCTGGCCGGTCAGGCTCCAGTCCGTGCCGATTTGCGGCTGGACGCCCTGTGGCATGGTGACAAGCGTGAGCCTTTCAAGGACCTTTTGCCGGTTCCAGTCGTTGACGGAGCTGTCGTCGAAGATTAAGGTCATCAACGAGAGCCCGAAAATGGACTCCGAGCGCATCGTCGCCATATGCGGAAGGCCGGCCATTTGGATTTCGATCGGGACGGTAACAAGCTGCTCCATTTCTTCTGCCGACCGGCCAGGCCACTGCGTGATAATCGTCACGTAGTTGTCTGCAATATCGGGATAAGCCTCGACGGGCAAGGCATGGAACGAGAAAGCGCCCCAAATCGTCAAAAGTATGCCGATTGCCAACACGACGAACTTGTTGTTCAGAGCAAAATCAACGAGAGCTCGGATCATGGTTGGTTGCCCTAATTCAAGGGTGCGGTTCGCTCCTTACTCATTGTCGATCGCCGTTTGAAGCGACAGCGCGTTGGTCACAACTTTCTGTCCCGGCTGAAGACCTGTCAGGACCTCCTGCATATGGTTCGGTAGCTGGTCTCCGGCGGTGACTTCGACGCGCTGGAACATATCGTTGGGCGCCGGCATGTAGACCCAATCGCGATCATGCAGGTGAATGATCGCTGTGGCAGGCACCGACGTGAACGTTTGCTTCTTCAGACCGTAAAATGTGGCCGTTGCGAACATTCCGATGCGCATCGTCATCCCGGGATTGGGGACCTCGATGCGAACCTTGGCGGTCCGAATGGTTGAATCCAGCAGCGCTCCGATGTTGCTGACATTGCCTTTCAGCACCTTGTCCGGAAAGGCAGTCAGGCGCACTTCGGCAGGCTGACCCATCCCGATTGTCGGAATGTCGTTCTCATACACATCGCAGACGATCCACACGTAGGACAAATCGGAAATCGTGAACGGATTGGCGGAATAACTCTGAATGGTGCTGCCGTTGACTACTTCCTGGTCAGTGATCTGGCCGGAGATCGGCGACGTTATATCGACAATTCCATTGGGATGTTCAGGGTCGTCTCCGAGCAATTTGAGATGCTCGGTGGCAGTGTCGAGCGTGGTCTTGGCGTCGTCCTCGTTATCCTGTGCGGCTTCCAAATCCTGGACAGCGATGGCGCCGTGCTCGAGCAGTAGCTTCGCGCGGTCGAGCGCCTTGTGCGCGAAAAGCTCGTCAGCAACCGCCTTGCGATACGCGTCGTAACCGCCTGACACGTCGTCGCTTCGAATGCGCAACAGGAGTTGGTCCTTCTTGACCGTATCGCCCAGCCGGGCCCGGATGTCGACGACACGACCGGAGGCCAGCGTGACGACCGGAACCGTGCGGGCGACGTCGGGGTACACCGCTCCGTTCACGACCAACTTTGACGGGGCTTCGTACTGCGCAGCCGTCGCCACGGGATATCGTTCCGGATGATCCACTCCGAAGTGCGAGACGTCCAGTCCGGAGACGACCGTCGCGGGAGGAGGAGCCTCCGCCGCTACATTGTCTTTTGTCCCGCAACCGCCGAATAGTGAAGCCGCCGCGGCGACCGCCAAAATGGGTAGAAGCAAGAGCCTGTCAATTCTGTTGCTGCGCATCTCTCCTCCCGATCGGGAACAAGTCTGTTTCCGAACGTCACCGAATACACCCCTAGCGTTCGGGCCAATGCCTGCCGTCCGTACAATTGCTGTTTGCTGTCCGAATGATTGTCTATTCGATCGCTGGCGGGGCCCGGTTGGTACCGAGCGGTAAAAACAGTTCAGCCGGTGCTCCCTCGTATCCGGAGAAATGAGGACCGTTGATTTCCTGCAGGAAACATCGCGGTTGGCCTTGAAATTCTGCGGCGTGCGGACCACGCACTAAGGCGGCGGATTCAAAACTCAAATGACTTGCGCAGAAATCGGGCGCCCCACCGGGAATTTCATGAATCGCGGTCGCATAGCGAGCCGACTTATTGGCAGAAAAGTGACCGCAGCCGTCGTTGACAAAAACAGCGACGGGAACTCTTGAACCCACGCTGTGCACAACCAGGTCGAGTATGCCGTCCCCCCTGACGTCCATCGGCGTGAGTACAAGACTTCGCGCAGGAGCAGTGAGCCTTAATGACTGGCGGCCCCCTTCGGTAAGACGAATCTCGATGACGTAATACGCGCGAGAGGAATCGAGCCGGTCCAGCTCGAGGGTCGCGAGATCCGGGTGGCTGTCGCCGGTGAAGTCCGCCATTGCGAGGCCGAGCGGAATCGCCCCCGCAGGAACCGAGAAGTCAGCCGGCGAAGGATCGCTTGAAACACTGCACGCCAAGACCTGGACGGCTGCGCCGTTCATCGCCGGAGCGCCCGACAGGCGCGGCGCAGACGCCATCGCGATCAAGGCCAGCGCGAACAGCATCTTCAGTGCGGCTTTCATCACCTGGAACCTTCCTTCAACTGCCGGTCGCCGGTTCTGGCTACGATTGAGATCATCTGCTGATCAATTAAACCAAGCAGCATCTTCGGAATGAGTAAGCAACGCGTAAGACATTTATAAAGTTCGCGGATTTAAACAGTGTGATGCGCGACCGGTCGAAAAAACCGAAGGCCGCGCCGGAGACCCTATCTCCGGCGCAGCTCTCGGCGTTCTTGATCGCCTGTTTCATTGGAGTACTACCACTTCACCATGATCGCGATGGTGTTGACCCACTGGCTCTTGCGAAGGTCGGGCTGCCAGAGCGACCAAGTCCCGTTTCCTGCGGGATTGTATTGCGCAGCGCAATCGGCCGAAAGAGTCGCCGGGATGTCGAATCCCGCGGTGGGCCCAAAGCCCTGGTAAAGACCCTGTGACGACGGCGTCACATTCAAAGTTGCTGAAGTTGTACCGTTCGTGCAGATGTAGCTTGCTCCTGTGCCCACGCTACCGTTGTTAGCCACCGGACCGACGTTGCCGCCAGGAGGAGTGATTCCCTGTCGACCGGACCAGTACGGTGTCGTTGAGTAGCGGTATCCGGCCTCAAGACGGAAGGTAATAAACTGGCTGGGCATCCAGTCAGCGGTGACTGTGGAATCCCAGCCCTTGAACACGCTCCCGGGGTACGCCGCGGAGTATGGCGTTCCGGAGACGGCACTCGCACCATTGATTGGCTGAAGCAATGTCAAGTAGCGGCCTGGATTATCGAGGACGCCGCCGCCAAGCGTCAGACCGAACAGATCCCTGTGGAACCACATGCGGTCGTAAAGCATCCAGCCCGCAAAGGATTGCTTGGGGTGGCCGTTGCTGTTGTTGTGGCAACTTACGATGTTGCCCGGCGCGGAACCGCCGTATTCGCATCCCAGATCACCGGTCAGGGAAAACGCCATTCTGTCGATGGTGCTGTCCGGATGATCGTAGTACTTAACTTCAATGCTGTTGTCGGTATGGATGCGTGAACGTCCTGGGTTACCGAGCGTATCGGTGCCCATGCCGTAGTTGTTGAAGACCATCGAAACCCACGGCTTCGGACGCCACAGAATCTGGCCTCCCAAACCCGGGTGGCCATTGTATTTGGCGTACGATTGCCACCCGTTGATGAACCAAGGCTCAATCTTAAGTTTCTCGGTGGGGAACCACTGAACCCGTACGCCGTTGAAGAACCAGGGCGTGTTGGAAGAGACGAACGAAGGCTGATAGGTCCAGTTGTCAAAGTTGTAGTAGCTGAACAGGCCGATGTAGGAAACAAATATTCCCGCGTCAATATTCAGCCCGTGGTTCACGTTGAAGTGGTATCCGCCCCACGCCTCCGAGAAGTACTTGTAGGCGTCGTTGAGGTTCCACTGACCGACGCCAGCGCTGCCATCATTGCGTGGCGTGGTCGTCGCAAACAAACCGAACATGGTAAGGACCCTGCCTCTTACGTTGTCTATGTGGATGTCGCCGCCGAAACTCAATTGCTCGAGCTGCACTTCGCCGTTCCGGAAGCTCTCCGTGGACCCACCCATGGTGTGGTCCTTCGGCTGGTTGTAGTCTTCCATGTAGTTGGTATCGAACCGCACCTCGGGCGTGAAGTACTTCGTCGCAAGCGGCGTATCATGATTGCGCGGCGTGCCGTTCAGCCATGTCCAGTCATCCTTTGAAAAAGGATCTGACGCAGTCTGCTTTTGAGGCACAAAGGTCGGCACGGGGGGCGCGGCCGCAGGCGCAGTTTCTTGCGCCGTTGGAATGGCGGCTGCGGCTATTGGGGACGCCGCTGAGGAAATCGCTATCGGCACGCCGCCGGATGAGACGGGAACCGCATTGCCCGAAGCGTCCGGAGTGCCCGGAATGGCAGGAATGGTCGACGGTTGATCTGGAGGCGGCGCCCCTGCTGCTGCGTCCCGGGCCTTCAATGCGGCTTCGAGTTCCTCAATGCGCTTTTCCATGGACTCGAGCTCTTTCATGATCGCGGCCGACACCTCGGACTCCGAAGTGGTTGCTGGTTTGTCGGAGCCAGTGTTGTTTGCCGCGGCGGCGCTACCGGTCGCCGTGTTAGTCGCGGCATTTGCAGGCCCGGCAGCAGACGGCTGGGCAGGGTTGTTCACGCTGGCAAGGTCCGCCCGGGCAGGAAGCTGAGTTTGGACTTGCGCGGAACAGCGCGGGACCTGAGAGAATGCGAAGCTCAGGATCATCGCAAAGGAAAAAACCACTCGCTCGGCGGTCCTGCATAGCGGGGTTTTCATGGTTTTCACGCCTCGATCCCTTTCTGGTTGAAGATGGCAACTGGTTCTTTTCAAGATCGTCCTCCCTGGATTGTCGTTAACTCGTCACGTCTGTTTCCGCAAGGTCTCACGAACCCGTCCGAGTTCTACGCAACTCTGCCGTGAATCTCGATTAATCTCGGCTATAACTACGCCTAGCACCTACGGAATGCATAAGGGCTCGGTAAGGCTTTCGTAAGGAACGGGAGCGGCCGTCTCGGGTAAGACGGTTCGATGGGTTCCAGTGAACCCAGAATCGACCAAAGGCCGCACGGTGGCGTCGTTCAAGTTTCTTGTTCCCATGTTTGCGTCGCAGCGCTGGCCTCGCACGCTCGTATTCCTCACATGCGTACATCTGGAGATGTGCCAAACAAAGTGAGGCACACGGTAAAGTCAGTCGCGCTTCGGGTCAAACTCAATGAAGTGATTGGGTGAATTGACGTGCAGCACTGATTCGCTTACGCGAAACGAATGAGTTCCTAATGTGCCGTCGCTTACGTAATCCTTAGGAATGGTTAACAGTTCTCTTATCTCCTCCGTGTGACACTCTCGTCGTCGCGCTCGGCGCATCCGCGTTCGCTATAAAGGGGATGTCAGACTTGATTGAGACCTCGCACACACAGCCTCTGGTGAAAACCGTAGCGACGACTCCCGCAAAGGTTCTGTTGGTGGACGATGACCCGCAAGTTCGCCGTGCGCTGCGCACCACTCTGGCGAGCGCGGGATACGTCGTGGTGGAGGCCCGCACTGGCGAGGAGGCGCTCGAGGAGGTTCAAGCTGGTGGCGCGGTCGATATCGTTTTGCTGGACCTGAAGATGCCAGGCATTGGCGGGCTGGAAGCCTGCCGGAGAATCCGCGCGATCTTCGATGTTCCGATTCTGGTCATCAGCGTTCTTCGCACGCAAGAGGATAAAGTGCAGGCGTTCGACGCAGGCGCCGATGACTATCTGGTGAAGCCATTCGGCATCCAGGAGCTTCTATCGCGCATCCACGCGCTGCGAAGGAGAACGTCCGGTTCCGAATCGATTGCCGTGTTTGAATCTGGTGGCCTGAAAGTCGATTTCGAGCGCCGCAGAGTGGTCGTTGACTCCGATCAGGTGCATCTCACGCCGAGCGAATTTGAACTCCTGCGATATCTCATGCTGCACGAAGGAAAGCCAGTTTCACATCAAACTTTGCTCCAATCCCTATGGGGACCGAAGTATACGAATGAGGTTCAACGCCTCAGGGTGACAATCAATCAGTTGCGCAGAAAGATCGAGAAGGAACCCGACCGTACCCGCTACATTCACACCGAGCATCAATTTGGCTATCGGTTTGAGCCTGTGCAGAAAAAGTCGGCCAAGCGACCTGTGAAAAATTGAATCGCTACTTCAGACGCTAGGGCAGGACCATGAGTTTGCGATGAAGAGTGAGAAGCGATGCTGGTTGCGAGACTCCCTCAGTCTACCTCGACAATGCGGCCCTCCGGTGCGGTCATGAGTGCCGAACCAGTTCTGATCGTGGATGACAGTCCGCAAATCCGCCGCGCTTTGCGTGCAATCTTGATCCCACACGGCTTCGTAGTCATCGATGTGCGTACTGGCGAGGAAGCGCTTGACTTGATTCGCAAGGAACGCGTGGAGCTCATTCTTCTGGATGTGAACTTGCCCGGCATTTCCGGGTTCGAGACGTGCCGCGAGATCCGACGCACCACCGATATCCCCGTCATTATGCTAACTGTGCGGAGCAGCGAACGCGACAAGGTGCAAGCGTTCGATGCGGGTGCCGATGACTATATCGTGAAGCCCTTCGGCGCCGAGGAGCTCACCGCCCGCGTACGCGCGAATTTACGCCGCGCCGGATCGGAGTCTCTGCCGCTTTTTGTATCTCCCAACTTGCGAGTTGATTTCGAGAGGCGTACCGTCGCCGCGAAGGGCCGTACAGTTCACCTGACCCCGAAGGAGTTTGAGCTTCTGCGCCAACTCGTTACCAACGAGGGGAAAACTCTGACGCATCGCTGGTTGCTCCAAACGGTATGGGGCCCGGACTACGGAGAAGAGATGGAATCTCTTCGCGTCCTGGTCAACCAACTGCGCAAGAAGATCGAGCCCGATGCGCGCAAGCCGCGCTACATCCTGACCGATCCGTGGGTAGGATATCGATTCGAGAACCCGAGCAAAAACGAGCCAGGCGGCCGGTCCAAGAGGTAGAGGTCCTTACGAGCGGTCTACCTCTTTTATTTTCGCTTGGTTGGCAAGTCATCTCCTCAGGTCCCTGGGATCTCGCTCCCATATCTCAAACCTCGCAGCGAACGGTCTAGCGAGGCAGGATCACGACTTCGTCTTTCGGAATTGCCTCAAGGGTGGCCTTGTCAAGATTGAGGTGTGCTGCGACAAGCTCCGGCGGCGTATGCGTGAGCCATTCCGAGAGCGCAAGATCCTGGTAATAGCTGCTCCGGAACATCTCAAGAAACTTCAGATCGGTGTTGCCGGTATTCTCGACGTAATGGGGCAGCGTCTTTTGAACGTAGCCGACGTCTCCGGCTTGAAAATCCATCGTGCGGGCGCGTCCCCCAGTCGCAAATACCGTCATGCGACCCTGACCGCTGATGAAGTACTGCCACTCATCAGCATTGGGATGCCAGTGCAGTTCGCGAATTCCTCCCGGATGAACCGTGACGATGGCGGCCGCGATCGTAGTGGAGACTTTGAAGTTGCTCGAATCCACGATGCGCACCTCTCCCCCTTTCATTCCCTTGGTGACCGGTTGTTCCAAGGTGCGGAACGCAAAATCATGCGGCGACGGACCAAGCGCGCCCGCTGCGACTCGCTGATCCTGGGCGAGCGGACCCGGAACCTCTGTCTGGAAGATGAACAGTTCTTGCTTGGGCATCTTTTCCAGGGCTTGTTCGCTTACGCCGAAATTTTTCGCGAGTACGTCGCGGGGCGTGTGTGCCATCCAGTCCGTGAGAAGCACGGTCGCATACTCGGAAAAGTTGCCGTCGTCAAAGACAAGCAGGAATTCAGCCCCGTCCGGATTCAGACCTTGAATTGAATGGGGAATTCCCGTGGGGAAATACCAAAGATCGCCTTGTTTTACGTCAGCCACGAAGCTGCGGCCGTCTGCGTCGATCGCGGTGATCCGCGCGTTCCCGTACAACATCATGGCCCACTCGCCGGCCGCGTGCCAGTGCAGTTCTCGGACGCCGCCCGCGGTCAGCCTCATATCCACGCCCGCGATCGTCGTCGAGACCGCGAGTTCGCGAACGGTTACCTCGCGGGACCAGCCACCGGAATGAACCCGCTTATGAGCCAGCGAGAACGGATACTTGAACGTCTGCACGCCGCCTGCATCTGAGCTCGGCGGAAGAATCGAGTCTGGATTCTGGGCGTCGAGCGCGGCGTTTGCGGGACCTGGGTCGCTGGTACTTCGGTCAGCCGGAGACTGGGCTCCAGTTCGCCCTTGCGCCGCAGCCTCGGAGGTTGAGAGCATCGCGGCTGCACCGACCACCGCACCACCAATCCCCAAGAAACCTCGCCTCGTAAAAGCCGCCTTCCTGTCGTCTTCGCTCATGTTTTCCGCCCTCGATTGAAAGTGATCATTTAATGATGCCTGAGTGGGTGCCGGGAGCATACGCCGGAAAGCGCCCGAGGGTCAAAAGGACCCAAAACAATGCAGGCAGCCACTGGTAGAGCCCCTTGAATCCGACCGTGCCACTATGAAGTGCTATTCGTCACTGTTGCCCCCCGTTGTCTCAAGCATGAAGTGTCCTGTTGTCCCAAGACCCTCAAAATCCCCTGGCCCCGACGGTCCTCCTGTTCAAACGCACACGCACGAGGGTGACCCGGTACTAGAGCCACCCGTTAGTAACACATTATTCATGTTCCTCTCACGGGAGATTCAAGCGGGGTGGTTAAGGTTCGGGCGCCTTGTGGTTCGAGTCTCGAGTGTGGTCGCACTGCACCCTGTGTGAACGAAGTGAATCTAGGCGGTCTGATTCGGTTCCCATCGAACCGAAATCCGGGTCGGATTTGTCTCAGGAGAATGTGCTTGCAGATCTTGAGCGGCTCTAGCTTTGAAATGCCAAGGTTTTGGGCGGTGATTTCTTAAATCTCTCGAATGTCGGTCTGTACGGATTCGATCTAAATACTAAGGAGGAATGAATGCGAGTACTTGCAACGTGTATCGTGGCCCTCGGCCTGGTCGTCTCGCCGACGCTGGCGGGAACGGCTGCGCCAGGGACCAACGACAGTGCGGCGACCGATTCAAGCGCTACAGCTGCCGCTCAACCCGCTGGTGCGCCTGCGGCAGTCGCGAAAACGGACGCGGCCGCAAAGCCCGACCCCTCGAGCAGCGAGGTAGCGGCTGAGCTGCAGCAGCTTCGCGACCTTCTCGAAGCGCAAGCGAAGCAGCTTCAGCTACAGCAGCAGAAGATGCAGATGCTCGAAGAGCAGCTCAATGCTTCGAGTGCGGCCCACGAAAATATCGTGGCGACGCCGGCCGCTGAAACTCCTGCACCGGTCGGGCCCGTAGCCGGCGTGGCGGTAAGCGGCGGCGTGGCAAACGCGGGTTCGAGCCAGGATACAGCGGGCCCCCCGACCTCGATCCAATTCAAGGGGATCACCCTGACTCCTGGTGGCTTCTTCGCGGCAGAAACCGTGTGGCGCCAGAAGGGTCTTGCGTCCGACGTAAACACACCTTTCAACAATGCTCCTTTTGACGGGTCCTCAAACGCGCACATGTCGGAATTCCAAGCCAGCGGCCGTCAATCGCGTATCTCCATGTTGGCTGAGGGAAAGCTCGATACGGTGAAGATCGGCGGATATTACGAAATGGACTTCCTATCTGCCGGCGTCACCTCGAACCCAAACCAAAGCAACAGCTACACGATGCGTCAGAGACAGTTCTGGGCCCAGGCCGCGTTCACCAATGGAATCACGGTGACAGGGGGCCAGCAGTGGAGCTTGCTCACGGAAACCCTCCACGGCATGGATAACCGCACCGAAGCGTTGCCTCAGACAATCGACGCGCAGTATCACGTCGGCTTCAGCTGGGCGCGCCAGGAAGGTATCCGCTTTACCAAGGACTTCGGCGATAAGGTTTGGCTGGGGTTCTCGATTGAAGAACCACAAGCCACGATTACGGTCCACGGCAACCCAACGGCGGTTTCAGGTGGAACGGTCATCACCGAGCCCACGACCGCTTGCGCGACGCCGCCTTGCACTGTCACAGTCAACACCGTCACAAACAACAACTTCCTTCTCGGCGGTTTTGGGGCAACCGGCGGCCTGTTCAATCCGATCGGCAATTACCCCTACAACCCCTCCCCGGATTTCATCGTCAAGGCAGTATTTGAGCCAGGCTTTGGCCACTACGAAATCTTCGGTGTCCTGAGCGATTTCCGTGACCGCGTATTCCCGTGCGTTCCCCTGTCCGGCACGACAGCGCCAGCAGGTTGCACGTCGATCACGTCGGCTGCGGGTGCGTTCAACGACAATCGGCAAGGCGGTGGAGTTGGCGCCAACGCGCGCTGGGGTCTTTTTGCCAAGCATGTTGACCTCGGCGTCCACTTCTTCGGCGGAGACGGCATCGGCCGCTACGGTTCAGGCGGATTGTCGGATGCAACGGTTCGTCCGGACGGCGAACTCGCACCCATCCACAATTTCCAGGGACTGGGCACGCTGCAGTTTCACCTGACGCCGAAACTGGACGTGAATCTCAACTTGGGCGGTGAATTTGAGGAACGTACCGCTTTCGTCAAGAGTGGCACGGCAGGGCCGAACGAAGGCTACGGATACGCTCTGCTTAACAACTCCGGATGCTGGACCGAGACTCTGCCAATCGCCGCTCCTGGCACGGGCAATAACCTCGGTACACCCACCGGTGTCGCAGGCGCGACGGGTTTCATTCCCGGAGCACTGGCGAACTGCACCGGCGACACGCGGAACTTGCTCGAGGGCACGATTGGATTCTGGTATCGCTTCTATAAGGGCCCGAAGGGCACGATCCAGTACGGCATGCAGTATTCCAACTACATCCGCAACACCTGGAAGGGTGTCGGAGCAACCACCGGCGAGGGAACGAGCGGCCAACCTCACTCAGATGAGAACATGGTCTTCACTTCCTTCCGTTATTACATACCGTAGAGAGTCAATCGGCTCGGGGGGAGCGCCTGTCGGGCTCCCCCTGGTCGACCTCCTTCCAACGATTCCGCAGCGGATAGCGCTCAGTCGAACACGACCGAACGGCAGTTCCTCGGTTCAGGTCCTGGCATCAACTTCACCATATCCATTTTCAGCTTCCTGAGTTCGCCTGTGCAGCGCGATGCGCACCGACTTCAGCTCGATTGCAGCCGAATACTTCGGGTGATCTAGCGTTTCTGAAATACCGCGATGTCCTTCGGGGTGACAAAGACGAGTTCGTTCTTCGCCAATTGCAGGGCGTGAAACCGTTCCTGGGACATCTCGACGTGAACCGGCGCGCCCCATTCGGTCACTGCGTCCACCTTGACAACTGGCCCGGCAGAGTTGATGTGCGTGGTTGTGGCGCGGAAATGGCTCGCGCCATTGGGCTGTCGCGTGATTTCCAGCAGATGCGGACGGACAAATGCGAGATTCCCTGTGTCCGTTTCCTGAATGTAGGCTTTCCCGTCGTCGACGCGCCCATGAAACAGATTCACGTTGCCGAGAAAATTGTAAACGAAGGGTGTGGCGGGATGGTTGTAGACATCCTCGGGACTTCCGATCTGCTCGATGCGGCCCTGGTTCATCACGGCGACCAAATCAGCCACTTCAAGAGCTTCCTCCTGATCGTGGGTGACAAACACGCTGGTAATGTGAACTTCATCGTGCAGCTGCCGGAGCCAGCGGCGCAATTCCTGTCGCACCTTTGCGTCCAGTGATCCGAACGGCTCATCAAGTAGGAGCACACCAGGTTCGACGGCGAGTGCCCGGGCCAAGGCGACACGCTGGCGCTGTCCTCCGGAAAGCTGAGAAGGATAGCGCTGGGCCTGGTTCTGGAGCTGTATCAACGCGAGCAGTTCTTGCACTCTTGCGCGGATCTGGTTTTCCGAAGGCCGCAAACGCCGGGGCCTGACGCGGAGGCCGAACGCGATGTTTTCAAACACGGTCATGTGCCGAAACAAGGCGTAATGCTGAAAGACGAAACCCACGTGCCGCTCGCCCGCGGTCTGATCCGAGATGTCCGTGCCATCGAACTGCACGGTTCCGCAATCGGCAAATTCCAGTCCGGCGATGATCCGCAGGAGCGTCGTTTTGCCTGAGCCGGACGGCCCGAGCAGAGCGACCAGCTGGCCGTCCGGGATTTCCAGGTCGACATCCTTTAGCGCTTCGAAATTCCCGAAGTCCTTCCGAATGCCCCTCACGCTGATACTCATTGGATCCGCTCCGTGTCGCTCGCCGACTGAGCAGCGAATTGCTGCGCGGCTTTCCATTCAACCAGACTCTTGACCAGCAGAGTCGTCAATGCCAGCAGCGCCAGCAGTGATGCAACCGCGAAAGCAGCGACGAATTGATAGTCGTTGTAGAGAATCTCGATATGCAGCGGCATCGTGTTGGTAAGGCCGCGAATATGGCCCGAGACTACGGACACGGCCCCGAATTCGCCCATTGCGCGAGCATTACAAAGGATCACGCCGTAGATCAGCGCCCATTTCACGTTCGGCAGCGTCACCCTGGTGAACGTCTGCCAGCCGCTCGCGCCGAGGGTTAGGGCCGCCTCCTCCTCATCGTTTCCCTGCGACTGGATCATCGGCAGCAATTCACGCGCGACGAACGGAAACGTGACGAAAATCGTAGCCAGCACGATGCCAGGTACTGCGAATATGACTCGAACGCCATGGGCGATCAGCCAGGGACCCACCAGACCTTGCAATCCGAAAAGCAGCACGAATGTCAGTCCGGCGACAACCGGAGACACAGAAAACGGCAGATCGATCAGCGTGATCAGCAGGCTCTTTCCCAGGAAATCGAATTTTCCGATCACCCATGCTGCGGCGATCCCGAAGGCCACATTCAGCGGTACTGCGATTGCCGCAGCAAGTAGGGTCAGGCGAATGGCTGCAAGGGTGTCCGGATCTTCAAAGGCCCGGAAATAAAAGCCGATTCCCTTCTGAAAGGCCGTGGCAAAGACGACCACCAGCGGCAACACCAGAAACATGCCGAGAAATACAACCGCGATACCGACCAGCACCCACCGCACGAGCGCGGGTTCGGAGATGGCCAGCCCCCCGGCGCCTCTTCGCGGCGCTGCCTGCGCTTGCACCTGCCATTGTGTGGATGCGGCCATAGGTTCAAGTCAGCTGCGTTGCGGACTCTCCCTTGGTAGGTAGACTGGCTTGAGACCTACGTCGGAAGGCGTGTCAGTTGGCGACTCACTCGCGAGGCGGCCGCTGCTCCATCGCTGCAGAATATTGATCGGCAGCAGCAAGGCAAACGAGACGACGAGCATGGCCACGGCAATCGCCGTCGCGCCCGCATAGTCGTACTCTTGTAATTTGGTGATGATCAGCAGCGGCGTGATTTCGGTCCGCATCGGCATATTGCCGGCAATGAAAATTACCGAGCCGTATTCGCCCACGGCGCGAGCGAAAGCCATCGCGAATCCAGTGAGCGCCGCGGGGAGAATCGTCGGCACCAGAACACGCGTGAAAGTCTGCCAGCGCCGTGCGCCGAGGCTCGCAGCCGCCTCCTCGAGCTCCTTGTCCAAGTCCTCCAACACGGGCTGCACGGTTCGCACGACGAACGGCAATCCTATAAAGGTGAGCGCAATAGCCACGCCCAGCGGGTTGTAGGCCGCGTGGATCCCCAGCGCCAACAGTGGGCGGCCAACCCATCCGTTCGGGGAGTAGATGGTTGTGAGCGCTATGCCCGCGACGGCCGTTGGCAGGGCGAACGGCAGATCGATCACAGAGTCGAACAGCCGCTTCCCGGGAAAATCGTAACGCACGAGTACCCAGGCCACCAGAACCCCAAACACCAAGTTGATGAGTGCTCCGATGAGCGATGCTCCGAAACTCAGGCGATAGGAGGCTATCGCCCGAGGCGAGAGCACCACATGCCAGAACTGATGCCAGGTCAACGTGGAAGCTTTCAGGAAGGTGGCGGAAAGTGGAATCAGAACAATCAGGCACACATAGAAAACGGTAAAGCCCAGCGAGAGCCCGAATCCCGGCAGAATGCTCCGTTGTTTGAAAACAACACTCATCGATTGATCACCGCTTCTCCCACGGTCGAAATCCGCAGTCTGCCGCCTTTATTGATTCGGCTGGTAAATCTGATCGAAGACGCCGCCGTCGGAAAAATGAACGGTCTGCGTCTTGTGCCAGTCGCCAACGATATCGGCCAGCGTGAACAGTTTCACCTTGGGGAACGTAGCAGCGTACTTCCTCGCCACTGATTCCAGTCTGGGCCTGTAGAAATTCCTGGCAGCGATCTCCTGTCCCTCAGCGGTGTAGAGATATTGGAGGTAGGCCTCGGCAACGGCTCGAGTGCCTTTTTTGTCCACGACCTGGTCCACCACCGATACAGGCGGCTCCGCCAGTATGCTCACGGACGGAACGACGACCTGAACCTTGTCCGGGCCCAGCTCCTTGACCGAAAGAAGGGCTTCATTTTCCCAAGCGAGCAGGACGTCACCGATGCCTCTTTCTACAAACGTGGTTGTGGCACCACGCGCTCCGGAGTCCAGAACCGGGACATTCTTATACACTTTCGTCACGAAATCCCTCGCTGCTGCGTCACTGTTCCCTGCCTTGAGGTATGCGTAGCCCCATGCCGCCAGGTATGCCCAGCGCGCGCCCCCAGAGGTCTTGGGATTCGGCGTGATCACCGAGACGCCCGGCCTCACGATATCGTCCCAGTCCTTGATGTTTTTGGGGTTGCCCTTCCTCACGAGAAAAACGATCGTGGAAGTGTAGGGTGTGCTGTTGTTGGGCAGCCGCGATTGCCAGTTGGCAGGCAACAGCTTGGCCTTTTCCGAGATGGCGTCGATGTCGTAAGCCAATGCGAGAGTCACAACGTCAGCCTGCAGCCCGTCGATTACGGAGCGAGCTTGCGCCCCGGAACCGCCGTGCGATTGCTGTATGCTGACGTCCTGTCCCGTTTTGGCCTTCCAATACTTTGCGAAGGCCGCGTTGTAGTCCTGATAGAGTTCACGAGTCGGATCGTAGGACACGTTCAGAAGCGTGACGGGCCCTGGAGGCTGGGCGTGCACGTGAACGCCCAGGCCCAGGACGAATCCGAGCGTTACAAGCGCGACGCCCAGAATCTGAAGTCGCTTCAGGTTCGAGTTTTGTGATTTCACCATTCTTCTCCTAAAACGTGTAGACCACGTCAAACTGGAGCCGCTTCAGGAAATCCTGCGGCGGAGTCGTGCTGTCGAAATTGAGCGGCCGTCCGAACAGCCCCGTGAAGGAGAGCTGAACGTTGGACTCGACCTCATAAATCACCTGGGCACGATGCTCGGTCACGTTGCTTCCCTGGCGGATATCGCTGTAATCGAAATTGGACAGAACCGCCTCGCGCTCGATAAACATCCTGGTGTAGTCAAACTGCCAGTCGCCCTTCTTCAGTCCTCGTCCGACCTGTGCTTCTCCCCAGTACCCGCGGCGCTGTCGAGAATTGCAAGGGAAGTTGGTTGACTGCGAGTAGTGAATCGTCGCTGTATTTGCCGGTGCTGCGAGAATGTTGTCTTCATTCGCGCAGGCCTCGGTGTTTTGCACGTAGTCACCGATGAAGGCGATCGGCCACTTGTCCGACGCTGTCTTGACGTCAAATCGCGCGATCGAATCGAACAGCCCGAACTTCGACGCAAACTGAGCGTTGGTGACCGTGGTCACACCGGTCGGGTAGGACGTCCCGCCGACCGTCACCTCGTTCGTGGCCGTCGTCGTAATGATCGAGTTTTGAACCGTGTTGCCGGTTCCAAGCGGCAGCAGCCCGGTAAGCGGCGTCTGCGGGTTCTTCGCACTCGCCTTCGCCAGCGCGAGCGCGATGGGGTCGGCATTGTGGTAGTTGTAAAAGCCTGTATAGGCTCCGAACTTCAGCCAAGACGCCAACTGCCACTGCGTCTGTATCTGTCCGCCGTATACGACGCTCGACTTGAGGCTCTGATCGGTCAGGGACACTCCGGCGACCTGCGTGAAGGGCAGTTCAAAACCCACAAACGCGATTTTTTTCAGCAGGGGCGTCGAGTTCAGATTGAAGGCCAGAGTTTCCGCAACCCCTTCCGGATTGAGGTCCTTGTCCCAGGTGAGTTCCGTGTTGTACCAGGGATAGGCAAATTTTCCGCCAATCAGCGTCAAAGAGCTGAATTGGTGGGGCGTGTAATCCACGAAAGCCTTGTCGATCGCGATCGCCTTGCGTGTATAGAAGTCACCCACGGTTTGATTGGTACTGGTGGGATCGTTGATGTCTCCGGATGCGAGTGAAAAACCTCCGGCAAAATCTTCATTGAGTTTCGCATTGACGTTGAACCGCAGACGAAACCTTTCTCGATTCTGGTCCAGGGACTCGTTGGACGGCCCCCCGAAGAACGGCTCGTCGCGCAAGCGAAGGTCGCCACTGAACGCAAAAGGCCCAAAATCCTTCAGCCTGTCTTCGATGTTGCCGACGCGCGTGGACCAATCCTGAGGCACCTGAGCCTGGACCGCCTGCGCCGAAGACGCGGTGGAAACAACCGCATCGGCGCCGGGGGGCGCCGCGGATGGATCGGCGTCCGGAGAGATGCCAAGCTTGGCTTCCAGGCCCGCGATGCGAGCCAGTTCGTCCTTCAAAGCCGCGCGCTCGGCATCCAGTTGCTGGCTGTGCTCGGCGAACTGCTTTGCCTGGAGGTCGACTGCTTCCTTCAACTCCTTCAACTCGAGGGCAACCGGCGAGCTGGGATCAACTGCAGCAGCGGGCGCACCCGTCTTGGCCGCATCGTTTGCGTTTGCGGCCGAGTTCGAGCCTGTCACAGCGGCATCGGCCGACGATGTATCCCCGCTGCGAGCAAGGGCGATCGTCGCTGATCCTGCCAGTCCCAGACCCAGAACCGCCGTAATTAAAATTCGTTTCGATTTCAGCCTTAAATGGTTCGACATTGAGATCTCCTAGGATCTTTTGGCCTCACGCCAAAATGAGAGTGTTCGTTACTTGCCAGCGGGTTTACTGCGACGGGATGCTAATTGCGGCTACGACAACACAAATCGGCGAGGGAGGTATGGTCCAATATCTGCGCGGTAGCGTTCCGTACCTCCAGCAAAACGCGAAATAGAGGACGGTGCTTTGGGTCGGTGCTCACTCGTCGGCGCAAGGACTCGGCGTCTTCAAACGGTGCCAGAGGGCCATCAATCCTGCGAAGAACTTCACCCAACGAGATTTTTTTCGCAGACCGCTTCAGCTGGTAGCCGCCATGAGCGCCACGGAGGCTGACCACAATGCGGGCACGCTTGAGGTCCAGAAGAATCGCTTCCAGAAATTTCTCCGGCAACTGTTCTTCCGCTGCGATGTCCTTGATCTTGACCACGCCCACAGGATGCTGCGCGAGCACCGTGAGTGCCTGCAAGGCGTACAGTCCTCTTTGAGAAAGTCGCATGGCGGTTTGTCTATCACCTACTAAACTGGCTAAGACTACCAACTTAGTAGACTATGTCAAGAAGAAAACATAGATACGAAGCCTTGGCGCAACGGACCTAAGCAGCGAGCCCGTCGCAGGGCTCCAGCACGGCATGCTTGTAATCCTTGAGATCTGGTCCGGATCATTGACGGACCGCTTGACCAGCGTAGTCCGTTACGCTTTCAGCATGCACGCGCAGGCACAACGCCGGGAGTCTCCGTTGCCGATGTAGACTGCCGCACAAGACCGGGTGTGCCAGGTTTGGATCGGCGCGCTCGGACTGCTGTGAGGGATTTGACTTGAACACGAAGACCCAGCCTGCATCCGTTTCCGCCGCGCGTCCTGGTGGACCGTGGATTTACGGGCCGTGGCTTGATCTCATCGTGGGTTGCGGCGCGTGGTCGGCTCCCCTGCTGGCTGGGGCCTTGTGGCTCACCCGGTCGCATACTCACGCCTGGGTTGTGGGCTTCTATCTGCTGGCTCTCGCCTTCAACTATCCGCACTTCATGGCTACGGTTTACCGCGCCTACCACACGCGCGCAGATTTCGAGAAATACAAAATCTTCACGCTGCACATCACTCTGTTGCTGGTGTTGACCGGTATCCTGCTGCATGCGTCCTATCGGCTGTTCCCCTGGGTTTTCACGCTCTACATCTGCTGGAGCCCGTGGCATTACACCGGCCAAAACTACGGATTGATGATGATGTTCGCCCGCCGCAGTGGAGCAGAGGCCACGCGCGGCGAACGGCGCTTGGTTCGCGCAGCGTTCGTCGCGTCTTACCTGATGCTGCTCGCAAGTTTTGAAACAGGGGGCTCGAGTGACCCTTTGATTCTTTCGCTCGGACTGGCCTCGAAATACACTTTGCCGGCGCGTCTGGTCCTGGCCGTGGCGTTCGGAGTCTTCTTATTTTTTGGACTTCGGCAGCTGATCCAGCGCAGCGGCGTACGGGCGCTGGTGGCACCACTGACCCTGGCCCTCACCCAATTTATCTGGTTCGTGGTGCCCACGCTGCTCGAGTTACACGCGCAATATCAGATCCCGCAAACGCGCTACAGCAGCGGAATCCTGGCGGTGCTGCACTCGGCGCAGTACATATGGATCACTAGCTACTATCAGCAGCGCGAAGCTCGTGCTGCGGGCCAGGTGGGCTGGCGGATGACCCGTTACTTCCTGACGCTCGTCGCCGGCGGCATCGCCCTTTTCATTCCCGGCCCATGGATCGTCAGTCGCCTCCTCCATTTCGACTTCACCACGAGCTTCCTGATTTTCACTGCCGTAGTGAACATCCACCATTTCATTCTGGATGGCGCCCTGTGGAAGCTGCGGGATTCGCGCATCTCATCTGTGTTGATTGATCGCGGCCCAAAGCCAGAGCCAAGCCCTAAGAAGATCGCGCCAGCCCCAACTGCTGCACGCGGATTGGGAAGCCGCGTGTTTTCATCGCCGGCGTTTCGCGTTTCGCTTGTCGCTCTGCTGTTTCTGTGGGGCGGAATGGACCAGGTTCGATTCGCCTTAGGTACCCATGAAACGAGTCTTTCCGCACTCGTCGACGCGGCTCGCATGAATCCGTACGATAGCGCCGTGCAGGCTCGCATCGCTTCGGCGCAGACCCAGGCCGGGGACCGCAGCGCAGCTATCGATGCCCTGACGCGCGCTGTGGACATCAATCCCTACGATGCACGTGCACAGCAGGCTTGCGCCCGGGCGTTGCTTGAAGACGGCAGGTACCAGGACGCGTACGCGCGTTACGCGAAAATGCTCGAGCTTTTTCCGCGCGATCCAAATGCCCTGGTGAATTACGGGCTGCTGGCTGCGCGGCTCGGTAATCCCGATGAAGCAATGGATTCGTGGGAGAAAGCCGTAACCGTGGATCCTAATCAGCCGAACGCCCATTTGTACCTCGCGGCGGCCTTCGATCAGCGAGGCGAGCCTGCGGCCGCGGCTCGTCATTGGGAGGCTTTCCTACGGTTCGCCGCTGAGAATCCGGATGATCCTGCAGCGGGAATCGAGCAGCAAACCGCCGCCGCGATCCAATTGGCAGACGACGAATCGCGTGTTAACCGAAACGATGCCGCCCTCGCGGGATATCACTCGGCAATTTCCATGGCACAGCGCGCGAACGATGATGCGCGCGAAAGCCTGGCGCTCGCCCATCTCGCAGACCTGCAGGAAAAAACAGGGGACGTGAAATCCGCCGCTGATTCCTACCAGCGCGGTCTGGCGCTCGATGCCAAGTCGGCCGATCCGCGCGCCGAAGGACTGGACTGGTTTAACTACGGACAATTCCTGCGCCGGCACGGGTTGCCCGACGAGCTGGTCTACGCGTGCTTGTTGCACGCGGAGCAGTTGCTCGGGACTACCGGAGGCAAGGATCTTGAAACCGTAAAATCGATACGCCGCGAAGTTGAGGGACGGCTGGGGAACAGAACCGGTGCATCGCAAAGGGATTTGCCGGCCCTACTGGCGCGCGCAGGCGACCTGCCAACGCAATCTTTCTGATCAAGTTGACCTGGGCCCGCGGACACAGCTCGCGGCTGTATTCAGAGAAGGATGGAGGGTCCAAACAGAATGCCGCCCGCGCCCGGTCGACCGCGACGGCCTAGTTAATGTTCAGCTTCGATTGCGTACTGGGAAGATGTTCGTTGAGGTTCGGCAGGCATTCGACTTCGGTAATGTCAGTATCGTCCACCCGATCCCAATGCTTTGTGCTCGTCCACTCGCCTTCCCAGTTTTGCGGATCCAGCAGCGTGTACTTGATTTCAAGTTTTTTCCCGCCCTCAACCAGGCGGATGCGCTCGATGATGTGAAAATCGTCGCTCACCGGAACTCCGGTATCGATCCAGTGGCGATCAGGAATCATGCTGTTGGTATCAACCACGAGCGCGTCACCTTCCCAGTGTCCAACTGAATCGCCGTTGTAGGTCCGGACCACTACATCGGGATCGGTGTGTTTCCGGCCATCAATATAGATAAGCCGCAGAGCGTTCTCGAAACCGCTGACCATATAGATCACCGTCGGCGTCTGGATCATGGCAATCGGCCAGACACGCGTCATGATCATGGGCATACCGGCTGGAAAGCATTTACCGATGTCGTCGTGGAACGGGCGGCCTTCGGCGGTGGCTTTCTTGCCCGCGTCGAACAGGGCTTGAGCCGCGGGCTTGAACTTCGGATACGCCGGCCCGAACATAAACGAGCTGAAGCCCGAGCTCAGATCGACCATCCAAGTTCCCGTCAGATTGAACGGCGGCTTCGGGCGCGGTTTGGCGAGATTATCGGGCGCAAGCGCACCTTCCGGAAACGGGTCAGCCGGTTTTGCGTTTTGCTGGGCACGCGCGCCCGCGGCGACCGCTATGAGGCCAATCGCCACCAAGGCCGTTTGGGCCACGAACTTCGTTCTCACTCGGATCATTATGAAGTCCTCGCCATTTCGCGCTTCTGGCTTCAGCGTGTAGTTCAGGCCGATTGCAAACCACCTCAGGGCTTCGCAGGGGCAGGAGCAGGAGACGGGTAACCGGCCGTGTCGGTAAAAATCTGTCCATCAGCCAGTTTGACCGAAATGAATCGGCCGCCCTTTTCACCACTTCGCAAGGGATGCACGAGAATCGTTACCTGATCGCCAGGCTTGAGCGTGGTCGACCTCCAGCCCGATCGAGCCATATTGTTGGGACTGTTACACTCCACGCCCCATTTGTCGGTGCCGCCTGATGAGTTCGGCACTTCGATCTCGATCCAACTGTGTGGATTCGTCCAGCCAAAGCTGACGATAGTGCCAACGAGCTCGACCTGCTTGTCGCGGTCAAACATCGCGCCGGAGTGGTGCGCGAATGCCGTCCCGGCGAGCGCGAGCAGCATTGCGCTCACGCAGCCCAGTCTCACAATCTTCATCTTCTGGCTTCCGAAAGATGACATTTTGCTCACCTCAATTTAACGTCAGCCGAGCTGCGCACGTCGATGAGAAACCTCAACATCACGCTGGCAACCGAGACCCAACCCCGGCAAATTATGCTCCAATGCGCAGCCTTCCCGCAATGAGATCGTGGGCTCACTAGGAATTTCGCTCTGAGATCACCGAAAGCGTATGATGCCGGGGCAAACGGTCCAACGATTTACTCAGGGGGAGCATGGAGCGCAAGCAAAACAGCGCCGGATTCGTTCTCGGCATCCTTTTCGCCATCAACCTTCTGAACTTTTTCGACCGTCAGCTCATGGGTGTGGTTGCCGAGCCCATCCGCAAGCAATGGGCTCTCACCGATTCGCAGATTGGTTGGCTTGGGACCGCTTTCACTCTGCTCTACGCGATGGTGGGAGTGCCGCTCGGGAGGCTCTCGGACCGCTCGAAGCGCTCGAAGTTACTGGGCCTGGGAGTTGGATTGTGGAGCCTGCTGACAGCTGCTTCGGGCTTTGCTTGGAATTTTGCTTCCCTTTTCCTCGCCCGGTTGGGAGTGGGAGTAGGTGAAGCAAGCTGTGCGCCAGCGGCGAATTCCCTGATCGGCGACCTGTATCCTCCCGCCCGGCGAGCGTTCGCGATCTCCATCTTCATGGCGGGTTTGCCCGTTGGGGCCTTTTGCGGCAACTACATCGGCGGAGCGATTGCGGCTGAATATGGCTGGCGCAGCGCGTTTTTCCTGGCTTGTGTCCCGGGTTTGGTCCTGGCGCCTGTCGCGTTTCTGATGCCTGAAACAAAGCGGGGGGCGGCCGAGACTTCGCCGGGCGCAGCGCGCGTGCACCAGGGGTCCCCCTACTGGCGAGTGCTGAAAATCCCGACAATGGTCTGGATCATCGTGTCGGGCGCGCTTTTCAACTTCAACTCGTACGCGATAAACCTTTTCATGCCCTCATTTCTCATCCGGTATCACGGTCTGAATTTGAAAGACGCCAACCTCATCGCGGGTTTGACGCTGGGAGCGGTCGGCGTGCCCGGTCTGCTAGTCGGTGGATGGACGGTTGATCACTTTCGCAAGGTCAGATGGGACGGACGCCTGCTGACGCCCGCGATAGCCGTGGCGATTTCTGCGCCTTGCCTGTTCTTTGCGCTGAAGCTTCGTTCCGGAGATCTGGGCGTGTTCGTGGCCCTTGCGAGCATCGGATCGATGCTGGGCTACGTGTACTATTCCGGGGTATACGCCGCGGTTCAGGATGTGGTCGAGCCAAGCCTGCGAGGGACAGCTATGGCGCTATATTTCTTTGCGATGTATCTGCTGGGCGGAAGCTTTGGGCCCGTACTGACGGGAAAGTTGAGTGACTATTTTGCACGGCGTGCCATGACCGCTGCCGGAGCAAATGTCATGACCGAGCCATTGCGAGCGGTTGGCTTGCACAGCGCCATGTACGTGATTCCCCTGTGTAGCATGGCTCTGGCGGCTGTGCTTTTCGCTGCTTGCTTCACTGTCGAAGCAGATATGCGCGCGCTCGAGCGATGGATGGATGAGCCTGCGTCCGGTCTCCCGCTGCCACCAGAGCCCGCCGGACTCACCAGCGAGTGAGGCGAGCCCTCGCCGTCGACCGGATCGGACCGTACCCGCGGCCCACCCGGGAAGAGAGTTTCCTCAAGCACCCAAATGCCTACCCTCGAAGAGGAAGTTCAGGTCGCGCGCGGCTCACAGCCGCTAGCGAACCCAATCATTATCAATGAGTTGCCAGTGAATTGAGGGACTGACGGGTGGTATTGGAATTGCCATGCAAGGAGTAATGAGTCATTCCGCGGGCGTTATGCGGGATGGCTGGGGAACCATCTATCTGCTCAAATTGAGCGCAAAAGGGAGAATGCTATGAAAAAGTACGTGAAGCCCACCTTGGTCGGCCTTGGTTTGCTGCGGGATGTCACGCAGTTCAGTGGCTGCGGTAACGGGCCGCTGGTCAAGTCGGATATCTGCGTTTACTAAAGCAATCTGTTTAGGCTCCTGACGGCGGGGAATTCTCGAGTCGCAGTCGCGACAACTTCCCCGCTTTCTGGAGAAAAATCGATCTGCAGGTCTGCTCGGGGGCCGTTGCGCACGCGTGCGTCAAATGGACTCGCACGGACCGCGAACACTTCGCAGCCCGCGCCGTTTGGTCAGGACCGCAGCACCAGCCCGTCTGCGAGCACGACGCTGGTGCATCGCATGGTCTTCGCACCGCTCTTTGCCGCGCCACCGGTGCAGGTGATAACGTCGCCGGGCTTCACCGTTGTACTGGTCCAGCCGTTGTGTCTCAAGAAGTTCGGGCTGTTGATTTCCATGGCCCATTCCTGCACCTGACCTTTGTCATCCTTCACATCCAGGTAGACATAGGCATGGGGGTTGGTCCACTCGATCCGCGACACCACGCCTTTGTAGGTGCTGGGGTGTTCCATGTCGTACATCGAGACCGAGTGGTGTGCGTTCGCCGCAGGCGCTATCAGCAAGAGCATCATTCCTACAAGCCAAACTGCAGCCTTGATTCTCATTTCCATGGGCCTCCTGATTGCAAGTAATCGCAGACGCGCCGCGCGCCTCTGCGTTCTATTTCCTATGCGGGTTGGACAGTTGCCCGCAATTGTGATTCTTCTCCTCGCACGCGTGGTCCGGAATTTGCGCCTCACAACGCGAACGAAGACGCTGTGCTATTTGCTCTGAAGCAGGTCCTTGTAGTCCTTGTTGTTGTCTTCGCACACATATTCCTGGATTTGCCATTCCGGATGCAGCTTCATGCGGCTGCTCTGCTTCCAGGGAGCCGCAAAAACGTTGGGATCATCGATCGTGGCCTCGTAATCGAGTTCCTGGTAGGAGACCCGATGGTAGCGCTCGACAACATGATAGTCCGTCGTGTGCTTGTAGGAGCCGACGAAGGTCTTGTCGTTAAAACCCACAACGTCAACCACAAGAGTGTCCCCGTCCCAATGTCCTACGGAATTTCCCATGTACGTGGGGTCAAGATCGTCCGGGTGGGTGCGCCCATCGGTCGGGATGACGCGAAACAGGTGATAGGCCTCGTAGAGAATGACGACCAGACCGGGCTTCTGAATAATCTGCAGCGGATACGGCTGCATGGTCGCGGCCGGAACGCCGGGCGGTACGCAGGTGACTCCCTGGCCGAGATCGTTCGGGTCGGCGACGACCTTGTACTTCTCGGCGCCCGGTTTCAGTTTTATATTGTCCACAGGCCTGAGGCTGAAACCGGCGATATACACTCCGGAGAGGTCGGGATGGCCGTCTGCTGAACGCGGAACCGGCTGATTATGAGGATCCCCGCATGCTGCCGCAGCTTCGGGCGGCGCCGGCGCGGTACCGGCGACGGTAACTGTCACGGATTTCGTGTCGGCCCCGGCGCGGCCCTTGGCGGTGAACGTATAGGTGGTGGTCACCTTTGGGGAAACTTCATGGCTGCCGAGGGTTGAGACAATTCCCAGACAATTATCGAAGTAGGTGTCGTCCGCATTCACGGCATGCCAGTGCAACGTGGACGCGCCACCGGGCTGAATCGAGCTCGGGTCCGCACGAAGCTCAAGAATCTTTCCCGGCGGCCCCATCGGGAAGCCGCCAACGACGGGCCGGCCCGGTTCCGGTGTCGGCGCGGGCGCTTGACCTGGCGCCGGTTGCTGCGCGGTGGCGCAGGAAACGATCGCTGCGGCAAGCGCGATCACAGCACAAGCTCGATTCACAATTCGCATGCTGCGTACCCCCCTACCCTCTGGCTTTTTCCGGTCGCATGACCAAGGATCGCTACGACCTGAGCTGCACGCCGTTTGAAAGTTGAATGCTCGTGCCATGCATAAATTTCGAACCACTCTTGGCGGGCGCTCCGGTGCAAGTAATCGTGTCACCCGCGTTCACCGTTGTGCTGGTCCAGCCGTTGTGTCGTAGAAAATTGGGACTGTTGATTTCGATGGCCCACTCCTCGTCCAGACCTCTGTCGTTCTTTACGTGCATGTACATGAAGGTGTGGGGATTGGTCCACTCGACTTTCATCACCACGCCGGTCAGCGTAATCGGGTGAGCCATATCAAACATGGCGCCGGAATGATGCGCGCGTGACGGCGCAGCGAACGCAAACAGGAGGCATACGAAAAGGACGGCGGCACTCGTTCTCCTTGCGCGATTCCGCAACACGAGATTCGGTATCCTTACTCGATCCATCTTACTGCAGCGACCCCGCCCGCAATCCTAGCGGATGGCAATCTGCCGGCCGCCGCCCGGGATCGGCATAACCGGGGCATGATGCCATGAGCCCTGCACTCGGCAAGAATTATTTTCGAGCGAACCGGGGCTCGACGCAAACCGTCAGCTTCGAATCGGCATCCTTCGGCTAAAAGCTGTACTTTAGCGCGAATTGCATGATCCGCGGATCGTTGACGGTTTGGGCCAAAGCTCCCAATCCTGCGGTCGTCGCCGGCGTGGGTTGACCGAAAGTCGGCGCGACAAACGCTGTTTGCGGCGCATACAGATTCGGGTGATTCGGAAGGTTGAATACTTCCCAGCGAAATTCTACCTGCTGCCTTTCTCCGATCGGGAAAAGTCTCGACAGTCCGGTATTGACGATGATCGAGCCGGGACCGAACAGACTGTTGTTTCTCAGATCGCCGAATGTGTATGCGGCCGGAGCTGTAAATGCGCAGGGGTTTATCCAGAATTCCCGATTCCTGACCGTGGCAGGCGCGTTGCAGGTTGGATTGGCAGCCACCGGCCCGCCCCTGTAGGGGTTTCCCACGAGGTCGGGACGCTGTGTAAGTCCGTTGCCGCTGCCTGAAAAATCGAGGATCAAAATTGGAGAGAAATCCAGTCCCGATTGCACAATGCCAGAGATGGACACTCTCCAGTGACCCAGCAGGATCTCTTCCAGGTGATTCGAGAACTCGGGAGTCTCGGCCACGAGTGATTGATTGAAAATGTCGTGGGTGTCGGCACTCGGACAGTTGCCGCGATCCGCGTGACGGTCGTAGGGCACCTCTTCGGCAGCAAGGAAGAAACCGAGCGTGGTGGTGTAGTTGTCCGAGATGCAGTGGGACCATGTGAAATTGGTGGTTGAAGTGAAGTGATGGGCAAAATGGTGTTGAGCCGATAGCAGCAGGCCGTTGTAGTTTCCCGTCCCTCCTTCTTCGAGCAGAAGCGTTTCGCCGTAACAGGAAGTCGTTGCCGAACACAGCGAACCGTAATGCTGGAGCATGCGGTTCTCGCTCAATGTGAAAAGTCCCGGATTGCCCGGCGGACCCGGGAAGCCGGAACAGATGAAGGGCGGAAGCCCGGGCGGGCAGGGTCCGGAGGTACATGAGACACCTGAAGGCAGCGGGTAGCCGACCGGGCACGGGCCTTGCATCCCTGGATTGGCTTCATTGTTGCCCCAGAGGTGCCGCTGTTGATTTCCCAGGTAGGTTGCCGAGATCACCCAGCTCGATCCCAGCTGTTTTTCCACGCTAAGGTTGTACTGCATGACGTAGGTCGGTTTGATGGACTCTGGGTAGCTGAACACCAGGGAGCCCGGCAGATATGCGGCGTTGGCCGGCCCTGTACCGACAAACTGTGGGAAGGGATCCTCGCCCGTGTGGACGATGCTTTGCTGATCCGTAAAAGAGAAGTTCGCCCATGGATTTGTAAGGCACGTGGTCGTGCAGCCGTTTGCTGGCACAGTAACGGCGCCACCGTATGGCTCCTCAAATCCGAACTGATCGTAGGAGAAATTCGGAAAGTCATAGAAGATTCCGAATCCGGCCCGGATGGACATGCGTCCATCGCCCTTAGGATCCCAGGCGATTCCAAGCCGAGGGCTCCATTTGTCCAGCGAGTTTCTCGTTAGCTTGTTGCCGGAAGGTCCGCCCGGATCGCCCTGAAAGAGGTATCCGGCAGGCGCGTTCGGAAACTTGGTGCTGTGAACATCATTGATGATGTCGGGCAGTGAGATGCTAACGACCTGGCCGTTGGGGACCGAGTGGCCAAAAAATGGGTCCCACCGAATCCCGGCGGTAACCGTCAGTCTGCGGTTCAACTTCCAAGCGTCTTGCGCGAAGAGCGAAAAAACATTCTGGTGCTGGAGCGACGGTATGGGAGCGTCTTGTGCGAAACCGCTGGTGGCAGAGGTATAGCCCAACAAGTAGTCAGCAAGGCCCTGACTGGGGAGTTCCGCTCCGGTGCGGGAACCGTCAAAGGTGAACTGTCCCTGGTTCAGCAGGTAATTGTGAGCAAAGGCTCTCAGGTTGATGAAGTCGGCTCCAAACGATAGCTGGTGAGCACCGTGGGTCCATGCCAGATCATCTGAGAACTCCAGCGTGTCGTACGGCTGGATGCTGGGCGTCGACGCGGTAAAGCCCTGAAAGCCTCCGTTTACGTCGAATCCGGCCATATAGTTTGGAAAGAACTTGCCCACCTGCGGGCCCAATTGATAGATATTGATCGCAGACGGAGCCACGCCGGCAGCCGCATACAAATCATTCAGATCTACAGTCGAGTTCTCAACTGTAAGGTTGTAGCTTCTATTTCCGGTCGCGCGGATGCTGTTCACGACGTTCGGGGTTAGAAGGTAAGTATCCCCAAGAGTGAGGTTTTGCACGCGGTCGGCCTGGCCGTCGATTGCAGCGATGAGAAGGCCGCCCTCAGCTGGCGGCAAATTAGACTCGCCAGGCGGCTGGTTCCAGTTCGTGATGAAGTAACGCGCAAAGATCGTGTTTTTGTTGCTTTGCTGGAAGTCGACCCGAGCCAAACCTTGATTCTCGGTGAAGCTGCCCGGAGCCTGGTAACCGTACGTGCCGCATGGGCTCGAGGCCGGCGCCACGGGGAGATGACTCTCCAGTGCCAGGATGATGGGGCTAAACTCCGCTGGGTTGATCTGGTTAGGGCCGGCGCCTCCAGTCCCGTAGGGAGCGCCGAGGACGATCGTGTTGCCGGGAGTTCCGCTTCCGTTCCCGAGACAAGGCTGGAAGTTTCCGGCAAGCATTGCCGCGGTCGGGAGCGTCGTCGTCGCCGGGTTCGTAGAGCGCTGAATGGTATCCTGCCAGCCCAGGAAGAAAAACAGCTTGTCCTTCTTGACCGGCCCGCCAACCGTGCCTCCGAACTGGTTGCGCTTCAGATTGTCCTGGAAGTACGGAGAGACGTCTCCGGCAAAAGCGGTGTTCTTCGCGTCGAACATATCATTTCGCAAATATTCGAAAACATCGCCGTGAAACTGGTTCGTGCCGGATTTGGTGATTACGTTGACCGCGCCAGAAGGGTGCGTACCGTACTGGGCGGGCAAAGAGCTGGTTTCTACCTTGAATTCTTCAATGGTGTCCGGGAACGGGAGCGGGAGATTCTGATTGCTCAGTGGATCGTTGTGAGTGCCGCCGTCCAGCCAATAGGCCACACTGCCCTGCGCGCCACCCGCTATCGAAGGAACGGCGGAGGATGGATAGGAGGCCCGAAAGGCCCTACCTTCGGAGACGGCGCCTGAAAGGTAAAGCAAATCGGTGAGCTGGCGCCCGTTGAGCGGAAGATCCTGCACCTGCTGCGGCGCGATCACCTCGCCGACGCCAGTGCTGGTGGTATCAACCGCCGCGGCGTCCGCCTGCACCGAAACCTCCTGGGTTACGGCGCCGACTGTCAGGGATACATCGATCGTCGGATTTACGCCGACCTGCAGCTCAATGCCGGTCTGAACGTACTTGCTGAAGCCCGCCTTGGTGATCTCCAGTCGATACGTGCCGACTGACAAGTCGGGCAGGGAGTAGCTTCCGTCCGACCCGCTGTTCGCAGTCCGCACCGCGCCCGTAGCAATCTCGACCAGCTTGACCTCGGCGCCGGCGACAGCCGCGCCGCTAGGGTCTTGTATGGTGCCTCTGATCTGGGAAGTCGAGATTGTTTGCGCTGCAAGGACCGCGGAGAAAACCGAAAAACAGATACAAAGGCCGAGGATCGACTTGATTCTCATGTACCCCCCCTGAGAGATCGGTTCCTCTAGTGCTTTACTACTCTTGGCCGGGTTATTGCGCGAGCATATAGCAGAACGGTTTGGCGGTGTCAATCAAGGAAGTGCAGTCTGAAAATCGACATTCAGGCTTCCAGATAGTGGGAAGACAAAGTTGTGACTTGGCGCGCCCTGGGTCAGACCACGGTGGGTAGAACAGTTGACACGACCAGACTTGAGCGGGTATGGCGGGAAACGATTGGTAGTGGCCGCAGGTGGGGGCGATGTGACCCGAGCTACCAGTACGCGATCCATCGTCCCGCGGCAATGACGCCCACCCAGGCGATGAGTGAAACCAGGGCTGCGACCTTGGCGCCGATCGGCGCACGCGGTGCGTCGTCCCATTTTGCGATGTTTCGGAATGCCGTGTTTTCGAAGATCAGAGCGTTTAGTCCGGCGAGCACAATCAGAAGCATCTTCAAGCGGAACGCGCCGTTTTCATACATCTTCGACGCTTCGGACGCAAACATGAGGCTTCCACTAATAAACATCACCGCGAATCCAGTCCAGGTCCATCGAATCAGCTTGTGGTGCAATTCGGAAACCCGCTGGTTGGTGAGAATGAGCCCGAGAAGGCGCAAGTCCAGAACGCCGGTGGTTCCGACTAGCAGGATAATGCCCCAGATGTGTACCGTCTCGATCAGAGGAAAAAGCCACAGCGACTCGGAGACCTGAACGCCAAGAGACGTGTGCTGTAGCCATCTGCAAAACTCATAGAGGTACATCATTGGTCCGTAATCCTCTCCCTATTCCGATACGGTTCGCCACTGACTTCCGTGGATACTGCGCCCAAACTTTCCCGGACCGAGCGAACCCGGTTCCCGGGGGTTTCAGAAAGTCCGACTACATTAGGTTCGACTCCACAGCTTGTCAAGAGTCGTCCACGCACCGTGCGATGATACATCGCAAGCCAAGGCAGCCCAAGCCTGGCGATGGAATCGTCGTGGTATCATTCGTCGCCGCAGGGGGAAACCGATGGAGTCGCGGCTGGCGGGGATGGGCGCCACTACCGGCGCGCATAATTTGGGTCCAGACCGGGGGGCAAGCAGGTGAAGAAACTCGCTATCCTGTTCGCATTTGCGG
This sequence comes from Candidatus Cybelea sp., assembly GCA_035603235.1. Taxonomy (GTDB): domain Bacteria; phylum Acidobacteriota; class Terriglobia; order Acidiferrales; family UBA7541; genus Palsa-295. The sequence continues at coordinate 54,063 of DATNKU010000025.1, read as the reverse complement.
CATGTTTAGCCGCGCAGGAGCTTGATCAGTCAAAATTGTTGAAGCAGCCGACTGATACGTGGCCGATGTACAACGGGGATTATTCAGGACGGCGGTACAGTCCGCTCACGCAAATCAACAACCTCAATGTAAAGTCGCTCGGGCTGACCTGGGCCTATCAGACACACGCGCAAACCGCGGTTTACTCGACTCCGCTCGAAGTGAACGGAATCCTTTACTTCACTCTGCCAAACGATTTATTCGCGATCGATGCACGCACCGGCCGGCAAATTTGGCACATCAATCGTCCCGCCCAGGGTGGATTACCGGGTGCCGGGCACCGCGGGTTTGCGATGTACAAGGACAAGCTTTACTTCGCTTCGCCCGACGCGCAATTGATTTGCCTGGATGCGCGCAACGGAAAAATAATTTGGCAGATCCAGATGGCCGACCCGGCGCTCAAGGCGTTCGGAAGCGCGCCGCCGCTGGTCGTGGGCAATCACCTGATTGTGGGAATCTCGGGCGATATCGCTGACCTCCCGGGGTGGATCGAGTCCAGGAATCCGGAAACGGGAAAACTGCAATGGCACTGGGACAGCGAACCCAAGCAGGGCGAGCCCGGTTGGGAAACCTGGCCGCATGACACCGACGTGATCACGCGCGGCGGTGGCATGACCTGGCTGACTGGCACATATGATCCGGACCTGAATCTTGTCTATTGGGGCACCGGAAACCCGCACCCGGTCGAGGCCGGCGACGCAAGGCCCGGTTCGAATCTTTACACCTGCGCGATTGTGGCGCTCGACGCGGATACCGGAAAGCTAGCCTGGTATTACCAGATTTCGCCGCACGACACCCACGACTGGGATGCGATTCAGACTCCTATTTTGTTCGACGCCAATTTTCAGGGGAAGCCGCGCAAAATGCTGGCACAGGTCAGCCGGAACGGAATTTTTGCTGTGCTCGATCGCGCGACTGGAAAATCCCTGCTGACCAAGCCGTACCTGGACATCGACTGGATGCAGGGACTCGATGAACGCGGTCAGCCGATTCCCAAGAAAGAAACGGAACCGCAACTTGACGGCGCGCTCGCAAAACCCGGCGCGGCGGGCGGGACGAACTGGAACCCCTCAAGCTTCGATCCGACCACTGGTCTGTTTTTCGCGCAGGCGCGCGACAGCATCGGCGTGTACTACGTGACAATGCCTGGCAAGAATGCCGAAGGCTGGGGCGGGCGGGATTTTGTTCTCCACTCGAAGTCTATTCTGTATGCCATTGACTACCAAACGGGAAAGGTTCGTTGGACGCGCGACATGACCGGCGGCCGCGGCGGATTCGCCGGAACGCTTACGACCGCCGGACACCTGCTGTTCACGGCGGATGACTCTGGGATGCTGATGGCCCTTGACCCCGCGACGGGCAAGACACTGTGGCACACCTACGGCGGTGGCGGATCGACGACCGCTCCCATGACCTATGAACTGGACGGCCGGCAATACGTGATCATTCCTTCAGACGGAGTGGTATATGCCTGGGCGCTGCCCGCACGTTGAGGTAGCCTTGACCACCTGCTCAGCTCGCATGCGATTGAACGCGTGACCAATTCCTGCCGCACCTTTGCTATCATTATATTTGCGAGTCGTCGCACCGAACGGGTTTTGCGAAACACCGTAGTTGCATCTAAGCCAAGGGGACGTCAACCATATGAAATCGACTGAAAACGGAAGTATCTCGCGCCGCGATCGGTGTATCGCAACGGGCCGCATGTGGATCGTCGCGGGCCTCATCGTTGCGATGGGCGCCTGCCTGGGCGGATTGATTCGATCCGCGCGTGCTGCGAGCCCGGCCCCGCCCTCGAAGACCATATGGGATGGTGTCTATACCGATGATCAGGCCGCACGCGGGAAGGCCCAGTATACCACCAGCTGCAGCAGCTGCCACATGGACGATCTGAGCGGCAGCGGCCAGGCGCTTCCCCTGGCGGGCGATGCGTTCACCGATGTTTGGGAGGGGCAGACAGTAGCAGATCTGCTTGGACTGGTTCAGGGAACTATGCCGCAGGACAAGCCGGGAAGCCTGACCCCCGAGGCGGCTCTCGACGTGATTACCTACATACTTCAGTACAACAAATACCCTAGTGGAAAAGAGGAACTCAAGAACGACCCGGACGCGCTGAAAAACATCCTGATCACCAAGAAAGCTCCGCCGAAGTCACAGTAAGAAAGAAGATTCGCGAACGCGCCCACGCGGCGGCTTCAGCTAGCGGGCTGAAAACGCGAGCAGCACGTTGCCCGGCATACCGCCCCCGACGTTGGCATACCCCGATCCGACGTAGAGCATTCCGCCGGCCACCGTCGGGCCCGGTCCGCCCATCGAGCCGCCCTTGGCCGCAACGCCGTTGACTGCTGTGAATGGCTGGGCGGTATCGAATTGCCAGAGTAGCTTGCCGTCATCAGTCGATAGAGCGCGTAGGATGCCGTCCCAGCCACCGGTAAACACGGCACCGGGAATTCCCGTAACGGCAGCGGATTGGCCGAATCGCAGGCCCGCCTTGGTCCTGTTTTCGCCGTTCACCGTAGGCTGGCCAAGATTGGTGAGTGATTCAAGTTGGGTCGTCCACGCACGCTTGCCGGTCGCCAGATCGACGGCGACGAAATTCCCGTCCTCGAGCGCCAGGTAGATGCGCTTTGAATCCGCACTCCCTCCGAATGCAATTTCGCCATTATTCGGCGCGGGTTTCTCGGAGACATTCAGCCTCCAGACAACAGCTCCCTTGCGATCTGGGTCAAGCGCAATGACGTCTCCGCTTTTTGGCGTAGCAAGCAACAGCCGCCTGCCGGCGGGGCCGCCGACCAGAACCGGAGAGGACCCGAAATCGTAATCCACTCCCAGGTCCTTCGGGCAGTTGTCGGTTGGCACCGGGACGCAGCCGACCATCCAGGAATCCCCCTTCACTGCCTGGAAGGACCACAGGATATTGCCTGTCTGCAGGTCGAGCGCGACGACGGCATCGGAATTTTTTGCGGCCGGCTCAGTGTAGGCGTCGCCTGTTCCGACATACAGAGCATGCAGCTTCGCATCGATCGTCGGAGAGTTCCACACGGCGCCGCCGGCCGGAGCCATCAGCTGAACTCCGGCGGTGTTCTTGCGCACCGGCTGGGGCTTTTCCGGTATCACGTAGGTTCGCCAGATTTGCCGGCCCGTTGAGGCATCCAGTGCCGCCACGCTGCCCCGGAATGTACAGCAGGGATAGGTTGCAGCCGCACTGAAAGCTTCTTCGGTAGCCGCTATGGGGACATACACTCGCCCGGCATAGACCGACGGCGCTCCGGTGATGCGCGCGGTGTAATGGTCAGACAGGTTCTGGGCCCATAGTTGATTTCCTGTGGCCGCATCGACGGCGTAGGCATTCGCGCGCATGTCTCCGAAATACACAGCGTACTTGGCCGTGCCCGTTCCCTTGACGAGCGCAACGCTGGGAGCTGTGCGCACGCCTGATTTCGCGTGGAAAGACCAATAGACGCAGCCCGTCGCTGCATCAAGCGAATAGACATAACCGATGTCGCTGCCGATGTAGAGCCGTCCGCCAGCCACCGTCGGTTGTCCGAAAACCGTATCTCCGTTCGGAAATCCGAAAGCCCATTTCAGCTTCAGTTCGGAAACGTCTACGGCCGTGAGACCTGCATTCTTGGCCGTTGCGAAACGTGTGTTGCCCTGGTCGGGGCTCCACCCGTTCCAGGCCGCTCCGGCGGCAGGGTCTGCAAGGGGCGGGTTTGTCGGGCAGTGATTGGACATCGATTCGGCGCTGCCGGAGTGGCTGGCGTCGAGCGGACGGCCACCCAGATATTCTGCGATGAGTCGCTTCTGGTCCGCAGTGAGTTTCTGGGCGGGCAGAGCCATCGTCCCGGTCGTGACAGCCGCATATACCGATTCAGGAGTGAACTCCATCAGGGTTTTCAGGTCGGGAGCGCGATCGATGCGATTCGGACCGGCATGGCAGGATGCGCAATTCTGGTTGAACAGCGTCTGTCCGGGAGAGGTGGGAAGGGGCGAGGGACTTTGTGCGTGAGCAAGTCCCAGGATTGCCGAGAACAGAATCACGCCACAAACGGTCCACAGCCCGGCGGGTGCGAGAACACTTTTCATGGCCAGAAGCCTCCGCGAACACGTCCCCATCGTTCGACGGAGCAGATCATAGTTGATTCTGCGGGGTCTTTCCAATCCTCCAGGTGTGTTGTTTCGCGGTGCGAGTATGCAGGATTCTACTTTTTTCCGTAAAACTGCTTTGAGACGGTCAGTTCCTTCGAGGTGATAAATTCGAGCAGTGCGGGAACGCCCTTTCTTGTTTGTTCGATTCCCCGGCGGATGGCAGGAACGATTTCAGCAGGTTCGGTGACACGCTCACCATAACCGCCAAATGCGCGGGCCATCGCGGCGTAGTCTCCGGAAATGTCGGTCGAACGATATTTCTCCGTCGATACGGGCATGATCGGCAGTTCCATCGCCATGCTGAAATTGTTGAGCAGCACCGAGAGTATGGGAATGCGCTCGCGGACCGCGGTTTCGAAATCCATGCCGGTGAAACCGATCGCGGCATCGCCCCATACATTGACACAGAGCTTTTCCGGGCGCGCGAGCTTCGCGCCCATGGCGAGACCTAGACCGTATCCGAGCTGAGTTGTCTTTCCCCAGCCGAGATAGCTGAGTGGCTCGGTCGAGACCCAAAACGGCGCGAGCTGATCGCGCGGGCTGCCCGCATCGTGGGTGATGATCGTGTTCGCAACGTCTACGGTGTGCTGCAAATCCCAGAGCACCCGGTACGGTGAAATTGGCGATTCCCCCGACGTCAATTTCGGCATCCACTCCTCGAGCCAGGCCTTGCGCACGGCGGCGATTTCATCGCTCACGGGGGAAACTCGCGGCTTCTGGATCAATCGCTCGACCTCTGCCGAGAGCCCCTCGAGAGTCAGCTGCGCGTCGCCGATCAATCCGATTTCGCAGCGAACATCCTTGTTCAGATGATTCGGATCAAGAGTGGCATGAATGAACTTTTTTCCCGCAGGCATGGCGATGCCGAACGAAGTTTCAGTGAAGCTGCAACCTGCGCCAAGAATCCAATCCGCTTTCTCAAGAAAATGAGGAACGGCACTCGGAAACGCGAGACCTCCCGATCCAAGGGATAACGGGTGGTTCTCGGGAAACGCACTCTTGCCCTGCAGGCTGGTGGCGACGGGGGCGGCCAGCAATTCGGCGAGGCGTTTGAGCGGCGCCCATGCGCGCGCGTAGTGAATTCCCTGCCCCGCGTAGATCACAGGGTGTTTCGCTTCCACTAGCGCCGCGGCAGCCCGGCGCACATCGGCGATGTCCGGCCCATAACGTCCGAAGCTAACGGGCTCGTAGACCAGGGGTCCGGGAATTTCCTCGGAAAAGAGGTCGACTGGAATCTCGACCAGCGCCGGTCCCCCGCGTCCGTTTCGCAGGCGGGAAAACGCCCGCCTGAAAATGTTACCAAGCTCGCCCGGCGATGTGACTGGCTCCGCTGATTTCGTGATCGAGCGCATGCTCGCGACGGAATTGAAATTCGGATCGATATTTGCGAGGCGACGGGCATAACCCATCGGCAATACGAGTATGGGAACCGATTCGCTATAGGCCTGCGCGACGCCACCAAAGGCATTCTCCGAGCCCGGGCCGTGCTGCATCGCAAAGACGCCAATCTTTCGCGCGCTCGTGACCCGCGACAGGGCGTCGGCCATGTGCAGCCCGACGCGTTCCTGGCGGACGATCACCGGGCGGATGCCGGCGCACGCCGCCGCTTCCAGTACGTGGTTCACGGGATAACCAAAAATGATCTCCACGCCCTCGCGCTTCAGAATCTCAGCGATCGCTTCGCCAACCTTCATCAATGGCTCCCGGAGAAACTATATACTCGATTCGCGTGGCGCGTATAATCCGGTCGCACGCGGCACGGCCGATGAAACTGCCAACAAACGTGTGAGGATACCCGTTAAAATGGCCGCGGCGAAAGGCATTTCATTGAACTTCCACTCGCACGAGTGCGCCAACGACTGCTGGCGCAGAGATTTCAGGCGATGACTCGACAGGAACGCAGAGTTGCTTCTCCACGCGTAGTCAATATCGGCGATCTCCGCCGGTTAGCCGAACTCCGGCTGCCGCGCGCCGTTTTTGACTACGTGGATGGCGGAGCCCAGGGCGAAGTTACTCTGCGGGAAAACACGCGCGCGTTCGAGGACGTGACGTTTCGCCCGCGCAATGCTGTTGCCGTGAGCGGCTGTAACCTTCGCACCAAAGTGCTCGGCTCGGAGCTTTCGATGCCCGTGCTGCTCGCGCCGATCGGATTCAGCCGAATGCTATTCCCCCAAGGGGAGGTCACTGCCGCCCGCGCCGCCGGAAAGGCGGATATCGGGTTCACACTGACGACGATCTCGGGTTCCCCTCTTGAAAAGGTTGGCGAAGCGACCCAGGGTCCGCGCTGGTACCAGCTCTACCTGGTCGGAGGGCGTGAATGCGCCGAGGCGGCGCTTGAGCGAGCCAAGAAGGCCGGGTTCACGGTGCTCGCCATGACCATCGACACGGGAACCTTCGGAATGCGCGAGAGGGACGTTCGCAATGGCGCGGGAGTGCTTCTGGGTAGCAACCGTCTCGCGAAGATGCGCTTCCTGCCACAGCTACTGGCCCATCCCGGATGGCTCGCCGGTTTTCTGCGAGATGGAGGCATGCTCGAGCTCCCCAACGTGATTGTGCCCGGGCGGGGCCCGATGCCTTTGGCCGAAACGCAGGCGAGCCTGGCTCGCTCGGTCGTTACCTGGGACGACTTGAAATGGCTTCGCAAGGCATGGCCCGGACCGATTGTGGTCAAGGGCGTGCTGATTGGCGATGACGCTAGGCGCGCGCTCGATGAAGGCGCAGCGGGCGTGGTCGTCTCAAATCACGGCGGCCGGCAGCTTGACGGCGTTGCCGCCTCCCTGCGCGCCTTGCCGGAAATCGTAAAGGCTGTGGGCGGCCGCGCAGAGATCCTGATGGACGGCGGCATTCGGCGCGGCAGCGACATTGTGAAAGCGATTTGCCTGGGGGCGCGAGCGGTCCTCGTAGGCCGAGCATACGCGTACGGACTGGGCGCGGCAGGCGAGGCTGGCGTCGCCCGAGCGCTTGAGATCCTGCGGACAGACCTGGTCAGTACAATGGCACTTCTGGGCTGTGAGTCGATCGCAGGACTCAACAGGTCGTATGTGGATGTTCCCGCAAGTTGGGCAACGCTGCCCGCAGAATCGCGCGCTTTGGCGTAAGCGGTGCGCGTCGCGCGAATCTGTTAGTCGGAAGCGCCAAAAAGCAGACGCGGCTCGACCATTTTACCGGGGTTCATGCGGTTGTCCGGATCGAAAGCCTGCTTGATCGCGCGCATGGCGTCGAGTCCCCCACCGTGCTCTTCGCGGAGGTACTGTATTCTGCCCGTGCCGATTCCATGCTCGCCGGTGCATGTTCCGCCCATCTCCAGCGCGCGGCGGATGATTTTTTCCTCGACCCTGCGCGCCTCGGCGAGCTCGGCAGGATTTCCCGGATCCAGGATGAAGGACATGTGAAAGTTGCCGTCCCCGACGTGCCCCACCACCGGAGCCGGAAACGGAGCACTGGCCACGTCCTTTTTTGACTCCACGATGCAGTCCGCCAAGCGAGAAATAGGAACGCAGATGTCGGTCGTGAACATTTTCCCGCCGCGCCGTATGGCCACATTGGCGAAGTAGGCCTCGTGTCTCATTTTCCAGAGTGCTTCGCGCTCCTCCGGTGAAGTAAACGATCGAAACCCGTGCCCCCGGTGCTCTTCGGCGATTTTCCGGACCGTATCGGCCTGATCGTTGACGTTGCGGTCGCTGTCGCCGTGGAATTCGAAGAACAGGGTCGGCGCCACGGGAAACGTTGTTTTGGAATACCTGTTGCAGGCGTCGACCTGAGCCTCGTCCATCAGCTCCATGCGAGCCACGCCGACGCCGAGCTGAATGGTCTCGATGGCCGTCTCGACGGCGTCGCGGATACTTTCAAACGTACAGCTCGCCGCACCCACGAATTCCGGCAGCGGATGAAGGCGCAGGGTCACTTCCACGATCACACCGAGCGTGCCTTCGGCACCGACGAAAAGATGGGTGAGATCATAGCCGGCCGCGGACTTGCGCGCGCGTGAACCGGTCTTGATGATCCTGCCGTCGGCCAGAACGACGGTCAGTCCCATGACGTTCTCGCGCATCGTGCCGTAGCGCACGGCCGTCGTGCCGGAAGCTCGCGTGGACGTCATTCCGCCGATCGTGGCGTCGGCACCCGGATCAATGAAGAAGGTGAAGCCGGTGTTTGCGAGCGCTTTCACAAACTGCTTGCGGGGAATCCCGGCTTCAACGGTGGCCTGCAGATCCTCCGGACTGATGCGGATCACCTTGTTCATTTCGCGCATATCGATGGTGATGCCGCCATGAATCGCGTTCACCTGCGCTTCCATCGACGTGCCAGCGCCGAACGGGATCACCGGGACCTGATGCCTTGCGCTGATCTTCATGATCTCGCTGACTTCAGCGACTGACACCGGAAAACAGACAGCATCGGGCAGCCCGGCCGGGTGGTAGGACTCCCCGTGGCTGTGATGTTCGCGAACGACCTCGGCCGTAGTGACGCGCTGGTCCAGAAGGGATTTCAAATCGCGAATGGCCGCTTGCATTCGCTCATGATCGGGTCGAGCCAAATCTGCACTTGCCATAATGGCGCCTTTCTTCCCTAAGGGCGAATCGTCACGTCGTAGTGCAGGACCGCGCCGTTGCTATCGAGCACGGGATCGATGCGCAGCACTTGAAATGTGCGGTCCTTCAAATCGACAACGGTACGGCCCAAAATGTCGTGTGTCTCGCGCTCAAGCTCAGGCGTCGGCCTGGTCGCGCGCTTCTGGGGCGAGAGTGCAGCAGCGTCAAGCCGGTAGATGCGCGTCTGGTTCGCCGAATCCTCGGAAACCAACTGAACGCTCGCGCTCTCGCCTGCGCCGGATTGCGGGCGGTCATGAAACCAGCTTCTCGGCGTCGCCAGCACGAAAATGACGATCGCTACAACCAGCACGTCATAGGGCCAGCTACCGCGGTCGAAGGACCAGAAAATCGTGCGGACGACGGCTCGCCAGAAGGATCGCATTTAGGCGTGTGTGCCGGTGCCGTTCACTACCAAACCGTCGCGCATATGCAGCACGCGGTCCCCGTATGTCGCCGCCTCGGGATTGTGCGTGATCATCACGATGGTCTGGCCGAGATCCTTGTTGAGCTGCCGCAGCAACGCCAGCACGGATTCGGAGCTTTTTGAATCAAGATTCCCCGTCGGCTCGTCGGCGAGGACAATTTTGGGCTCGCTGATGATCGCGCGCGCCAGCGCCACGCGCTGCTGCTCGCCGCCGGAAAGCTCCGACGGCTTGTGGCGCAACCGTTCGTTCAGGCCGAGCAGACCGGCAACAGCCTCGAAACGGTGCGGATCAAATCCGTTCCCGTGGATGTGCTGGGCAAGCGCAATGTTGTGATACGCATCCAGTGTTGGCAGCAGGTTGAACCGCTGAAACACGAAACCCACCTTGTGGCGGCGCAGCAAGGTCCGCGCCGCATCGCTCATTTCGGTAAGGTCATTGCCATCGAGCAGGACGCGTCCGCGAGTGGCCTGTGCCAGGCCTCCAATCACGTGCAGGAGAGTGGATTTGCCGCAGCCGGAAGGCCCCATGATCGAAACGAATTCGCCGGGAAGGATGGAAATGCTGACCCCGCGTAGCGCCGGGACCTCAACCCGGCCCGCGCGGTACATTTTCCACAGGTTTTCAGTCTTAAGTATCGGCTCCAACGCCTGCTCCCCCGCGAGCGATCATGCCTATCAGGATGCAAATAGTCTAGCCGCGATATGCGTTTCTGCATAGTACGGCGCACGGCTGGCGTTCATCCTGGCGGATTAGTCGTAGGCGAGTGCTTCGACGGGATCTTTGCGGCTGGCAAGCCATGCGGGATAGGAAGCGCCCAGCAAACCCCCGGCTATGGCGATCGCGCCGGAGTACAAAATCCATCTGGTCGTAATGTGAATGGGCAGCGAAGGAAAAAGAAACGAAATAATGACCGTCTTCATGAGATAGCTCAGGCCGACTCCGAAGGCAAACCCTCCCAGGGACAGGAGCACCGTCTCACTCATTACGATTTTAATGATGTAGGTCTTCGATGCACCCAGTGATTTCAGCACTCCAATTTCGCGGGTGCGCTCGATGATGGTCGTGTACATCGACAGGAAAGTAACCAGAAAACCGATGGCCACGGCGATCGCGATCATCACGTTGATGAAGTCAGCAAGATAGGGCACCGTCGAGGACGTGTACATCTGGATGAAATCCTTCATCGGCCGAATGGTATAAGGCGGCAGCAGCTGCTTGATTTCGTCCATCGCTGCGGCGGTATGGTCGGAGCGATCGCACTTCACGAAGAAGATGGACGCCTTGTCGCGCACACCAGACATCTCCTCAAGCGTCGACATCAGGACAAAAAGACGGGCGCCCTTACCGTGTTCAACGATGCCCGCGACATGGAAGTCGTGTCCGAAAATGTGCAGGGGCTGGCCCACGCGCACTTTTTTGGCCTTGGCGTAGACGTCGTCGACCAGGATGTCGTCCGGCCCCTGGAAATCGTGTCCGGAGTAAAACACAAAGCCCTGAGAGACAGCCCGAAAGCTCGCCGGGTCAATCCCAAAGACAAGTTCAAATGCGTTTACCGAATTAAACTGGACGAGCACGGGCGCAACGGCCTGCACGTATTCAAGCTGCTGCAATTTCTCGCCGATCGCAATCGGCATGGGCGCGCCACTGAAGGCGATAAACACCGAGGCCGAAGGAGGCTGGACCATGATGTCGGCGCCCACGCCTTCAGTCCGTGTGGCCGAATCGATCAGCATGCCGCTGGTGAGCCCGACGACGATGATCACGAGGGTGACCTCGACGGCCACGGCAATCACGGTGATCGCGGTACGGACGGGCCGGTGCAGAGCATTCTGCAGGATCATGTGCCCAATCAATTCTTCGGCTCCGCGGGTTTCACCGGTTCAGGTTCCTCGCCAACTTTGACCAATTCCGCTCCGGGCGGCTGGCGCAGCAAGAAGCGGTCAGCCGATATCGTCTCATTGAACGCCGCTTTGGTGATACCAATCTGTAGCTTGTAATCATTGCCCGGGCGGGTCAGATCAATCTGCCGTGGATATCGCACGGCTCCGAACGTATCCCACCGGCTATAGCGAACATCGGAGGCGAGCTTGCCGCCGGGGTCGTAGGCCTGCCGGCGAGCGACGCTCAAATCGCCGCGGTCAAACCAAACCTTTATCGCGATCTCCCACTCTGCGTCCGCCGAGTTCGCCGCAGGTTTGTCTGTGCGCCGAATGACCGTCAGTATGTAGTACTGCGATCCTGCATCGCTTGCTTCTTCAAGCAGCACCGGAGACTGTGACCCAATCCCGTCCCAGAAGATCGCACCGGTGAGGTGCTGCGGCCGGAGATTTTCGATGGGCTTCGCAGACGGACGCTCCAGGTTCGCCGGCCCGGTAAGAAACTTGTTCTGCGAGGGAATGAAGATACGGAACGTGTCGCCGTCACTTTCCATGTCGAAGATGTTTGTCCCGACCACCGGCGCCTGTCCGATCACGCGAATGGTCGAAGGCTTCTGCGCGAGAATAAATCCCTTCACTTCGTGGTATTGCTTGATCACGCCGGTGTAAGCCGAACCGGCCGTAAGCGTCATCGTGACGGTCGCGTTCAGTGAAGTGACCGTATCGGCCTGTTGATCGTAGCGCGTGATGAGGTCGGACTTGGTGGCGTTCTGCAGCTGGACGGGAGGACCGGACGGTTTGACGACTGTCGTGTGACTCACGGCGCAGCCGGCTGCGAGCCACGCTGCAAAAACCGCCGAAGCGACCGGGAGAACCCTCCGGAGCTGCTGTTTGGATCGAGTTACGTCCACCGACCAAGGAATTTAGCAGCCGGTCTGCGGGGTGTCAACGAATCGGGCAGGCGGTGCTTTCAAGCCACCGGCCAAGTGCTCGTCGTCTCCTCCTATCCCCCGTGAAATAAACGGGTTACGCCACTAGCATCAGGCACAGTCTTAGAACCAAGGACTTCCGGGTCATTCCTTGCGGGCAGACGTGCTCATTGGACGGTGGTACGGGGAGCCGTGGGGAGAGGGGATGCGTGGTGAGCGGCTAGCAGCCAGCGGCCTTCCCGGCGGACGAAGATGTTCGTGGCCTGCACGATCGCTTCGTCGAATCCATCGGAAAACGCGGTTGTGACGCGGGCCGTGCACGCGACCCAGCCGACGTCGCCTTCCACGCGCACCCATAGTCCGCTCAGCGCAACCCGGACGCGCTTGGTATTCTTGAAAATCCGTGCCCACCGCTCGCGCACTTCGTCCCAACCGAGGAGCAGTTCCCAGCCGGGCTGCACGCATTCGACCCGGTCGTCATGAGCCCAGACGGCTTCCATTTCGGCCAGATTCAGCGATTCAAATGCGGCGTAGAAACGCTGGTTTGCGGCGCGAACAGCTTCTTCTTCCGGTGTGGGCTTTTCGCGCGCGGCTGGTGTGGGCATGGGGAGAGAAGAGATCAGCACCTCGCATGTGCAACGTGAGCGGTTCGAGGTCCCGTTCGTAATCTTCTCGACGCATTATATCCGACGCCGCAAGAACTGCGGGGCTTTTTGCCGCAGGCGTTAGGGTGCGCCGTCATCCGACGGCGGAGGAACTACGGTGTCCTCGAGCGTGGCGACTTCGCCGTGCCTGTCGGCAGCGTGAATCTTGCCGGAGGAGTCCAGAAGGAATGAGCGCCGGCCGGTCTTGCCATAGCTATCCGGCATGGCCGCGAGTTCGAAGGATTCTTCACTTTGCTGCTCGGCGGCCACGATACGGTAGCGGAAGCGATATCCACCGGCGCTGCCGGAAGCCAGGTGCTCGTTTACGAGCGATGCAAGTTCGGGCGAGATTTCATCCTTGGGCGCAGGCCCCAGCTGCACGAGCGATTCCGGCAGTTTGCCCCAGGCGTTGCGATAGGTGTGGATGGCGTCGGCGACCCCGCGCAGATTTGCGATCGCGGCGTCTTCGCGCGCGCCGAGGTCCGCTTCGACCCACTGTTTGGAAAGCTGGGGGATGTCGAGAAGCACCAGACCAAGCGACAGAAGCTTCCACTCGCCGCTTTCGCGAACCAATCCGAACTCGGTCTGCTGGGAATTGACGGCGTCGACGGGAACAAACGCCAGGTTTTCCTGGATACGCGCATCGCCGAAACGAAATTCCGCAGTGCCCGCCGGAGAGACGCATCGCAAAACCGTGTGGTTTTTTGCGTCGGCGGAGATCAGAATTTTGCCGGGCTCGTCGGAAAGTGAAAACCGTTCAAGAAACGCAGTGCGCTGGTCCGCTGGAAGCTCCCGAAAGGCAGCTGCATTCCCCGCGGTGAGATAGCTCGCAAACTGCGTCTCGCTTGCGCGGCACGCGGCCGTCATCGCTGCGGTAAGGGCGGCGGCAGGATCAGTCTCGTGGCCCTCCTGCGCCGGCGAACTGGCCGCGCAGGCGAGCGCCCAAAGCACAACGGTGGCAGCCGATAGAACGTGAGAACCTTTCATTCGGTATCGGATTTCGTCTGCGCGAGTATGGTTGCCAGATTCTGGGTGAATTTTGATCGTGCCATCACGTTCGGGCATCCCGCGGCGCGGGCGCGCTCGGCCAGATCAACCTGGACATGCGAAAGGAAGGCAATCAGCGGAATCCTGCCGCCGCTCGCCTGCAGCCGCTCGAGGGCTTCAAAAGGGCCGGAACGAGCATTCAAGTCTACGACGACGAGCCTCGGCTGGGCTCTGGCAATTTCAGCGTCCAGCGCATCAGGCGTCGTGCAGGTGCGAACCTCAACGCCAACCTGCTTTGCGGTCTCGAGCAGCTTCGCCTGGAAAAACAGATCATCGATCAGCGCAACAACCTGCGCCATCTAAGCGGTTCGGACGGCCGAATAACGCCCGTTGTCCAGAGCTTCCTGAGAGACCCACATGCCGTGAAAAGTCATGCGCACGCGATGCGGAAGCTTGATGATAGCGACCGGCCCGGCTTGGACATTCTGCGCCTCCAGGATGACCAGATCGCTGCGGTTTTCGGCCATCCGGTTCACGAGCGCGAGCAGATAACCGTCGCCGTCGGGGGAGTTGGACTTGCGGGGAGCGAACACCGGCTCCTGTACGCCGGAGTCAGGGCCGGGATTCCATGAGGTGCCGTTGCCGGTCTGGTGATCAAAGTGGCCGACCGAGCTGAGTCCCGGGGCACCGGCAGTGGTGCGACGCGGATCATGGCAGATGACGTAGCCGTTGCGATATTTTCCGTTACCGTAGTAACGATCGTCGGCCCGCGGCATTTCGCAGAGCCAGTCGTAGAGAACCTCGGTCTTGTAGGATTCGGTATTGCCAGCAAGATCGAAAGTCAAACGAGTGAGGTGGGGCGCGCCCTGCGTCGGATCGGCGGGCGATCCATCATGGTTCGGGAAAAACGCGAACGAATTTCCGCGCGACAGGCACACGTCCAGACTCACCTTTGTTCCGTCGGTTGAACCGTTCATCATGTGCCCGGCAAAACTGGTGGGACCGCGGAACCAGCGCACTTCTTCCGCCTTGCCGTAACGGGGCACGACGGCGACAACGGTTTCCTTCTCGGGGTGCCATTGATAGAACGGACCGCCCTTCTTGAGGACGTCCACGTCGGTCAGCAGCGGAAAAAACGGGAAGATCACATACTTATCGGAAATGGCGAAGTCGTGCACCATTCCAGGCCAGGGCGCGTTAAACCAAACCTCGTGCTTGATTTTGCCATCGGGACCGATCACGAAATACGCGACGTCGGTCGTGCCATCGCCCTTGGCCTGATAGGCAAAAGTCAGAAGCTCGTTGGTCGTCTGATCAAGATGCGGGTGAGCCGAAAGCCAGACCGACTTGATCTCTCCGTTGTAGTCGTACCGGCCGATCGTCTGCAGAGTATAAGGATCGAGCTCGTACGGCATGTCGTCCTCTTTGAGGGCAAGCAGCTTGCCGGCGTGCCAGACGACGTTGGTATTGGCCGCTCCGGGATTGCAATTTCTGGCGATGGGATCGCGCGTGTAACGGTTGCGGTAGCGCCCAAACAGCCCGCGACGGTGCTTCTCTTGCATCAGAAAACGCTCGGTGCGGACGTACCGGCTCCGATAATCCACATGGCCGTTTTCAAAACGGAACATGATGACCATGCCCTCGCCGTCAATGAAGATGTCGTCGCCGTTCATCGGGGGGTACTGGCGATCCGGCCCGCAGCGGTACAGCACGCCGTTCAGGTCTTTCGGCACCGCCCCGTAGGTGACCTCGCAGTCGCGCAGATCGGCCTCGAGACGGCTTGGAGCACCGAATCCTTGGTAGAGCGGAATGTCGGGGAAACGAACGCCTACGGCTGACAATTCTTCCAGGTAAATGCTGCCCACGGTGAACTCCTCGCCCGGCCAAATCCGGTCAGATCGGTGCTTCGATGGCTCGAGGAATGCTAGTCGCATCCGAACGCGTTTGTCAACGTTGGGGGCTCGCGACAGTACTCACGGTCGAGAACAAACTCGCTACGACACACCAAAGGTAAGGGATTGGCGCAGGGCGGTTCCTCAGGTACATTGATGAAGGGGGTAGTCCATGAGCATATTGGCAGCGATCCGACGCGAAGAGAAAAAGGTAAAGAAGCAGTTGACCAAGTTACAGGGTGATTTGAATGGTTTGCAGTCGGCAGCGAAGGCTCTGGGTAAATCGGCCGGCCGCGACCTGAACAGCGCCAAGAAGCGTGTACTCTCGGCTGCAGGCAGGGCCAAGATGTCCAAGGCGGCCAAGAAGCGCTGGGCGAAATTCAAAGCAGAAGCAAAGAAAGCGGTCGGCTAGTCTGAATCATTCACGCCAAACGGCAGGTTCTGCCTGGGTACTCGAATTGGGCTGATACGGTTACAAGCCTCTCTACCGCGTCCAAGCGTGACCGCTTGCTTGTGCTCTCAGCGGCCGTTCTTCAGCCGAACTCCTGTCGTAATATGAACGCGATGGTGCAAGCGATACCACGAAGACACCAGGAGGCCTTTCATCCATGAAAATCAACAGACGAAAGCTACTGTCCCTGCTGGGCATGTCTGGAGCCCTTCTGTCGGGTTCCCCGCTTGAGGCCGAACAAAAGAAAAAAAGCTCGCAAGGTGCTGCCGGAAGCGAACCAAAGACAACGGCGGTCAGTCCCAAAGGAACTCCGCCGGCCGTGTCTCTTTTTGCCATGGCTCCTCGGCTTGAAACACTCGACGGGAAGACCATCTACCTGGTCGACACAGGATTCTTTGGCGGCGATATGCTGCTGCAGGAAATTCAGGCGTGGTTTCAGCAGAACATGCCCAGCGTCAAGACCGTCTTCCGGAAAAAGGCCGGGCCCTACGCCGAGGATGATCCGAAGCTCTGGGCGGAAATCAAGGCAAACGGCAACGCCACGATCATGGCCATAGGTCATTGAGGAGGCTGCGCCCCAGCGACCGTCGGTCACTGCATAACGATGGAAAAGATGGGCGTCCCCGCCGCTGCGTTAATCACCAAGGCTTACGTGGATTTGGCTAGAGCTACTGCCGCAAGGCGCGGCATGCCGCTGGAACGAATCACCTTCACCCTGCATCCCGTCTGGGGCAAGACACCCGCTGAACTGGCTGCCATGATACGCGGTCCTGACCCTGTCACGGGAAAACCCATGATGAAGGAGATCACCGACGCGCTGACCGTACCGCTGTCTGCCGAGGAGCAGAAGACCGGCACCCAGACTATTACGGCAGGTGCGCCGCAGTTCGGTCCGGATACCGCGGATAACCTGCAAGAGCTCTTCATGAACAACGGAATGACCGATTACATGCCGATCATCATTCCCACCGAAGAGAAGGTCGCGGCGATGCTCAAGGGGACAAGTCACAGTCCGGACGAGGTACTCAAGAAACCGATTCAGGGAGTGGGCTACGAGTCCGCACAGTGGGGTTACACCGTGCGCCAAGTCGCAGTGAACGCGGTGATGTCGGGATGCCGACCGGAGTATTTCCCGGTGATCCTTGCCCTGGCGTCAGTCGGGCAATTAGGGCTGTTCGGTTCAACGACGTCATCCAGCACCTCGATTGTGATCAATGGCCCCATCCGCGACAAGCTCAACATGAACTATGGGCTCGGCGCACTAAGCCCCTTTGCGCAATCCAACGCGACGATCGGTCGTTCCTGGACCTTGATGGGAAAGAATCTCACTCCGGGCGGGATCCCCGGCGACACCTATCAAGGCGGACAGGGTAACAATCTGGACTACAACAACCTCGTGATCGCCGAGGATGAGAAAAACAGCCCCTGGACTCCGCTTCACGTGCAGTTGGGTTTCAAGCCGGAGGAAAGCGTGGTGAGCATCTTTGGCGGACCTGACGTGCGCCAGGGTCACGGCGCACGGGGTGCGGGAGTCGCAGAGAACGCGATGTTCGACGAGCAAATCAGCTTCATGTTCGGCTCTCTGGTGGGCGACGGTGCGCTTGTGATTTGCGATCCGCTGGTGGCGAAGCGTCTGGTGGAGCAGGGGTATGACACCAAGGAGAAGCTCATCGACTGGTTGTGGAAGAACACGGTGCGGACGGCGAAGGATTTTCGCGAGTCTTTTCTCGCCTACGTCCACCTGTATCCGCTGGCACTTCAGGGGCGGGAACCCTATGCGACCTGGTACAAGCTAGCAGACAGCACGCTGGTCCCATTTTTCCCAAGAACATCTGACATCAACTTTGTCGTTTGCGGCGGCCAGGCCAATGCCTTCTTCCAGGTTGCAAACATGCGCCACGGACGAAGCGCATCGATCGACAAGTGGATGTAGGCGCGAATCTGGGATTTTGAAACTGCCAACGAACCCGCTAGTGGGCAGCGAGCCCTACTGGTGACGGAATTCCGTTTCCGCAAGCTTCCGGATGGTCACAAGCATGGAATTGTCCCCGTCATTTGAATCCTCATAGCGCTTCTGGCCATTTTCGACGGACGCGAAATCGCCCTGGGTTATTTCAAGTAGGGATCCGTGATCGCCGCGCTTCGAAAGAAGATAGCTGACGGTCAGATAGTTCGAGGGCGTGTCGGCGATCGCGGAGTTGGGATCAAAGACGGTGTACGCAAGACGATAAGGCGGCTCGACTGAAACAACGTGCCCCTTCACATACAGGATCCCGTCGGCGGCGCCTCTCCACAACAGAGGGGACCCGGACTTCCAGTCGGTTTCGGCGTTGCAACCGAACATATACTGCCGTATGAAACTGGAGTCGGTCAGCACCTTCCAGAGGATCTCAACCGGGGCGTCCACTTCGATGTTTTTGCGGATCAGTAGTTCCGCCAAGGTTGATCCCCTCTCAAGCTGAGAAATGTGCGGGAACAGGGGTGCTAGTGCTCGGGGGTTTCATGCGCGCCGACGGATTCGTCCGGTATGTCGCCGGTGCGGCCCTTGACGCGGTCGTACACGCTGTAGTGGCAGGTTGAACCGAGTGCCTCGTTGTAGTACGTCGAAACACCTAGCGCCGTGCGCAGCTCCTCGTTGAAGAGGCGCAGCTCACCGAGTTGGGCAACACGGATGGGGACCTTCTGGCCTTCGTTGGTGAGCAGGAATTTCTGGTAGCCCGCATCCCAGAGCCGCGTGAACTGTCCCTGAAGCATGTTCGAAGGAATGATGGTCATGCGAAAGCTGCCTTGCGGTTCCTTGCGAAGCTCCGCGCCGCAATTGTACTTCTCGATGCGGACCACACCGCCCGAGCTGCGAACCAGAAAGCCCTTGGCTGCAAGGGATTCAACCTGAGGCTGGGTAAAAAGCTTGTCGACGTACCACATGGACGTTCAGCATATGAATTCCAAGTGCCATCTGTAAAGGCAAAAAATAGAGGTCCGGCCGCCTGATTGCGCTTTTGATTCAAAGCCGATATAACGTGATCGAGTGAGTCGGGACGAGACTCTGACAGGGGTTTCATCGGAGACGCAATGAGAATGGCAGGCGCGGCTGCGATCCTATTTGGACTGGTAGCGGCTGCCGCAGTATTCGCGGCGGGCGCCTCGGCACAGGCGGTGAAGACAGGCACCGACGGCGCAGCTTTGTTCAAGGAACACTGCTCGATGTGCCACCTGGGCGAGGCCGCCAAAGGCAACCCGGCGCCGACAACGGCCGTGCTCTCGCAAAAGTCCCAGGAAGAAATCCTGCGCGCGCTTGAATCCGGCGCCATGGTGATCTATGGCAACCGTATGGCGAGCGCCGAACGCCACGCGGTTGCCGCATACCTCTCCTCCAATACCTCGAACAGCGCAAGTCTGGCGACTGCAAATCAGTGCCCTGCGCCGAGACCGATCGCTCCAGGCGACCTGCAAAGTCCGGACATGTGGAACGGATGGGGCGCGGACATTCTCAATACCCGGTATCAGCCGCATACGTCTATCAGCGCCGATACTGTTTCTGCCTTGAAACTGAAATGGGCCTTCGGGATTCCAGACGCCAGCACGGCGTACGCGCAACCGACTGTCGTTGCGGGACGCGTATTCTTTGGCTCTGGTGACGGCACTGTCTATGCTCTCAGCGCCGAGACTGGATGCACGATCTGGATATACCGCGCCGAGACAACTGTTCGGACTGCGATCACCGTTGCTGCTCGCGGGAAAAATCGCTACGTGGCCTATTTTGGAGATGGCGAGGCGAATCTGTACGCAGTTGACGCCGAGAATGGAAAGTTGTTCTGGAAAGTCAAGATTGACCCACATCGGGCCGCCAGGATTACTGCAGCCCCCCAGCTCTATCGCAACCGGCTCTACGTAGGCCTCGCATCGAACGAGGAACTGAGCGGCGGCGATCCCGACTATCCCTGCTGTACCTTCCGCGGGAGCGTGGTCGCGGTGGATGCGCTAACGGGAAAACAGATCTGGAAAGCCTACGCTTTCGCCGATGTCCCCGGCCCATCGAAACCCGGCACCAGCCACGCAAAATTCAGTCCCGCGGGCGCGGCCATCTGGGACGCAGCCACGATCGATGCCAAGCGTGGCGCTCTCTACGTGGGTACAGGCGACGCATACGTCGACCCCGCAGCTGACGGTACCGACGCAATCGTTGCGTTTGATCTGGCCACTGGCAAGCGCCTGTGGGTACAGCAGAAGACGCCCGGCGATGTCTTCAACTTCGGATGCGTCGATCCTCGTCATTTTAATTGCCCCCAGCGGCCCGGCGAAGACGTGGACTTCGGATCCTCGCCGATCCTGCAGGATACAGGCGACGGCCATCGCGTCCTGCTCGCTGGGCAAAAGACTGCCGTCATGTACGGACTTGATCCCGACAATGGCGGCAAAGAGCTCTGGGAGGTTCGAGTCGGTCATGGAAGCGGGTTGGGAGGAATCGAGTGGGGGTCAGCGACCGACGGAACCAACGTATACGCCGCGAACTCCGACATCTCTACGCTCACATCGTCCGGTGCAGCTCCCCCGCCGCCTGGTGGTCTGGCAGCCATTGATATTCGCACCGGGAAGCTTCTGTGGAAGACCATGCCTCCAAAAACGCCGTGCGAGGGTAAGCCCGGGTGCAGCGGGGGACAGCTGGCCGCGGTGACTGCGATTCCCGGAGTCGTGTTCTCCGGTGCCATGGACGGGCACCTGCGCGCATATTCGTCTGCGGACGGCAGAATTCTGTGGGACTTCGATACCGCGCCTGAATTCCCCACCGTAAACGGCGTTCCGGCACACGGCGGCTCAATGAGTGGCAGCGGCCCGGTTGTCGCGGGCAACATGCTTTACGTGGCTTCCGGCTTTACGGTCACCGCAGGCATGGCGGGCAACGTGGTTCTTGCCTTCGAGGGCCCGCATGCGACCACGCCGCCACCTTCGAAATCGCACTGAGCCAGCCTGATTCCAGGGGCTCTTTCTGAGCATCCAATCCCCGCGGCTTCGCGCGCCGCTTCATGTAAAGCGCTTGCGGAATCTGCTAAACTGTTCCGAATTAGCAAGGTACGGGAAATTCCCGAGCAGCAGACCACGAATATGATGCCAACGGACAAACCGGTCGTGTCCCCAGCCCAGCTTGGCAGCGGCGGCCGTGTGGGCCAGCAGATTCTTGAGCGCATTGGCAACACACCGCTCATCAGAATCGGGCGCACCGCGGCGGCGTTTCCGAACGCGACGATTTGCGCCAAGGCGGAGTGGTTTAACCCGGGCGGATCGGTGAAGGATCGCGCCGCCTATTCCATGATTCGCGAGGGCGAACGCCGCGGGGACCTGCGTCCAGGCAAAGTCATCCTGGACGCGACGAGCGGAAACACCGGCATCGCCTATGCCATGATCGGCGCGGCTCTGGGGTACCGCGTGAAGCTGTGCTTGCCATCGAGCGCATCTCCTGAACGAAAGCAGATTCTCGCTGCGTACGGAGTCGAAATCGTCTCAACGCCGGGTGATGAGGGAACCGATGGCGCGATCCGGCGCGTTCGTGAAATTTACGAAGCGGACCGTGAGAAATATTTCTACCCCGATCAGTACGGCAATCCCGCGAATCCCGCGGCACACTATTCGACGACCGCGCCTGAGATCTGGGAGCAGACGCGCGGGCAAATCACGCATTTTGTCGCCGGCTTGGGCACGAGCGGAACCTTTGTCGGCACCACGCGAAGGCTGAAGGAACTGAATCCCAAGATCCGCTGCATCAGCTTCCAGCCGGATTCCGGCTTCCACGGACTCGAGGGCCTGAAGCACATGGCGACGGCAATCGTGCCTCCGATTTACGACGCGAGCCTTGCAGACGAAAATATGGAAGTGCTCACCGAAGATGCGCAACGACTTGCGAAGCAGCTTGCCCGCGAGGAAGGCCTGCTGGTGGGTGTCAGCGCGGGGGCCGCGCTTTCGGCCTGCCTGGAAATCGCCCGCCGTCTCAAGCATGATGAACGAGCCGTGATCGTGACAGTGTTCCCTGATTCGGGTGAAAAATATTTAAGCGAGCGATTCTGGAGTGAACCGTGAACGCTCCCGCCCTGAAGGTACGAGCAGAAATGATCGGCAGGATCCATGCGCATGGTGCGGAAACCTATCCCCACGAATGCTGCGGGGCACTGCTTGGAAGCGATGGAGAAGGTTCGCGTGAGGTAGTGGACCTTGTGCCGCTCGCCAATCGACGGGACGATTCTCCGCGAAACCGGTTCGAAGTGACCGCCGACGACGTTCGTCTGGCTGAAAAAACGGCGAGAGAGAAGAAACTCGAGTTGATCGGGTGGTATCATTCGCATCCCGATGCGCCCGCACGGCCCAGCGAATACGACCGCGATCACGCCTGGCCGTGGTACAGCTATATCATCGTGAGCGTCCAAAAGGGCGAGCCGCGCGATACCACATCGTGGCGCTTGCACGACGACCGCGCCGCGTACGACCCCGAGGCGATCGAGATCCTGGCGCAGCCGCCGGGCATCTAATAGCTGGGATACGAGGAGGAAGCGAATGGCAGTCAAGGTAATCATTCCGACGCCGCTGCGCGCCTACACGGGCAAGCAGGAAAGCGTCGAGGTACAAGCGGCGACGGTGGGCGAGGCACTGGCCGCGCTTACGGGCAAGTTTGCGGAGCTGAAAAAGCACCTCTATTCCGAGGACGGCCGTCTGCGCAGCTTCGTGAACGTCTACGTGAACGACGAAGATATCCGCTACCTCCAGAAGGACCAGACTGCCGTGCGCGAAGGCGACACGGTCAGCATCGTGCCCTCGATTGCCGGCGGCGCGCACAAGCGAGCGAGTTAAGGCAGGGGTTGAGACGGGAGACTTGTTCAATGGCGACGAAAGCTGAGATTCCAGCGGGGCAGGCGACCACCAAAACTGCCGCTACACTTTCGAAAGCAGAAGTAATGCGCTATAGCCGCCACCTGATCATGCCCGAGGTGGGCATGGAGGGGCAGCTCAAGATCAAACAGGCCAAAGTCCTGTGCATTGGCACGGGCGGACTAGGTGCGCCGCTCGGACTCTACCTCGCAGCAGCCGGCGTGGGCCGGATCGGGCTGGTGGATTTCGACGTGGTGGATACCACGAATCTGCAACGCCAGGTTCTGTTCGGCACCAGCGACGTGGGCCGACCCAAGACCGAGGCGGCGGCCGAACGCCTGCGCAATCTGAATCCGGAGATCCGGATCGACACCTACGAAACGCAGCTTACCAGCGCGAACGCACTTGAATTGTTCAAGGACTACGACATCATTGTCGACGGAACGGACAATTTCCCAACCCGCTACCTGGTGAACGACGCCTGCGTCATCACCGGAAAGCCCAACGTCTATGGATCCATTTTCCGCTTCGAGGGACAAATCACCGTATTCGGATATCCAGGCGGCCCGTGCTACCGGTGCCTGTACCCTGAACCGCCTCCGCCGGGTCTGGTGCCTTCGTGCGCCGAAGGCGGAGTGCTCGGCGTCCTGCCGGGGATTGTCGGGACGATCCAGGCAGCCGAGACACTCAAGCTCATCATTGGCAAGGGCGAGCCGCTCGTTGGCCGTTTGCTCCTTTTCGACGCACTGGCCATGAAATTCCGCGAACTGAAGCTGCGGAAGAACCCGGAGTGCCCGGTCTGCGGCGAGCATCCGACCGTAACCAAACTCATCGACTACGCCGAGTTTTGCGGGGTTCGCGGCGAGGAAGGACCCACAACCGTGACCAATGTTCCAGAGATTACGCCGAAGGAGTTGAAGGCGAGGCTTGACCGTGGCGACGACATCTATGTCCTCGACGTGCGCGAGCCGAACGAGTATCAGATCTGCAATATTAACGGACACCTGATTCCGCTCGGCGAGCTCTCCAGGCGAGTGCACGAACTCGACAGTTCGCGCGAGATCGTAGCCCATTGCAAGAGCGGAAAACGGTCTGCAGAGGCGGTGGAATTCCTCCGCGGCGCGGGCTTCCGCAAGATATCAAGCTTGAAAGGTGGTATTCTCGCTTGGTCCGATCAAGTGGACCCGACGGTGCCCAAGTACTGAGCCCGTTTTCAGGGACCATGGTCCCATTTTTTTGCCGGAGGATTCCATGGCAGGTACCAAGATTACGGTTCGTACCGATGGTTCCATACGAGTCGAGGGAGACTTCGAAGTCGTAGATCAGGACGGTAAGGTATTTGGACTCGCCGGCCGCGACAAGGTCGGCCTGTGCCGCTGCGGGCACTCGGCAAACAAGCCGTTCTGCGACGGGGCCCACAAGAAGGTGAACTTCCAGAGCGTCATCCAGGCTTTTGATCTCCCGCCAGCCCCACCGGCCCCGCTTCCCAAACCCTAGCTCGCGCCCGCTGCCAGGCAATCTCACCGCTCGAAAACACCAGAATCCTGCCTCGGATGCCATGTGTATCCTTTTGACACGTCGGCCTGACTCTACCGGGAAACTCCGTGGAAAACAGTATATTTAGATAGGGGCATCGCTGTCGTGAAACGGCACCTGCGTGGCCGGTTCACCGCGGGCGAGCTGTGTGTTTTTTGGGGGGAGTGTGGCGCCTCTGGGCAAATCTTGGGGCCATTACCGCGTGGGCATCGTCCTGCTCGGGACTTTTGTCTTCGCCGGCTTCTGCACGTCCCTATGGTTCCTTCGCAGGTCCCATTATGTTTCGGACCCGCTATTTGACGCCTACCTGGAGATGGCGGGAAGCTTGATTGCGTTCACGTTTGCCGCCAATGCCATGGTGCGGTTCCGTGGAACCCACGACCGAATTTCGCTAATTCTAGCTTTCGGGTTTGTCCTGGCGGGGCTGGTCGAAGCTGGCAGCAGCATCTCGTTTTATCACGGGATGCTCGTTCCACCCTCCGGAGGGGCGCAAATCTCACTCGGATGGCTCGCTGGGCGGACCCTTTTGGGCGTTTTGCTGCTTGCCGCGCTGATCGTTGAGAGGCGCATACCGGTATCGCGAGATCCGGGAAAAGAAATTGCTGGCGTGACGCTCATCGTCGGGGCCGTCGCCTACCTGACGAGTGTTTTCTATTTCATGCTGCCGCGGGCTCCTAAGGTTCACCCCGGGGCCTTCATACCGCGCGGCTGGGATCTGCTTCCCGCCGTCATCTACATCGCCGCGACGGTCGGCTACGGTTGGCGACTGCGGCGTACGACCGCGGCACTGGACCGGGCACTGTTCATTGCCGCCGGACTCAACGTGATTTGCCACATCACGATGAGCCAGTCGCAACGGACGCTCGATGGGCCCTACACCCTCGCGCACGGTCTGGTGGTGTTGAGCTATGTGGTCGTGCTTGGCGGCACTCTGCTCGATAACGCCCAGCTGTTTGATCAGGTGAGCCGCATGGCTGCCTCGGACTCGCTCACCGGTCTTGCCAATCATCGCCGCCTGATTGAAGCGCTGGAGAATGAGATCGAGCGTTCGCGGCGAAACGGGCGCCAGTTCGCGGTATTGCTGTTCGATCTGGACGGGCTGAAAAAGATCAACGACAAATACGGCCACCTCACCGGGAGCCGGGCGATCAAGCGTGTAGGAACTGTGCTGCGAAGCAGCAGCCGGATGATTGATACGCCGGCGCGATACGGCGGCGACGAGTTTGCTGTGGTGCTGCCCGAAGCCGGGGGACGCGAGGCCGAACAAGCTGCCACTCGCATCTGCGAGAAACTCGCTCAGGATCGCGAGGAACCGTATGTCTCGGTAAGCGTGGGCCACGCAGTGTATCCGACAGACGGAACAACAATCGAACAGCTTTTGGGGGCGGCCGACCTGGGTTTGTACAAGATGAAAAGGCGGGGTGGGGAGAAATTTCACCTCAAGCACTTGGCGGCCTGTTTATAGCCGGAAAAAGGGGGAATTGCGGATATGCCGCTTGGGATAGGTGGGGCTAAATCGTTCAATGCCGTGCGCTGTGAGACACGGGTTCCCATGGAAGTCGGAGTGCACATCAGCGGTCATCGTGCGTATCCGGGCACGGAGACTACGTTCACGGAAAACGTCAGTCTGCGCGGGGCGCGCGTGTTTAGCAGTCGCAGGTGGAAGATCAACGACCGAATCGTGGTCACCACACCGGCGGGCTCATTCCAGTCAACCGCACGGGTCGCCTACTGCCACACCGTGCCTCAGGCCGGTTTTGCCGTGGGCCTGGAGTTCGTCGAACCCAGCGGGGCTTGGGTCGTGGGCGACGGATTCAGCCGCTAATCCTCGCGGGCTTCTTGGCGGCCAGGGCTCGGAGACTCCGATCTACTGTACGAATCCAACCTTGGGCTCCGCGTCCGGGGCCGGGGCCTCGGGCAGCTTTCCGAATTGAGCCTCGTAGCGGGCCACATTCTCTTCCAGCGCGCGGAGCAGACGTTTTGCGTGTCTGGGATTCAGTATCAGGCTCGCGACCAGCTTTCCCTGCGCCACGGTCGGGAACATATAAACAAAGTTGAGCGTGAATTCCTCGGCGTTGTGATGGACCACGACCAGGTTGGAATACTGTCCGAGCAATTCTTTCTCATCGGCTTTGATCTGAGCCTGCTGACCTTGCTGTGGTTGTTTGGGCGCTTCGGCCATCGCCTTCCCCTCCCCTTGTGGTCCGCGGAAACTCCATCGTTCACACGGTCGCTCTCACTATAGCAGAGCCTCCAATCTGCTCCGGGTGGTATTTATGCCTCTCGCGGACGCGCTGCGATTGACGACCGACGGTGTTAAGCGTAGTTTATACATGAAGTTCAACTGAGTTAACCTATGTCCAGTTCAAAAAAGGATTCCGAGGCGTCGCCGTTCGGCTCGGCGCACCCGACGACTGAAATTGCCGCGGCCTCCCCGGCTGCTCGGGATTTGATCGGGCTGCTGACTCATGAGGACCTGGATCGCGCCCGGGACCGATGGCGAGTGACCCGAGCGAGATGGAAAGGGCGCGGAGCGAAAAGATTCGGCGGGCTCCGAGTGCTCTGGCTTTTGGTCGGGCCCGGCGTTCTGGTTTTCCTCGGCGAAAATGACGCGCCGAGCATGCTGTCCTACTCCGCCACCGGCGCACGATTTGGCATCGGATTTTTCATCCCCTTCGTCGTGTTCACCTTCTTGATGGGTCTCGTGGTGCAGGAAATGACGGTTCGTCTGGGCGCTGTCACCCATCGCGGGCATGCGGAACTCATTTTCGACCGATTCGGACGGTTCTGGGGATTTTTCTCGATGGGCGATTTGGTGCTGGGGAATTTTCTAACGCTCATCACGGAATTCATCGGCATTCGCGCCGGGCTGGGTTTTTTCGGCATTCGCCCCGCGGTCGCCGTAGGCGTGGGGCTGATGGTTGTGGTTGCGGCAATGACGACCGGCCGGTACTGGACCTGGGAGCGCATCACGCTGGGCCTGGCAATCTTCAATGGGCTTTTTGTTCCCGCGGCGATACTGGCGCATCCGGACTGGCACGCTGTAGGCCACGCCATGCTGACCTGGACACCGCTTCCGAAC
Source organism: Candidatus Cybelea sp. (assembly GCA_035603235.1). Taxonomy (GTDB): domain Bacteria; phylum Acidobacteriota; class Terriglobia; order Acidiferrales; family UBA7541; genus Palsa-295. The sequence goes on along the minus strand of DATNKU010000025.1, from coordinate 26,605 downwards.
GGACGGGGATCCGAGATCCTGCTCCTGATTCTTGCCGACATCGGAGCGACGGTCACGCCCTGGATGATTTTCTTTCAGCAAAGCGCGGTCGTGGACAAGGGCATGCAGCCCCGCGACATCAAGGCGGGCCGCTTTGATACCCTGCTCGGCGCCCTACTCGCTTCTGTATTCGGCGTCGCCGCCATTGTTGCAACCGTTCCACTGTTCCACCATGGGATTGACGCGTCCCAGTTCGCAGGAGCGCAGTTTGCCGAAGCGCTCATACCCTGGATCGGGCATGTTGGCGCGGCCCTTTTCGCACTCGGAATTTTCGAGGCCGGAATCGTGGCCGCCATCGCCATTTCCACATCGTCGGCCTACGCCTTTGGCGAAGTCCTGCAGACAGGGCACAGTCTGAATCGGCCGATGCGCGAAGCGTGGCCTTTTTATTCAACGCTGCTCGGCTCGGCCTGCGCAGCGGCCGGGCTGGTGCTGATTCCCCACGCTCCGCTGGAATTTGTGGTGCTCACGGTGAATGTGATCGCGGTCCTGGCGATGCCACCGGCGCTCGCCTTCCTGATCCTTCTGGTGAACGATCGGGATGTGATGGGAGAACATGTGAACGGTTTCTGGGCAAACGCGGCGGGCATAGCGGTCACGGTGCTGTTGGTCTGCGTCGGAATTGGATTCGGCCTGGCGACCGTCTTCCCGAATTTGCTGGGAGGCTAGACTTGCAAGGTCGACAGAAGAAGGTTCAGAGATTGCGATTGCCGGAGACCGAGGGACACTCCCATCATGCCGAAAGATAGCGAAAGCAAGCGCAGCGCGCATCCCCAAGGCGCCGGTTCGATACCCGGAGTTGTGGCGAAGCCGGACCTGAAAGATCCGCACGTGGTCCTATCGCTGCTAGAAGCCGACCAGGTAGTTGCCGCCAAACAAAACACACGTTTCGGCCCGCGAAAACTGTCGGTCGGAGTGCGGGTACTGCTGTGGGGATTACGCATCTACGTCTTGGCCATGCTGGTGCTGGTGGTCGTTTCAGCGATTCGAGCAATCCATTCCGCGCACTAGGTGGCGAGCCCCCCGTGAAATGTGCCGGGAACTTCACTGGGAAAACCTGACCGGCTGTGGGAAAATTCCGGCCGGAGCAAAGTGCCGCTCGCGCAACATCGAAGCCTAGCGGAATAACTCGTGCAGCCTGGTCAACCCAAAGGAAAACCTCGGCCCCTCGCAATCCTGACATTGCTCGTGATTCTGGTGGCGGGTGTGCTCTCGGCGATCAACGCATCACGAAACTGGCGTGCCACCGCGGCAGCCAAGAGGCTGAAAAACCCCGTACCCTCAACCGCAAACGCAATCGCCGCCGGGAAACAAGCCTATGGCGAGCATTGCCGCAGCTGCCATGGAGAGAAAGGTGACGGCAAAGGCGAGAAGGCCGCTGAACTTTCCGTCGCGCCCGGTGACTTTACTGACGCAGCGACGATGCGCCGCCGCACCGACGGCGAGCTTTTCCGGCAAATCACGCGCGGGCGGCTCCCCATGCCCGCATTTGAAGACAAACTGAGCGATCTCGAGCGCTGGCAGCTGGTTGATTACATCCGTACGTTCGCTGGCACGCCCCAGCCAAGCGGCCCGAGCGCCTCGCTCACTTCACTTTCGCGAGCGCCTCGGCGACTTCCTTCATGTCCGGCACCGTCGGGATGTCGTAGTTTTTGAACCAGGCAATCTTGCCGCCACGGTCCACGATGGCGATGGCGCGCCCGGTGATCCCCTTGTCCGCCAGATAGACCCCGAACGTATCGGCGACGGCTCCACGGGGTTGGAAATCGGCAAGCAGCGAATAGTGAATACCCATCTTCTCGGCGAAGGCCTTGTGTGACCAGACGCTGTCCACGCTGAGCCCCAGGACGGTTGCATCCAGCTGCTCGAAACGCTTCAAGTCGTTCACGAAGCAGACGTGCTCATTGGTGCATACCGGACTCCAATCGAGCGGATAAAACACGATCACCACGTTCTTCTTGCCCCGAAAATCGGAGAGCTTTACATCCTTCTGGTTCTGGTCCTTCAACGAAAAATCCGGAGCTGCAGCTCCCACGGAAAGTGCCATTCCCATCCTCCTGGTTCGCTCGCGCGAAAAACTTTCAGATTCTTCGATCGCCTTCCGATACTCATGATAGCCGAACCCGGCCGGACGAACAAACGCCGGCAGCCGGAGCTGAGCGCTGACAACAAAAAGGCCCTGCCGGTTTGCGCCGGCAGGGCCTGGGGTGACGATGATCGGAGCTGATTGTCGCTATTGCTGTTTCGGAGCGGCCGGTGCGGGCCTCGGAGCGGCTGGCTTGGGAGCCGCAGTCGAAGTCTTCACCGGATAACTCTGATCGTAGAGACGAATGATATCCTGCGTGACATCGATCTGGTTCGCGGCGAAAAGCACCGGAGTCTGCTGCGAGGAGTCGTCCATGATCAGTGTGTAGCTGTTGTCCCGGGCATACTTGTTCAAGATGTCCACGAGTTTCCGCCCGATGCGGTTCACGACATCTTGCTGGGCATCATTGGTGTCATCCTGAAATTCCTGCTGCTTCCGCTGAAACGCACGGGTCAACTGGTCGCCCTCGCGCGTGAGCCGGGCCTTCTCTTCGTCACTCAAGGTTGACTGGCCCGTCTGCAGCCTGCTCCGAAGGTCTTCAATCTGCTTCTGGAGGTTTTGCAGCTCAGTCGTCCGTGGAGCAAACTGCGACTGCAGTTCAGCCGCCGCCTGTTTGCCTTCCGCGGTGCTGGCAATGGCCGCCTGGATGTTGATGACCCCTACTTTCGTTGTCGCCTGCGCGCCTGCGTTCGCAGCCTGCCCCCACACCGCGGGGGTCATTAAAAGGACTGCCAAAATCGAGATTGCCGCTTGAATCTTCATTCGCACTCCTCATTCAAATGTGTTGAGAGAATTTTGATAATCGCAAACCGCGGATTATAGCTTCCAAACAACAACACGGTCAATTGGATTCGGCCCGCGGCACCTACACAGCAACTGCCAGAATCCTTCAGCAGCCGCGGTGTTCGCATATCTTCGACTGCCCGGGCTTCCCCTCTAAGTTCCGATGCAGAAGCCGCGAACGCGGTTGGACGCACGCCGATCCGGGTGCCCTAGTGCGGTAGCGGTACCAGCAGGACCCGGTTGTTGTCAGGATCGACCACCACCGCCAGGTTCAACTTCGGATCAACCGCCACGGCATTCGGACCCAGCACAAACGTCGTGGACTGCGCTCCTCCCAGTGCGAGAACCGCACGCACCTGCGGGTTCGAACAGGAAGGCTCAGCAAGGCTCGGCGGACAGGTGTAGTCGAGCACCGACATCGTATGGCTTCCCGCATTCAAAGTGACGATCGAGCTGGTCTGGAAATTGTAATCAATCGAAGTTGGGGCAATTCCCACGCTTACTGTCGAAGTCGTCAGCGTCGAGGGATTCGTGATGTCGATATTGTTGAGCAGGCTGTTTACGGTGAGAAACACCTGGTTCACGGGATCAAACACCACTCCGCTTGGATTGTCGAGGTTGTTTACGCGCCCCACAATCGAGTCCGCCACCATGTCAATGATGTCCAGGCTGCTTGTCGCAGAAGCCGTAGCCACGGCCGCGAAATTCAGCGTCGGGTCGACTGCAACCGCAACCGGGTCCTGATCAACCGACGGGCTGGCCCCGAGCGCTGCAGTGATCGTTGTTGACGTCGCCGTGCTGGTTCGCGCGACGTCAATCAGGCTCACGCTGCCCGTGCTGAACAGATTGCCGGAGTTTGTGTTGGTTACGGCCGCCGTCGCCGAGTCCTGGTTGAACGCAACGCCAGTCGGATTCGAGCAGCTCTCACCGCACAACGGGGTCGCCGGCAGTGGCAAAGGCGATGGCAATGTCGTGAGGTCAATCGCCGTGACGTCATTGCTGCCGTTGTTGGCGACCAGCGCAATTCCAAGCCGCGGAATGACCGCCACGCCTTCCGGTGTTGTACCCACCGGGATCGGCGATCCGATCACGCCCACTGGCCCGAGCGACTCAGGGGAAAAGGTCGGTGAGACGGGAGCAAGTGAGACCAGCGACGCCGTGTCATCGACCGAATTCGTGACAATGGCCAAATCGCGATCGGTGTCGACCGTCACGGCAACGGGCGCGGACCCGACGCTTACGGCCTGAAGGACGCCGACTTCGGTGATATTTGAGACCGAGCCGTCGGCATTCAGCACGTCAACAAGATAGCGCCGCGCGCTCCCGAGCATGCTCGCCGGAATCGTAGCGGTCAATTGACGACAGGTTGCCGCGCAGGTGCTGGCCACAGCGGCCGTGGCCACCGGAACCTGGTCGAGGCGTACTACCGAGCCGGGAGTGAAATTGCCTCCGGTTATCTGCAGCTGCAGAGGCAAACCCGAAGTGAGGGTCGCGTCCGGGCTCGCTTCCAGGATTTGAGGTGAAGTGAGCGGCGGACCGAGCGACAGGATCGAAACCGAGCCGCTCCCCTGGTTCACGATGACGGCCTCGTTGCTGACCGGATCAACCGCCACAGCCGACGGCAGCCCCGCGAGACCGCTGACCTGCTTTAGCACTACGCCGTTCTCGAGGTCGGCTACGACCGCTGTCGCTCCCGTCGCCGATCCTTGGATCGCGATGCCAACATCCTCAAGAGGGTTGACGGCAGAGGCGGAGAAATTCGGGGTGTCCAGAGCGGCTCCGTTCACCGTGAAATTCACCGGAGTAACGGCATCGTTCAGAAGGCTAAACAGGGTCAGTGTCGTCGCCGACGGATCGGTCAGCAGCGCCTGATGAGTCTCTGTGTTTATTCCGACGCCCTGGACAGTTGAAGAAATCCCGAGACTCCCCATGAGTTGCGGCACGCGGCCGACGTCACCGGCGCTCGGTGCACGTCCGAGATCTACAAGCGCAGTGGTTCCCGCGCCCCCGGGCGTGACGATGGCCCAGTTCAGTCGAGGATCGACGGCAACATTGGGACTCGCGCCAGTACCGTAGGAAGTGACGCCGCCGGTAATGGTCGACACCGGGCAAGGAGCGGTCGCGCAGGGCGGACTCAATGTCGTGTTGGCATGGGTGAGGTCCAGGACCGTGCCCACGTTCGTTGACTGATCGGCTACGAAGGCGCGATGCGTAAGCGGGTTAACTCCGATCGAAAATGGCACGGTGCCGGCCGGAATAATGGACGGCGTGTAGCTGGCGAGAGAAAGCGTCTGGGTTACAGCCGGCGTTGGAAGGCTCAAATCGATCACGGAAATGCTGTCGCTGCCGCTATTCACCACGTAGGCCAGGTGATCTGGCAGCAAATCGTCCACAGCCACTCCGGTGGGCGAGATTCCAACCGGGATGGCAGCTCCAATCAGGGTGTTGGTCAGCAAATTCACAAGCGAAACGCTGTTGCCACCGGTATTGGCGACGACCGCTATACCGTCGGCTTCGTCAACCGCCACGGCCGACGGACCTGCACCCACGGCAATGGTCGGCGTCGGTGAGCCTGAAATCAGGGCCGGATCCGGCGTGACCGCCAGATTCACTCCGGACATCGAGGGAACACCAGCCGCAGCGGCGTCGCTGTTGTGAATGACCAGAGGGTAGAGGCCTGGCGCGCCGAGGCTCGCGTCTTGAATCGAGACTGTCAGCTGCCGGCTGTTCAGGAAACTTGTGCAGACTTGCGCTCCTCCACCGCAGCCGATTCCATCAAACGTAGCCGTCGTTTTACTCGGCACGAAATAACCACCCGTCAAACTTACGGTCAGGCTTGCGCCTCCGTTGGTTTCCTGCACGCCGTCGGGCGAGGAAGCGATGAGCGCCGGTCGCTCGGGATCTAGCAGGAGCGGCACTGTTCCCGAGCTCTGACTGCCATCTTCAGACTCCAAGGTGATCCCCACGCTGCCAGCTTGCGCGAGTTGAGCTGCGGGAATGGTAGCGCGAAGCAGGGTGCCGCTAAGGAACGTCACAGCGGTCGATGGAAGAGCGACACCGCCCACAACCACCTGCGTCGTTGACAGAAGATTCGTTCCGGAAACATACACGTCCTGCTGCGCCGAGCCTTCACCGGTCACACTGGGCTCAAGCGGGCCGGTCGCGCTAAATGCCGGCGGGCCTCCGGATCCGATCGTGACCGTTGCCGATGCCTCCTGAGTGGGGTCGGCGCCTGATTGCGCAGTGACGCTCACGCTCCCGGGAGAAACCGCCGGGGCAAAGTATTCTCCCGGATTCCCGCAGGGTGCGCCGAGATTGGGGCAAACGAATCCCACAGCTGCGTTCCCGCCGGGAATCGAGTTTACCAGCCAAACAATCGACGTATTGGAGGAGCCGGTGACGCTCCCGGTGAATTGAAAATTCTCGCCCGGACCGATCGATGCGCTGGTCGGAGTAATCTGGACGCGAATCCCGGAGTCGACTGTCACGGTGAAGGTGGTAAATGCATTTGCCTTGATGCAGCTTGTGGCCACGATCAAGAAGGTGGACGGCTGGGGAACCGCCGGGGGCGCAGTGTAGAGCCCGTTCAGAGTGATAGTCCCGAATCCGGTGATCGTGGTGGTAGGGGCGGTGATGTTGCATCCGTTCGGTCCCTGGCCTGGGGTACATTCGCCGGGCGGGATTGTAGTTGAAGGAGTCGCTGGCTGCTCGCAGATCTGCCAGAACACCGTCGTTGTCGAAACGCCTGTGACGTTGGCGGAAAACTGCGCCGGATGGTTCACGATGACCGTCAGCGGGGACAGCCCGGGCCCGGAGATCGTGATCCCGACCGCGGTGGCGTTACCCCCGCAACCTGCCACCAGTGCTATCGTCAGGAGCATCAGCGCTCCCAGTCCCCACCCTCTCATGTTCTTGCCTCCGGCCATCTCCGCTTGAATCTCCATGCGCGCCGCACAACCGACAGCACTTGGCGGTCTCCTTCGGATTTCCTGCAGGTCCACTAGAATGTCCGGCTCACTGCAAACCGTAGCGTCGTCCTCGGCTCGAAAAGGCCCGGAGGGATTGTTTGCGAGGACCGCGTCTGCTCCAAGAAACTTTGCAGCGACGGCACGATCTCCGTGTCGTAGACACCCAACTGCTTCAAGCTTTCTCTTTCGGCCGGCGGGACGTAGAAAGCCCCGAGCGGCGGCGTAATGGTCTGATCCAGGCGCAGGTAATTGTACGCGTAATAGATGCGGAATGGCGCCTGGATGATAGGAATCTGAATGTCGAGCTCGAGTCCGGCCGAGGTGTGCGGCCTGAACTCCGTGCCTGGAGCAATGGGCAAATTATTCGGTATGTTCACGCACGGGGCGCCCAGTGGCTGACACGGAAAATCCGGGTTCGGATACTGCTGCCGCAGCGAAGCGGCCGCCGCAGGATCCAGCTGCAGTTGGGACTTGCGCAGGATGCCGTTCACGCCGAGATCGTGAAAGATCGTCAGGCTCACATAGGAGCTCACGATCGGAATCCGGTACTCCAGGTTCGATACGCCCTTGAGATCACCGCCCGGCCGTGTGGGAACAAACTCCAGGACGTTTACCGGGATGGTTTCCTCGATCGGAACGCCCTGCTGGTTCAGGCTGTGCGGATTCACGAAACTGATGTTGGTCGTTGTTGAAAAGGGAATGAATACGAACGGCGAAATCGTATAGAAGTCAAAGCCCCGGACGTCTTGTTCGCCTCCCGCATAGAACCGGGTATTGGGCGGCACTTCTTTTCCGCCGTAGCCGGTGATCATGCTGCCCGAGAAGTGAACCGCGATGGTGTTCCGGTGGTGATGGTTCGGATGGAAATAGGACATCTCGAACACGTTGCTGATCGTATTGACGTTTCCACCCAGGGGCCCGCCCACGACGCTCGCTCCGTAGGAGAAGCTCTTGCCGTGCGTCGGATTGATCGGACTGTCGACCGTGTTGTAGGTAAGCGTCGGTGTGATCTGGCTCTGGCGTATGCCCTGAAGGGCCGAGGGCCCGGCGAGGCTCGTAAACTTGGTGAATTCAAACAGCAGCGTCGCCGACTGGCTGAACGGAGTGATATCTGTTGTCGAGAAGCCGTAGCTGATGCCCAGGCGGGTAAACGAGAGACGGCGCAGCGGGTAGCTGGCAAAAATAGTGAAGCCCTTGGAGTCGGTGTTGTAGTTTTCCTGGAGTGCCGGGTCAATGGCCACCTGCTGCCCCAGCAAGATGCCTTCCTGGCGCGCGGTGTTGTAATCGTACTTTTGAGAGAAGATCGTGAATCCCGAGGAAATGGGACGGTCAAACAGGTACGGCTCGGTGAATCCGAAGTTGATGCTGCGCTGGATATCGCCGATCTGCGCCGAAAGGGTCAGAGTCTCGCCGAGGCCCAGGAAATTGTTCGTCTGATAGGAGAACCCGACAAAGGCTCCCTGGAGACCGCTCACGCCACCCGAGAAACTGATCGACTGTTTGCCCTTCTCTTTCACCTTGAGCTTGATATCGACGGTGCCGGCCTTCACGTTCTTTTTCAGCTCCGCATTTTCCGGCTTGATCGCCTCGAAGTATCCAAGCTGATTCAGTCGCAGCAGGCTCAATTCCCAGTAGCGGTTGTTGAAGACCTGGCCTTCGTCAAGCAGCAGCTGGCGGCGAATCACCTTGTCGCGCGTCGTCGTGTTGCCGGAGAACTCGATGCGGCGCACGAAGAACTGCTTTTGCTGGTCGAACACCAGCGTCAGGTTCACGACCTTCTTTGTCGCGTCCACGTCGAAGTTCGGCTCGGAGGAAAAGTCGATGTATCCGTACTGGCCATACAGTTTGGTGAAGCTTTCAAGCGACTTGCGGACCTTGTCGGTGTCGAAAATGTCGCCTTCCTTCAAAGGGAACGCCCGCGCCAGCAGGTCGGGCTTGAAGATGAGCCCCTGATCCGGATCCGAACTCTGGAAAGAGAGCTTTCCCATGTGATACTGCTCGCCTTCGGAGACCGAAATCACGATATTGGTCTGCTTTCCGTGCCGGTTGCCGATCAGCGGCATTCCACCCTGCACGTCCACGGTCTTGAGTTCCTTGGCGTCCACCACAACCTTGAAATAGCCGTGATCCTGGTAGTATCCGCGGATGCCTACTTCAAGATCCTCGTCCAGTTTGGGGCGGTCAAACGTCTTGCTCATCACCGGAATATAGGTGATGCCGAGCGGAATGCCGTAAGGCCGGTCGTTTTTCATAGTGCGGATGAGCTTGCGGCTGGAAAAGGCCTTGTTTCCGACGACGGTTATCGTGCCGACCTTTACCTTGGGGCCCTCATCAATATTAAAGACCAGCTTCACGGCGTTGGACGCGGCGATGCGCTCGTAGGTCGGCTTGACGGTAGCGAACTGGTGGCCGTGGGCTGCGAGCAAACTCTTGATGACCACTTCGGCGCGCTTGATCTTCGTCGGATCGAACTGGCTTTCCACGCTGAGCCCGACTTTTTTTTCCTTGAAGGCGTCGAGAATGTCGGATTCGGTGATCGATTTATTTCCCTTGTACTCGATCCGGCGGATGATCGGCCGCTCTTTCACATGGAAGATGACAATCTTCCCGTTTGCCTGGTTCGGATCATCTTCCACTTCAAGAGTGATGTCCTCGAAAAACTGGGTATTCCACAGAGCCTGAAAATCGCGGTGCAATGATTCAGGATTGTAGGGGTCGCCTTCACGCGAAAAGATGCGCGCCTTCAGCGTATCGCGCTGAACCCTGCGGTTCCCGTCAAATTCGATGCGACTGATGATGAATTGCGATCCGCCGGGTTCCTGCGACTGCTGAGCCCAAAGGGATTGGCTACAGGCGAGAGGTAGCAAACACACAACGGCTAGAATTCCCCATGCGCAAACAGAAAGTTTCCTGCTGGCGGCCAAGGTTCTGGTCAAGGCCGCGGTACCCCGCCCAAGATTTTTTGCTCCCCCGCCGGACGTGTTTTAATCCAGCTCGCGCGTGTAGGATTCCTAGTGGGCCACCGGGGTTGCTTCCACCACGGGGCGGAACGCCAGACCTTCGCCGGAAAGAAAAACTTCCAGCGTCGCTGGCATCTGCAAGCCGCCCTGAATGAGAGCTTCCGACAGTGGGTCTTCGACGTACTTCTGCAACGCGCGCCGGAGCGGCCGCGCGCCGTAATTCCGATCGCCGCAGGTCTTCTCGAGAATCCATTGGCGAGCCTCCGGTGTCATGGCGATCTGCACCTGACGATGTACCAGAGTCTCGTTGATCTGTCCGATCAGCAGGTCGATGATCAGCAGCAGATCCTCGTCGGTGAGCGAATCGAACAGGATTACCTCGTCCAGCCGGTTCAGAAACTCCGGGTTGAACACACGCTTGACCTCGCTCATCACCATGTCGTCCTGGCTCTTCGCCGCGGCGGTTTCGTCCCGCGACTGGAAGCCAAGGCCGGACTGTTTCTGCAGTTGTCGCGCGCCAAGGTTCGACGTCAGGATGATGATGGTATTGCGGAAGTCAACGGTGTTGCCCAGTCCGTCGGTCAACTGGCCGTCCTCGAAAACTTGCAACAGAATGTTGTACACGTCGGGATGAGCCTTCTCGATTTCATCCAGCAGGATCACTGAATACGGCGTGCGGCGCACGCGTTCGGTCAGCTGCCCACCCTCCTCGTAACCTACATATCCGGGAGGCGCGCCGATCAGTTTCGAAACCGAGTGTTTCTCCATGTACTCGGACATATCGAAACGGATCAGCGATTTTTCGCTGCCGAACAGAAACTCTCCGAGCCGACGCGCGACTTCGGTCTTGCCGACGCCCGTGGGCCCCAGGAACAGGAAGCAGCCAACTGGGCGGCCCGGTGCCTTCAGGCCCGCGCGGCTGCGCCGAATCGCCCGCGCAAGTGACGTAATCGCCTTTTCCTGGCTGATGATCCGGCGATGGAGCTCTTCTTCGATTCGCAGCAGCTTCTGCTGTTCGTCTTCCTTGATCGAAGTCACCGTCACGCCGGTCCAGCGGGCCACGACCTCTTCGATGTCTTCTCGCGTGACCACGCCGGTCGTGGAATCGTCGATCTTGAGTTTCTCGCGCAGTACCCGCAGATGTTCCTTTTCCTTGCGCTCTTCCTCGGAGTAGAACCGCGCTTTTTCAAACTCGTGGTTGGCGATAGCGGTTTCCATCCGGTGCGTGATGAACTTCACGCGCTTCTGCACTTCAGAGACTTCGTCCGGCAGCATCGCCTGGCGGAGCTTTACGCGCGCGCCAGCCTCGTCGAGCAGGTCAATCGCCTTGTCCGGGAGAAAACGGTCCGGGATGTAGCGGTTCGACAGATATACGGCGTAGCGAATGGCTTCTTCGGTGTAGCTGACGGCGTGAAATTTCTCGTAGCGGTCGCGCACGCCCTGCAGCACCCGAATGGTCTCGTCTTCGTTCGGCGCCGAAACCTTCACGGCCTGGAACCGCCGCTCAAGCGAGCGGTCCTTTTCAACCGACTTGCGGTACTCACCGGGGGTCGTTGCGCCGATGCACTGGATTTCGCCGCGGCTCAGCGCGGGCTTCAGGATGTTGGCGGCGTCAAGGGATCCTTCGGCGGACCCCGCGCCCACCAGGGTGTGCAGCTCGTCGATAAACACGATCGCGTTCTGGCTCTCCATCAACTCCTTCATGATGGTCTTGAGCCGTTCCTCGAATTGCCCGCGGTATTTCGTGCCGGCTACGATGAGGGAAAGATCCAGCGACAGAATCCGCTTGTCGGCCAGAAACGGCGGCACATCTCCGTCTGCGATCCGCTGGGCAAGCCCCTCGACGATCGCCGTTTTGCCCACGCCTGGTTCGCCTATCAGCACGGGATTGTTCTTCGTACGGCGGCACAGGATTTGAATCGCGCGTTCCAGCTCGCGATCCCGGCCCACAAGCGGGTCGAGTTGTCCTTCCATCGCCGCCTGCGTCAGATCGCGGCTGAATTCTGCGAGCAATGAAGCTTCTTTTGGCCGGTTCACAGGCACCTTCTCTCCCGCACTGCGCGCCATTTCCTCGCGCACAGTGGAAAGCCGTAATCCCCGTTCCAGCAGGATTTCGGCGCCAAAGGATTTTTCTTCGCGCAACACCCCCAACAGCAGATGTTCCGTTCCGACGTGTTTGTGTCCGAGCCGTTCGGCTTCTTCTGCGGCGTAGTTGAGAATTCGTTTGCATTCCTGACTCAGAGGAACTTCGACTGAAGTCGAAATGCGCTCGCGCACGGTGATGCGCGATTCGATTTCCTTGCGTATCGATTCAATCGAGCCGTGAGTGCGCAGGAAACGGTTCGCCAGCGCCTTGTCCTCGCGCAAAAGGCCGAGCAGCAAGTGTTCGGTCTCGATGTACGGGCTTCCGTACTGGCTCGCCTCGTATCTTGCGAAAAATATTACCCGACGTGCCTTCTCTGTATAGCGTTCAAACAAGGGTCACCCACGCTCTCCCGGGGTCCGTACCCCAGCGCTCACCGGTCGCGCCGCATGAGCTGCGGCACCCGCAAGCACTTCTGCGCTCGGAGCCAGTTTCCCGTGTTCCAGGGCCAGAACACGGTCCGTGCGCTTCGCCAAACTCAAATTATGTGTAGCCAGAATCGAAGTCAGGTGGTGGGTCCGGTGGAGCCGCTCGATCAGTTCGAAAATTCCCTCCGCGCTCCGTTCGTCCAGGTCCCCTGTCGGTTCGTCCGCCAAAAGCAACACGGGCTCGTTCACCAAGGCTCGTGCAATCGCAACGCGCTGCTGTTCGCCACCCGAGAGCACTCCGGCACGCTGCCCCGCGCGATCAGCCAATCCAACTTCTCCCAGCCAATTTCCCGCTGCGCGCAGCGCCTGACCCAGCGCCTGGCCTTGGACCAGCAGCGGCATCGCAACATTTTCCGCGGCCGTGAAATCCGGAAGCAGGTGATGACGCTGCCAGACGAAACCCACGGACCGGTTGCGATACTCTGCCAGTTCCACCTCTGCAAGCGAACGAAGTAATTTCGCGCCGAAGTATACTGCACCGTTCGTTGGAGTGTCCAGCGCCGCAAGCAAATGCAAAAGCGTGCTCTTGCCCGCTCCCGATGGACCGACGATCGCCACCATCTCGCCGCGCTCGATCGAAAAATCGATTCCGTCAAGGGGCGCTATTTCCAGTGTGCCTGAGTAGAAGATTTTGCGAAGGTTTTCCGTGCGCAGGATCTGCCCCGAGCTTGCGACGGCCCCGATCGGGGACTCGTCCAGCGTTACACCGGAGGCTGCCTGTCTATTCATGGCCTGCCATATCACACCACACTTTAGATGCCGAACTCCGCGATCAATATGTCCTTTTCTTACATGCAGCTAGTTCGCCTGGTCGCTTGCCGGGAAAGGGTTGTTGGCCCAATTCGTTCCACACATGTCCCGTACTGTTCCCTCCCGCGTCCGCTGCGAGTGCCAATTTATGGCCATGCTTCATGTTGTTTTCAATCTTAGCATGTGAGCCGCCTCGGAAACGAATACAAACCAAGCCCTGGCGGACCGAATTTTTCCGCACCGTCGTCGTGTTGCGGACGGGACCGAATCACGCACGCGCCGGCGGGCGCACATCGTTGCAGATGAATTCGGATTCATCGAGTCACAACCGGGCAAGATGGCTGCCGGGGCGCATGGTTCTGCCGGTGGGCCTACTCGAATCGCAAAATTTCAACGGGAAGAATGCGCGCCGCGGCGCGCGCGGGGACAATAGTGGCGGCCACGCTGATCGCAAGCGCCGCTGCAGCGATCCAGATCGCGTCCAGTCCGTTTCCGTGGAACGGGACGTAGGGGATCGCATAGATTTCCGGGTTCAGGGGAATCAACCGCCAGCGATCTGCAATCCACGCAAAGCCGTAACCGGCCGCCAGCCCGACGGCCGTTCCGGTGATACTTACGGCCAGTCCCTGCAAGACGAATATGCGGCGTATCTGACGCCGGCGCGTCCCAAGCGCCATCAGCACGGCGATGTCCCGCGCCCGCTCGGTCACCGTCATCGTCAGAACCACCAGGATGTTCAGGCCGGCGACGAAAGTGATCAGTCCAATGAACAGCGCCGTCACCAATTTCTCCAGACTCAGTGCCCGGAACAGCGCGCGGTTTTCGTCCATCCAGGTTGTAGCCGTGAATCCGGGGCCTGCGCGCAGCACCAGATCGTCCGCCACGGCACTTGCATCGTCCAGTTTCGCCACCCGCACCTCGAGCAGGCTCACCACGTCGCCCACTCCGGCAAGCCCCTGGGCCGATTCAAGAGTGACGAACGCCCAGTTCGCGTCGTAGTCGTAAAAGCCTGAATCATAAATTCCGGCGACGCGAAACCGCCGCGAACGCGGCAGCATCCCGAAAGGCGTCAGATTTCCCTGCGGGCTGGTAAGTGAGACGTAGTCACCGGCCGCGATTTTCAGTTCATCCGCCAGGATGCGTCCGACGAGCAGGGCCTGGATGCCGTCTGGGTCCGGTGCGAAGCTGTCGGATCCTGCGACGATACTGCGCAGCGCTCCGCTGGCCTTCCTTTCCAGATCCGGATCCACACCTTTCAGCACCACCCCGCGCGCGCGCCCGCCGCAGGAGAGCAGTACGGTGTTGTAGATCGCAGGCTCGATCGAACGAACACCTGCGACGCCGCTCAATTGGGTCATGAGCGCGCGATAGTCGTGGATTCCGTCCGGACCCATGGGCTTCAGATTCACGTGCGCGGTAACACTCAGCAGCCGGTCGCGAATCGCCTGCCGAAAGCCGGTGTTCATGGACAGCGCGATCACAAGCGTGGTCACGCCTGCAGCCACGCCAATCACCGCCAGCAGGGTCACCAGGCGCAGCACCGCGGGCCGGTTGGGCGAGCGCAAATACCGTAGCGCCACCAACCATTCGAATGTCATTGTGATCCTTCGGTCGCGCCCGACGGCGCCTGGTCAGGCAGGTCGGCGCCTGCGCTGCGCAGGAGCGGGAACAGAATCACCTCGCGAATCGCGTGTGAATCCGTGAGCAGCATCACCAGCCGGTCGATTCCAATCCCTTCGCCTGCGGTCGGCGGCAGGCCGTGGCTGAGCGCGCGGATATAATCGGCGTCCACTTCCTTCGGCATGTCCTGGCCGCCTTTCTCCACCTGGGCACGGAAACGGCGTTCTTGGTCTGCGGGATCATTCAGCTCGGAGAATCCGTTTGCGATCTCCATGCCGGCAATGAACAACTCGAAACGCTCGGTGACCGAGGGATCATCCTTTTTCTGTTTTGAGAGCGGCGAAATCTCTGTCGGGAAGTCGTAGATGAATGTCGGCTGCGTCAGGTGTCCTTCGGCGATCACCTCGAACAGATCCCCGGTTAATTCACCATCCGTGCGCTTTTCCATCCCGGCGATTGGCTCGGCGCTTGAGGTATGCGCATAGGCGTTGTAGCGCGCAGTCACTGCGCGCGGACCGCCCTTGTCGGCCATTTCGACAGGGCTTGGGGCCGGGCCGGCCGCTGCGGGCCAGAATTTACAGATCGCATCGCGCATCGACAGCCGCTCGAAACGGCCGAAGTCGAGTTCATTTTCTCCGTACTTGATCCTGGTCGTGCCGCACACCTTTTCCGCGAGGCCGCGAAACAGCTCCTCGGTCAGATTCATGAGGTCCAGTGAATTGCTGTACGCCTGGTAGAACTCAAGCATGGTGAACTCGGGCTGATGGATCGCATCAATCCCTTCGTTGCGAAAGTTTCGGTTGATCTCATAGACGCGGTCCAGGCCGCCCACGACGAGTCTCTTCAGATAGAGTTCCGGGGCGATGCGCAGATAGAGATCCATATCAAAGGTATTGTGATGGGTGACGAAGGGCCGCGCGGTGGCACCTCCCAGAATCGGATGCATCATCGGCGTCTCAACCTCCGCAAAGCCGCGCTCGTCGAAAAAGCGCCGCAACTCGCGGATGATTTGCGCGCGCCGCAGGAAAATTCCCCGCGCGCGCTCGTTTACGATCAGATCAAGGTACCGGCGGCGGTAGCGCATCTCCACATCGGCGAGGCCATGCCACTTTTCCGGAAGCGGCAGCAGTGCCTTGGTCAGCAGTTCAAGCTTTTCGACCCGCACGGTCAGCTCGGCGGTTTTGGTTCGGAACAGCTCACCGGAAACCCCGATGATATCGCCCAGATCAAGGAGCTGGAAAAGCTTGAACGCCTGTTCGCCCACGACGTCCAGACGTATGTAGATCTGCAGTTGGCCGCCGTCTCCCGACAGATGGGCGAAGGCCGCCTTCCCGTGCGGCCTGAGCGCCACGATGCGTCCGGCGGTGCGCACGCGTACAGGCTCGGTCGCCAGCTCTTCGGCCGTCCGGGCAAGGAATTGCTCGGCGATCTGCTTCGGCGTGTGCGTGTAATCGAATCGGTGGGGGTAGGGGGCGTGGCCCAGGGACTCGATTTCGGTCAGCTTTTTACGGCGTTGCAGGAACTGATCGAGCGGCTCAAATTCCAACGGGACAATCCTTTCAAGCGTGAGGGATCAGGGAAGAATCGGCGAAAGTATATAACAGGACACCGCTGGAAACCGCTTTCTCGAAAACCATGTATAATCGCCGGGCGTGTCGGGGGTGGGCGTGTTCTCAAGGCGCAAGCCGAAGCGTTTGCAGCGCAGCAAGGTAGTGGACGACTGGGTCGCGACATTGCCGCGCGAAAAAAGCCAGCTGTATCAGCTCGTCGTACGACGCTGGGAATGTTCCTACGCGATGATGAGTGTGGCTCTGGACGAGGCGTTTTCTTTGCGTTCCTCCGGAGAGCTGGTCTGCGCGCGTCAGCAGGTCTCCATCGCGGCCGGGCTGCTGGGCCGATTGACTCCGTCCCTGATTGCGCTGTGCGATACGCTGGCTGCCCACGGACAGATGGTCTCAAAGTTTCCGGTTGTCGAGCCGATGAACACCGAATTTTTTCGCGGCAACACGGGCCAAAGCGCAGCCTCGTGGAACCGGATTCTCCATCACCTGCTATTCGGCGCGCGGTCGCGCTTCTTCCACAAACTCCGGATTCTGTCCCATACACTGAACCAGCTGGAAAGCGAATTCGAAGAGGCGGCGAGCGAAATTTCAAAGGGCTTGTCTGTGCAGCCCGGCGATTGCTGGCAACGGCTCGATACTCTGCACTACGATGTCAATACCTGTCTGCGTGAATCGGAGATCGTGCTCAAATCCTTCCTACGCATGCTGCCCGAGGACCAACTGCCAGATCTGGCACGCGAGCTCAACGCCCCGCCGCTGCCGAAGCCGGTGCGCGTGAAGCCTCGGCTTTCCGGCGCCTCAGCCTCGGCCTAGTACCGGGCGCTCAAAACCCGGCTGCGCTTGCCTGTCGCCTGCAGACCCCACAACGCCTGCTGGACGGATCGTGAAATTCTTATCAGAATAGTAAAGACTTACCAGGAGCGCCCGGCATCTGATTAGGGCCATCCGCCAACGCCCGTCTCCACCCGGACGGAGACAGCACAGTTGCGCGGTAGGAACGAGAAGTACAACTTCTGGTGCGGCCGACGCATCGCATTGAAGGATGCGCCCCGACGGGTAGCGTGGCCCGAACGAGACGAATCGAAACTGGGGAAGTACCGGAAGCTGAATCGATCCGGCGCGCCCAGCAAGGCGATGCGGCGGCATTCGAGCGCCTGTACCAGTTGCATAGTCGCCGTGTGTATTCGTTATGCCTTCGCATGGTGGGGAATACAGCCGAAGCAGAGGATCTGACGCAGGAAGCATTCCTGCAGCTCTTCCGCAAGATCGCCACTTTCCGGGGCGAGTCGGCGTTTTCCACATGGCTTCATCGCCTTGCAGTGAACGTCGTTCTCATGAAGCTTCGAAAGAAGTCGGGGAAGGAGACCTCACTGGAACAGGTCACCGAGCCCGATGAAGAATCCGGAACTCCGCGGCGGGATTTCGGGGCGCCTGACCTGATGTTGACCGGGTCGATTGACCGCGTCAACCTCCAGCGGGCGGTCGAGCAGTTGCCGCCCGGATATAAATCGGTATTCGTACTGCACGACGTCCAGGGCTATGAGCACAATGAGATTGCCGAAATGATGGGCTGCTCAATCGGAAATTCCAAGTCGCAACTTCACAAGGCGCGCATGCGTCTTCGCGACTTGCTGCAAGAGGCCATACGCTCGAAGGCACGCGAGGATCGCCGGGCCGCGGGAAGCGCCGCCGGTAGCGAGGGTTGAATCAGATGAGCACGAAAGACTGCAGTGAATTTCTAGAGCGGTTCGAGGCATGGATGGAAGGCGATCGCCCGGCTGAGGCGCGCGCGCACGTCAGCCAGTGCCCGAGCTGCCGCTACCTGGTCGAAGACATGGATTCGATCCGACTGGCGGCTCACGCCTGGTCGGCAGAACAAACCGATCCCCCGGCGCGCCTCTGGATTTCGCTGCGGGCCCAGCTTGAACAGGAAGGTCTCATCCGCGATGCCGGCCAGCGCGCAGTGCCCGTCAGCCAAACAGATCAGGCTGAACGGCCGCGAGGCTGGTTTGCCGGAATCTTCACAATCGTGCCACGGCCGGCGCTCGCCGGAGCCTACCTGCTGGCACTCGTCGCTGCGTGCATCGCGGTGACCGGGCCATCGGCCAGGCAACTGAACGAGAGCCGCTGGATCAGCGGAACCCAGGATTCGACCGGAACTCTGAGCGCGCAGCTGCAGACTGCGGAACGGGACAGCGTTTCCGCGATGGCCGTGTCCGATCCGGTGGTGACGGCTTCCCTGCACGACAATCTTGCCATTGTTGACAACTACATCGCTTTGTGTGAAAAAAGCGTGCGAGAAGAACCGGAAAGCGAAATCGCGCGCGATTATCTGTACGATGCGTATGAGCAAAAAGCAAACCTGCTCGCGCAGATGACCGAACGCGGAGTCAACGGCCGATGAGCACCCTAGCCACTCTTCGGAGTCAACGTCGTTGGAAGGCAGCCGGGCTTCTGGTTCCCGGCCTGTTGCTGTGCAGCGCGGCTTCTGCCGACCGCCTCGAGCGGCACTTCAAGGTGGAAGCCCATCCGGTGGTCACCATTCACAACCCCAACGGCACCGTGACGGTGCGCGCGTGGACGAAGTCCGACGTGATGGTGGTCGCCCGCCGCGCGACGACCGAGGTGGAAGTGGATGCCGAGCAAACCGGCAACCGAGTGGACGTTCAAACTCGCCAGGTTGCCGATACCGCATCTCCCGACGATCTGCGCACGGACTTTGAAATCAGCGTTCCTGAAGACGCCGAGCTGCAGATTCATAACGATTCCGGCGGCGTCAACGTCTCAAACGTGCTCGGTGACATGAACGTTGAAACCATCGCGGCCGGCGTGGATCTGGAAGATACGGCCGGATACCTGACTGTGAAGACCGTCGGCGGCGCGTTCCAGTGCCTGCGTTGTGCCGGCCGGCTGGAAGTGACTTCGATCAGCGGGAATTTCAAGCTGATCGACTTGCGCAGCTACTATGTCCGCGCGCAGACCTCGGAAGGAAACATTCTGTTCAACGGATCGTTCCTTCCAAATGCCACCTACGTGCTGAAGAACTACAGCGGTGCGATCGAAGTCCGGTTCTCGCCGGGCGATTCCTTCGATCTGAGCGCCACTTCGCTGAAGGGCAAAGTGCACAACGAAGCGAATCTGACGCCGTCTTCCCACCACCACTTCGTACCGCGGTTCGGCAATGCCCTGTTTGGAACTTTCAACTCCGGGCGCGCCCGCGTCGAGTTGAACTCCTTCGATGGTACAATCAACATTCTCAAGCGGGATTGATTGCGCCACTAGGCAGCGCAGAACGCATCGAACCAGATGAGCAACGAAATCCGCCCTCGCAAGCTGGTGTGCCTGACCGGATTCATGGGCAGCGGCAAGTCCACTGCCGCGAGGTTGCTCGCAAGCCAGCTCGGATGGATCAATACGGACCTCGATAAACGCATCACGGAAGCGACCCACTTGACGATTCCAGAAATATTCGCCCGCATGGGTGAAGCCGAATTCCGCCGGGTAGAACACGAGCAGCTCGCGCGCGTAGTGGCCGAGGCCGCCGCAACGCAGAAGCCGCGCATCGTCTCCCTCGGCGGAGGAACGATCATGCAGCCCCAAAACCTCGCGCTGCTTCGCGAGGCCGCTGCGGTGCTGATCTGGCTCCAGTGCCCGGTCGAGGAACTGTTGCAACGCTGCGCGCACATCGTCGATCGGCCGCTATTTCGCGACGAAGCCAGCTTCCGGCGCCTCTACCAGGAGCGGCTGCCAACCTATGAACTCGCCGACTACCGTGTCGATAGCCGGAGGGAACCCTCGCAGGTGATCGAGCAGATCGTGGCGCTGGGAATCTTCCCGGGAGTGACTGCATGACGCGAAATACGGTTTCATTTCCAGCTGCGCTGGTTGCGATTCTTGGGACCGCAATCGTGGTGGCAGTGATGTTTGTGTCCGCGGCGATGGGCGCCTCAAAATCTTCCTCCCTGTTCACGCAGGACAAGGGAAATTTTCGAATTCTCGCCAATGGCCAGCAAGTAGGGAAAGAAGAGTTTGAAATCAACCCCAGCGGCGGGGAGTGGGTAGCGAAAGGAACGTCTGAGATTCAGGCTGCCGACGGCGTGACCCGAGTCTCGGGCACGCTGCAGCTCCACGCCGACGGGACGCCGGCGAACTACGAGTGGTCGACTGAGGGCGCAAAGAAAGCGTCGGCTACGATCGGATTCAGTGGACCCACGGCCACGATTGAGCTGCGGATGGAAGGCCGGCGCCCGTTCACACAGCAGTTCACGTTCAATTCTCCGCAGATCGCCGTGCTGGACAATAACCTCTACTACCAATACGCGATCCTTGCGCATCTGTATGACAACGACAAGAAGGGCGTGCAGACTTTCTCCGTTTTGGTTCCCCAGGAGATGACCCCGGGAAGCGTCGCGGTTGAATCGCTTGGCGAACAACCCAGCAGCGGCGGGAAGAAACTCGAAGAGCTGACGGTAAAGACCGAAGACCTGGAAGTAGACCTGTTTCTTGACGCCGGACGTCTGGTCCGCATCGTCGCCCCCAGCACCAACGCCGAAATCGTCCGCCAATAGCGAGCTTGCCCTGTCTGGGTTCGCTCTCCCCAATGGCCTTCTAGATCTTGTTTGTTGCGATTGGACGTTCCGGCTTCAGGCATCACGCGTCTTGGCCAAGTGGCGGACCCTCACCCGTCCATTCCACCGTTTGAAGGCACGAATTCCCCAGCAAAGCCCCGGCGGTTGTGCCATTCACAGTGCATTAAATATCGATTGTTGTGCGATTCACACGATCCGTCTACAAAAGGGCGGAGTTCGTTTTGTCTATCGAAGTTATCCACAAGTGGATGTTGACAGAGTTCGTGCTCAGGGTTAAAAAGCCAAGCGGGGTTCCTAGGAAAGGGGTGGTCTGTGTCCAAAACAATCCAATCGTTTTGTGTTTCCGTCCTGTTCGCTTTGATGGTTCTGTCTCCGAGTGTAGCTCACGCGCAGCAAACGCTGGGGTCAATCAACGGCACAGTGACGGACACTAGTGGCGCCCTCGTCCAGGGAACAAGCGTCAGTATCCGCAATACGGGTACGAACCTGGTGGTCACTGCGGTGTCGAAAGACGACGGGTCGTTCAGCGCCGCCGATCTGCCCATCGGCAATTATGAAGTGAGCTTTTCAAAGAACGGATTCAAGACCGAAGTCTATTCCTCGATTCTGGTTCAGGGCAGTCACACGACCACAGTAGACGCGAGCCTGGAACCGGGCACGGTTGAGACAAAGGTGACCGTCGATTCAACTCCCCTGCTCAACCAAACCGACACCTCCACTGGCTACACGCTGGGACGGGACGTAATCCAGTCCACACCGCTCGGAACGGGCAGCTTCACGCAACTCGCGATCCTAGCGCCCGGCACGAGCGCCGACTTTCTGTCCGGCTCCGGCAGCAACGAGGGCCTGGGCAACCAGGGAATTGTGGCCAACGGCCAGCGCGACACAAGCAACAGCTTTACGTTCAATTCGGTGAACGCGAACAACCTGTTCAACGGCAACTCAACCAGCAACATCGCCGACAGCCGCTTCACGCTCAACACCGGCGAAGTATTCGGCACAGGCGGCCAGGTTCAAACCAGCACTTCGGTATACGACGCGGTGGGCGAGGGTCTGCCGACGCCTCCGACGGAAACCATCCAGGAACTCCAGGTCACGACCTCCATGTACGACGCGTCCATGGGCCAGAACAGCGGCGCGCACATCGAGTTGACCACGATATCCGGAGCCAACGCCTTTCACGGACAGGCGTACGGCTACCTGCAAAACAGCGGCCTGGACGCAAAACCGACGTTTCTTTCAAAGGAGACGATCGAGGACATTTACCATGGCAACGCGCCGCCGCTGCACAGGGCCGTATACGGCGGGACGCTCGGCGGGCCGCTGATCAAGGACAAGCTGTTCTTTTTCGGTTCCTATCAGCGTCAGAACGTCAGCGATGCGCTCAGCGGCGCCTTTAGCGGCGTACCCACTCTGGTGGGGTTGACCGACGCCAACAGAACCGATCCGGCAGCCTTGGTCGCTCTGGTCAATGCGGATGACAGCTGCGGAACGCCGCATAATCCTGCCTGTATCACCGTCGCGAGCGTGGATCCAACGGCGCTCAACCTGTTCGCTGCCAAAACCAAGGGCGGACAGTTCATCATCCCTTCAGCAAATCCGGCGGCAGTTGAGACCAGCACCCAGGAATACAATTCGACAATCCGCGGACCCGCGAGCACCTTTAAGGCAAACCAGGCGAACGGCAACGTCGACTACATTTTCAACTCAAGTGACCGCATTTCCGGCAAGTACTATTTCCAGCGCGATCCGACCGGTGCCCCCTTCGCGGTGAGCCAGGTAGCAGGCTTTGCGCAAACCCTCCAGGCCGGCAGCCAGGTGTTTTCACTGGACAACACGACGGTGATTTCGCCAAACAGCACCTGGGAGCAGAGATTCGGGTTTATTCGTCAAGTGGCAAACGCCACAACGGGCCAGCCGTTTACGCCGGGCTCGGTCGGTATCACGCTTCCCAGTGGCGCGCTTTTTCCCGGCATCAACATCGAGAACGCGGACGCTGGCGCAACGACGGACAGCACGCCGGTACCTGCCTTGGATGGAAACGAGCAGAAAATCGGCCCGTCGACGAACTTTGCCAACGCAGGAATCTTTCAAAACGAATTCGAGGGATCGTCCAAGTACAACTGGGTCCTGGGGCATCACACCTTGTCGTTCGGCGGCACCTATGACTACTCCCAGCTGAATGTGGCGAACCGCGAGGACCAGGTCGCGATTCTTACGTTCCGCGATTTCGCGGATTTCCTGACCGGCACGATCGGGTCGGACAGAAGTTCGGGAACCCTGCTGGATGGGGAGACCAACCGACATTTCCGATCCCGGCAAGCCGGCCTGTATGCTCAAGATGATTACAAGCTGAAGCCGAACCTGACTGTGAACTTCGGCCTGCGCTGGGATTGGGACGGCCCGTTGTATGAGGCCAACGGGCTGATGACGAACTTCTATCCGCAGGATTTCGGATACGACCTGGCGACCGATACGTTCAATCCCGTGAACGGAACGCCGGGCATCGGCATTGTCGTGGCGGGAAACAACAGAACCCTCGGGACCAAGGGCGTCAGCGATTCGACGCTCACCGGGCGCCAGTGGGGATTTGCTCCCCGGATCGGTGTTGCCTGGAGTCCCAAGAAAAACCTCGTGGTGCGCGCCGGCTTCGGATTGTTCAATGACCGTGGCGAATACTTCACGGAGCTGTCGGCGAGCGCGGGATTGGGCATCAGCGGCCCCTTCAGCGTCACCACTCAGGAACCCTTCACGATTCCCCTTACAGCCAAGTGCGCGGCCGCACTGAATTGCCTGTCGAATGCACCGTTCGGGACAACGCTTCCCCCTCCGCCAACGTCTCTTTCCGCGCTCTCAGCCCTGGTGCCAAACATGCGCGCCATGTCCGCCTGCAACCAGGCGACGGCTCCAGGCATGCAACAACCGAATTCGCCGTATTGCAACGTAAACTCCGGCACGACTGCACTTCCGTTCCTGTTCGGCGGCTACGATCCGACCAACAAGCTGCCGTACTCGGAGAACTGGAGCCTGGACCTTCAGTGGCAGCCAAGAAACGATGTTGTGCTGACACTCGGTTACGCCGGGAATCGCGGCGTGCACGAAGTGATTCCGATTCCGTTCAACCAGCCAGGGATCGCTACACCTTCCAATCCGATCAATAATCAGATCTATTCCTATGGATACCTGGCTGCCGGCGGTCCTCCAGGTGGCTGCGACGACTTCAATGACCCTTCCCCCACCTGTTTCCAGCTTCCGGCGGAGGAAGTGCAGACGCAAATCGGCGAGTTTTCCTTCTCGGATGGCAACACGGCCCTGCGCACGCCGTTTATCGGCATCAATCCAAACGCCGATCAATGGAAAGCGGAAGGCATCTCCACCTACAACGCACTGGAACTGAGCCTTACCAAGAAAATGTCCCACGGGCTGCAAATCAATGCTTCCTACACCTACTCGCACTCCCTCGATGAAGGAAGCGGACTTGGCTCCGGACTATTCTTCAACGGCAACAATCCGCTGGATCCGCGAACTTCCTATGCGTCTTCTGATTTCGACCGCACGCACGTGTTTATCATCAGCTACCTGTACACTTTCCCGACCATCAAGGATGCTTCGACCCTCGTGAATGTTTTGGCGAATGGCTGGGGCATCACCGGTGTCACGACTGCGCAGAGCGGGGAGCCGTTCAGCGTGGTCGATTTCTCGGGAAGCGCGGGATCGCTGTTTTACAGTGCCGACGACTTTGTGACGAATCCGATTCTTCCTCTCTCAGCCGGGATTACACCCAAAGAGGCACAATCTGCCGCCGGTGGTGGCGGGACCAAGGTCACTTTCACCAATCAGCCGTACGTGAATCCGAACTCCTTCTCGCTGCCGCTGCTGGCCCCCGGGGAGGACGGTGTGCCCCCGTGCGAGATGGACGCTGCGACAGGAGGCTTCGATGTTTGCGACACTCAAGAGACCGGATTCGGGACGACGGGTCGCAATGTGTTCCGGGCGCCGTTTGAGACCCGTTTCGACTTCTCGGTCTTCAAGAACTTCAAGATCAACGAGCGTTTCAACCTGAAGTACGAAGCCGACGCATTCAACCTGTTCAATCATCCGACCCTGGACGCGCCGGATACGGACTTTGAGCTGAACGGCTGTTTCAATCCGGTGCCGTGCTACAACCTGGCCCCAAATCCACCGAACGCCAGGGGCTGGGGCGTGATTTCAAACACGATCGGCAGCAGCCGATTCCTGCAGATGTCCTTGCACCTGACGTTCTAAGCTGTGCCGCTGCCGAGGCATGCAGCGCTTGACGGCTCTTGCGACCGGCCCGCAGGCCGGGCCCAAGCAAGAGCCGTCTGCGGACCGGGAATGCGAAGGACTCTTGCCGAAGTGGTTGTCCTCGCCTGCCTACTGTTTGCGCTGCGGCTTCCGCTTGCGGCCCAGGTCATCCACGTCGACCATGGGCCGAACGCGGCCACTCAACAATCGAAGCACTACGTGATCCTGGTTTCACTCGACGGTTTTCGCTCAAGCTACGTCACCCAATACAGCGCGACCACGCTTGAGCATCTGGCCATCGAGGGTGCGAGCGCACCGGAGGGGATGATTCCTTCCTTCCCCTCGGTCACATTTCCGAACCACTTTTCGATCATTACCGGGCTCTATCCCGAACATCACGGCATTGTTGACAACAGTTTTTACGACCCTGTCCGCAAGCAAACGTATGCCATGAACAAGCTCCAGGCGGTTACCGACGGCAGTTGGTACAGCGGAGTGCCACTATGGGTACTGGCCGAAAAACAGGGAATGCGCAGCGCATGTTTTTTTTGGCCGACTTCGGACGCAGAAATCGACGGGATGCGGCCGACATTCTATCTGCACTATGACGGCAGTATTCCCGACCAGCAGCGAATCGACCAGGTGATCGCCTGGCTCAAGCTGCCGGCTGCCGACCGACCGCACTTCATTACCCTCTACTACTCGGAACCAGATCATTCCGGGCACAAGTTCGGGCCCGACAGCGAGCAGACGGCCGACGCGGTTCATCACGTGGATGCTCTGGTGGGTGGGCTCGTTGCAGATCTGAAGACGATCGATCTGCCAGTCGATGTGATTGTGGTGTCCGATCACGGCATGGCCAGGGTCGAGGGGAACTGGATCGACCTGGACCATTTCGCCGATCTTTCGCAGTTCCAGACTGACGGCGCCCTGCTGTATCCGAACGACGAAGCGGCTGCGGCGAAGGCCTACCAGCAACTGCATGGGGCGAGTGATAAATTTGATGTGTACCGGCAAGCCGACGTGCCGGCGTATCTGCACTACAACAACAATCCCAGAATCGGTGACCCGGTCGTAATACCTACCGGACCGTGTATGATCCGCGCGCACGCAAGCGAGAGTCCCGAGATCACCCAGCCGGCCCTGAAGGGCGAACACGGTTACGACCCCAGCAAGATGAAATCGATGCGCGCGATTTTCTACGCGGTCGGTCCCGATATTCGTCCGGGTGCCAAAATCGCTCCGTTTGAAAACGTGGACGTGTATCCGTTTGTTGCAAGAATTCTAGGCCTTGAGATCGGTCCCGTTGACGGGCAGCTCGAACCTCTTGAGGGAATTTTGCGTGTGCCGGTCACCCATGACCGGGCCGTACCCTGATCCATCGTTCCGAAGATCGCTGGGTCGCCCGCCG
>DATNKU010000023.1:0-103323 GCA_035603235.1 Candidatus Cybelea sp. | reverse complement strand
ACCCCACTTCTTAAGAAATGCCTCCAGCATGCGGCGAGAAACCGGATCGTCTTCGGCAATCAGGATGCGGTTCTCGATTTTCTCAATGTCCGTCATGGTGCGCTCCGCTCGCACGGCCGCTCATCCCTCACTGCCGTCCAGCGCCATCTCAGTATTTCGCTGCAGCTGTTTGGCAGCGCACACATACACGTGCCGCCAGTTGAGCCAGCCCCCGCGCGACGGAACTTTCGACTCACCTTCTCAAATCGCTACGCGCGTCACCGGAAATACTCAGGGCCAGCAGCTCCTTCATCAGAACCGCCACGGGGACCTGGCCTACGCGCCGCGCTCGACCAGGGCGCTTCTCGAAGTGCCCGTGGTATCGACAAATTCCTCGTGGAGGTCCCTTATGAGATTCTTGCTTGTTTCAGTCAAAGGCTCGCCCGCGCGGATGCGCACACACCGGCAGCGCTCCCGTGAGTGGACTATCGGCACGGGCATCAAAATGTATTGATCGGTCGCAGGGAGCTCTGGGGAGCGATTTCCAGCCTAGAATGGCCACCTGACCGGTCCCGGCAAGTCACATGTATAGAGGGAGTTGCTCGGTAGACAGGGATAAAGCCGGCCGGCACGAAACGACGACCAGGAACCCGCGAATCCGCGATTCACGGCCCGCGAACGATGTTAATACTGCGTTAAAACCGCAAGAAGCTCGCATCGGCTGCTTGCGCCCAAGGCCGCATTTCCCGTATGTTGTGGACGACTCCCTGAAAGAGAATCGATGAAACGTGTCCTGGTAATCGAAGACGACAAAGACATTATCGAGTTGGTCAGATATAACTTGGAGAAGGACGGCTTCCAGGTGGCTGCGAGCGTCGACGGCGCAACCGGGCTCGCGCAAGTTCGCAAGACGCCTCCGGATCTTCTGATTCTGGATTTGATGCTGCCGAAATTGTCGGGCCTGGAAATATGCAAGGAAGTTCGCAAGGACGTCAGCCTGAATCGCCTGCCGGTTCTGATTCTGACCGCAAAGGGCGAAGAAGCCGATCGCGTCGTGGGGCTGGAACTGGGCGCCGACGACTACGTAACCAAACCGTTTAGCCCCCGCGAGCTTGTGGCCCGGGTGAAAGCGCTTCTGCGGCGCACCGAGCCGGGAACGCCGAGTGAAAAGACCATCGAAATCGGCCTGCTGCGGATTGATCCGGCTGCCTACAAAGTGACGCGCGGCGGAAAACCGGTGCCGATGAGCACGCTTGAATTCCGGCTGCTGTATTTTCTGGCGGCGCGCCCGGACCGAGTCTTCACTCGCGACCAGTTGCTCGACGGTGTCTGGGGCACCGAGCGATTTGTGACACCGCGCAGCGTGGATGTCTACGTACGGCGCCTGCGCGAAAAGATCGAGGCCGATCCGCAGCATCCGGCCTTCATGAAGACGATTCGCGGAGCCGGATACCTCTTCGAAACCCGTGCGAGCTAGGCTTTTCTGGAAACTCGGGCTGACGTATTTCGCCCTGCTGCTTGGCGTCCTTCTCGCCGTTGACTTTTACTCCTCCCGGGTCTTTCGTCGTGCTTCCATTCGTTCGGCAAGCGACAAGCTCGCCTCCCTGCTGAATATCGCCCAAGCGCGTCCGCCGCGCCTGGAGGATTCCGCCGAGCTTCGCGCGTGGGCCGACTGGATGGGACAAAGCGGCGCGCGCGTGACCGTGATCGACAACACCGGTCGCGTGCTGGCGGACTCGCAGCATGATCCGGAGACGAGGGAAGATCATTCGAACCAGCCTGAGGTCGAGCAAGCCCTAGCAGGCGGGGAAGGCCAGTCAGTGCGGCACAGCGCAACTCTGGGCCGGGATCTGGTGTATCGCGCCGTGCGGTGTGACCAGGCCGGCGGCCCTGCCGTGGTGATTCGCATGGCGCTGCCGCTTGCCCAAGTCGACGCATCGGTTTGGGAATTGCGCCGACGAATCTATGCCGCCTCGGTGATCATCCTTCTGCTGGGTGGCTTGATCTCGCTCGGCTATTTCCGGGTGTTCGCCGCGCGCGTCGAGCGGCTGAAAGATTTCTCGCGCCGTGTTGCGGTTGGGGATTTTCATCCCCTGCCGGCCGAGCGTCCGCGCGATGAGCTGGCCGATCTGGCCATTGCCTTGAACGAAACCGCGGCGTGGATGGATCAAACGATCCGCTCCTTGAGCGGGGAACGCAATCGTTCCAGTGCGATCCTGCGAAGCATGGTCGAGGGTGTCGCCGTGATCGACGCGCAGGAGAAGCTCGTATTTTGCAACCGCGCTTTTTCCGAGATCTGGAACCTGGATTCGGCGGCGATCGAAGGTCGCCCGGTGATCGAAGCAGTTCGCAATTCCGATCTGCTGGGATTGATTCGCCGGGCGCTGCGCGGCGAAGAAGGTCTTCGGAGCGAAATCGCGATGGGCATCGTACAGCATCGGAATTTCTCGGTGACGGCGACGCCGGTGCAGGCTCTCGAGTCGGTCTCGCTCGATGAGAAGCCGTCTGGAGCGGTGCTGGTGCTGCACGACGTGACCGAGCTACGCAGGCTCGAACGCGTGCGGCACGATTTCGTCGCCAACGTCTCGCACGAATTCAAGACGCCGCTTACCGCGATTCAGGGGTTTGCCGAAACACTGCTCTCGGGCGCTCTGGAGGACCCGCGCAACAATCGCCGTTTTCTGGAAATCATCCGCGATCACGCCACGCGGCTTGCGGTGCTGACCGACGACTTGCTCAAGCTCGCGCGCATTGAAGCGGGCAAGCTCGAGGTTCAATTCGTTCCGGTCCAGCTTGCCGAAGTCATCGAACGTTGCACGGAAACTTCGTTGCTGAAAGCGAACCGAAAACGGATCGCGCTCGAGGTGGATGTGCCAGCCACACTGCCCGATGTGCTCGGTGATGCGAGTCTTCTGCGGGACGTCGTGCAGAACCTGCTCGACAATGCGGTCCAGTACACGCCGGAGGGCGGCCGCGTCCGCCTCAGCGTGATTGCGGGTCCGCGCGAAGCCGTGGTCACCGTAGACGATACCGGCATGGGCATTCCGCTTGCCGACCAGGAAAGGATCTTCGAGCGCTTCTACCGCGTCGATGCCGCGCGTTCGCGCGAGGCCGGCGGCACTGGTCTTGGCCTGTCGATCGCCAAGCATATCGTCGAAGCCCACGGCGGCCGGCTGTGGGTCGAGAGCGAAGTCGGCCACGGCTCGAAGTTCTCTTTCTCCGTTTCGCTTGCCACCTAGCGGGCCTCGCTGTCTTGAAGCATTCATGTCCAATTGATCTGATGGCAATGGGGGCGCGTCATCCTCTAAGTGGTGACAAAGTTCCTGTAGACCGGCAGGCGCCGGGGGAAGGCCGTCATGGCAGCCACGAAAATGAGCACCGAAGGAGTCTTCCAGGCGGTGCTGCTGAACTATCTGGTTTCGCAGGCCCGAACCGTTGAAGGGTCGGTGAACCGGGCGCTCGGTGCGTTGCTTGAATGCAACGAACGCCTGGCGAGCGAGGTGTTTCTCACCGAACCTCGCATTAACGAACTGGAGATCGTCATTGACGAGCACGCCATCCGCCTGCTGCGCGCCGGCAACCTTGCCGATGCGGATGTCCGCCTGATTGTCGCAACGCTTAAGATCAACAACGACCTCGAGCGCATGGGAGATCTGGCCGTCAACGTGGCCGAGCGCGCCATTTCACTGTCAACGATGGCGGAGGTCAGCAGGCCGGCTGAGCTTGAGCCAATGACTGCGGCCGTGCGCGCGATGATTTCAAAATGCCTCGGAGCTCTGATCTATCAGAATGTGGATCTCGCGACGCAGGTTCTTGAAAGCGACGATGCCGTGGATCAATATCGCGATCGTGTCTTTGAGGCGCTGTTGTCCGGCATCGCCGAGAATTCGTCGCTGGCCGCTCCGAGCCTCCAATATGTCCTGGCGTCCAGACACCTGGAACGCATCGCCGACCACGCGACGAATATCGCCGAAGACGTCCTGTTCTGGGTGCGTGGCCTGGAAGTGCGTCACGGACGCGCGAGACAGCTCGAGGCACGCGCCGAAAACGCGGCCGTCGCTGGCGTGTAGTCCCGGTCTTGTGACTGGCGGCTGATCTTGAATTCAAGCGGGCACTCCGGGACGACCACAGGCTGCGAAGTGGCCATGATGCAGCCCCGGGGGATGCGGGCGCACAGCGCCCGCTCGACGTGAATCGGTTGTGGTCTGAGCGAACGGCGCAGCAGGGAAGATCTGGAAACGTCCCGGCGCCTGGGCAGTCTGCGCTCGAAGTACCACGGCAGGTCTCGCCCGACACAGAGGCGCGGTCTCCCACCCCCGGGATCGCGCCTCTCCAGCCTTCCGAGTTGTGATGTGTTCATGCCGAATTCTTGATGATGTAACACGGCTGTAACAATCAAGAAAAGATAATGACTACTGACACAGGAGAATCCCAACGCACATGAGAAAAACGCTGGTAGTACTGTTCCTTCTCTCGGCCCTGGTGGCCACGGCAAGCGCGCAGTCGAACCCCCTGCTGCTCAATGCCGC
The DNA here is from genome assembly GCA_035603235.1 of Candidatus Cybelea sp. Lineage (GTDB taxonomy): Bacteria > Acidobacteriota > Terriglobia > Acidiferrales > UBA7541 > Palsa-295. Next base: position 98,815 of record DATNKU010000023.1, on the reverse strand, counting down.
AGGTGCTACGTTCCCGTACCCGATTTACTCGAAGTGGTTTGACACCTACCACACCGCCCATCCCAACATTCAGATCAACTATCAGTCGATCGGTTCCGGTGGCGGCATACGTCAGCTGCTTGCCGGTACGGTCGATTTCGGCGCGTCGGACGGCCCCATGTCGGACGATCAACTCGCGCAAGCGAAGTTCAAGATCCTTCATTTTCCCACCGTCCTGGGCGCAGTGATCCCGACCTACAATGTCGCAGGCGTGAGCACGGGCTTGAATTTCACGCAGAAGGCCCTGGCGGGGATCTACCTCGGCACGATCACCAAGTGGAACGACCCCGAGATTGCCAAGGCGAACCCGGGGGTGAAACTGCCGGGAGATGATATCGTCGTCGTGCACCGCTCCGACGGCAGCGGCACCTCTTATATCTTCACCGATTTTCTGTCCAAGGCCAGCGACGACTGGAAGAATAAAGTGGGCAAGGGCACCTCGGTCAACTGGCCCGTAGGCCTCGGCGGTAAGGGCAACGAAGGCGTTGCCGGCCTGGTGAAGCAGACACCGGACTCCATCGGCTATGTCGAGCTGATTTATGCCGTTCAGAACGACATCCCCTACGGAAAGGTGCAGAACCCGGCCGGAAAGTTCGTCAAGGCGGACCTGGCGGGCGTGACAGCCGCTGCCGCTTCCGTCACGGACCTGCCGGACGACTTCCGCGTTTCGATCACCAACGCCCCGGGCCCAACCTCCTACCCGATCTCGAGCTTCACGTGGCTGCTGATCCCCGCCCAGATTTCCGATGCGCAAAAGCGCGAGGCGATCAAGGATTTCCTGAAGTGGATGCTGGTGGATGGTCAGAAGTACAACGAGGGACTTTCCTACGCGCAGCTACCGAAGTCGGTTATTGTGAAGGAGACGAAGGCTATTTCTCTGATCCAATAGGATGTCAACTTCGGCTACCACCATGGAACACGCACCCCTGCGCCGTCTCGATGGCGGGGGGCCCCGTGCGTTCCTTCACCGCCTGCGCCACGGCGACGAAGTGGCCCACCTCCTGACGCTTACGTTCGCAGCTGGGATCCTGCTCCTCACCTCCATGCTGGTCTACGAGTTGTGGGTGAATTCCCATCTGTCGCGTGCGAAATTCGGCTGGATGTTTTTCTGGACGACCACCTGGGACCCGATTTTCGACAACTTTGGCGCAGCTCCGTTCATCTACGGCACGCTTGTGACTTCAGTCGTGTCGCTGCTGATTGCCGTTCCGCTGGGCTTGGCTGCGGCGATCTTCCTTTCTGAGCTTGCTCCTCGCCGGATGTCGGACACGATTTCGTTCCTGATTGATCTGCTCGCTGCAGTTCCCAGCGTGATCTACGGCCTGCTGGGGATTTTTATTGTCGTTCCGCTGATGCGTACAACCGTCGGGCCGGCGTTGATCGGTTCTCTCGGGCATGTCCCGGTGCTCGGACGGTTCTTCAAAGGGCCGAACTATGGAGTGGGATTCCTCACCGCGGGCGTGGTTCTGGCGATCATGGTCGTTCCCTTCATCATTTCCGTATCGCGCGAGGTGCTGCTGACCGTTCCGCGGGAACAGCGCGAAGCGGCGCTGGCCCTGGGTGCAACCCGGTGGGAAGCCACCTGGAAAGTCGTCGTACCGTGGGCGAGGACAGGCATTCTCGGTTCGGTGTTCCTGGCCCTGGCGCGCGCACTGGGAGAGACCATGGCTGTGACCATGGTCATCGGCAACGATCCCAAGATCAGCGCGTCTCTGTTCGCGCCCGGCTACACGATTGCCTCCGTCATCGCGAACGAATTCACGGAGGCGACTGGCGATTTGTACCTGAGCGCACTGATCGAGCTGGGCCTGGTGCTGTTCCTGATGACGTTTATTCTGAACGGCCTCGCCAGGCTGCTGATCGTCGCAACCGAACGCGGCAGGGGGAGTCCGTCATGAACCGGGTCGCCCTGATTTGGCGAAAATCCCTGAACGTCGTGATGCTGACGCTTACCGGTGTGGCCGCGTTTGGAGTCGTCGCGGTCCTGTTCTTGATCCTCGGCTACCTGGTCTGGAACGGCGGGAAATCGCTCAACTTCGATTTTTTCACCAAGCTTCCGAAGCCGGTAGGCGAGACCGGCGGAGGGATGGCCAACGCCATCCTCGGGAGCCTGAAACTTCTGTTTCTGGCCGCCCTGATGGGTGTGCCGGTTGGCCTGATGGCCGGGGTGTACCTCGCGGAATTTGGCGGGAAGACGTTTTCCTATATAATTCGTTATACGACCGACCTGCTGAACGGTGTTCCTTCGATCGTGATCGGCATATTTGCGTATTCGCTCGCCGTTCTGCCCTTCAAGCACTTCTCTACGATGGCCGGGGGCGTCGCGCTGGGAATTATGGTCATTCCGATCACCGTGCGCAGTACCGAGGAATTCCTGCGCGCCGTGCCCGGCAGCCTGCGCGAAGGCGCAATGGCGCTTGGCGCGAGTAAATGGCGGACGATTGCGACCGTGGTGCTTCCCGCCGCCAAGGGCGGAATTATCACCGGCGTGCTGCTCGCTCTGGCCCGCGTGGCGGGCGAAACTGCGCCTCTGCTTTTCACGGCATTCAGCAATCGTTTCTGGAGTCCGGGTTGGGGACAGCCCATTGCTTCGCTCCCGGTGATGATCTATACCTATGCAATAGCTCCTTATGATGATTGGCATCGGCAAGCCTGGGCTGCCGGACTGATTCTGCTGGCGCTTGTGCTGGTTGCCAACATCGGTACTCGGGTGGTTCTGAGCCGCGGCGGAGGGGGACGGAGTGCCTAATATGGAGACCACCGCATATGGAAACAACGCTACCGCTGCGCGGCGCGCGCCGCAGATCGTGATGAGCGAAAAACCACAGACGGCATCGGAAAAGGAGGCGCAGGTGCGCTTTGAAATTTCCGATCTGAACTTCTACTACGGTCCGAAACAGGCCGTCTTCGGACTGAACCTGAAAATTCCCAAGAACCGTGTGACGGCACTGATCGGTCCTTCCGGCTGCGGAAAATCCACCTTTCTGCGCACGCTGAATCGAATGAACGAGACGATCCGCAATACGCGGGTTGTCGGCGAAATCCTCCTCGACGGCCAGGACATCTCGCAACTGGATGTTGTGGGGCTGCGGCGGCGAGTCGGCATGGTTTTTCAGCGGCCGAATCCCTTTCCGAAATCGATTTACGAGAACGTGGCCTACGGGCTGCGAATCAATGGCTACCAGGGTCGGCTGGACGATCTGGTCGAGCACAGCTTGCGCCGCGCGGCGCTGTGGGATGAAGCAAAAGATTCTTTGCACAAGTCGGCATTCGCGCTTTCCGGAGGACAGCAGCAGCGCCTATGTATTGCGCGCGCGCTCGCCGTTGATCCCGAGGTGCTGCTGCTCGATGAGCCCTGCTCAGCGCTCGACCCGGTGACCACGGCGAAAATCGAGGAGCTGATGTTTCACCTGAAAGACAGCTGCACGATGGCGATCGTGACGCACAACATGCAACAGGCGGCGCGCGCCAGTGACTTCACGGCATTCATGCTAGATGGACGACTGATCGAGCACAGCGAGACTTCGAAGCTGTTTACTACGCCGACCGACCCCCGCACGGAGGCTTACATCACGGGCCGCTTCGGATGACCGATGTCCTTGCGGCTGTCTTGTTGTGCGGAAGGGGCTAAGCATCCATGGAACGCCATTTCGAACACGATCTCGAGGAATTGAAGCAGCGGCTGCTGTGGATGGGCAGCCTCGCCGAGCGCGCTGTCCATCAGTCCGTGCAGGCGGTGCTGGACGGCGAGGAGCGCCTCGCCGAAGCCGTACTCGGCGAAGAAGACGCCATCAACGAGATGCAGATTGAGATTGACGAGCGCGTGCAGCGCCTGCTCGCGCTGCAAGCGCCCATGGCGACGGACCTGCGCTTTCTGCTGGCCGTCTCGCGCATCAATGGCGATCTGGAGCGCATCGGCGACCAGGCCGTGAACATCGCTCAGTCCGCAATGCGCATCCTGCGCCATCCACAGGTCAAGCCATATGTGGATTTGCCGCGAATGAGCGAGCTCGCTGAGGCCATGGTTCGCGACAGCTTAAATGCCGTGGTCCGCGGCGACCAGGACCTGGCCCAGAGCGTCCTGCGGCGCGACGATCAGGTCGATCGCCTTAGGGACCAGCTCTTCCGCGAACTGCTCACCTACATGATGGAAGACTCGGCTGTGGTTTTTGCCGCATTCGAACTGGTGCTCGTGGCCAAGAACCTGGAGCGTATCGGCGACCATGCGACCAATATCGCCGAAGACGTTATCTATTTTGTTGCCGGCCGGGACGTCCGCCATCCCGCTCTGGATCGTCGCTGAACGCCGCCTCGGTTTGAAAACCCTTGTAGTTTCCATGCGTTGTAGTATCTTCGCGCCGGTCAACGGTGAGGGAACCGATCGTGCGAAACACCTTCCGGATCGTGGGACTTTCCCTGCTCGTTCTGGCGCAAGGCGCCGCACTGGTTCAGCCGGGCCGCGCCCTGGTTTCCGCCCAGAGTCAGGCCACTTCCGGCGCCTGCGACCGGGCCTGCCTGTACGGTTTTCTGGACCAATATCTGGACGCCATGAAGAGCAAGGACCCTTCGCGCGTGGCTTGGGCGAGGAACATCAAGTACAGCGAGAACAACGTCGCGATGAAGATCGGCGACGGCGTGTGGGGCACCATCACGGGTCTGGGCGATTACAATCTCCGATTTGCCGATCCAACCACCGGTGAAGTGGGCTTTTTCGGAATCGTCCAGGAGACCAGGGCTACGTCGACATTTTCGCTGCGTCTGAGAGTTGAAGATCGGAAGATCTCCGAGGCTGAGATCCTGATTCACCGCAGCGAAGGTCCAGGCAGTGCGTTCCCCAGCGTGCCGAAGCTGGTTGACAAGCCGGTCTTGAACGAGATTTTGCCGCCCGAGGCGCGCCGGCCGCGCGAACGGATGATCTCAATCGCCGATGGCTATTTTAGTACTCTGCAGCTCAACGATGGCACGCTGTTCACTGAGTTCACCGATGACTGCACTCGCACGGAAAATGGCCTGCAGACGACGCGCAATCCCGATCTGCTCAAGACCATTCCGGTCGCCGGGCTGAACTGCGGGGAACAATTCAAACTGGGCAATTACAGATATGACGACCGCGTGCGCGACCGGCGGTTCCCGCTGGTGGATGAGGAGCGCGGGCTGGTCTTTTCCGCCGCGCTGCTTGACCATGCCGGCCGGCTCGGAAAATACGCGCTGACCGATGGCCGCGTTTTTGATTCTCCGTTCAAGACGCCCAGTTCGCTGTGCGCGCTTGAGCTTTTCAAGATCCGCGACGGCAAGATCCAACAGGTCGAAACGGTCTTCATCGCCGTTCCGTACAACATGCCGTCTCCGTGGATACAATACTAGCCGCAAGGGAAATCACGGCAATCGCCGGCTGAGGGAGAGGTCACCGCATGTCCGCGAGGCTCCGCACTGTGTCCGCAATCGCGCTTGCTGCCGCGCTGTCGCTTGCAGGGTTCTATCTGAACCGCAGCGCGGCTCTTGCGGACGACAAGCCCGCCGGCCAGATTGATCGCAAGCGTCTTCTCGCTGCGGACAAGCACCCGGGGGAATGGCTGACCGCCGGCCGCGATTTCGGCAAGGGTCATTTCTCCCCGCTTGCCCAAATCAACGTGCAAACGGTTGAGCGCCTTGGTTTCGCCTGGGATTACGATACCCACACCAACCGCGGCCTTGAAGCTACCCCCATTGTCGTCGATGGCGTGATGTATACCTCCGGCTCGACTGGCAAGGCCTACGCGCTTGACGCGAAGACGGGCAAGGAGCTGTGGAGTTTCGATCCGAAAAGTGACCTGCGCGTAAACCGGGAAGCGTGTTGCGATGAAGTCAATCGCGGCGTCGCGGTCTGGAAAGGACGCGTCTACGTCGCCTCGTTTGACGGGAATCTTTTCGCGCTCGACGCGGCCAGCGGTTCTGTCCTGTGGCAAGCCGACACGATCACGAACAAGAAAGTCGGTTATACCGTCACCGGCGCGCCGGAGGTGGCCGGCAATGTCGTCGTAATCGGAAATTCCGGTGGCGAGTATGATGCCCGGGGGTATGTCAGCGCGTACGATCTGGTGAGCGGCAAGATGGCATGGCGATTTTTTACCGTGCCCGGCGATCCCTCAAAGCCCCAGGAAAACCCGGAACTGGACGCGGCGGTCAAGACCTGGGACCCCAAGAGCCGTTGGGACATGGGTGGCGGCGGCACGGTGTGGGACTCCATGGTGTATGACCCGGAGCTGAACCTGTTGTATTTCGGCACCGGGAACGGCACGTTTTTCGACCAATCGCGGCGCAGCCCCGCTGGCGGTGACAACCTCTATATCGCTTCGATCCTCGCGATCAACCCCGATACAGGCCGTCTGGTTTGGCACTACCAGGAGGTTCCGGGCGACCAGTGGGATTTCGATACTCTTCAGCCGATCGTTCTTGCGAGTCTGAAGATTGGCGGCAAAACCCGCAAAATCCTGATGCAGGCTTCCAAGGATGGATTCTTCTACATAATCGATCGCAAGACCGGCGAAGTCCTTTCGGCGGAAAAATTCGTGCCCGTCACCTGGGCTAGTCACGTGGATCTGAAGACCGGCCGTCCCGTCGAAGTTGCCGATGCCAGGAATTACAAATATTCCTCAAACGGCAAGGGTTACATTTCCCCGTCCCCGATGGGCGGCCACAACTGGAACCCGATGTCCTACGATCCGGACAACGGTCTGGTCTATATTCCTTCGATCGAAAACGGCCAGACGGGAATCTTTACGGGCAAGGCGTTCTTGCGCGCCTGGGATCCGATTCAAAGCAAGGTTGTCTGGGATGTCCCGATGTCGGATTGGTGGGATCGCCCCGGCGTACTCGCGACAGCCGGCGGCCTCGTTTTCCAGGGCACCGGGCCCGGCCACTTCTGCGCCTATGATGCGGCAACGGGGAAAAAGCTCAAGGACATTGACGTCGGGACCACCATTATCGCCGCACCGATGAGCTACAGCCTGGACGGCGTGCAGTATGTGGCGGTGATGGCGGCCTGGGGAGGCGGAGGGTGGAATTTCGCGCATCCCGAAAGTGCCGCCTACCAGCGCGGCAACGAAGGCCGCCTCATCGTGTTCAAATTGGATGGCGGCGCAACTCCCAAGCCGGACCTGCTCCCCCCAATCCAGCCGATACCGCAGCCGCCCCCGCTCACCGCGTCGGCCGAAACGGTCAAGCGCGGGGCTACGCTCTTTGCCGCAAACTGTGCCACGTGCCATGCCAATCAGCCCCGTACCGGAACACCCGATCTGCGCCGGATGAGCACGGAATCGCACGACGCATTCAAGCAAATCGTTCTCGGCGGTGCGCTCGAAAAAGCGGGAATGCCTCCGTGGGCCGGCGTGTTGACTCCGGAAGATGCCGATGCCATCCACGCCTTTCTGATTTCGCTCGCCTGGGACGGCTACAACAAACAGCAAGCCGCCCCGAAGAACTAACTCGCCGATTTGGCGTTGGGCTGCGGCGCGGATGCATCGCCTGAGGGGATCCTTCCGCCACAATTCACGTGCTTGGCTTCGCGCCGTCGCTATTCTAGGTTAAGATCACACCCCGAAAGGCTGCAAAATGGGCAAACCGGTCACAGCGATTTATCCCGGCTCGTTTGATCCGGTGACGAACGGTCACCTTGATCTCATCGCGCGCGGCGCCATGATCTTCGATCAATTGATTGTCGCGGTGGCGCAGAACCTCGATAAGGAACCTCTTTTCGCCGTGAAGGAACGCGTCGAGATGCTCGAGGCTGTCACGTTTGAGTGGAAAAATGTCGAGGTCGAAGTATTCAACGGCTTGCTCATGGACTACGCCCGCAGCCGGGGCGCGAGCGTGATCATGCGCGGAATCCGCGCTGTGTCCGATTACGAATACGAGTTGCAGATGGCCATGATGAACCGCAAGATCGAGCCTGATATCGAAACCGTTTTCATGCTGCCGGCCGAAGCCTACAGCTATCTGAGCTCCCGGCTGGTCAAGGAACTCGCCCGTTTGGGCGGCCCGGTGAGGGACCTCGTCCCGCCCCTCGTTGTAGAGCGCCTGCGCGCAAAAGTCGGCTAGAATAGATCGTCTTCCCAAACCAGATCGAGGACAGGCAAATGGAACCGGGCACAGCAGTGAAAACAGAGGAGCTCTTCAAGCTTTCAGACCGCGTCAATCGCATCAGCGAGTCGCCCACAATGGTGGTGCTGCAGGCAGCGGCTGCGCTCAAGGCGAAGGGGGCCGACGTTGCCGATTTCGGCGCCGGCGAGCCGGATTTTCCCACTCCGGAGCACATCAAGCGCGCCGCCATACAGGCGCTTGAGGAAAATCATACGAAATACACGCCCGTACCGGGACTTCCCGCTCTGCGCCAGGCGATCTGCGAGTGGCACGCAAAGGAACTCGGTTCGGCCTACCAGCAAGCCGAATGTGTGGTCAACGTTGGCGGCAAACATTCGATTTTCAACTCCATCTGCGCGCTGATCAACCCAGGGGACGAAGTCGTCATTCCGGCGCCCTATTGGGTCAGTTATCCCGATATCGTGAAATACGCGGGCGGAACGCCGGTCATTCTGGAAACGACTGCAGACGACAATTTCGTGCTGCGCGCTCAGGCGCTCGAGCGGGTCATCACCCCGCGTACGCGCATGGTCATTGCCGATTCGCCCAGCAATCCCTCGGGAGCTGTAATACCGCCAGAGGAATACGCCAAGGTCCTGGCAGTCTGCCAGCGCAAGGATGTCTGGCTGCTGGCCGACGAGTGCTATTCGCACTTCACCTATGGCGATGCGAAACCGTATTCGATTGCGAGCGTGCCGGGCTCAAAAAGCACGGTAATCATCGTTGGTTCGTTCTCAAAGACCTTTGCAATGACCGGATGGCGCCTCGGATACGTGCTCGCGCCGCAGCCACTGGTAAACGCAGTCACGAAACTGCAGAGCCAGTCCACGTCGAACCCGACCTCGATTGCGCAATACGCGGGAATCGCCGCGATGCGCGGGCCGATGAACGGCGTCGCGACCATGCTCGCCGAATATGCTCGGCGTCGCGAGCGCATCGTCACGGGTCTGTGGGCGATTCCCGGCGTCAGGTGCACCGCGCCCCAGGGGGCGTTCTACGTCTTCCCGGATATCTCGGCGCACTACTGTGCGGAAATGCCGGATGATATGGCGGTCGCAAGACTGCTTCTTGAACGCGAACACGTCGCCGTCGTTCCCGGCGCAGCGTTCGGTGCGCCCGGTCACCTCCGCATCTCCTATGCCACATCCATGGACCGCATTGAAGAAGGCCTGCTGCGGATGGGCCGCTTCTTCGCCAAGAAGAAGTGAACGCCCCCGAGTGAGGCGATGATCCTGTGTCCGGCGCGTCTGGAGCCCATCTTCAGTCCTCGTCCATGGGGTTCGCGCTCGCTTGCGCCGTTGTTTCCTGAGCAATCCAGGGTCGCCGAACCGCTCGGAGAGGCCTGGATGACGGGCGGCGAATGCCGGTTCACCAACGGCCCCTTCGCCGGACAAAAGCTGGGCGAAGCGTGGCCCGAGATGCCGGCCGACTGGGCGGGCACGCGTGCCGACAGGAGCGCCGCATTCCCTGTGTTGATAAAATTCATCTTTCCGGAAGAAAAACTTTCTGTGCAGGTGCATCCCGATGACGACTATGCCGCGCGTCACGAGAAGGCTGCGGGCGGCCGCGGCAAGACCGAGATGTGGTATGCCCTGAGCGCGCGTCCCGGAGCGGAAGTGTTTGTCGGGTTGAAACCGGGCGTAACCCGCGAAGCTTTCCGGAGCGCCATTGCCGGCGGATCGGCCGAAGGATGTCTCGAGCGTGTGCCCCTGCGCTCCGGAGACGCCGTGTTCGTTCCTGCCGGTACCGCCCACACGATCGGCCCCGGCCTGGTGCTGTGCGAAATCCAGGAACACTCCGATCTCACCTACCGTGTCTATGACTACAATCGCCGCGACGCGAGCGGCCAAACGCGGCCCCTGCACATTGAAAAGGCGCTCGAAGTGATTCGGTTCGGCCAACAGCACGGCGGCAAGATCGATCCGGTGACAATTCACGAAGCGGGTGTCGAGAAAACATACTTCGCATCCTGCCGATATTTTGAAACCGTACGCTGGCAGTTTTCCGATCCGGCCCAGGCGGCAACGTCCGGGGATTGTGTCGATCTGTTGATTTTTCTCGAAGGCGAGGGAGCCATCCGTTGGAACACAGAACACGCAACCTACCAGCCGGCGCAAGTCTGGATGATTCCCGCCAGGCTCGGCGCCTATGAAATCGCACCTCGTGGGCAAACCTCCCTGTTGCGCACCCGGGTTCCGCGCGAACCGGGCGAGTTCGGTCCAGCCCTCAGTGGTCATGGCGTGAAACAGGCGGACTGGTCGCGGCTGGTGCATGGATGAGAAGGTCGGCGAAAAAATCGGGCAACAAGGAATCGCTGCCAGCCTGTGCCGTCCTGCTTGCCGGCGGCCGGGGTACGAGATTCTGGCCCCGCAGCCGCATCCACTCGCCCAAGCAGCTTCTCAATATCGTCGGAACCCAAACAATGTTGCGGGAGACCCTCGCGCGGCTTTCGCCGGTCTTCCCGCCGTCGAATGTCTGGATCGTCACCAATACCCAACAAGCCTCGGCCGCGAAGCGGGAAATGCGCCGAGTTCCCGCCTCGCACGTGCTCAGCGAACCTGCCGGATGCAACACGGCTGCCGCCATCGGCCTGGCTGCCGTTCATCTCGTCCACGAGCACGGCGACGCGCTCATGGCCGTGCTGCCGTCTGACAGCTACATCTCAGATCGCGCGCGCTATCGCAGTCTGGTCCGCGCGGCGCTCGAGCTTGCGCGGGTGCCCGGGAACCTGGTCGTTTTCGGCGTTCCACCCTCGCGCCCTGAAATCGGCTACGGCTACATCGAACGCGGAAATATCGCCTCCAGGCAGCGCGGCGTACCGGCATATGCCGTCCGGCGCTTCACGGAAAAACCGGCGCTCGCTTTGGCCCGGAAATACGTATCTTCCGGAAAGTATCTGTGGAATGCCGGAATGTTTTTCTGGCGGGCCTCGACGTTGCTTGAGAACCTGGCGCGGTTTCTGCCCGCGACGCATGACGCCTTGCGCGAACTCGCCAAGTCCATCGGAACGCCGCGATACGCATCGGCGCTGCGGTCGATCTATCCCGCTCTTGAAAATATTTCAATCGATTACGCCGTCATGGAACCCGCCACGCGTATCGGGAGTGCCTCCCGGGTCCTGGTAATTCCCGCCAAGGTCGGCTGGAGCGACATCGGCTCCTGGGCCGCCGTGTACGAACTCCTGGCGGCAAAAAGCGGCGGGAACGTCTCCGCGGGCGCCTCGTTTGCGCTCGATGCGGATCGAAACTATTTCTGGAGCCCGAAGAAATTCGTCGCCGCGATCGGCGTGCATGATCTTGTTCTGGTTGAAACAGATGATGCGCTTCTGCTCTGCTCCCGCGACCGCTCGCAGGACGTCGGCAAGATCGTGAAGTGGCTGGAGCACGAGAAACGCACGAAGCTTCTCTAGACGGCGCGTCCTGCAGCGTCGATCCCCCCGCGAACCTTTGACCCCATTGGCCTTACGGGGATTCTGGGTCCTCGTTTTCCGCTGCAAACCGGTTTCGGTTGCGGGTTCGTGCACCATTTCTGGTCCGGGCTGTCTGGTCCTTTTGGCACGGATGGCAATCCCTTATACTGCCAAGGCATGAGTTCGATTCGGTTTGGAACAGACGGTTGGCGCGATGTGATCGCCGAGAATTTCACCGACGAAAACGTCCGCAAAGTCGCGCACGCGATTGCGCGCTACCTGGTCCGCGCCGAAAAGCCCGGCGCAGGAGTCGTCGTGGGCTACGATACGCGGTTTGCCTCCGAGCATTTTGCGCGCGTGGCCGCCGAGACCGTGGCCGCGACCGGAACACCGGTATGGCTTGCAAGCCAGGCGTGCCCCACCCCGGCCGTATCGCTCCTGGTACGGACGCGGAACGCCGCTGGCGGAATTCAAATCACGGCGAGCCACAATCCCTACCGCTGGAACGGGATGAAATTCAAGGCGAGCTACGGAAGTTCGGCATCGCCTGCCATCGTGGCCGAGGTCGAGCAGGAACTCGCGCGAGTCCTGCGGGACGGCGTTCCGCCGCTTGCGCCCCGCAGCGATCTGATCCATTCACTCGACGTGCGCACACCCTATCTGCAGGCGCTCGCAAGCCTAGTGGATTGGGACCGCCTGCGCGCTTCGAAATTTCGGTTCCTGATCGATCCAATGCACGGGTCCGGCCGCGGATTGCTGCTGGACCTGTTTCGCCAGCAGGGAATCGAGGCGGGCGAGATCCGCGGCACTCGCGATCCCCTGTTCGGCGGCGTGAATCCGGAGCCGATTGAGCCGCACGTCGAAGCGCTGCGCCAGGCGATGCTCGCAGGCGGTTACAATGCCGGCTTCGCCTTTGACGGCGATGCGGACCGCGTCGGCGCGATGGATCCTGACGGAACATTCATCACGCCGCATCAGATATTCGCAATCCTGCTCTGGCATCTCGCCGGTACGCGCAATCTCTCGGGCGATGTCGCGAAATCCTTTACCGTCACCAAGATGATCGACAAGATCGCGCACAAGTTCGGGCGGAAGGTCTGGGAGACTCCCGTCGGCTTCAAATACATCTGCGAGCGGATGCTGGAAGGCGACGTTGTCCTGGGCGGTGAAGAAAGCGGAGGGATCGGCACGAAATTGTATCTGCCGGAACGCGACGCGACGGTGAGCGCGCTGCTGCTTGCCGAAGTGATGGCCTGGCACAACAAGCGGCTGGGCGAGCTTGTGGCCATGCTGCATCTCGAATTCGGAGAGCATCACTATGGCCGAGTGGATCTCACGTTGAAGGACGGGCAGAAGGAAAAGGCGCTGGAATATTTCGCCGCTCCGCAATTGAATCGTTTTCTTGATTGGCCGATCGTGCGCCGCGAAGATCTGGACGGCGTGAAATTCTATTTGGCTGACGTTGGCTGGGCGATGGTGCGGGCCTCGGGAACCGAGCCGATGCTGCGGGTCTATTCAGAGACTACGCGGCCAGATACCACCCGGCGCGTGCTGGACGAAGTCACGACGCTGGTTCGGGGACTCTAGCCCGGGGCTTTTGTCTCCATGCTCTTGAACGCCGCGTCGAGGATGCCATTCAAAAAGGCGGGCGCTTCGGCGGATGAGAATTTCTTCGCAAGCTCCAGCGCTTCGTCAATGACCACTTTCGGCGGCGCGGTGCCGATGCGAAGCTCATAGATCGCCAAACGCAGGATGCTGCGGTCCACGGCCGCCAGGCGGTCGAGCCGCCAGTTGTCTGCCAGCTTCTCGACGAGCACATCAATCGAGACTGCCTGGGATACCGCACCCTCGAAAAGTTCATCCGCGAATTTCCGTGTCGGCGCCGAGGCCCGCGCGGATTTCCAGAACAGACTCTCGACCCGCGCGGGCTCCTGCCGCGTCATGTCCCATTCGAAAAGCATCTGCAGGGCGAACTCCCGCGATTTGTGCCGGAGACTCATCGACGGCGTTTGAGGCGGCGAGCGGGGCGGGGGGCCAAAGGCTTGCGGGCAGCCGCGTTGCTGGAGAATTTGCGCGAAAGGCGGGCCATTTCGATCGCGCCAATGGCCGTGTCATATCCCTTGTTGCTGGATTTCTCGCCGGCTCGGGCCAGGGCCTGTTCGCGTGTGTCGCACGTGAGCACGCAAAAACCGATGGGCACGCCAGTATCAAGCTGCGCGAGCTGTATGCCGCGCGCTGTTTCCGAACAAACGTAATCGTAATGCGAGGTCTCGCCGCGCAGCACGCATCCTATGCACACCAGCGAATCAAAGCGTCCTGTAGCTGCCAGCATCTTTGCGGCGACGGGCAGTTCAAACGCACCCGGAACGCGGATGATTTCCAGCTGCTGCTTGGCCGCTCCGGCGCTCGCAAATGCGTCGAGCGCGCCGGCGAGCAGGCGATCGGTGACAAAAGCATTGAAGTCGCTCACGATGATTCCGAAACGCAGCCCCGCTGCGTTCAGCCCGCCGCGTTCGCCGAGGCGCACGTTTGGTTTTCGATGTCCCGCCATTAATCAGCACCCACGATTTTACGGAGTTGCGAGCGAAAGCAGAACGTTGCCGCCTTGCTGGCGCGCCTCATCCAGCCCCGCTTCGGCGCGATTGATCCATTCCGTGACGCGGTCCTCGGTCTCATCGCCCGGGCGCGAGGAGGCTTCCGCCACGATGGCGCTCGCCGTCAGGCCCTGCTCGCCCCAGGATGGCTGGACGGTCGCGGCCACCTCGCGAAGCTTGTCGGCCAGTGCGCGGGCGCTCTCAAGCGAAGTGTTGGGCAGCACGAATACGAGCGACCACGCCGTATATTTCACGGCGATATCAGTCTGGCGGACGGCCGAGGAAAGAGCGCGCGCCAGTTGCTCGACGTACTGCTCGACTGCCGCGTCTCCGTGCTGCCGCAGCAAATCGCCGCCGCGGTCGATCTGCACGATCACGAGCGAAAGCGGGGTCCCCTGCGTGCGCGAGCGGTTTGATTCGACCAGCAGGCAATCAATGTAGGCGCCGCGGCTCAGCAAGCCCGTTTTTTCATCGGCGACGGCAAGCGACCGAACCAGCGAACGCAGTCGCGTGTGCGTCACCGACATGACCAGCTGGTCGCCCACGGCCTGTAGGAAAAAGCTTTCGTTCGTCTTCCATTTTCTGGGGCCAGCGTCCCCCACGAGCAGAGCGCCAGCGGGCGTTTGCGTTTCCTTGTCCGTCAGTTCGACCGCCAGCGCCGAATCCAGGCCCAATTCCCGCAGGCCGGGAGCGTTTGCGGCATGAAGCTCGATCCCGCCCAGGTGGTCGGGCGTGGCCTTGGAAACCAGTGTGATGATGGATGGAATGCGCGAGGTTCCCGCAGCGATCGTTCCCGCTGCGAAATACTCCGCCGTCAGCTGCGGTGCCTCTCCGGCTGCCCCAACCGCAATCAGGCATCGAGTCACGCGAAGATACTTGCCGATTTCAACCGCCGTTGTCGCCAGCAGCTCGCGCGGCGTGGACTGCCTGTACATCAACCGGTTGATCTCGGCAATCGCCGCGAGGTCGCGATGGGTCTCGGCGGGTGCCGGTACGGCCGCCACGGGCGCGGCAGGAATCTCAACCGGCGGAGCGGGCCTGGAACTCGCAGGGGCCGACGATGCCGGCCGGCGAGGCGCGCCCTTGGGCCACCAGTTGGCGCGTTCGTACAGCGCTCGCAGGCGCTCATTCTTGTCTTCGTCGCCGGGAAACAGCTCCGCGATTCGCTCCAGGCGCTCTACGGCTTTGGTGTGAAGCGAATACTGGAGGAAAATCTCCACCTGTACGATCAGATCTTCAAGCGCCTGCTGCGCGCGGGCTTCCTCGGTGACCGGTCCGGAGGTCGCTCCGGCTTCCGAGCCTGCGCCCGTGAAACCGTCGGTACGTGTGGAAACCGTTGCGGCCTTGGCCGCGCGGGAAAGCACATTCTGCAGGAACGAGGGGTCCACCTTTCCTTCGAGTTTGCCGATGCGCTCCTGGTTGCGATAGTCGTAGGGGTCGATATCGACGAGTCGATCCAGCGTTTCGCAGGCTTCCTTGAGCCGCGTGGCGCCAAAATAAAGATCAAAGAGCCTCACCAGGGCGTCAAAATATTTTGTCTCGCGGTTCATCTCTTCGTAGCAACGTGCGATGGTTTCGGCGAGCGGAAGCGAACCGGGATAGGTCGCCGCAAGGCGATCCATTTGCGCAGACAGTTCGGCCTCTTTCCGGCTCGCGCGCATCCAGTCTTTGGTCTGCGTAAGCAGTGCGGCGCCCTTGGCTTCCTCGCCTGCCCGGATGTAGGCGCCCGTCAGCTCAAAAAGTTTCTCGCACCGTTCTGGGTTCTGCTTGTAGTAAGCCTCGAAAATTTCCCGGGCGCGGTCCAGTTGTCCGGCGCGCAGCAGGCTTTCAGCGAATAGCGCCAGAAACGCAGTGTCCTTTTCGTTCGTCGCGAACGGTTCCAGAAGCGCGACCGAGCCTTCGCTATCACCCTTGCGAAGCTTGGCTTCGGCAAAAAGCAGCGCTCCGGTGCGGTCATTGGGGAGAAGCCGGTGTGCCCTGCCGAAATACTCGAGCGCCTCGTCCAGCCCGCCACCGGCCTGCGTCAACTGGCCGGCGCGCAGATAGCTTCGCGAGGCGAGATCGGCGTGCCGAAGCTTCTCTGCGAGCTCGCCCAACAGTACGTGCCGCGAGGCATTTTCCGGATCAAGCAGGGCCATGCTTTCGTAACAGGCGAGCGCCTCGATACCGCGCTGTTGCTCCAGGAACAGATCTGCGGCGCTTGCAAACTGCTCGATCGCTTCCGAGGCGTGATTCTGCCTTTGCAGCAGTCCGCCGTATCGCATCAGCCGGTCAGCAGGTTGGGGGTACGGCCGGAGAAACCGGCCAAAAATCGCCGAAGCCTTGGCCGCGTCGCCAACTTCGAGCAGCCGGTCGAACTGGACGCCATAGTACTGGGACGCAAGCTCGGGTTCATTCAGCCGGATATGGATATCCGCCAGAGCCTGAAGGGCCTCCTGGTGCGCGGGCGATTCAACCAGGGCGGCCTGGTATTCAGCGACAGCCTCGCGGAGCTTGTTCTTTTCTAGGCTGCGCCGTGCCCGGTCGAGATGCTTGTTGATGTCTGGAGCCATGGGAATTCGCGCGCCACACCTGCAGTGGGCGGGCGGGTTGAGCTTAAACTATATAACGGACGGCTCGCAGGCCTTCAAACGAAATCCAGATGATGTGCCGATAGTAATTGCCTGGGGGGCCCTACGCGGTCGGTATGGCGGCCTTTCTCGGCAGCCCCTTGACCTTCTCCCGCATCGATCGCAGCGACATTCCGCTTCGCAGGAGCGCAGCAAAGCCAAGAAAAGCCAGGGGAAGAGTCAGGGCCAGAAATGCAAAGATCGAAAATCCCGTCGCGCTGGTTTTTTCCACATCGAATATGCCCAGTCCGAGAACGCAGAAAAATTGGTAGGAACCTACGTTTGCAGGCGCATTCGGAAGGGACACGCCGAGATTGATGATCAGCAGCACCACCACCGCGGCAAGCAGCGAGAGCGAAAGGCCGTAGGAGCGCATCATGGCCCAAAGACCCAACACCTGGCAAAATGGCATCAGCAACGACGTCAGGACCGCGGCGTAGAAGCTTGGCGACGTGCCGATCGCATGAAGGTCGGTAAGCACGGCCATGAATTTTCCGGGCAGCCGCCGGCCCTTGCCATCCGGTGCGGGATTGCTGCCAAGTTTGATCTCAAGGTACAGAATCACCAGCGCAACGATGGTCAGTAGGACCAGCGTGACGATGGCAAGCGTATCGGCCACCCGCTGGAAGCGCCGCGGAAGTTCGACAAACAGAGAGACCACGGCCAAAGCCGCGGTCGCGATCACCAGGTCGACAAATCGCTCGACGCCGACCGACCCCAGGATACGTCCGATGGTAATGTCTTCGGAATTGGACAGAAGATAGCTGCGCAGGACTTCTCCGGGTCGCAAAGGGAAGACCAGATTGGCAAATAGGCCGGAGTATACGGCGCGAATGGATCGGCTCAGCCGGACTTTCCCGAAAGGGGCGAGAAGGAATTTCCAGCGCAGCGCCTGAATTCCGTAGCTGAGAATATCGCAGGCCATACCGAGCACGACCCACTTCCAGCTGACGTTGGCAATCTGGCGCAGCGCCTGCATGATGTGAAAATCATGCAGAACCCAGACAAGACATATGCAAGCGAGTCCGTAACCAACGATCAGAAGCAGTCGCGGTCTTTTCTGGTAGGCGTCTTGGATTGCGGTGTTCAACGCGGAGGGTCCGTGGGGAATAATCTGTTCACCTTCGGGAAGCTCAGGCTGGATGTCTTGGCCATCACCGCGTCAATTGGGTCCGGGCCAGATATGCATTGCGAACCGAGACGTTTGCATCCGAGCGGTATTTCCGAATCCCACCAACGCATCGTCACTCCTTGAAATCTCGAGGTTCTGGCATAGCTCGCAGATTGCCGGTCTGCAGCCCTGCAAAATTGGAATCGCATCGCGTTCCGGAAACCTCTGGCTGCCCGCCTGTTCCCTGTTCCCGGCCGCGCCGCCAGGGTCAATACGGGAACGCCCGCCAGTGGACGGCGCCGACACCCCCCAAAGCTCGGTACAGCCTACGACATCGGCCCCCGTCAGGCAATCCGGGACTGCAACCGCGTCGGTTTGGCGAAAGTGGCCGGAGCCCCGCAAACGGGGTATGATCGGACAGGAAATGAGAGCTAATCCTCCAGCATTCCGGTCTGCCTGCCCCAGCGACGTCGGATGAAAACCGCGCAGCCCGTGGATCGCCGAGAGCGCGTCTTGCTCGTAGGCGTCACTTTGAAACGCCGGGCGCGCGCCGCACCAGATGGCGCGGCCGTCGCCAGCCGCGATTCCCTGGATGAACTCGAAGAGCTCGCGCGGAGCGCCGGCGCCAACATCGTAGGCAGCCTGCTGCAGGTCCGCGATGTGCTGGATCCTGCGACGCTTGTAGGGCGCGGCAAACTCGACGAAATCCGAACCGAAGCCCAGGCCCGCAGTGTGCCCCTGGTGATCGTGGATCACGATCTGACGCCCGTGCAGCTCCGCAATATGGAAAAGGGCACCGACTGTCGCGTGATCGATCGCACGCAGCTAATCCTGGACATTTTCGCGACGCACGCGCGCACACGGGAAGGGCAGCTTCAGGTCGAGCTTGCCCAGCTGAACTACCTGTTGCCGCGCTTGACCGGCAGCGGCCACGACCTTTCACGACTCGGGGGCGGCATCGGGACGCGCGGACCCGGTGAGCAGAAGCTTGAAACCGACCGCCGGCGAATTCGCGAGCGAGTAGGGAAAATCCAGTCGGCCATTGAAACGGTTCGGCGCCAGCGCACCACCCGGCGGCGGGCACGCCAGGCCGTTCCGCTCGGGATGATCGCTTTCGTCGGCTACACCAACGCCGGCAAATCGACGCTGTTCAACGCGCTGACCCACGCCGGAGTCCTGACATCTGCGAAAATGTTTGCAACCCTGGACCCGACGATCCGGGCGGTCCGGTTGCCATCGAAGCGCCGCGTTTTGCTCTCCGACACGGTTGGATTCCTGCGCGACCTTCCCTCCGGCCTGATCGCGGCCTTCCGGGCGACGCTGGAGGAAGTGCAGGAGGCGGCGCTGATTTTGCACGTGAGCGACATTTCAAATCCGCATCATGCCGAACAGGATGCCGAAGTGCTCAAGGTGCTGCGCGAACTGGGCGTTCAAGACCGGCCGCGGCTGCATGTGCTGAACAAGATCGACCGACTGAGCGAGGAAGACAAGAAGGCTCTGACCGAAACAAACGGCCACGGACAAAATAATGTGTTCACGTCGGCCATGACCGGTGAAGGGCTCAAGGATCTGCTCGCGCGAATCGATACGGCGATGCCCGTGGATCCGATCCTGAAGTTGCGCTTGCGCGTGCCGCTCACCGATGGCCGGCATCTTTCAATCGTGCAGGCGCGCGGGCACGTGCTGCATTCCGAAATTGCAGATGGACACTACCTTCTCGAAGCTGAGTTACCTCAGTCGGCAGCACGGCGACTTCAGGAATTCATCCTGGAATAAGCGGTCCCAGAATCGACCGCCTTGAGGCAGAAACAGGTGGAACCCGAGGCTAGCCGGGCCCCCCGGATACCTCCAACAGTGGAAATCCCTGTGGAAAAAACGCCGCAAACTGGCGGAATCGCGTACGTCCCAGATTATTGTAGCTCTGGCGCAGGTGCCCAGCTCTGCTCTGGAAACCAATGTAAACACAGAAGATAAGTGGACACGACCTGCGCGGGCGGGACCAGGTGTCATGCCCGGAACGCCCCGCGTGGCGATCGCCGAATATGCACAGCTGTGGGGCACCAGGTTCGCTAAGAGTTACTAGCGCAGGGGTTTGCCCAGTTTTGCGCGGTGGGTCCCCGGCAGCCCGTAATATTCTTTCAGGCCACGCCTGGAGTCAGTACCGTTGACTCGGAAAGTGCCGAAGTCTATATTCGAGTGGCTTACCCAGCCCACTGGCGAGCTTTCTTGATTTTTTCCGAGAACGAAATGAACCTGCCGAACAGCCTGACAGTCCTGCGCATCTTTTTCGTTCCGCTCCTGGTTGTGGTCCTGCTGACTCGCCAGCCGAACTGGAATTTCTGGGGCCTGCCGGTTCATTTCGAAGTCTGGGGCGTGTTGATCTTGCTGGTCGCAGCGGCGACCGACGCAGCCGACGGATACATCGCGCGGAAGCGGCGCGAAGTCACGACTCTGGGGATCTTGCTTGATCCCGTCGCCGATAAACTTCTGATCTCCGCCGCTTTCATTGCGCTGGTGCAGATGCATCTGGTGCAAGCGTGGATGGTGGTAATTATTATTGGCCGCGAGTTCATCGTGATGGGCCTGCGTGAAATTGCTTCGGTCGAAGGACTGATCATCCCGGCGACGGCGCTCGGCAAGACGAAAATGATTTTGCAGGTTGTGGCCGGCTGCGCGGTGATTTTGACGGCAAACCACCCGTCGCTGAAAACGCTCGGAGTTGTACTGCTCTGGCTCGTGGTACTGAGCGCGGTAGCTTCGGCGATCCATTATTTCCAGATGTTCTGGAGCCAGATCAATTTCCGCGTTCAGGAAAGGCATCGCCGCAGCGTGATGGTCGTCGAAGCGAAAGAAAAACCTCAGGATGTCCTGTCTCGGTAATCGCGAGAAGCAGTTGCTTTTGGAACTGGCCAGGTGCGCCTTGACCCAGGCCTCTGAAGGCCGCAAGTCCCCCGTCACCCTCCCTCAGGATCCGGCGCTGGTGGAATCCGTGGGAGCTTTCGTTACGTTGCGCAAGCGCGGACGGCTCCGCGGATGCATCGGCCAGATCGACTCCGGACAATCGCTTGCGGAAGTCGTCGCCCATTGCGCAAAGTCCGCCGCGCTCGAGGATCCCCGGTTTGAACCGGTCCGCGCAGAGGAACTCTGTGAAATCGAGATTGAGCTTTCCGTACTGTCTCCGAGCGTCCAGATCGCGCCTGAGCGGATCGAAACGGGCAAGCACGGCTTAATGGTCAGCTCGGGACTGCGGCGCGGTGTCCTGCTCCCGCAAGTGGCGGTCGAATGCCACTGGACCGCGGAGCGATTTCTGGAGCAGACCTGTATAAAAGCGGGACTCGCAGGCGATGCGTGGCGCGATCCGGAAACAAGGATTGAAGCGTTTACCGCCGAGGTATTCGCGGAATCGGATTTTCGGTCAGGGCAACTGCCCGGCCCAACGGACCGGGCCAGGCCGCCTTACTCGACTTCTACGTAGTCGCCAGGATAGATTTCGTGAAGGCAGAACGTTATCAGAACGGTCGAAGAGTTCGGACCGGTCCGCAGCACGATCCCTTCGCCCACATCCTCGCGCGGAACATTGCTCCAGTTGTATTTCGTCGAGACTTTTCCGAAACCGTAGATGCCCGCGTCCGGGATGGCCATTCCGTCTTCTAGGTCAAAGGCATACCGAGGAGTCTGGTAGTTTGTCTCGTGCTGGGTTCCCTGGTAGCGGAAGATCCGGAAATAGTCACCGACCTTTACTCCCTGGGTGTTGCCGAGGTTGATATAGATCACGTCGTTGCTGCCCACCTGCTGCTGAAAACCCTTGCCGGTGATTACCATCGCAAGCGCTTTGCCGTCCGCAGGGGCGAAGCGATCAAAACCACCCGAGGGCTTGAGCGGGGGAGCGGGCCGTTCAGCGAAAGGCAGCAAGATGTCGCCGCGCTGGAGAAACGAGCAACTGTGTTCCACCTGCCCGATCGCCGTGTTCTGCCGGACGTTACGCACCTTCACGCGGCCCTCGTCCTCCCACACGGTTCCCATTTTGTGGAGGATGGCGAATTGCCATTTCGTCCATTCAATTCCGCCGGGGTCCTTCACCGCGCGGACGGCCGAGAATTCGTCGCCCACTTTGACGCCTTGGTCGGAGCCCTTGTTGATGAAGACGTAGTCGCCCTCGTCATAGGTGATCTTGGTTTCCGACTCTTCTCCGGTGATGACGTAGGTATCCTGCGGAACCGATTCGCTCGTGACCAGCCCTGAACAATAGACATCGCTGGTTCGCGGAGTGTTCGGCTGATTCTGCGCCGCCGCAACCATTCCGGAAAGTGCCAGAAATAGACCTGCAAGGACAATTTTCCCGCGCATGTTACTCGCTCCTTATGGAGGCTCGGTGCGCCTGCGACCAGGCGCCAGCCCATGAGCCGACCGTAGCAGAGCGATTTCGGGGCGTCAAGACAATGGTCAGCCGGGCTTTACACATTGTGCACCACATGATAGAAGCAAGAACTCCCTCGTCTTGAACAGATCAGGGCGTAACGGAAAGCCTCCAGAAGAGATAGGAAACACAGCATGTTAGGGCCAGACAAACTCTGCGGTGTGGTCGCAGCGCCCGATGCTCGAGCCATGTGGCGCGAGCTTACCTGCGCGCTCCTGGAAACTCGCACCGCTGAACTTCGGCTTGACTGGCTTTCCGGCGATCGCGAGATTACGGACTTCCTTGCGAAGCTGTCGGCCCATCCCCGGAAGGCGACCTTGATCGCGACGTGCCGTCGACGCGAGGCCGGCGGCAAGTACCGCGGGACGATCGCGACGCAGTTGGTCCGGCTGGCCGAGGCAGTTTCGGCTGGCTGCGCCTGGTATGACCTGGAAATCGAGACCCTCCGCCGCTGCCCGCCGGAATTGGTGGACGTCCTTCTGGGAGATGCGAGGCAACTGGCCTCGGCGCACTTCTTCCGGCGCATGCCAAAGAGCCTTCCCGGAGTCGCCCGGGAGCTGACGCGGTTCCGACCCGATGCGATCAAGATTGCCGTTCAGTGCAATTCGCTCAAAGACAGCCGAAAGTTGCTTGGATTTGCTCGCCGGCTGCACAACGTGGTGGCCGTGCCGATGGGCGAGGTGGCTTTGCCGGCGCGGTTCCTCGCGCTGCGCCCGAAGCACGGGTTCGCCTACGCGCCGGTCGAACACGCAACGGCGCCCGGCCAGATCTCGCTGAAAGAAATGAAGCGGCTCTACCGTGCGGATCGGATCGACCTAAGGACGCGGGTTTACGGTGTAATCGGAAACCCCATCGGCCATTCGCTTTCACCGGCGATGCAAAACGCCGGATTCGCCGCTCGCCGTATGAACGCAGTCTATCTGCCGTTTTTAGTCCGCGAGCTGAAGGACTTTATCGACTCCCTTGGGCCGCTCGCGATCCAGGGGTTCAGCGTGACGCTACCTTATAAGGAGCGCGTCATCGACTATCTCGACGGTTGCGATCCGCTTGCGGCGCGGATCGGAGCCGTCAACACGGTCGTGGTGCGCGGCGGAGGGAAACTGTACGGGTACAATACCGATTACGTGGGCGTATTGCGTTCTGTTGAACGGCGCGTGCCGCTGCCCGGGAGTCGCGTGCTCGTCCTGGGGGCAGGCGGAGCCGCTCGCGCTGTGGGATTTGCGCTCGCCCAGGCCGGAGCGGATGTCTGCGTGTCGGCCAGGCGCGAGGCGAGAGCGAAATCGCTGGCGCGAGCCCTGGACGGAGAAGCGATCGCCCGCTCCCGCCTGAAACGGGAGTTCTTCGATGCAATTGTGAACGCGACACCGGTGGGAATGTATCCGCAGAACAGCCGTTCGCCACTTGAGGCGAACGAATTGAATTGCCGGCTCGTATTTGACACCATTTATCGTCCACGTTTGACCCGGCTGCTCAAGCTTGCGGTGCAGCGCCGCATCGAAATCGTTCCCGGCATCGAAATGTTCGTTGCGCAGGGAACGGCGCAGTGGGAAATCTGGACGGGCGAGCGCGCGCCGATGAAAGCCATGCGCGACGCCGTGCTTCATGTGCTTGCCGAAGAAGAAAAGGCGGGCGCCCGGGACCGTTCGGGGAAGAGGCGATGATTCAACCGGACTTCAAAACCTTCAGCGGCTTGGCCGGTCAAGGCAATCTGGTGCCCGTGTATGAAAACTTCACGGCCGACCTGCTGACCCCCGTGGGGGCCTATCTCCGCATTGCCCAGAAGGCGAAATATTCGTTTCTGCTCGAGAGCGTCGAAGGCGGCGAGACGATTGCGCGCTATACGTTTGCCGGGGCGAATCCGGCTGAGGTATTTCGCTCGCGCGGACGATCCTGCACTCTTGAAAGGGGCAGCAAGAAGATCCGTTTCGAAGACGATCCAGTCGAGCGCCTTCGCCAGCTGACCCGCCGCTTTCGTCCCGTGCGGGTCCCCGGTCTTCCTCCCCTGATTGCGGGAGCGATCGGTTATTTTGCTTACGACATGGTGCGACTGGTCGAGCGCATTCCCGCAACAGGCCGCGACGACATGGGCCTGAACGACTGCGTGATGATGTTCTATCTCGGCCTGGTCGCCTTCGACCACGTGCAGCATCGCGTCTGGGTGATTCGCAACGTGTTCACCGACGGGCCGGGCACCCTGCGTCAAAAATACGACGCGGCAGTCCGCGAAATCCGGCGCACGCGGGGGCTGCTTGAAGCACCGTTGCCCAAACAACCGCGAGCACGGCGCGCAGCGCCCTTGCGGGTCCGTTCAAACATGACGAAGCCTGAATTCGTCAGAGCGGTGCGAAAGGCCAAGTCCTACATTCGCGCCGGAGACGCGTTCCAGATCGTTCTCAGCCAGCGATTCCAGGCCGAGACAAACGCCCCGCCGTTTGAAATCTACCGCGCACTGCGCGTGGTGAATCCGTCGCCATACCTCTATTTTCTGAAGCTCGACGATGTATCGGTGGTCGGAAGTTCGCCCGAGATGTTGGTGAAGGTGCAGGGGCGCAATGCCGCGTACCGGCCGCTGGCAGGAACGCAGCCTCGGGGGCGCACCGAAAAGGAAGACCGGGACCTCGAAGCAAAGCTCCTGGCTGATCCCAAGGAGCGCGCCGAGCACGTCATGCTGGTCGACCTTGGACGCAACGACCTGGGCCGCGTGTGCGAGTACGGCTCGGTGAAGCCGGAGCGGCTGATGTTCGTCGAGCGCTATTCTCACGTTATGCATATTGCTTCAAGCCTGCGTGGCCGGCTGCGGGATGATGTGGATTGCTTTGACGCGCTGATGGCGTGTTTCCCCGCGGGCACGCTTTCCGGCGCGCCGAAGGTCCGGGCAATGGAGATTATCGACGAGCTGGAACCCACCAGGCGCGGCATCTACGCAGGCGCCATTCTGTATCTGGATTTTTCGGGCAATTTGGATTCCTGCATCGGTCTGCGGACCCTGGTCGCAAAGAACGGGCACGCCTACGTGCAGGCAGGCGCGGGTATTGTGGCGGATTCTGTACCGGAGCGTGAATACGGGGAGTCTGGGAACAAGGCGCGCGCGGTGCTGAAGGCCCTTGAAATCGCCCATCGGGGAGGGGTCGGTCGCCGAGAATAGGATTCTCGGCTATTCTGGAAAGCAGCCATGCTCCTTCTACTCGACAACTATGACTCGTTTACCTACAACCTGGCGCAGTATCTCGGGCAGATGGGCCAGCAGCTTGAGATACGTCGTAACGATCAGATCACCCTGGATGAAATCGAAGAACTGCAGCCGGAGCGCATCGTAATTTCGCCGGGACCGTGCACGCCCGCTGAAGCCGGCATCAGCGTGCCGCTGATCGAGCGGTTCGCCGGAAAAATTCCGATTCTGGGCGTTTGCCTGGGACATCAGGCCATCGGTGCGGCGTTCGGCGGGCGGGTGATCCGTGCGGCGCACGTGATGCATGGCAAAACCAGCGAGATCCACCACGACGGGAAGACGATTTTTCGCAAATTGCCGCAGGACTTTCCCGCTACGCGCTACCACTCGCTGATTGTCGAGCGAAAGTCGCTGCCGCGAACACTTGAAATTTCCGCTGAAACTGCCGATGGCACGATCATGGGATTACGTCACCGGAAACTGAAGGTTGAAGGCGTCCAGTTTCACCCTGAGTCGGTCCTCACCGGACCCGGATTCAAACTCCTCGAGAATTTTCTGACCGTTTAGGCTGCCGCGTTCGGGAAGACTCCGCGCGCGAGATACGGAGTCCGCAAAATCGCCTAAGAATGACCGCCTTCGGCTTGCGAGAACGCTACGAATGCATCGAGTCGCTCGCGAGCCGCACCGGAATCGATTGATTTAGCGGCCAGCCGCGCGCCATCCAGTAGATCGGTTGCGCGACCTGCGGCGACAAGCGCAGCGGCGGCGTTGGCCAGAACGATTTCGCGGTGAGGACCGTGGTCGCGGTAGAGCATTGAGCGCCCCAGAACCTTGTGAATGATCTCTGCGTTTTGTCTTGCGTCGCCTCCTCCGATGGCCTCAAGCGGCGCGCGACGCAAACCGAAATCCTCCGGCTCAACCTTGTAGCTCCGCACCATTCCGTCGCGCAGCTCGGCGACCTGCGTCTCACCGGAGATCGAGATTTCATCCAGACCGTCGGCACCATGCACGACGAACGCGCGGCGGACGCCGAGCTCGCCCAGCGCTCGCGCCATCAGCTCCGTCACGCTGGCATCGAAGACACCCACCACTTGGGCAGAAGCCCCGGCGGGATTCGTAAGAGGACCGAGCAGATTGAACACGGTGCGCATCTTCAGCTGCCGCCGCGCGGCCATGGCATGGCGAGTTGCTGCATGCACCGCAGGGGCAAACAGGAACCCGACACCGACCTGTTCGATCGAACGCGCAACGCGCTCGGCTGGCAGGTCGATCTGCGCACCCAGCTGCTCCAGAACGTCCGCCGAGCCGCAGCGCGAGCTAATCGAGCGGTTCCCGTGCTTTGCAACTCGCACTCCTGCGCCGGCGACGACAAAAGCTGCGGTCGTGGAAATGTTGAATGTTCCCGAGCCGTCGCCTCCGGTACCACACGTATCCACGAGTGCCAGGCTGGCGTCCCAGTGGCCGGCCGGGAAGATCGGTGTGGCGTGGCGGCGCATCGCCGTTGCAAAACCAACCACTTCGTCAAGCGTCTCGCCTTTGGTCCGCAATCCGGTGAGCAGCGCCGCGATCTGGGCGTCGGTTGCGCTCCCGGACAGGATGCGCTCCATCGCGGCGTCGGCTTCGCTACGCGACAGGTGGGCTCCCGCGGTGATTTTTTCCAGCGCCTCTTGGATCATGGGTTTGTGGGCGGCAATGCGCGCCTTGCCCGGTTCGCAGGTTCCAAGTAAACTGAATCGCTCACAGCGTTCATAAATTCTAGCATTATTAAGGCGAGCTTCAGTCCAGTCGCGGAACCGGCATGAAAATCCACGAATACCAAGCCAAGGCGATCCTCGCGAAATTCGGCGTGCCGGTGCCGCGTGGCGAAGTCGTTTTGAAAAAGGATGAAGCAAGGGCCGCGGCGGAGCGTCTGGGGACGCCCATCGTCGTGGTAAAAGCGCAGATTCACGCAGGTGGCCGCGGCAAGGCCGGGGGAGTGAAGGTCGCAAAGTCGGCCGAGGAAGCAGCCTCTTTCGCCGAGCGCATGCTGGGAATGAAACTTGTCACCGCCCAGACCGGGCCAGAGGGACGAATCGTCCGTCGCGTGCTGGTCGAGGAGGGTCTCGACATCAAGCGCGAGCTGTATCTAAGCGTGCTGGTCGATCGCGCGGCGGGCGCGCCGGTGTTCATGGCCAGCGCCGCGGGCGGAATGGAAATCGAGCAGGTCGCAAAAGATCACCCAGAAGCGATTCTCCGCGAAACGGTTCGTCCCGGAGCCGGTTTTCAGGCCTATCAGGCGCGAAAACTTGCCTTTGGTTTGGGGCTTTCGGCGGAGCTTGCACACGCGGCTGTGCCGTTCCTGCAGTCCCTCTATCACGCCTTTATCGAAACGGATTCTTCGCTCCTGGAAATCAATCCCTGCGTCGTCACCGGCGACGGCCGCCTGGTGGCGCTCGATGCCAAAATGAATTTCGACGACAACGCCCTGTATCGCCACCCTGAATTCAAGGAACTGCGCGACCTGGACGAAGAGACGCCGCTCGAAGTCGAGGCCTCGAAATACAAGCTCAACTACATCAAGCTTGACGGCACGATCGCTTGCATGGTGAACGGCGCGGGACTCGCGATGGCCACGATGGACATTATTCAGCTCAGCGGCGGCAGCCCGGCAAATTTTCTGGACGTGGGCGGAGACGCCTCCGAGGAGCGCGTGAAAAATGCGTTCCGCATCCTGCTGAGTGATCCCAACGTGCGGGCGGTGTTCATCAACGTGTTCGGCGGCATTCTGCGCTGCGACATGCTCGCAAGCGGTATTGTCGGCGCGGCGAAGGACCTGCGGTTCAGGGTTCCCGTGGTCGTGCGGATGGAAGGCACAAACGTCCGCCAGGGACAGGAGATCCTGCGCAATTCCGGACTGAATTTCGCCGTCGCAAACGGAATGAAGGACGGCGCAGAGCAGGCCGTCGCGCTTGCGAAGCGATAGCGCGGTTGATTGCGGAAAGCACCGGTTAAGGAGTGGCCGGTTGTTGATCGGCGCCAGTATCCAGGCCTTTGCAGACTTATGAGCATACTCGTCAACAAGAAAACGCGAGTCATCGTGCAAGGCCTCACCGGCCGCGAGGGCAGTTTTCATTCGCAGCAGATGATTGAGTACGGCACTAAGATCGTCGCCGGCGTCACTCCCAGTAAGGGCGGGACAGAGCATCTCGGAGTTCCCGTGTTCGACACGGTTGCCGAAGCCGCGCGCGAGACCGGTGGGAACGCGGCGGTGGCGTTCGTTCCACCGCAGTTTGCTGCCGACGCCATCCTGGAAGCGATGGACGCCGGGCTGCCGCTGGTGATCTGCATCGCCGAAGGTATCCCTGTGCTCGATATGGTGCGCGTGGGCGCCGCGCTGAAAGATTCCAGGACGCGCCTGATCGGACCCAATTGCCCGGGCATCATTTCGCCCGGCCAGTGCAAGCTTGGGATCATGCCCGGCTCGATTCACAAGCGCGGTCACGTCGGCGTAGTCAGCCGCAGCGGCACGCTGACCTACGAAGCTGTCGGCCAGCTCACCGGCCTGGGCATCGGGCAGTCGACGTGCATCGGTATTGGCGGAGATCCCATTATCGGGACGAGCTTTCTCGATGTCGTGCGCATGTTCAACGATGATCCGGATACGCAGGCGATCGTGATGATCGGTGAGATTGGCGGGAACGCCGAGGAAATCGCGGCCGACTTCATCAAGAAAAACGTAAAAAAGCCGGTCGTCGGATTCATCGCCGGGCAGACAGCGCCGCCCGGGCGCCGGATGGGTCACGCGGGAGCGATCATCAGCGGAGGGCAGGGCACCGCGAAGGAAAAATATGCCGCCCTTCGCGCAGCCGGAATTCACACCGTACAAAGTCCGGCGGAGATCGGCCAGACAATGGCTAGGGTGCTCGGTGGATCGGTGCGCAATTCCGGATCGGGCGCGTCCAGAAAAGCAATCACCCCTGCGAAATTGAAAAAGCGCGCTCGTAAGAAAGTAGCGAAGCGAACCTAACGTCCGGGTTGACCGGCACGAGAAATCAAAAACACGGGAGAATCATCGAATGGCTGTCGAGCGAACCTTTGCAATCATCAAGCCGGATGCGGTAAAGCGCGGGCTTACGGGCGAAATCCTGAGCCGTGTCCACGCGGCGAAATTTCAGATCGTGGCGATCAAGTCGCTGCGGTTGACCAAGTCAGAAGCCGAAGGGTTTTACGCCGTCCACAAAGAGCGGCCGTTTTTCGGCGAGCTGACCGACTTCATGAGCTCAGGCAAGGCCGTCGTCATGGTCCTTGAAGCCGAAGGAGCCATCGCCAAGTGGCGCGATAGCATGGGCGCAACTGATCCAGCCAAAGCAGCGCCTGGCACGATCCGCAAGGAACTCGGCACCAGCATCCAGTTCAACTGCACGCACGGCTCCGACGCCCCCGCCACGGCCGCCTTCGAAATCGGATATTTCTTCGCAGGCCTGGAACTGATCTAACCGCGAACGTATTGCGCTCTAAACCGCCAGTGTCGCCTGGGGCCCGCTAGCTTTCGCAGCGCGGCTGCCGCCTGAGAACTTGCGCTTGTAATATGCGATGGTCAGGGCGATCGCCGGAGAGCCGATCACCGTGGGTAGAAGCCAGAAAAGAATGTAGTACTGGGGCCGCACCAGAGGCGCAAGCAGGTGCCTGCCGCCGAACACCAGGAATGCGGTGTACCCCGCAATGCCGGTTCCGATCATCGAGCTGAGGTGTTGGTACCAGAAATCCATGCGGCTCGCCGGTCCGCGCAGCAGATAGAAAAGGTTTCCGCCACTGACGATGAATCCCACGCTGCTCATCGCCGCGAATATCGCGCTCCGCGTAAAGATGCCGAGCGCGAGACTCCCAAGAGCAGCCAGGACAACCACAACGTTCAGCGAAAGCACGAACGGCGTGCGGAACGATTTCGGATTGCGCCGCGTCCGCATCACGCCGATTCCCTGCCAGCCCGCGGCAAGCGTCACACCGCCAAGGTAGGCGAGGAAGAAAGCGACTTCCCGCGATTCGCGGATAAACTGAGCGGCTTGTTGAGCTGAAAGCGGGTTCGAAAGGCGTCGCACGCCCAGCGGCGACGCAAATGCCAAGCCGCTCATACTGAATGCCGTCAGCACCACCACGGACATGCAGCCCGCGTACACCCAGCCGATCCTAACGTGCAGCCGGCCGCCCTTGCTTGCGGCTACGGGAATCCAGAACATGACGAGCGCGATGGTTCCCGCCGCGATGTGTATCCAGCGAATGTCTTGGAACAGTTCGGCCATCAGTTTTCTCCTTCTCCATCCGAGTTTCGATCCGGCGCACCGAGTCATCACACCATTTCACGTGCGCGGAAAGCGACAACAGGCCTTTGCGGAGCGTCAATAAGACGTGAAACATGTGCGCGGAAAGGGAGTTGGGATAGTCCGGATCCCGGGCGGCCCATCCGCGTTCGATCGCCTGCAACTCCCCGAGGCGCGTGGCGAGGATTTCACGCAGCTCCTTGAAATACTGCAGGGTTTTGCCCAAATCGCCCAATTCGTCCATCAAATAGACCTTGGCAAGAAATCCGATGCGCTCGTCGCCAATTTCCGGGCTTTGCTCGAGCCACCGCCGCAGGGCGCGGTGTCCCGCCGCGGTCGTCTGATACACGCGGCGGCGCGGCCCGCGCTTGGCCGGGGCCTCGCGGCTGCGAAGCAATCCCTTGTGCTCGAGGCGCTGAAGGGCCGGATAGACCTGGCTGAGTTCGGCGGGCCAGAAGTAATGGATGCGCTCGTCGAAAACCGTTTTCAGGTCGTAGCCGCTTGCAGGCTTGCGAAGCAGGCCGAGCAAGATGGGATCCAGACTCATGGATCCAACTATATAACTGTTTGTATAAATGTCAACTGTTCGTGCACGCAAGGCGTTTAGGGGGTGACCGACGCCCCCGATGCCCTGCGGCGCGCGGTGCGCCCGGAGAATGTTTGCGACCCGGTTCAGGTAGAATGGCCTTCGGCACACAGACGCATGGAACCGCTGCGTGAAATCGGCAAGCTGTTGCTCGTCGTCGGCATCGTGCTGATCGGCACAGGCGCCTTTCTGGTTCTTGGCGGGCGACTGCCATTTCGCCTGGGTCGCTTGCCCGGCGATATTTCCTATCAGGGCCGAAACGGGAGTTTCTATTTCCCGATTGCCACCTGCGTTGTCGTGAGCCTCGCTCTTACGCTGCTTTTCTGGATTGTGAGTCTGTTCCGACGCTAGAGCCATGAGCCAGCCGTCCCTTTTCGATCTCGCGCCCGAGCGGCATATCTGGAAGGTCAGCGAGCTGACCGAACGCATCGGCGACCTGCTTCATCGCGCTTTCCTCGATGTGTGGATCGAGGGTGAGGTTTCCAACTACCACGCGGCGCAGTCCGGGCACCTGTATTTCACTCTGAAAGACGCGCGCTCGCAGATCCGCTGCGTCTGCTTCCGCGACCAGGTGCGCGGGCTGAAGTTTCGCCCCGAAGACGGCCTGCACATCACCGTCCGCGGCTCGCTCGGCGTCTACGAGCCCCGCGGCGAATATCAGGTTTACGTCAGTTACATCGAACCGGTGGGCTTGGGCGCGCTCCAGCTCGCCTTCGAGCAGCTCAAGAAAAAACTGCAGTCCGAAGGCCTGTTCGAGCAGGCACGCAAGGAGCCACTGCCTGTACTGCCGCGCTGCATCGGCGTGATCACGTCGCCCACTGGCGCCGCAATTCGCGACATCCTGCGCGTGCTCAAGAGGCGATTCGCGAACGTGCACGTGCAGCTGTATCCGGTGAAGGTGCAGGGCGAAACCGCGGCGGCCGAGATTGTGGCCGCACTCGGACATTTCAGTCGCGCGAAGTTCGCAGACGTGGTGATCGTCGCCCGAGGCGGAGGCTCACTGGAAGACCTGTGGTCGTTCAACGACGAGCGCGTGGCACGAGCGATTGCGGCGTGCGAGATTCCGGTGATCACGGGGATCGGACACGAGACCGATTTCACGATCGCCGATTTCGTCGCTGATATGCGCGCGCCCACGCCTTCGGCCGCGGCTGAAATCGTGGTGCAGTCCCGCCGGGAATTCGAACGCCAAATCGCCGCGCACTATCGCGATCTGGTCCAGCAGATGCGTTACTTGCTTTCACAGAGACGGCACCGCCTGCGCGATTTGCAGGTTCATCGCGGATTTCGCCTAACTGAAATCCTGTTGCGCCGGCGCCACCAGCAGGTCGACGAGCTTTCTCTGGCGCTCGCAGCCGTGTTGCGCCTCAGGCTCGCCGGCGCCCGCCAAGCATTAACCAGGGCCGGCGCGCAGATTCGGTCTTTTGACTTGCGCGCGCGAGGGACCGTGTTGCGTCGGCGCATCGAACATCTGCGGGAGACTCTTGTTTCGGCGCTTGAACGCCTCGTCACTCGCAAGCAGCGCCGATTTACGATCGCGCGGGTGGGGCTTGCGGCACTCGACCTGCGCGCACGGGTCGGAAAGTTGCGGCGCGCGCTCGACCAGAGCGGGCGCGAGCTCGGGGTCGGGATCGATCGAGTGCTCGTCGCCAAGCGCCGCCGCCTGGAGGCCGCCGCGTTGCAGCTCAACGAGCGCAGCCCGTTCCAGTTGCTGGAGCGCGGCTATGCCATCGCCTACGATGCCTCGGGAAAAGTTCTGCGCTCGCCGGACCAGGTCGCACCCGGAGACGATATTTCCCTGCGCCTGGCCCGCGGCGAGCTTCAGGCCACGGTCCGCCGCACGCGTCGAAATTCGTAGTTGGGACCACGGCCTATTCGTCGTCGCCAGTGCTGCTTGCGACCTTCAGCACGGCAAGGAAAGCTTCCTGCGGAATGTCCACGCGGCCGACGCGCTTCATGCGCTTCTTGCCTTCCTTCTGCTTTTCAAGGAGCTTGCGCTTGCGCGAGATGTCTCCGCCGTAGCACTTGGCGATCACGTTCTTTCGAATCGCGCTGATTGTTTCGCGGGCAATCACCCGGCTGCCGATGGCGGCCTGGATGGGCACCTCGAACATCTGGCGCGGAATCAGTTTGCGCAGTCGGCTGACCAGATCGTGGCCTCGTTCGTAGGATTGTTCGCGATGGCAGATGATCGTCAGCGCGTCGACAGGCTCGCCGCCAACCAGAACGTCGAGCTTCACCAGATCCGATTCGCGATAACCGGAAAGATGGTAATCCAGCGAGGCGTAGCCGCGCGACACGCTCTTCAGCCGGTCGTAAAAATCAAGAACGATTTCGTTCAGCGCCATCTCGTAGGTCAGCATGATGCGCGTTGGCGAAAGGTATTCGAACTTTTTCTGTACGCCGCGCTTTTCCTCGCACAGGGCCAGAACTCCCCCGACTGATTCCTCCGATGTGATGATCATCGCCATCAAGATGGGCTCCTCGATTTTCTCGATCGAGCCAGGCGGCGGAAATTTCGTGGGGTTGTCCACCTCTTTTACTTCGCCATCGGTGGTCGTAATTCGGTACTGCACGCTCGGGGCAGTCGTGATCAGGTCAATGTTGAACTCGCGCTCGAGCCTCTCCTGCGCGATTTCCATGTGCAGCAAGCCCAGAAATCCGCAGCGGAAACCAAATCCGAGCGCTACGGAGTTTTCCGGCTCGTAGAAAAAGGCCGCGTCGTTGAGTTGCAGTTTTCCGAGCGCGTCGCGCAGTACCTCGTAGTCCGTTGCGTTTACCGGGAACAGTCCGGCAAAAACCATCGGCTTGATGGCCTCAAAGCCTGGCAGCGGCGGCGCGGGCCGGGCGGCTTCGACCACGGTATCGCCCATGCGCGCGTCGGCCACCCGCTTGATATTGGCGATGATGAATCCGACGTCGCCCGCAGCCAATTCCTCAAGCACAACAGGCTTGGGCGTGAGCGCCCCCAGAGCCTCGACCTCGTAGACCTCGTTGCCGGCACACAGGCGAATTCTCGTGCCGGGCGTAAGTCGGCCTTCCATTACGCGAACCAGCACCACGGCGCCGCGGTAGATATCGAACCAGGAATCGAAAATCAGCGCGCGCAGAGGCGCCTCGGGCGATCCCTTGGGCGGCGGCACCAGGCGCACGACCGCCTCGAGAACCTCCTCAACGCCGATCCCGCTCTTTGCGCTGATCAGCAGGGCGTCATCGGCGGGAATGGCCAGAACGTTCTCAATCTGCTCCTTCGCGAAATCAGGCCGGGCGGCAGGCAGGTCGATTTTGTTGATCACCGGGATGATCGCCAGATTGTGCCGGGAGGCCAGAAAAGCGTTGGCCACGGTTTGCGCCTCAACCCCCTGGCTTGCGTCCACCACCAGCAGCGCACCTTCGCAGGCGGACAACGCCCGCGAGACCTCATAGGAGAAATCCACGTGTCCCGGGGTATCAATCAGGTTCAGCTGATATTCATGGCCGTCGCGCGCCTGGTAATGGAGTCGGATGCTCTTGGCTTTGATCGTGATTCCGCGTTCTCGCTCGAGGTCCATCGAATCAAGGACCTGCGCACTCATTTCGCGCTGCGTGAGTGCTCCGGTCAACTCCAGCAACCGGTCGGCCAGGGTGGATTTCCCGTGGTCGATGTGCGCGATGATGCAGAAATTACGAATGTACTGGAGGTCCATGGATTTTCGAGCGGATCGCGACCTGGCAAACGAGGCGCGCAGTCAGCGCGCTCCCGCCGCGCCCTTCAAAATATCGAGTGTGCCACAGTTTCAGGTGCCCGGCCAGCCGCGCACTTGGCGGTCTAGCGATCAGGCGACTGCAACCGGGCCGAAGCTGAGAGCAGGAAATCGGAAAGCAGCTCGCTGAGGCTGCTGCCGAGAGGTTGCGCCTGCCGATCTCTTGTGCCGCGGTCGAGCCATCCCAGGCAAATCAGCAATACGAGTTCCGAACCGGATGCAGCGGCGGCCTGCGTGAACCCCACCTCTCGCAGCACATCGACGATCAGGCGCGCCTTCCGCTCTTCGATCGCCGCTACGCGTGTGGCCACGCGCTCGTCCCGACGCGCCCAGGCCCGCAGCGCAACTTCCATGCGCATGCCCTCCGGGTCCGAGGTTTTCTCAATAAAGTTTGCCCACTGCATCGCCGCACCTGTAGCCGCTGCCGCCTTCAGCCAATCAAGTTCCGCCTCTTCCCAGCGAACCAGCAGTTTTTCCAGCAGATCGCTGCGATCGCGAAAGTGCCAGTAGAAACTCCCTTTACTCACCGCCAAGTCGCGCGCCAACACCTCCACTCGGACGGATTCGATGCCTTGGGCGGACAGGCGCGTCTGGGCGGCTCGGATCCAGTCGTCAGGATGAAGGGTGGGTATCCGGGCTGGAGCGGGACTTGCCATACGGTACCGTATGCAGCGAGGGTAGTGAAACCAGAGGCCGCCGTCAAGCGGCTAGGCGTCGCTTGCCTGAGCGAGTGCGGTTGCGGAGGCCAGGACCTCGGGATCGTCGCCAAAGCCCGAGAGCCACTTAACATCAGGCTCCTTGCGGAACCAGGTGATTTGTCGCTTCGCGAACTGTCGCGTGGATTGTTGGATTCGCTTCACAGCGTCCTGTGCCGTGCTCCCAGAATCAAGACAGGACCGCAAGTCCGAGTACCCAATAAACTGAAAAGGCTTCGCATCGGCCGGAATGCCTTGCGCGACCAGACCACGGACCTCTTCGACCCAGCCGCTTGCGATCATCGCCTCGACCCGGGCGTTGATTCTGGCATACAGCGCGCCGCGCGCAGGCTCGAGCCCAAGCTTGCAGATGGCATATCCTTCCAGTCGTTTTCGGCCGCTGCGATGGATCTCGCCAACCGGTTTTCCAGCAAGGGTGCGAATTTCGATTGCGCGGATAATCTTTGGCGTGTCTCGCGGCGCGATCCGGTTTGCCGCCTCTTTATCTAAGCGCGCAAGCAAGCGGTGAAGGTGCTCGGGTCCGTTGAGTTCGGCTTTCTTTCGCAGGCGGTCGCGCAGCCGCTCGGAGCGCTCGGGCGCATCGGCCAGGCCCTCGAGCAGCGCGCGAAGATACAGTCCGGTTCCCGCCGTCAGAATGGGCGTCCTACCGCGCAGCCCCACCTCGCGAAGAACTTCGAGAGCTCGCTTGCGATATTCCCCCGCAGTGAAAACTTCGTGCGGTTCCACAAGGTCGACAAGGTGGTGCGGGATGCCGCGTTGTTTGGTGACTGGAACTTTGCCGGTGCCGATATCGAAATGTCGGTAGACCTGCGTGGAATCGCAAACCAGGACTTCGCCTGCGAGGCGTTCGGCGAGGCCGATGGCCAGAGCGGATTTGCCCGAAGAAGTCGGCCCGAGAACGACAATAAGCCGCGCTCCCGCCTGCCCTGGACCGCCGCTCATCCCGAGGGTGCTCGGTCCGGCCCCGTCGCCCCCGCGACCGCCCTGCGAATCAGTATCAATGCGGGAGTCCGATTTGTTCCGGACGAACGTTATAGAGGAACACGATTCGCAATTTCAGGAAGGGACCGTGGAACTGAGAAGGAAGCGGCTCGAAAGGATTCGAGGCATGGATCGCGGCCATGGCAGCGTTGTCGAGCGGTTCTTTTCCGGACGTGCGTTCCAGCGTCGGGTCGGGTGCTGAGACGCTGCCGTCCGGATTGATCGAGAAGGTGGTGAAGACCACTCCCTGTTCTCCCATCCGTACCGTCTCGGGCATCACCGCCTCCCAGTTGCGTTGCAGCGTGGCCAGAAGCCTGCGGATGTAGGCGGAAAAGTCCACTCCCTGCGTATCGGAAAGGATGTCCACGCTGCCGCTCATGCCGGCCCCGCGGCCTCCGGATCCAGATGGTCCAATATAGACAGGAGCACCTGCACGCCCCTCGTGCAGGGCGTTGTCCATCTGATCGCTCAGCGCTTTTCCGGGAGACGACGGCGTAATGCCCAGATTCAGCCGGTTGTTTGGAGTGGCCGGCAGCACGGGCTCGATGTGCGAAGGTGCCGGAGTCGACGGGATCGACGACGGGGGAGCCGGAGCCACAGCGATCTTCGGCTGCGGCGCTTCCGGCAGCTCCGCTGCTGGCTTCTCAGGAGTCACAGGCGACGGGATCTGCGGCTTCTCGACTGGTGGCGCGACCTTGTGCAATGTTTCCGGGGTGACCCGGACCTTCGGAGCAGGCGCGGGTGGTTCAGCCGTTGACGGCGGTGAATAAATCCAGTTCGTTGGCAACTTGTATTGAGCAATCTCTTCCTGCGTCGGTACGGGGAAAAGCCTGGGTGCGAAAATCAGAAACAGGATGACCGCCACGTGCACGAGAACGGAAAGCACCACCCGCACCAGGTCGGATTTCTGATCTCTGGTTTCTTCCGGCTCGATCAGCAGATTCGCGTCACCGGTAGTGAAAATATCCGGCTGGACGATTTCTCGAAGTTCAGCTGTCATCTCCGGCGCGTGTTCGGGAGTCTCGATTTCCTCGGCCGTCAGCGGCTCAACAAACGCTGGCACGACGGTGCGGGAATCCAGAATTTCAAGCGTGACTGTCGAGACGTGCTGGAGCCTCTCGATGGGTTTGGCGGCCATGCCGCGCGGAACCAGCGTGCGATCCACTAAAACGCCTAGCGGAAGATGCGACGGGATGGTGGTCTTGCCGTCAAGCGGAGGAGCGTCGGAAACCCCCGAGGGCACGACGGTACGGTCGTCCATGTAAGTCGTCGTGCGGCTCGGCGCCTTCCTGGCCTCGTCTTTGTTGACGGGGCGCACGTTCAGCGGAACCAATGTGCGCGGAATCATCGTATGTCCTGTGGAGAGAAGGCACCCAGTTGGACGCGGCGCGCGTGGTCCAGGATGCCTGCCATCACTTCGTCAGCCAGGGCGAGCGCGCGACGACCGGCGGCGCCGTCGACGATCGCAGGTGTGCGAGTGCGAACCGATCCCAGAAACGCGCGGAGTTCCGCGTGCAAGGGTTCTTCAAGCACAGTTTCCAATTTCTCGAATCCGATTCCCGGCTGAGGGCTGCCGGGCTCGACGCGAATGCGCAGCGCGTCCTGGCGCACGAAATCAAGCGAGACGTATTCGTGTTCCTGGAAGAAGCGCATCTTGCGGACGCGCTCCGTCGATACCCGGCTGGCCGTCACATTGGCGACGGTGCCGGTTGCGAACTCGACGCGTGCGTGCGCAATATCGACTTTATCGGTGATCACTGGAATTCCAACCGCTTTCAGGTCGACCACAGGCGAGTCCACGAGTGAAAGCAGAATATCCAGATCATGGATCATGACGTCGTATACCACGTCGATATCCAGGCTGCGCGGCGTGAAAATGCCCAGACGGTGCACCTCGAAAAACATCGGCCGCAGGACGATCTTTTGCGCGGCCCCGACAGCGGGGTTAAACCGCTCGACGTGACCGATTTGCAGGATGGAACCTGACCGCTCGGCCGAAGCGATCAGTTCGTCGGCTTCTTCAAGCGACACCGCCATCGGCTTTTCGACCAGAATATCCATGCCCGCATCCAGAAGGCGGCAGCCTACCCGTGCGTGTTCCCGAGTGGGGACAGCCACGCTGACGGCACTCACGCGTTCGGCCGCCAGGGCGTCGAGATCGGGAATGACCTTGGTGCCGAATTCCGATGCGACCTTGGCGGCGCGTTCTGCGTTCGTGTCGATGACGCCGGCAAGTTCCACGCCCTCCAGGTCGCGCCACACGCGAACATGGTTCCGGCCGAACTCTCCTGCGCCAACCACTGCCACTCGAATGGGTTTTTCGCTCACGAAGTTTTCTTTGCCGAGGCGAGTTCTGGAGTAAACGCCTGAATTGCGATGCCGGCGTCGTCGGCGGCTCCAATCAAACCCTCGCGGTCAAACAGCAGCGTCCGGCCGGCGTCGATTCCAAGCGCAGTAGCATTGGCCCGATGCATTCCTTCGATCGTCTTGATTCCCACGACAGGTACGTCGAATCGCATGTCCTGCCCAGGCTTGCTGACCTTCACCACTACCAGGCGCTTTCCGCCGGCAATCCGCGCAGCGCGCTCGATGGTTTCGTCGGTTCCTTCCATTGCTTCGATTGCAACGCAGGCGCGATCGCTGATCACCACGGTCTGTCCGAGATCCAGGCCGGCAATCTGGCTGGCGATTTTCCGGCCGTATTCCATGTCTGCGGTTTCGGTTTCATCCGGCTTGCGCCGCGTCAGGACGCCAGCCGGCGGCAGCAGGGACCCGAGAAATTTCGTCGAATCGACCAGCTCGATTCCCTCGTCCTGGAGCACGCGCGCGATTGCTCCGATGAGCGAGTCGGTGTTTTTCGCAGGAAGCGAAAAAAGCAGTTTGGCAAGACGCCAGTCCGGCCGGATGGAGCTGAATATTTTGTTATGTCTCACCTGCCCGGCCATCACGGCGTGTTTTACTCCCTCTTGATGAAGCAGTTCAATCCCGCGGCTGAGTTCGCCGAGGCTGATCCAGTGGAATCGCTTCGCCGCGCGTTCCAGTGCCGGCGAGGCCTCCTCGCGTATGCCAATCACGGCCATCTCGATGCCGCGGCTTCGAGCGCCTTCGAGAACGAGAAACGGGAAATCGCCGTTTCCGGCGATCAGGCCCCACGCCCCTGGCGAGTTTTCTGCGGTCGCGGCCATTCCGGCTCCTATTTCGTCAAACCGCGGTCGCCAACCGACTCGATGAACTTTATAAGTGTTTGGACGTCCTCGGAGTGAGACAGGGTTCCACGCATCTTCTCGACGGCCTGCGATGTGTTCAGCTTCGAGCGGAGCAGATACCGGTAGGCCTGCTCGAGCGTCTTGATGCGCTCGGGCGAGAATCCGTGCCGCCCCAGACCAACCTTATTGATGCCGAAGCAGCGCACCTCGCGCGGCCCGACAACCATTGAAAACGGCGGAACGTCCTGCGTGATCACAGTGCCCGCGCCGATGTAGGAATGGCTCCCGACGCGAGAGAATTGATGCAGCAGGCAAAACGCGCTGATTCCGGCGTAGTCTTCGACCACGATGTGTCCGGCGAGCTGCGCTCCGTTTGTAAGGATGACGTGATTGCCGATGACGCAGTCGTGGCCGATATGCGCGTAGGCCATGATCAGGTTGTGGCTGCCGATGCGCGTCGCGCCGCCGCCCTTGATCGTGCCGCGGTGTACGGTGCAAAACTCGCGAAACTCGTTGGAATCGCCCACCTCGAGCCTGACACGCTGGCCCGTGTAGGTCAGATCTTGCGGATCGCCGCCTACGATGGCAAAAGAGTGTATGTGATTGTTGCGCCCGAACGTGGATGGTCCTTTGACCACGGCGTGGGATTCGACAACGCAACCCTCCCCGAGCTCGACCTCGTCACCGACGATCGCGAACGCCGAGATTCGAACCCCGCTTGAGATTCTTGCCGATGGTGAAACGACAGCCCGGCAATCGATTTCGCTCATCGCGCCTTCTCGGCAGCCACCGCGGCGGACGGCACTTCCGTCTCCAGGTCCACCATCTTGCACATCAGCGTCGCCTCGGCCGCAAGTTCTCCGTTGACCGTGGCGCGGCCGTGAAGCTTGCAGAAACCCAGGCCCTCCCGCCAGGCTTTGACATTCATTTCCAGCCTGAGCTGGTCCCCGGGGACGACCGGACGGCGAAAGCGGGCGTTGTCAATCGAAACGAAGTAGAGGAGCTTTTTTTCGCGGTCCGCTACTTCCTGAAGCAACAGGAATCCTCCGGTCTGCGCCATCGATTCGATAATCAGGACTCCTGGCATGATGGGTTTGCCCGGAAAATGTCCCTGAAAATAGCTTTCATTGATGGAAACGTTTTTAATTCCCACAATACGCTTCCACCGTTCCATTTCTTCAATTCCGTCTATGAGCAGGAAGGGATAGCGATGCGGAAGAATCTTTTGGATTTCGTTGATGTCCAGCAGCATGGTTGACCTCTGGTTACCTTGTATATTTGCGCCAGCCGAATCGAGCAATTCTATACGAATCCCGGGCGGGTTGGAATCGCGGGGCGAGTTGCGTTGCCGCACCGTGATGCGGCTGATAGGATACGCGCGATGAACAACGATGTTTCGATGATGACAAGCCTGCGCCGTGAGTTGCGACTTCGGGAACAGGATATCGTGCAGCTGCTCGGGAGATTTGTCCGCTGTGAGTCGCCAAGCCAGGACAAAACCGCTGTCGACCGCTTCGGAACGCTCGTCGCAAGCCAGTGGCGGCGTCGTGGAGCGAAGGTCCGCATCCTGCGCGAGAAACAGCGGGGGAATCATGTTCGGGCCGAGCTATCACCGGGCGCCGGAAGGCCGAAGGGGCAAATCCTGATTCTTGGCCACCTCGATACCGTGTACCCGTTGGGTACGCTCGCAAGGATGCCGTTCCTTGTCCGGGCCGGGCGCGCCTTCGGGCCGGGAACCTTCGATATGAAGGCCGGGCTGGCTCTTGCGCTCGCTGCGGTTGACGGGCTGCGGGCCGCGCGACTGTATCCTCGGAAGCGGCTGGTTTTTCTCTGGAACTCCGACGAAGAGATCGGCAGCGACACGTCGCGGCGGGCCATCGAGCGCGAGGCGAAGCGAAGCGATGCGGTGTTGGTCCTTGAGCCTTCGGCTGGCGCCGATGGGCGGCTCAAGACGGCGCGCAAGGGAGTGGGCTGGGCCGAAATCATCATAGCCGGGCGCGCCGCCCACGCCGGGCTCGAACCGGGCGCCGGGGTGAACGCGGTGCAGGAACTGGCGCTGCAGATTGTGCGTCTGAAGCACTTGAACAACACCCGGCGCGGAATTTCCGTGCAGGCTACGGTAATCGAGGGCGGAACCGTATCGAACGTCGTTCCTGCTCACGCGCGAGCCGAACTAGACATTCGCTTCACGCACCTTTCTGATGCGCCCGAAATTGACCGGAAGATTCGCAGCCTGGGTCCCGTTCTGAGGGGGGCTCAAGTGAAGGTGCGCGGCGGAATCAATCGCCCGCCGCTTGAGCGGACCCCCGCAGTCATCGCACTTTTCCATCGCGCGCAGTCGTTGATGCGCGAGATGGGGTTGCCTCTGGGCGAAGCATGGGTCGGTGGCGGCTCCGACGGAAACTTTACCTCCGCGCTCGGCGTGCCTACGCTCGACGGCCTTGGCGCAGTCGGCGGCGGCGCGCACAGCCTCGTGGAACACGTCGTGGTCCGGTCATTGCCCGACAGAGCTGCACTTCTGGCCGGCCTTCTCGCTTCGGTGTGATCAAGCGCGCGGGTACTGCCGCCGGCTACTGCAAATATTCGTGTTTGAGGTATGCGACGGTCTGCTCTTGAAGATCGGCGTAACTGGCGTGCAACATCTCCTGTGTTGCCGCTTCGGTTGAAGGCGCGGTCGCCACTCGATCCAGTAGCCGGCTGATGTCACTTACGCCGCCAGAATCGATGATGGATTCCACCACGGCGAGTGACCACGCGTAGGCAAAGGAAGCCGAATTTCCCGACAGACCCATCCAGGAGCCCTCGAGCACTCCTAGCGGCGGAATCACCCCCTGGCCTGCCTCCTCCACCAGGGCTCCGGCCGTCGACGTGCTCCGTCGTCCTTCCATCCATTGTGCGACGCCCTCCTGGAGCCAGGTCGGCGCTCGGTTGTGCGATTTCTGCCCGACAAAGCTGTGAGTCAGCTCGTGTTTCAGCACGCGCGCAAGGTCCGGTGTCACCGACGTCAGTCCCTGCACCGGTATGCGGAGCCGCCCGTCGTTGAGCGCGCCCACCCATCCCGGCGCTCGGGTGATGTCTGCAAAAGCCTGCTCGGTATAGAGAATGACGGCGATCTGTTCGTGGGGCGTGTAATCCAGTTGAGACTCCAGATCCAGGAAATCGTCTTCCAGAACGCGCAGGATTCCGCGGGCCAGGTCCGGAGTGGCGCCGCCGTTATACTTCAGGTCGAAGTGGGCTGTCTCGCCTTCGCGGTAGCTCTCCTCTTCGGCCTTGTCGCGCTGGGCTTTGTCGAGCGCCTGCTCGACTTCCGGGTCGGGCCGCAACTTCTCGGCGCGCTGCCATTCCTCGATCGCGCGGTCCATCTTGTTTGCGCCGTAATAGGCCCAGCCCATCAGCTTGGCGACATCCGGTGAATTCGGATTGGTGCGGCGCGCGCGCTCGAGCGGGTCGAGCGCCGTCGAGAACTGGCTTTCGCGAAGATACAGCACGGCGAGATTCAGCAACAGGCCGGTGTTGTCCGGAGCGAACGAAAGAGCCTGGCGGTAGTGGTCAATCGCCGCGTCGGTGTCGCCCTTGCCGACCAGGAATTGCGCAGCGGCGTACTGCGCGGCCGCAAGCTTCGCAACGGCAGGGCCGGCACCGGATCGCGCGTCGGACTCCAGACGCGACAGGTAGCCAAAATCGATCCCGTTGTCATGCACTGCAAGTCCCGCTACCTCTTCATAGCCGCGGACCGGTTCAAGCTCCGGCGCCGACACGGGGGCCTCAGAAAGCGCCCGCGATGACGGGGAATATCCAAAATTGTCATGCTCGATCCGGGCGACAATCGATTTGGGGATGGATAGCTCGCCGGCGGGGGTTTGATAGGTAACGTGTGCGGTGTCTTCGGTGACGTTATCGGCCACAATGCGGCGGCCGTTTTTCAGAACAATGGTATCGGCAGCCGTAGATAGAGACACGGCAAGCAGAAGCCAAACCGCCACTGGCATTGCGGGGCGCACCACTGGATTTTATCAACCCGACGCGTCGACGCGCCGGGTCTCGTGCGCGGTTCATGCCCTAAACGGCACAGTCGGAGCGAACAGCTTTGCGCAAAACGCTCGAGGATTCAGTTTCTTCGCGTCAAGCGTTGCACGCGCTGATTCTCGCCGGATCTTTCTGCAAAAAATATTTTGAATTCAACTTGCGTCTGAGCGTCTCCAGTTTTATGCTGTTCAGTCCTTAGCGGGTATCCGGGGTCTACTTAGTTAATTTTCATGCCCTGGGGCGAGTGAAGTTCACTCGTCGATGTGATTCCGTATCGCTGCTTGGGACCGCGAATCGCGCTTGCACGGGGTGTGTGAGTGCTGATTGCAGACCTTTAACGCCCCTTCAGGCGATTACGAGCATTCATAAATTTAGTGCGGGGATACCGCGTGGCCGCTGAGGATTCACACAACAGAGTCGGGGTTGTCGATCCCGATCCCATTATCGGACCGGGCCATACGTTTGAGACGGTAACCGACAAAATCAGTTCGATCGTTTTGACTCGTCCCGTGACGCCGGGATGGGTTTTCGGCCTCCTCATCGCATTTTCGGCCCTGATGCTGCTGAACCTGACGATCACGCTGCT
The DNA here is from genome assembly GCA_035603235.1 of Candidatus Cybelea sp. Lineage (GTDB taxonomy): Bacteria > Acidobacteriota > Terriglobia > Acidiferrales > UBA7541 > Palsa-295. The sequence goes on along the minus strand of DATNKU010000023.1, from coordinate 54,208 downwards.
CATGATCAAGGGCGTGGGCATTTGGGGCATCCGCGTTCCGACCGCCTGGGGCTTTGCGATCGTCAACTTCGTGTGGTGGATCGGTATCGGCCACGCCGGCACGCTGATCTCCGCAATTCTTCTCCTGTTGCACCAGAAATGGCGAACGTCGATCAACCGGTTCGCTGAGGCGATGACGCTTTTCGCCGTGATGTGCGCCGGCATGTTCCCTCTGCTTCACATGGGGCGCCCGTGGCTGTTTTTCTACCTCATGCCGTACCCGAATCCGATGTGGACCTGGCCCCAGTTCCGCAGCCCGCTGGTCTGGGACGTCTTCGCCGTATCGACGTACCTCACCGTTTCCCTGTTGTTCTGGTTCGTAGGACTGATTCCGGACCTCGCAACGCTTCGCGATCGCGCCAAGCACAAAGCCGCCAAGATTATTTATGGGATGCTGTCGATGGGCTGGCGTGGATCGGCTGTCCACTGGTCGCGGTATGAGACCGCTTCACTGCTCCTTGCGGGCCTGGCGACGCCGCTGGTCGTCTCCGTCCACACCGTAGTGAGCTTTGATTTTACGATCGGCATCATTCCCGGGTGGCATACCACGATTTTCCCTCCCTACTTCGTTGCCGGGGCCATTTATTCAGGCTTTGCAATGGTGCTGACCCTGGCCATTCCAATTCGCAAGTTCTACCATCTGGAAGACTTGGTAACCATCCGGCACCTCGACATCATGGCCAAGGTGATGCTGGCAACGGGTCTGATCGTGGCCTACGGCTATTTGATCGAGGCGTTTCTGGCGTTTTATAGCGGTGATCAATACGAAATCTACATGATGGAGAATCGCTTCCACGGGCCCTATGCCCCGCTGTATTGGATGCTCATCTCCTGCAACATCATCATCCCGCAGCTGTTGTGGTCGCGCCGTGTGCGTCGCAACGTAGGCTTGCTGTTCGTCCTTTCGCTGGTGGTCAACACGGGAATGTGGCTTGAGCGCTTCGTCATCATCGTGATCAGCTTGAGCCGCGATTTCATCCCCTCGTCCTGGGGCATGTACTACCCGACGCGATGGGATTGGGCGACGTACGTCGGAACGTTCGGTCTGTTCTTTACCTTGTTCTTTCTCTTCATCCGCTTCTTACCGATGATTTCCATCGTGGAAGTGCGGGGCCTGGTGCATGAAACAAACGAAGAGAAGGGGCATTCATAGAAGGAACGATTTCAAGAGCCGATGCCACAGATATTTCATCGCAGTACGAACTTTATCTCGCGGCTGACGATTTATGGCGCGGTCGTCATACTCGGCGCGCTCGGCTACGCGCTGTATACCATCGCGATGTCGCCGTGGTACACGCAGCAGAACGTCAAGCGGCAGCAGCCCGTGCCTTTCAGTCACCGGCACCATGCGGGCGAACTGGGAATCGATTGCCGCTACTGCCACACGTCGGTCGAGAAGTCTTCCTTCGCGGGAGTTCCCCCCACGCAGACGTGCATGACCTGCCATTCGCAGATCTGGACCAACGCCTCGATGCTTGAGCCGGTGCGGGCGAGTTATCGCGACGACAAGTCAATTGAATGGGTTCGCGTGAACGCGCTGCCTGACTTCGTCTATTTTGACCACAGCATTCATGTCGCGAAAGGCGTCGGGTGCACCACGTGCCACGGGCAGATCGCCGAAATGCCCCTGACGCAGCGCGCAGGCACGCTCTACATGTCGTGGTGCCTGGAATGCCACCGCCAGCCCGAGAAGTATTTGCGGCCAAAATCGGAAGTATTCAATCCGTATTACGACCCGCCTTCGGGGGCAAAACAGATCGAGCTTGGGAAGAAGCTCATGGCGGAATATCACGTACAGAGTTTGCAGACGTGTTCGACGTGCCACAGGTGATGAAAGCGAGACGATGAGCGAAGATTCCCACCTCAAGAATTCGATCGACCTGGTTGCGGCGCGCGCGAAGCTTTCCGGCGCAGGCGCTCCGCGTCTCTGGCAGAGCCTCGAGCAGCTTTCCGGCACCCCGCAATTCCAGGAGTTCAGCGAACACGAGTTTCCTCCCAGCGCAGGTAAAGGCAACAGCGAAATCAATCGCCGGGATGTTCTGAAACTAATGGCCGCGTCTGCGGCGCTGACCGGGCTCAGCGCGTGCACGAAACTCCCCACAGAAAAGATCGTTCCCTATGTCCGACCGCCGGAGGAAATCCTTGCTGGCCGGCCCTTGTTTTACGCGACATCCCTTTTTCAGGCCGGAGTTGCGACCGGTGTGCTGGTTGAAAGCCACACCGGCCGTCCAACCAAAATCGAGGGGAACCCGGAACATCCCGGAAGCCTCGGCTCTTCCGACATCTTCAACCAGGCTGCGATTCTGAACTTCTGGGATCCCGACCGCTCGCAGGCCGTCGTGTATGACGGGCGGCTCAGTACCTGGAGCGATTTTGCGGCGTCTATGGGAAACGCGCGGACCCTCAAGGGTGCGGGAATGCGCATCCTCACCAAGACGATTACCTCTCCGACGCTTGGCGCGCAACTACGCGCACTGCTCGCGCAGCTTCCCGAAGCGAAATGGCACCAATATGAGGTCTCGAGCGGAGACTCCGTGCGCGAAGGCGCGCGGCTCGCCTTCGGGCGGCCGGTCAACACGGTCTACCACTTCGATCAGGCAGATGTCATCGTGTCGCTCGACGCGGATTTTCTCACCTGTGGCGCCGGGCACGTGCGCTACGCCCGCGATTTTGGCACTCGCCGCGATCTCAGCGCCGGACCGGCGTCGAAACTGAACCGTCTCTACGTCGCCGAAAGCATGCCGACGGCCACGGGCGCCGTGTCGGATCATCGGCTGCCGGTGCGCTCGGCGGACATTGACGATCTTGCGCGCCAGCTGGCGGCTGCCGCCGGCGTTGGCGTACCGCCCAGCGCGAATGCCAGCTCGAAAATTCCGGCCGCGTGGGTCGGAGCCGTCGGCAGGGATCTGGCGGCCCATCGCGGATCCTCCATCGTGATTGCGGGCGAGCATCAGCCGCCCCTGGTTCATGCGCTCGCGCACGCCATCAACGCGTCGCTGGGCAACGTCGGCAAGACTGTGGTGTACACCGAATCGATCGAAGCAAGCCCTGTCAACCAGCTTGAATCCCTTCGCGAGCTCGTCAATGATTTAAACGCCGGACAGGTGGATTTCCTGGTCATCCTGGGCGGCAATCCGGTCTACGACGCTCCCGCCGATTTTGATTTCGCAACCGCGATGCAGAAAGCGAAATTGCGCGTTCATTCCGGCCTGTATCACGACGAAACGGCCGAGCTTTGCCACTGGCACGCTCCGGCCGCTCACTCGCTGGAATCCTGGAGTGATGGGCGGGCCTTCGACGGCACGGTCGGAATCGTGCAGCCTTTGATCGCGCCGCTCTACGACGGTCATTCGGCGCACGAGGTTGTCGCTCTGTTTACCGCAGACGCCGGCAAGACCGGTCACGAACTGGTTCGCAACTTCTGGCAGAGCCAGCGGCCGGAGAAGGACAAAGCCTTCGAGGCGCTCTGGGAAACCTCGCTGCACGATGGATTGGTTTCCGGCACTTCGCTACCGGCGATTTCCGTTGCGCCGCACGCCGACTTCATGAGCCTGGGTCGCACCGAGGCTACCAGCGGCGATCCCAGCGCGATCGAGGTCGTCTTCCGCCCCGATCCTTCGGTCGGCGACGGCGAATTCTCAAACAATTCCTGGCTGCAGGAGCTCCCCAAGCCCATCACGCGTCTCACCTGGGACAACGCCATCATGATGGGTCCGGCAACTGCACAGCAACTCGGCGTGACGACCGGCGATTACCTAACCCTCACGCTTGGGGGCCGTCGTGTGGACGCCGGCGCCTACCTGGTTCCCGGCCATGCGGATAACTCCGTGACGCTGCACCTGGGCTTTGGCCGCGCGCGGGGTGGAAGCGTAGGCACCGGACCGGGCTTCAACTCCTATCTGCTGCGCACCTCGTCGGCGCCCTGGATTGCGCCCGGAGCGCAAATCACCAAGACCGGCAAGAAATACGCCTTTGCCTCGACTCAGCAGCAATACAACATCGATCTCGACGGGCATCCGGTCGAAGAGGAAAGCAGCGCTGCGGTGGGCCAGGGTGGCGAGCACGGACGCGATCTGGTCCGCATCGCCACAATGGAGGAATTCAGCAAGGATCCCAGCTTCGCCCAGAATCCGGACGATGAAAATACCAAGGGGCTCACGATCTACCCCGGCTACAAGTACGACAGCTATGCCTGGGGCATGTCGATTGACCTGAACCGGTGTGTCGGCTGCAACGCGTGCGTGATTGCCTGCCAGTCGGAGAACAACATCGCCGTCGTGGGCAAAGATCAGGTGGCGCGCGGTCGCGCCATGCACTGGATTCGCATTGACACCTATTTCCGCGGGAACCTGGACAATCCCGAGATGTATTACGAGCCGCTGCCCTGCATGCAATGCGAAAACGCACCTTGCGAATATGTCTGCCCTGTCGGCGCCACCACGCACAACGCCGAGGGCTTGAACGACATGACCTACAACCGCTGCGTCGGCACGCGGTATTGCTCCAACAACTGTCCGTACAAGGTCCGCCGGTTCAACTTCTATCTCTACTCTGATTACAAGACGCCGAGCCTGTACGGCATGCGCAATCCGAACGTCACCGTGCGCAGCCGCGGAGTGATGGAGAAGTGCACCTACTGCGTGCAGCGAATCAATGCTGCCAAGATCCGGTCCGAGGAAGAAAATCGCCTGATCCGCGACGGCGAGATCATTACGGCGTGCCAGAGCGCCTGCCCGACCGAAGCGATTGTGTTCGGAAATATCAATGATCCGACAAGCAAGGTTGCCAAGCTCAAGGCCCAGACGCGCGATTATGGTTTGCTTGAGGATTTGAACACCCGGCCGCGCACCACCTATCTTGCGCGCGTCCGCAATCCGAATCCGGAGATTCACAGCTAGGTTATGGTCAAGAAGCGCATTTACGGTCTGATGGCTGAGTTTGTGTCGCCGGAAGAAGTGCTGGCTGCCGCTCACCGCACGCACGACGCAGGCTACCGCCGCATCGACGCGTTTTCGCCCATCCCGGTCGAAGGTCTGGCCGAGGCCGTGGGATTTGACTGGACCATCCTTCCGACGCTGGTTTTCTTCGGTGGCCTGGGCGGCGGACTGACCGGTTTCGGCATGTGCTGGTACGCCAACGTGATCAGCTTTCCGCTGAACATCGGCGGGAAGCCTTTCAATAGCTGGCCGATGTGGATACCGATCACCTTCGAGCTGACAATTCTGGGCGCAGCCCTGACGGCGGTATTTGGAATGCTCGCACTCAACGGCCTGCCGACGCCGTATCACCCGACGTTCAACGTCGAGCGATTCGCAATGGCCTCAACGGACCGTTTCTTCCTGTGCATCAAGGCGAGGGACCAGAAATTCGATCTCGTCGAAACGAAAAAATTCTTGGAAGACTTGCATCCGCATGGAGTATTTGAAATTGAGGACTGAACTTACCCTCATGGGCACCTGGGCGCGACCGGCGCGCTTGCTTGTCCGCGCCCTGACCGGCATCGCGATGGGCGCGGTCGCCTTGCTGCTTTTCGGCTGCCGGTTGGACATGCACGTCCAGCCGAAATATCTGCCCTACGAGCCTACCGACTTTTTCGGCGACGGGCGTTCCGAGCGGCAGCCCGTTCCGGGCACGGTCGCGCGCGGACAACTGCGGCTGGATGAGCTGATGTTCACCGGCCGTGAAAACGGCGTGGTGGTGAACAAGTTCCCCTTCCCCATCACCAAGGCAGATCTGGATCGCGGCCGCGAACGCTACAACGTCTATTGCACGCCCTGCCATGACTACTCGGGAACGGGCCGGGGGATGATCGTGCAGCGCGGATTCCCGCAGCCGCCGTCCTATCACATCCAGCGGCTGCGCGACGCGCCTGCCGGACATTTCTATGAAGTGATCACCAATGGTTTTGGGGCCATGTACAGCTATGCGGCGCGCGTCGAACCCGCCGATCGCTGGAGGATCGCAGCCTACATTCGCGTGCTGCAATTGAGCCGCAACGCGACGATTCAAGACGTGCCGGAATCCGCGCGCCAGAACCTGTCGCAGCTGCCCGCCGAACAAACGCCGGGACAATCTATGGGGCAATCGCAATGAACTTGGCGGACACAGTTCGGCCGCAAATCGATCGCGTGCAGAAACGGGCGCTCGCCTGCGGTGTCGTCGGACTCATTCTGACCGTGGCGCTGGGCTTTACCAACTGGCAGCAGTTCTTCCGGTCCTATCTGGTGGCTTTTGTCTACTGGATGGTCTTCGCCATGGGCAGCCTCGCGATCCTTCAGCTGCACCACATGACCGGAGGCCGCTGGGGCCTGCCGATTCGCCGGATCCTGGAAGCCGGGACGCGGACGATACCGGTAATGACGATTCTGTTTGTCCCGCTGCTGTTCGGCATGTCGCGGCTGTATCCCTGGATGCAGCCGGACTCGCTCCCGGATGATCCGGCCGGTCATTTCAGGCGCCTGTATCTGTCGCCGCATTTCTTCGTCCTGCGTGCGGTGATCTATTTCGCCGTCTGGAATCTGCTGGCAGCATTGCACAATAAATGGTCAGCCGAGCAGGATCGTACCGGGGACCTGGTCCTGAAGGAGCGTATGACTAGTCTGGCGGCGCCAGGCACGATCCTGTGGGCTCTGTCCTGGTCGTGGGCGGTAATTGACTGGGTGATGACCCTTGAGCCCACCTGGTATTCCTCGATCTACGGAATGGTCTTCATGGTCATTGCCTGCCTGGGGACGCTGTCGTTCTCGGTCATCGTGTTGCGCTTGGTCAATGACTACGAGCCGCTGCGCGATTCCTACGAGCCATCGCATTTGAACGATATCGGCAACCTGATGCTGGCATTCACGCTGCTCTGGACGTATATGTCATTTGCGCAGTTCCTGATCATCTGGTCCGGCAACCTGAAGCAGGAAATCCCCTGGTACATGACCCGCGCCTTCGGCCGCTGGGCCGTCATTGCTGCCGCGCTGCTGGTGTTTCATTTCTTTGTGCCTTTCTTCATCTTGCTGCAGCGACGGGTCAAGCGTCGCCTGGAAAGACTCTCCGTCCTGGCCGCATGGATGATGGTCATAACGCTGGTGGACGTCTACTGGCTGGTTGTGCCGTCGTTTGAAAAGGCGGGGCCGCAGATTCACTTGCTGGATATTTTTGCGCTCATCGGTATCGGCGGCGTGTGGGTGGGGACGTATATGGCGCAGCTGAAGAAAATGCCGCTGCTGCCGCTTCACGATCCGCGGTTTGAGGGCGTCTTGGAGCATCAGCATGGCGACTAAACACTCCCCCAAACCGAACGATCCCATCGACGCGAGTGCGGGCTGGGAAAAGCGCGACGTCAACATCAAGGGGCTGTTCCAGTTCGCCTTCTGGATGGCCGTGGTGCTGATGGTCACGCTGGTGGGGATGAGATTTACATTCGATTTCTTCAAGCGGGTCGAGCCGCTGGGTTCGACAGCGTCGCCGCTGGTGACTACGACCGACCGAATGCTTCCGCCGAGTCCGCGGCTGCAGGTGCAGCCGCATCAGGAGCTTGAGGACTACTGCGTCGCGCAGCAGCAGGCCGTGAGCACCTATGCCTGGGTGAATCAGTCAAGCGGCGTCGTGCGCATCCCGGTCGACCGCGCAATACAGTTGATTCTCGAGCGAGGATTGCCGGCGCGCACGGCTGCTGATGCAGCCGCTGCCGGAGCATTGCCGGTGACAACGCCGATGGTCGCAGGCGAGACCGACGTCGAGGGCCAGTGCGGCTATCTCACCGAGCCGACCAAAGCGGACCAAGAGCGCAGCGAAGCAGAAGCAGCTGAATCCAAGTAGCAGGCTTGGCGGAAACGCGAAACGGGTTTTGGAAACCAGATTACAGGACGGAGTGCCGGTGAGGTTTCAACACAAATTGGTGCGAGCGTGGCTGGCAGGCGCGACCCTGGCGCTCGCGCTGGTTGCGCTTCCCGGTTCGGCTGCGGCTCAGTTCACCGACCCGACGCAGGGGATCGGTGTGCGCCCGGAGCTCCTCAAGGAAGTCGGCGTTGACCAGAAACTGGACGCCCAGGTTCCGCTCAACCTCGCCTTTCGCGACGAGCACGGCAAGGCGGTCGAGCTCGGCCAGTTTTTCGCCGGCAAGCCGGTGATTCTTACCCTCGTGTATTACAACTGCCCGATGCTGTGCACGCAGGTGCTCAACGGTCTGGACCGTAGCATGCAGCTGATCCCCATGGAAGTCGGCAAGGATTTCAGCGTCGTGACTGTGAGCATCGATCCGACCGACAGACCGGTGATCGCCGAAGCCAAGCAGGCCATGTACGCGGGAATGTACAAGCGGCCGGGCGCCCAGTACGGCTGGCATTTTCTCACCGGCGAAGAGCCCCAGATCAGGCAGTTGGCAGACGCCGTGGGTTTCCGCTACGCCTATGATTCCGATTCCAAGCAGTACGCCCATGCGAGCGTCATCATGCTGCTGACGCCGGATGGAAAAATCTCGCGCTACTTCTACGGGGTCAGCTACCCGGAGCGCGATTTGCGTCTTGGACTGGTCGAGGCTTCGCAGGGAAAGATCGGCTCGCCTGTCGATCAGGTTCTGCTTTTCTGCTATCACTACGATCCCCACACTGGAAAATACGGGCTGCTGATTTCGCGCGTCATTCAGGCTGGGGGAGTCGCAACCGTCCTGATCGGCGGGATTTTTCTGATTCTGCTTTTCCGGGGCGAACATTACGCGCTCCCCGGGCGTAGGGCGTGAAGCAGGTGAGGCGGCATACGCCAGGCCTGAAAAGGATCGCAACGGAACGGTGATGATGGGATTCCTTCAATCCGGACTAGATTCGCTGCCGGTCGCGGCTGCCATGATGCAGTTCAGGCCGCCGGTGGCATCTTCGGTCGCCAATAGCGTCGACCAGCTGTATCTGATGCTCACCGGCATCACGATTTTCTTCAGCGTGCTGATTTTCTCGATCATTTTCTATTTCATGCTGAAGTACCGGCGAAAATCGCCGGGTGAGTCGGGCACTGCAACTCACACGCCGATGATACTGGAGCTCACCTGGACGATTATTCCCTCGCTCATCTGCGTCGTGCTGTTCGTATGGTCTTCAAGCCTGTACGTGCGCAACGGGCGTCCGCCTGCCTCCTCGACTGAAATTTTCGTGATCGGCAAGCAGTGGATGTGGCATCTCCAGCATCCCGAGGGACCGCGAGAAATCAACGAGCTTCACGTCCCCGTGGGAGTGCCGGTGAAGCTGACCATGACTTCTCAGGACGTGATCCACGATTTCTATATTCCCGCGTTTCGCGTAAAGAAGGATGTGCTGCCTGGCCGCTACTCCCAGATCTGGTTCCAGCCGACCGAGACGGGTACGTTCCACCTGTTCTGCGCGCAATACTGCGGCACGAACCACTCCGAGATGATCGGCTGGGTCTATGTGATGTCTGACGGCGATTACGCGACGTGGCTGGCGGGCGGCGAGAAAACGGAATCCATGGCGCAGCAGGGCGAGCGCTTGTTCAGCCAATTTGGCTGCGGCAGCTGCCACTCGGCGGATGCCGCCGGGCGGGCACCGTCACTTGCGGGAATCTACGGCAAGCCGGAAAAGACGCAGAACGGCGAGACACGCATCGTGGATGAAGCCCTGATTCGCCAGGCCATTCTCGTGCCGAACTCCGTTCACTTGCCGAACTATCAGCCGATCATGCCAACCTATCAGGGGCAGATCGACGAGGAACAGATGCTCCAGTTGATCGCCTACGTAAAGTCGCTCGGCTCGGAAGAAAGGATGAACGGCAAATGAGTACGGCCATTGCAGAAATCCACGAAACCCCGGCCGAATCCGGTGTGAACTATCTTAACGTCACCTACGGCATCAAGTCGTGGCTGCTGACGCTGGACCACAAGCGCATCGGGCTGCTGTATCTCGGGTCCATCACGCTGATGTTTTTCGTGGGCGGAATGGCGGCGGTTCTGATGCGCCTTCATCTGGTTGAGCCGCAGGGAGCGCTGTTCGAGCCGGAAACCTACAACAAGATGTTTTCAACGCACGGCATCATCATGGTGTTCTTCTTCCTGGTTCCGTCAATTCCGGCGACACTCGGCAATTTCCTGATCCCCTTGATGATCGGTGCGCGGGACGTGGCCTTCCCGAGATTGAACCTGATGAGCTGGTACCTGTACATCACCGGCGCGGCCTTCGCCCTGGTCGCGACGCTTTCTGGCGGCGTGGATACGGGCTGGACGTTTTACCCGCCCTACAGCAGCACCTACTCGCAGACGCACGTGGTCGTCGTGGCCCTGGGCGTTTTCATTGCCGGGTTTTCTTCCATCCTCACGGGCGTGAACTTCATCGTCACGATCCACAAGATGCGCGCGCCCGGCATGACCTGGTTCCGGCTGCCTCTGTTTATCTGGGCGATGTACGCCACCAGTCTCATTTTCGTCCTGGGAACGCCGGTCATTGCCATCACCCTGTTCTTGCTGGGTATGGAACGGATCCTGCATGTCGGGATATTCGATCCGGCCGTGGGCGGAGACCCGCTCCTGTTCCAGCATCTGTTCTGGTTCTATTCCCACCCGGCCGTGTACATCATGATTTTGCCGGGCATGGGAGTGATCAGCGAATTGATCACCGCGTTCTCCCGGAAGAAGATTTTCGGGTACGCCTTTGTGGCGTTCTCCAGCTTGTCCATTGCCATCATCAGCTTCATCGTGTGGGGCCACCACATGTTCGTCACCGGCCAGTCCGTCTATGCCGGCCTGGTGTTCTCCGTGCTGAGCTTCCTGGTCGCGATTCCCTCGGCCGTCAAGGTGTTCAACTGGACGGCGACGCTCTACAAGGGCTCGATTTCCTACGAAGCTCCGATGCTGTACGCGTTGGGCTTCATCGGACTGTTTACCATCGGCGGGCTCACCGGATTGTTCCTTGCTGCGCTGGCAACCGACGTCCACCTCAACGGCACCTATTTTATCGTCGCACATTTCCATTACGTGATGGTTGGGGGCGCGGTGATGGCCTATATGGGCGGGTTGCACTTCTGGTGGCCGAAGATTACCGGCCGCCTCTACCCGGATCTGTGGGCGCGCATCGCCGCGGCGATCATTTTCATCGGCTTTAACCTGACATTCTTTCCCCAATTCATGCTCGGCTACATGGGGATGCCCCGGCGCTACGCAATTTATCCGGCGGAATTTCAGGTGCTCAACGTGATGTCGTCGGCGGGCGCATCAATCCTCGGCGTCGGCTATATCATTCCGCTGATCTATTTTATGTGGTCCATGCGCTACGGTCCGCCGGCGGGCCCGAATCCCTGGGGCGCCAAGGGTCTGGAGTGGACCACCCAATCGCCGCCTCTGACCGAGAACTTCGAGACAATTCCGATCGTGACCGAAGACGCTTACAACTACCCATCCGAGGCGGCTCATGGCTGAACTCGCCACTCACGGCGCGCATCCGCAGGGATTCGCCCACCAGTTTGAGGACATCGAGCAGCAGCGCGATGCCGGACGTCTGGGCATGTGGGTGTTTCTGGTGACGGAAATCCTGTTCTTCGGCGGGATGTTCACCTCCTACACGATCTATCGCGCTCTGCATCTAGAGTCGTTTATCCAGGGCAGCCATCAGCTGGAGGTGAAGTTCGGTGCGACCAACACGGCCGTACTGATCTTCAGCAGCTTGACCATGGCGCTTGCGATCCGGGCAGCGCAGACGGGCAAGAAGAAGGGTCATATCATCTTCTGGCTGATCCTGACGATGGCGCTCGGCGCGCTGTTCGTGGGCCTGAAGCTGAGGTTTGAGTGGTATCGCGACTACGTGGACGGAATCATTCCGGGAGTGCACTGGTTTTACAATGGTCCGCATGCTCCGGGTGTGAAGATGTTTATGTGTTTTTATTTCTTCATGACCGGCTTGCACGCGATCCACATGATCATCGGCTTGGGCATTCTCGCGGTTCTGGTGATCATGACGGCGCGGGACAGGTTTTCAGCCGAATACTATTCACCGCTGGAAATCAGCGGCCTGTACTGGCACTTTGTTGATATTGTTTGGATCTTCCTGTTCCCGTTGCTGTATTTGATTGGCGGGCGATACTAGCACCCCTCAAAGAGGAGCATCGAGCGATGTCCGATCACACCGAGCAGAGCGGCCACTCCGGGCATATCGTCCCGGTCAGCACCTATCTGCTGGTTTTCCTGGCGCTGATGGTGGGCACCGCGCTGACCACGTGGATTGCCTACATTGACCTTGGCCGGTGGAACACGGTGGTTGCGCTCACGATCGCAGTCACAAAAATGGTGCTGGTCGTACTGTTCTTTATGCATGTGAAGTACGCAACCGGCCTGACCAGGGTTGTGATTTTGGCCGGCTTCTTCTGGCTCGGGATCATGATCACGCTGTCGTGCTCAGACGAACTCACGCGCACCTGGGAAATCGTGCCTCAGGGCTGGAACATGATCCTGCCCGTCGTTTTCCGCCTGTTCTGATTGCATTCCAGCCGCACTCTGGAACTCGTCCCGCAAGCACCCGGAGAGGGTGGTCGTGTCTGGCTGCGATTTTCCCTAGGGCTTGAATGCGCGGAAGGCGACGACGGCGTTGAGCCCGCCGAAGGCGAACGAATTCGATAGCGCCGCCTGGACCTGGACGGCGCGCGCCCGATTCGGAATGTAATCGAGGTCGCACTCAGGATCGGGCTCGGTGAAGTTCGCAGTCGGCGGCAGGATCCCGTGATGGAGTGCGAGTACAGTCGCGATGGCCTCAAGCGCCCCGGCAGCGCCCAACGCATGGCCATGCATTGACTTCGTGGAGCTGACCGCGAGCTTGTCCGCGTGCGCGCCAAAGACTTCGCGAATCGCCCTGGTCTCAACCGGATCGTTGCCCGCGGTCCCTGTGCCGTGCGCGTTGATGTAGCCTACCTGTTCGGGCATCATGGCCGCTTCGCGCAGGGCGCCCTTCATGGCCCGCGCCGGTCCGTCCACGGTGGGCTGGGTCAAGTGGTGGGCATCAGAGGTCATTCCCATGCCGCAAATCTCGGCGTAGATTCTCGCACCCCGCGCCTGGGCGGCTTCCAGCGGCTCCAGTATCATCATCGCGCCGCCCTCTCCCAAAATCATGCCGCGGCGATCCTTGCTGAATGGACGGCAGGTGTCCGGCGCGATGACGCGCATCGCCTCCCAGGCCTTCAGCATACCCACTGTGAAGATCGCTTCGCTGCCGCCGGTGACGGCAAGTTCGGCTTCACCATCTCGTACCAGCCGAAACGCCTGCCCAATCGCGTGGTTCGCCGAGGAGCAGGCTGTTGAAACGGTATAAACCGGACCCGCTAGTCCCAGATCCATCGAGATGTGGCTCGCGCCGGCATTGGCCATGGTCTTCGGAATCGTGAGAGGGTGAACGCGGCCACGCCCCTGAACCCACAGATCCTCAAAACCATGTTCGATGGATGCCTGCCCGCCCACCGCAGAGCCGCAGATCACCGCTGAACGCAACCGCATCTCGGGCGAGAGCTCGATTCCGGAGTCGCGGAACGCCTCGCGCGCCGCGACCACCGAGAACTGCGCGAAACGGTCGAGTTGGGCGTCCTTGCCGCCTTCAAAATGCTTCAGCGGGTCGAAGTCCCGCACCTGGGCGCCGTTCAGAACCTTCAACCCGACGCCTGCACCGTCAACAACTTGGAGAGGTGCGATGCCGGAACGCCCGGCGCACAGGGCCGTCCAGTTCTGCGCCAGATCAAGGCCGAGCGCCGAGATGATTCCCAATCCCGTGATGGCAACCCGGCGCGAGGCCATTCGTTAGACCGCCGGGCTGGCAGAACCGACCGAAGGGTCAGGTGGGGAAGCTGCGAGGATCTTCTTGACGCCCTCGACAATGTCGTTGACGGTCTTGATTGAGCGAACGTCGTCGTCCGGGATCGAGATCTTGAAGGCGTTCTCGAGTTCGAACAGAAGCGTGAATACGTCGAGGGAGTCGATGCCCATTTCCTGGAGATTGGTATTGATCGTGATGTTCTCGGCCGGGATGCGTTTCACGGTCGCGAGCGTGGCAATCACTTTTTCTGCTACCGCATCAGCCATCGAATGCACCCCCGTCGGTGAACTGCGGTTGAACCCGAGACGGACTCCGCCGCAGATATCCGCACGGGTCTAGAGAATTGCGCTTGTACAGACAGACCTTAGCCCGTGTCACACAAGAAATCAAATTCTAGCAGGAGTGCCGTCCGCACGGGTGGGTCTTTTTCCGTGGCCGCCGCGGGCCGGGGCGATACACGCGCGGCTGTTCTGGCAGGCGAACCGCACTCCCTGTGGCATACTATTGTGAACGGGGGCGTAGCGCCGAATTTGGCTCGCTTTCCCGGCCGAGCGCATGACGTTTAAAAAGAAAATTCGCAGGAAAATGGCCGCGGCGCATCGCGGGATGCGCGAAATTCAGAAGCTCGCAAAGGCCCTGGTCTCAACGCGCCACCCGCTCCTGGTGCATATCATCCCCATCCGGCGCTGCAATCTTGCGTGCACGTATTGCAACGAGTTCGACGACTTCTCAAAGCCGGTGCCGACAGAGGAAATGTTCCGACGCATTGACCGGCTGGGCTCGATGGGCACGGCGGCGGTGACGATCTCGGGCGGCGAGCCGCTGCTGCATCCTGACCTTGACGCCGTAATCGCGCGCATCCGCAAGAATGGCATGCTCGCCGGCCTCATCACCAACGGTTACCTGCTGGTGGCGGACCGAATCGAGCGGCTGAACCGCGCAGGGCTTGAACACCTGCAGATCAGCATCGACAACGTCCAGCCCGATGACGTCTCAAAAAAGAGCCTGAAAGTTCTGGACCAGAAACTCGCTCTGCTGGCCGAGCACGCCGAGTTTCACGTGAACATCAACTCGGTGCTCGGAAGCGGCGTCCGCAACCCGGAGGACGCGCTCGCGGTCGCTCACCGGGCGCTTGCTCTAGGCTTCACCTCCACGGTCGGAATTCTGCACGACGGCAACGGGCAGCTGCAGCCGCTCGGCACGCGCGAACGGGAAATCTTCGAACAGATCATGTCGCTCGGCAAGCAATCGTTCACGCGCGTAAACGGATTCCAGCACAATATCGCCGCCGGCCGCGAGAACCAGTGGCGATGCCGCGCGGGTTCGCGCTATCTGTACATCTGCGAGGATGGTTTGGTGCACTACTGTTCGCAGCAGCGCGGCTACCCGGGCGTTCCTCTCGCCGAATATACCTCCGAACACCGCCAGCGCGAATTTCTCACCAAGAAAGGGTGCGCCCCCCACTGTACGGTCTCCTGCGTCCACCAGATCTCGGTCGTGGACGGCTGGCGCGCTCCGCAAACCCTCGATGGCGGTCCGTCGGCAGCGTCGGGATCTCTTGTGCAGGTTACCGGCCCCGCGGCGCGCGACTAACGCCAAGAGATTCCCCGGGCGATACAATCGGCAGTCCCTGGTCGGAATGTTCTTTCCGAATCTCGCAAAGACGATATGATTTCCGTGAATCAACCTTCAGTCGTCAGCCATGCTAAAACGATTATTTTCCTACTACTTTGCCGGCGAAATCCGGCCGATGCTGGCACTGGCGATCCCTCTGGTTCTGGCCGAGCTCGGCTGGATGACGATGGGAATCGTGGACACGATGATGGTCGGGCGGCAGCGGGCAAGCGCAGTCGCGATCGGCGCCGTCAGCCTGGGAAGCATTGCCTATTACGTCGTGGCAATTTTCGGCACGGGGCTGATGCTGGGGCTGGACACGCTGGTCTCCCGCTCCTACGGCGCCGGCGACATGCACGACGCCCACCGCTCGCTTGTGAACGGCGTTTATTTGAGTCTCGGCCTCGCGCCTGTGCTGATGGGCGTCGTTCATTTCTGGGAGCGGGTGCTGGGTTCGCTCGCAATCGAGCCGGCCGTGCTGAATCAGGCGATCCCTTATCTGCGCGCGCTCAACTGGAGCACGCTGCCGCTTCTGCTCTATTTCGTCTTCAGGCGCTATTTGCAGGGGATCGATCTGGCCAAGCCGGTGATGTTTTCACTGGTGACCGCGAACCTGGTCAACGCAGTAGGCAATTGGGCGCTTATCTACGGCCATCTCGGGCATCGTGCGATGGGCACGGTTGGCTCGGGCTGGGCCACCTGCGCGGCACGCACCTATATGGCCGGCGTTCTACTGGTGTACTGCGTCTATTACGATCTGCGCTACAAGACCGGTCTGCGCCACGCGTCACCCTGGCCGCATCTCGCGCGCGTGTGGCATCTTCTAAGCCTGGGGTTCCCGGCGGCGATGCAGCTGGGTCTGGAGGTCGGCGTATTCGCGGTCGCAACCGCACTGATCGGCCGGCTGGGGGCGATTCCGCTCGCAAGCCACCAGATCGCGCTCAATACCGCAAGCTTCACCTACATGGTGCCGCTTGGTCTGGGTTCGGCTGCGGCGGTGCGTGTGGGACAAGCACATGGGCGGCGCGATGCACACGCAGCGAGTCGCGCCGGCTGGACTGCAATGGCGATGGGCGCAAGCTTCATGACCTGCACGGCAGGCGCCTTCTGGCTCGCGCCGCGCACGCTCGTGCGTCTGTACACGCCTGACCCGGCCGTAATCAAGGCCGCAAGCGCACTGCTGTTCGTCGCCGCATTTTTCCAGTTGTTTGATGGTTTGCAAGCCGTGGCCACCGGTGCGTTGCGGGGCGCAGGCGACACCCGCACGCCGATGATCTGGTCTTCGACCCTGTATTGGCTGGTGGGATTGCCCGTCGGCGCCTACCTTTGTTTCCAGGTGGGATGGGGCGCGGCGGGATTGTGGACTGGATTGTGTTTGGCACTGATTTTGATCGGATGCGCCCTGCTCTTTTTTTGGCACCGCAGCGAAAAACAATTCGCTGCGAGCGCGATTGCAAATCCGCCCACGCCCTGACAGATTGGGTATCGAAATCTGGCGTGGCCTCTGACGATGAATTCTTCATCCACATCCGACACCGACGTTCTCATCGTAGGCGCGGGTCCGACCGGGCTGGTGCTGGCACTTTGGCTTGCGCGCCTGGGGACTCGCTTGCGGATCGTCGACAAGACCTCCGAGCCGGGTACGACGTCGCGCGCGCTGGCCGTACAGGCGCGTACGCTTGAACTGTATAGCCAGATCGGAATCGCCCAAGAGGTCGTTGAGCGTGGACGGAAGACCATTGCCGGGAATTTCTGGGTGGGCGGTGAGAAGGCTGCACACTTTGTGCTCGGCGAAATGGGTTTGGGTCTCAGCCCCTTTCCTTTTGCGCTGGTTTTTCCCCAGGACGAGCACGAGCGCCTGTTGATCGAGTGCCTGCGCGAAGCGGGAGTTGAGGTCGAGCGTGAGACCGAGCTCGCGGGCCTGGAGGAAGCAGGCGATCGAGTGGTTGCGCGTCTGAAGAGGCCCGATGGAGGACCGCAGACGTGCGAGGCAGCCTACATTGCCGGGTGCGATGGCGCGCGTTCCACCGTTCGCGAGGCGCTTGGAATCGGTTTCCCGGGAGGCACCTACAGCCACCTTTTCTATGTCGCCGATGTGCAGGCGAGCGGCGCCGTGATGAACGGCGAACTCAACGTCGTCCTGGACAGGACCGATTTTCTCGCAGTCTTCCCGCTCAAAAGCAACGGGCACGCGCGGTTGATCGGCACGATCCGTGACCAGGCTCCACAGCAGGGGGACAAGCTGTCGTGGAACGATGTCAGCAAACACGTGCTAGAACGGATTCGAATCGATATCGAATCCGTGAACTGGTTTTCGACCTACCGGGTGCACCATCGGGTCGCCGATCATTTTCGCCGGGGTCGCGCGTTTCTTCTCGGCGACGCCGCGCACATCCACAGCCCGGTGGGCGGGCAAGGCATGAACACCGGAATCGGGGATGCGGTGAACCTGGCCTGGAAGCTCGCCGCCGTCCTCAACCGGCGTGCGACCGAGTCACTGCTCGGAAGTTACGAGCCGGAACGAATTGCCTTTGCGCGCCGTTTGGTTGCCACAACCGATCGCGCGTTCACGGGCGTGACCAGCTCGGGGATGATTGCGCGGCTTGTGCGGCTTCGCCTGGTTCCCTTGTTTTTCCCGCATCTGTTCAAACTCAAGGCGGTGCGACGTCTGGTGTTTCGCACCGTGTCACAGACGAGTCTGAACTACCGCGAAAGCAGTTTGAGCCAGGGGCGCGCCGGAGGAGTTCACGGCGGCGACCGCCTGCCATGGGTCAAGGAGGCTGCAAACGGGACTGACAACTTCGCACCGCTTGCTTCTATGGACTGGCAGATCCATGTCTACGGCGACCCAGCTGCTGACATCCGAGCTGTATGTGAAGCGCGACAACTACCGCTGCACGTCTTTGCATGGCGCCCGGAGATGAGTCAGGCGGGCCTGCGTCGCAACGCTGTGTATCTGGTGCGGCCTGATGGCTACCTGGCCATGGTAGATCCTGCGGGGAGCGCCGCGGCGACTACCCGGTATTTCGACTCGCGCAAGTTCACCCAAGCTTAGTAAAAGTAGCGCATGGACTGCCTGTATTGCGCGGCGAGTGTGCCCCCAATCCGTTCCGGGGTCTACCGGCGCAAGAATCCGGTATGTCCCAGGCCGCGTTGGTTGCCGGTCGTTAATCCTTCAGTGCAGCCTGCCAGTTCAGCAGCACGTCAAACGGAGCCGATCCTTGGTCGGCTGGAGCGGCGAACAGAAAAAGCTTTCCGTCCGGCGTCAGATCCCAGGAATGCGAGACGATGGAAACTGCATTCAGCTGCGGCGCCTGGAACAGAGGTTTGGGCACTCCGGCGCGGAACGACGGGTTCGTCGTAATCTCGACAGCCATCAGCTTCAGGTCGGGCGCAAGGTAGTACAACTCTTTGCCATCACCGCGCCACCGCGGCTGGCTACCACCGCCGGTCGAAATCAGCCACTTGCCTCCCAGATCGGGAACCGTTTCTGCTGGGTCCGGCGAAAACGTCCGGACGTATACCTCCTCGCGGCCGGATTCGTCAGACACGTAGGCGACCCGCCGGCCGTCAGGCGAGAACTGACCGTCGTAGTTGTTGAACTCTGTTCGCAGGAAAGGAAAAGGTTTCCTGTCGCCTTCAAACGGAAGCACCGATAAAGCATACTTTGCCGTCGCGGGATCGAGCACCATATAGAGCAAAAAACGTCCGTCTCGTGACCAGCTGGTGGGATATTTGCTGTCGCTGGACTTCAGCACGAGTTCCTCACCATTAACGTCGCTTGCCTGCTTCTGATACAGATCGTAGACGCCGCTGCGGCTGGAAGCGAAGATGACGCGGCTGCCGTCGGGAGACCACGTGCCAAACACCGCATCGGAGTCATCGAGCGTGAACCGGGAGCTTGTGCCCCGCGAGAGATCCACGAGCCATAGAGACCCATTTTGCTCAATACGACTCACAGCGGCCCGTGTTCCATCGGGAGACAGAGCGAGCCCGTAATAGTTGCCCTGTTCACCCCCCGCCCCGCGAACGTTGCCTTGGCGGTCAAATAATGTGAGGCGGGAGGCTCCGCCAACACCGGTCCTGTAGACTAGGACACCATTGGTCGAGGCAGAGAAAAAACCGAAGCTGTAGAAAAATCCAATGCGATCTGTAACTGTATCCGGCTCGCCCCTGAGCTCGAGTTTTCTCGGGTCGAACAATTGCGTCATGAGCGCGCCGTCACGCAGAAACAGCAGCCGGTCCGAGCCGGGATCAGAAGACGGAGCAAATACGGGTCCGTAGGCGGTCGACAGGAGAAGTTTCAAACTCTGCTCTTCCGGCTTGGCGTCGAGCGAGCCGACGTACGCACCGGTGTTCCCAGGCTTGCCTGATCGGCGAAGATAAATGAAATGCCGTCCATCAGGAAGGAACGATGGAAAAGCGTGGTTACTTTCCCCGCGCGCGGGATCAAGAATCGTAAGTGGTACCGCCGGACCGCTGTCGGCCGAGACCCGCATCAGCCCACCTGTGTCATTCCCGAAAAGGATTACGCCGTCGCGATTCCACGATCCGCCGAGTGCAAGTCCGCTGATGTCGCACAAGGTTCGCGCCGGACCGCCGGAGACGTCAATTTTCTTCAGTTTCCCCCCGGCGTCAAACCCGATGTATCGGCTATCGGGAGACCAGAAGAATGGGCGGGGTGTGGGCGGCAGGTCCGCGCCGGTCAAGGGCCGCGCCCCAATCGAATCGCGCGAGCGTATCCACAGCCGCAAAACTCCGTCCGGGCCCGTTGCGGCGAACGCCAGCTGCCGGCCGTCGGGCGACACCGCGAAAGCGCCATCAATTGCCAGAGCCGTCTTGTCCGGCACCGGGATTTGAAAACGCGACACCTCCCGCGGCGCGGGCGGCTGTTCGCGAAGGTGAACGAACGCAATCGGACCCAGGGAGACCAATAGCAGGGCCGCAACGGCCCACGGCAACGCGCGACGCCAGGACAGCGCATCAACAGGTGCGACGGCGACTGGCGACGACTCCGGTGAACCCGACAGGACCTCATCAAGCGAAATCCGCGCATCGCCGATGTCGCGCAAACGCTGCTTCGCGTCCTTCTGCAAGCAACGCTCGACCAGAACACGAACGCGGACGGGAGTAGTCGGGGGAAGCTGTGACCAATCCGGCTCGTCCTTGATCACCGACGCGATTGTATCGGTCGCGGTATCGCCGCAAAACGCCATCTTCCGCGTCAGCATTTCAAACAGAACGCAGCCGAATGCCCAGATGTCCGCGCGACGATCGACCGCCTTACCCTTGGCCTGCTCTGGCGACATATATGCTGCGGTCCCCATTAGAACTCCCGCCTGGGTCGCCATCCGACTGAGCGTTGGTGAATCTCCCATGTCGGCGGATGCGGAGTCGCCTTCGATTGCTTTGGCCAGACCGAAATCGAGAATCTTTACGGCATCATCACCCGTTACCTTCACATTCGCCGGCTTCAAATCGCGGTGGACGATGCCGCGCTCGTGCGCGTATTCCAGAGCTTCGGCAATTTGCCTTGCTATCCGCAGTGTTTCATCAATCGGAAATGCGCCGGAGCGGATGCGCTCAGCAAGCGTAGATCCTTCGACCAACTCCATCACCAGGGCATGCGTCGAGCCGGAGTCTTCCAGACCGTAGATGGACGCGATATTCGGATGATTCAGCGAAGCGAGTATTTTCGCCTCGCGCTCGAATCGAGCCATGCGTTCGGCGTCGCGCGAAAACGCTTCAGGCAAAACTTTTAGCGCGACTTCCCGTCCGAGTTTAGAATCATGAGCGCGGTAAACCTCACCCATCCCGCCCACACCGAGGGGACCCAGGATTTCGTAAGGCCCGAGACGATCACCGGAGGTCAGCACCATTTGGGGGAGAATTATACTCCCGGCGGTTGGAACACCCCGCGCCAGTTAAGCCTGATTCGGCCGCAAGAGCCGGATGTATTCACTTCACGAGTCGCGCCTGCGGCGCCAGACCAAGCTGCTCACTCAAAGCCAGTTCGCGCGTTTCTGTCCCGTCATGCGGCTACGCTCGACTCGCGCGCGATCCTGGCGCAACATCGCTTGCCCCAACCCGGCAAAGATGCTTTGATCTGACGTGATGCACTGGGACTTCGCGCTCATCCTGGTTTTTTTTGCGGTGGCTGTGCCGCTGCTCGGCAGGCGCCGCATCCGTCAGTTGACGCGAATGCCGGAAACCACCAAGCGCGATCGCCTCAGGGTCTACGCATCGACGGTAGCGTTTCAATGGTTCGCTGTTGTCGTTGTGCTCTGGCGCGCAAGCGCCCATCAAATCCCACTGGAGAGTCTTGGTATTGGGCTCCCAAGACCAGCGCTCACCGCGGTTGTATCCATCGCCCTTGCGGCTCTCGTGCTCGCCAATCAGCTCTTCAGTCTTCGACGCCTGTCGGCGCACCCCGCCGAAGTGAAAGGCGCTTTGCCGCAGCTCGCCATGAAAATATTCCCCCAGGATTCCGGTGAGCGCTTCGCGTTCTTTGCCGTCGTGGTCACAGTTGCCGTCTGCGAGGAGCTGATCTTTCGTGGTTTCATCCAGCGCGTGTTTGAAAATTGGTCCGGCGGTCTGGTTCTGGCAGGCATTCTCGGTTCAGCAGGCATTTTCGGAGTCGCGCATCTTTATCAGGGCCGCCGCGGTCTTATAACTACGTTTGTAGTAGGTATGCTTTTTGCCTTAATTCGTGCCTGGACCGGAAGTCTCCTTGCGCCCCTGATCGCGCATTTCGTCGCCGACATTACTGCCGGCCTTCTTGCTCCGCTCTATATGCGTTCGGCACTGGCTAAGATCCACGCTGGACCGCAGGCAACTGATTTTGTTTGAGGGTGATAGCGCGATAAGACCATTTTGAGAGCGTGAATGGAGACGATCTCGATCCTGGAAGTTCAACAGGCGCTGCATCCATACGGATTGGCGCTGAATGACGTTGCTGCCGAAAAGATCCGTGCTTACGTCGCTATTCTGCTTCATTGGAACAAGTCGATTTCTCTTACGACCGTGACAGATCCAGGAGAAATACTCAAATTTCACTTTGGCGAAAGCATCTTTGCGGCTGCCGAGTTGAATCATGAGAAAAGTCGGCTCGCCGACGTTGGCTCAGGTGCCGGTTTTCCAGGAATACCGCTCGCGATCGTTTCGCCCGGGCTTGATGTCACGCTGATTGAGTCGAACACGAAAAAGTGCGCCTTCCTGTCGGAGGTCGCAAGAGAGCTCCGGCTTGATGCTGTCACCGTGTTTCGCGGGCGGATGGAAGAGTACCCGCCTGAGTCGGGACCTCTCAATTTCGTTACGGCCCGGGCTGTTGGCAATCATGCGAAGCTTCTCGTGTGGGCGAGGAATCATGTTGCCCTGGGCGGCAGGATTCTCCTATGGCTCGGTGAAACGGATTCGCGCGGCGTGTCCGCGGATGCTCATTGGAATTGGGAAGCAGCAAAGAGGATACCTGGATCCGAGCGGCGATATCTGCTCGTTGGCACCCAAAAGGAATGAATTGCGCGTGGGTGGCTGTTTGGTGTTCCACGTGGAACATTCCAAACGACCGAAAGCCAATATGTTCCACGTGGAACACACGCATCGGCAGATTTCAAAATTGTTCCACGTGAAACATCTTGCACCTCACGAAAACACTCTGATACATTCGCGCTGCAATCTGGGGGATTCGCTTGGCGCGAGTAATAGCCATCGCCAACCAAAAAGGCGGCGTTGGAAAGACAACCACGGCTGTTAACCTCGGGGCATCTCTTGCCGCCTCAGAGAAACACACGCTCATCATCGACTCCGACCCCCAGGGAAACGCCACGAGCGCTCTCGGTTTCCCGAAAGATCCCGCCCGGCGCACTCTCTATCAGGCACTGATCCTGGGAGAGCCTATCGAGCGCGTAGCAATCGACGCGCAAATCGACCGACTGGATCTGATTCCCTCGGACAAGAACCTGGTGGGTGCGGCAGTCGAGCTCATTTCGATGGAGAACCGGGAGTACAGGCTGAGGGAAGCCATTGGGCCGCTTCGCGAGAAATACGAATACATCCTGATAGACTGCCCGCCATCACTCGACATACTCACCGTGAATGCACTGGCTGCGAGCGACGCGATTCTGGTTCCTGTCCAGTGCGAGTTTCTTGCCCTTGAAGGCGTGTCCGAACTCCTGGATACCCTCGCTCGACTGCGACGGTCCATCAATCCATCGCTCGCGATCGAAGGCATCCTGCTGACAATGTACGATGACCGGACGACGCTTTCGAAACAGGTTGCCGCCGATCTTCGCAGCTTCTTCGGAGCACAGGTCTTTGAGAGCGTGATTCCTAGAAATGTCCGCCTCGCAGAGGCTCCTAGCCATGGCATGCCGGTTATGTTCTACGACATACATAGTAGAGGTGCCGAAAGCTATATGCAACTAGCCAAGGAGGTTATCGTCAATGCCCAGAAACGCGTTGGGGCGGGGGTTGAGCGCGCTGATCAGGGAACCGGAAACGCCGCAGCCTCAGCCGCCGCAGGCGCCGGTGGCGGTGGCGGGGGGAGCAGCAGCGGCGGTGGCCCCGGCCCTGGCCCCGAGTGAATCTTTCCAGCAGGTCGATATTGATCTGATCGATCCCAGTCCGTTTCAACCGCGCTCTCGGTTCCGCGAAGAGGCGCTTGAGGAACTGGCTCAGTCGATCCGATCAAGCGGCATCGTTCAGCCGATCGTGGTGCGCCCAGTCGGTAAGCGCTTTCAGTTGATAGCCGGCGAACGCCGCTGGCGGGCCGCTCAGCGTGCCGCCCTCACTCGCGTTCCCGCCGTCGTGCGGGACGTGCGCGATGAAATCGCACTGGAAATGACGTTGGTAGAAAACCTCCAGCGCGAAGATTTGAATCCCGTCGAACAGGCTCGGGCGTTCCAGCGCCTCACCGACGAATTTCACCTCACCCAGGAGCAAGCAGCGGAACGCACCGGCAAGGACCGAGCAACAATAGCCAATTCCGTCCGCCTCCTTAGGCTTGAGGAGTCGATCTTGGACCTGCTCGAGGAAGGACGTATCTCAGCCGGCCACGGCCGGGCGCTGCTCGCGATCAGTGAGCCCAAACAGCGCTTGGATCTTGCGCGCAAGATCACCCGCGGCGGCATGACCGTGCGCCAGGTCGAGCGCTTCGCCAATCGGAGCTCCAAAATAAAGGCTGAGCCTCCAGACACCTCGGTTGACCCGAATACCAAATGGGCGGTCGAGGAACTCCAACGGAAGTTCGGCACCAAGATCGTCCTGCATCCGGTTCGCCCGGGCCGGCCCGGCCAGTTGGCATTTGAGTACTACGACCCGGGCGATTTGACGCGCCTGTATGACCAACTGATGAGAGAATGAAACTACGTACCTAGGAGAATTCGATGGCGTGGGGCTGGTTCGAACGCAAGCGGCAGGACCGGGCGGAGTGGACCGGCTTCCTGGAACAAGGCGTCAGGGTGGAGGGGAAGCTCGAGGCACCCGGGACGTTCCGAATCGATTCGGCCTTGACCGGAACGATCAGCTCGGACGACACCCTGGTTCTTGGCGAGCATGCCTCAGTTGACGGCAACATTCTCGGGAATTACGTGATTATCGCCGGTCGGTTCGACGGTGTGATTCGCGCCCGTGGCCGTGTCGAGATCCAACCGAATGCCATCGTCACCGGTGAGATCTACAGCCCCTGCCTGGTGATCGAGCCGGGCGCCATTTTCGACGGACAGTGCCACATGCTCGCGCCTACCGAATCTGCCAAGACCGTCACGATTCCGATCCGTTCCTCCGCCGGCCAGTCCTCGCACTAGGTTCCGGCCTGGCTTTCGCTATTCCACCACGACGCGCAGGAATTTTTTCTTTCCCGCGCGCAGCAGAAATTCTCCCGGTTTCAGGAGATCGATTTCGCGTTTTACGTCCTCGACACGCACGCCGTCCACCTCGACGCCTCCGTGTTTGATCAATCGCTCGGCCTCGCTGCGCGAAGCCGCGAGCTTCAGCTCCACGAGCAGCGTCGAGAGGCGCTTCGGCTGTCCGCGGCCGAGAAGGTGTCGCGGCGCCTGTTCGGGTGCCTGCCGATCTCGAAACACGCGCTGGAACTCCTCGGTTGCCTTCCTGCCGGCTTCCTCGCCGTGAAATCCGGCGATGACCGCGTGCGCCAACTGCATCTTCGCGTCCATCGGATGCAGCGTACCGGTGCGAACTTCCTCCCGTAGCCGCAAGATCACATGCGGCCCGAAATCCGTGAGCAGATCGTAGTAGGACCACATCAAGTCGTCGGAAATGGACATCAGCTTTCCGAACATCTCACCGGGCGATTCGGTGATTCCCACATAGTTATCCAGGCTCTTTGACATCTTGCGTTCGCCATCGAGCCCTACAAGAATCGGCATGGTCAGCACGACCTCGGGTACTTGTCCGTATTCGCGCTGTATTTCGCGGTGCACCAGCATGTTGAATTTCTGTTCTGTCGCTCCCAGCTCGACGTCGGATCCCAGCGCCACGGCGTCGTACGCCGTCAGCAGCGGATACAGCAGCTCGTGCACGGAAATCGGCAAATTCTTGTCCAGGCGCGAACGAAAATCCTCCCGCTCGAGCATCCGCGCCAGCCGATAATGACCGCAAAGCCTCACGACGTCGTAGCTGGACATTTTACCGAGCCATTCGCTGTTGTAGCGGACCTCGGTTTTTTCCCGGTCGAGAATCTTGTAGACCTGCGCGAGGTAGGTCTGTGCGTTTGCGTCGACTTGCTCCCGAGTCAGCGGCGGACGCGTCTCGGACTGTCCGGTGGGATCGCCAATCATCGCCGAGAAGTCGCCAATCAGGAAAATGGCGGTGTGGCCCATGTCCTGAAAATGTTTCAGTTTGCGAAGCACCACCGTGTGTCCCAAGTGAATATCGGGCGCCGTCGGATCAACACCGAGATAGGCCCGCAGCGGCTTCCCCGTCTTTGCCGAATGCTCGAGTTTTGCCTTGAGCTCTTCGTCGCGAATAATTTCCGCCGCGCCCTTTTTCAGGTGCG
This sequence comes from Candidatus Cybelea sp., assembly GCA_035603235.1. GTDB lineage: Bacteria > Acidobacteriota > Terriglobia > Acidiferrales > UBA7541 > Palsa-295. The sequence continues at coordinate 27,763 of DATNKU010000023.1, read as the reverse complement.
CCATCTGCTCGTCAACGGGTTTGAAGTTTGCCTCCGCCACTTATTTTTCTCCAGTGCCTGCAGTGGTCAATACGCGCCGTCCCACCATGCGCCAGCGTCCCTCGAGGACGATTCGCACCGCCTCGGTATAAATGCGATGTTCCTCAAGCAGGATGCGGTCGGCCAGTGTCTGGGGGGTGTCGTTGTCCTCGATCGGCACCACGGCCTGCATCACGATCGGCCCCGCATCCAGATTCTCGTCCACGAAATGCACGGTGCAGCCGGAAAATTTCGTGCCGTGCTCCAGCGCCTGGCGCTGCGGCTCAAGTCCAGGAAAGGCGGGCAGCAGTGAGGGGTGAATGTTCAGGATACGCTGCGGAAACGCGGCCACAAAATACGGCGACAGCAGCCGCATGTATCCCGCCAGACAAATCAAATCCACCTTTTTCACTTGGAGCGCGCTGGCCACCAGCCGGTCGTAGGCTTCGCGCTCCAACCCCTTGGACGGAACCACGCGCGCGTCAAATCCCAGGGCCCGAGCTTTCTCAATTCCCGGCGCGGTTTCCCGATTGCTCACCACAATCGAGATGTCGGCGTTGGGGATGCGGCCCGCAGCCACGCTCGCCGCGAGCGCCTCAAAATTCGAGCCGCGCCCGGAAAGCAGCACGCCGATGTGCTTTTTCATGAGGAAGCGAAATTAGCATAATTCGCCCAATCGGCGAAACGCCACTAAAACGCCGCGGTGCGTCAGTTTCGTAAGCCCGATGGCGGTCAGGGTCGATTCTTCTTCGGGCTTTGAACTGGAACGACAGGGATGGCGAACAAACAAACAGCCTTCTGCAACCCTGCGGGTCACAGCGTTTGCTTGCGAGTGCCCTCAAAACCTGACGCGCGGTTAGCGGTTGTAGCGCCGTACGTTGAGCGGGCCGCGCGCAGGTTGGACAAACCGTATGACATTTGTCGGAAGGGGTGCATACCGCTCGCACGAACAATTCAGGGCTACGCAGCCTCGGTCGTCGTGCATTCCATTGGAGTGTCCGCACTTACTGCAGATCATCGTGGTGTTCCTCCGTTCGGTTCGAACCGATGAGGCATCGCCTCGAATCCGAATTCCCAAGCGAGCAAGGATAAGAAACCTTTCAAGCCGTGTCTGTCTGGTATTGGACACCCGAGATAGATCGCCCGAGAAAGCGCGTTCGTGGCAGTCTAGGAAAAAGGAAAGCGCAGGCCGGCGACCCAATGGAACACGAGTTTAACTGCCCGTATTGCGGCGAAGAGATTTCGATGCTGCTGGACCTGTCCGTCGGTCGACAGACGTACATCGAGGACTGCGAAGTGTGCTGCAAGCCAATCGAGATCAGCTTTACCGTAGAGGATGATGACGTCGCAACGTTCGATGCCAGAACCCTTGGCTAAAAGGCTGCGACGGCCTCTTCGCCCGTCCTTCGCCGACTGAAATACCCGTCCTGCGAGCCAAGCTTTCCGAAATCACCCTTCCTGAGGACCCCTCACTTCCCGTGGCTGACATCCGCATCGGGGCGAGGCGCGGCCTCGCCGACCACTTGACACTGTGACTGCTCGGCGTCATCTTCCTTCCGCACGAATGCAACTCTCTGGAGGTTATTCCATGCCACGAACCCGCTCGTTGATAGTCGCCGCCGCTTGTATGGCGTGTATCGCCGCCGGATGCGCCCAACGACAACCCCCGGCCCCACCCGACACCCGCGCGGCCGATGAAGCCACCATCCGTGCAGCAGATGCCGACTGGGCGACGGCGGCGCTGGCCAAAGACCTCGACAAGTGCATGTCGTATTACGCAGACGATGCCATTTTCATCTCCTCTGGCGTTCCGGCGGCCGTCGGAAAGGACAACATCCGCAAGAACATCCAAGAACTTCTCTCCATACCCGGCATGCAACTGAACATTACGGTTGCGAGCGTAGACGTGGCACGCTCGGGCGATCTGGCCATGGACCGAGGCACGGTACAGGCTACGGTCACCGACAAGAAGGGCCCATCAGTGACCACTACCAGTGATTATGTGCTGGTCTGGAAAAAAATGACGGACGGTTCCTGGAAGATCGAGGCGGACACCAGCGCCAACGAAAAGTTGCCGCAACGCCAGGCGACACGGAGGCCGGCGCGCAGGAAACGGAAGCGCTAGAAAGAAAGCTTTCCGGAATAGACGACGCGCGTCTTTCCGCGAGTGGCGCGCTCGGTCCGCCCGATTAAGAAGAATTTCTCGCGCCGGCGCTTCAGTTCTGCCTCCACGCGCGAAATGTGCCTTGTCGGGACGACCAGGATCATGCCCACACCGAGGTTAAAAGTCTTCAGCAGCTCGTCGCGGTCGATCCGCCCGAGTTGCGCAAGATAGCGGAAGATCGGTAGGACCGGCCAGGAACCCAACTCGACCGCTGCCTGCACGTTGTGCGGGAGCGCGCGTGGCAGGTTGCCGGTGATTCCGCCGCCGGTGATGTGAGCCATCGATGAAACCCATCCGCGGGCGAGAATGGTTTTCAGCAACGGCCAGTACGAGCGGTGCGGCTTCAGCAGCTCCGCGCCGATCTTGTTCCTCACTTCGGCCACATAGGTATCAGGCCCGAGCTTGGCGACGCTGAAAATCAGCTTGCGCGCAAGCGAATAGCCGTTGGTATGCAGGCCGCTTGAGGGCAGCGCCAGCAGCAAATCGCCGGGGCGCACGCGGCGCGGGTCCAGAATCTTCTTGCGCTCGACGGCGCCCACAATGAATCCCGCCAGGTCGTAATCCCCCGGCGCGTACACGTCGGGCATCTCCGCCGTTTCACCGCCGATCAGCGAGCAGCCCGCCAGCTTGGCCGCACGGCTCATGCCCTCGATCACTTGTTCGAGGATCCGCGTGTCGAGCTTGCCCATGGCAATGTAGTCGAGAAAAAAAAGCGGCTCGGCACCCTGCGTCAGAATATCGTTCACGCAGTGGTTCAGGATGTCTGCTCCGACAGTGGAATGAATACCTGCCGCGCAGGCTACCTTCAGCTTTGTGCCTACCCCGTCGCAGCTTGCCACCAGCACCGGGTCACGCCAGCGCTTCCGGTCGAGCTGAAACAGCGAACCGAATCCGCCGATCGGCGCAAGCACACCGCGGCGAAACGTCTTTCCGGCCATTGCCGAGATTCGTCGCTTGGCCTGGTCCGCAACCGTGATATTGACTCCGGCATCGGCGTAGCGCATCAGAGAGGCTCGTTTTCCAAGTGGGGGTGGGCCGATTCGTGAATTCTACAGCGTATGGAAAAGCCGCCGCCAGCGCACTCGGCTGGGATGGATGAAGACGCTCGCGTAGGTCTCGAATCGCTGGACGGCAAATCCAGGGCCCCAGACTTCGTCCGGGTCGGGCGCGTCGATGGACATATAAATGATCAGAGGTGTCCCGATAATATCGGCGCGCGGCACGAAGCCCCAGAACCGGCTGTCGCGCGAGTTGTCGCGGTTGTCGCCCATCATAAAATATTCGTTTGGCGGTACGACGAGTTCGCCGTTCACGACATGATTTGAAAAATCCTCCGCCCACTCGCGCGTCACGCCGGAATCGAGCATCGTGATGCTGCTCGGCGGGTAGTTTTCGACCGCCGAAGTGTCGGCGCCGAACCCGTGAATCGCATATGGTTCGTTCAGGCGCACTCCGTTGACGAAGACTTGACCGGCGACAACCTTGATGCGATCGCCCGGCACGCCGATGCAGCGCTTGATGAAATCCGGATAGCCCTCTTCCGGTAAAGGCGCGCGGAACACGATGATCTGCTGACGCTGCGGGCTCCGCCACAGCGGAACGTGCCAATCGGTGAACGGGACGCCGGCATCGTAGCCGAATCGGCTGACGATCAGATGATCGCCGATCAGCACGGTGTTTTCCATCGAGCCGCTGGGAATCACGCGCGCCTGCACGAGAGTTCCCTCAATGAGCAGGAACGCCACGATCACCCAGAACCACGACACGACCTCCCGCCAGATGCGCTCGTTGGCCGTGGGCGCGGCGGGCTTGCGTTTTTCTTCCGCCAGCGCATCCACCGTTTCAGCCTTCACGATGAGCCTCCACTTCCAGTTGCACGAGCTCGGTCGGATAGCTGCCCGTATAGCACGCTGTGCAGAATTTTCCCTCGGTATCTTCTACGGACGCACGCAGGGACGGCAGCGAGAGAAAGCCCAGTGAATCGGCGCCCAGAAATTTGCGGATTTGGTCAACCGAATTGTGCGATGCGATCAATTCTTCCCGGCGCGGCGTATCCACGCCGTAATAGCATGGCGAAATCGTCGGCGGACAGCTGATGCGCACGTGCACTTCGGTCGCGCCCGCCTCGCGCACCAGGCGAACAATCTTGCGGCTCGTCGTGCCGCGTACGATCGAATCGTCGACCAAGATCACGCGCTGCCCTTCCAGCATCCGCCGCACCGGATTTAATTTCAGTTTCACGCCGAAATCGCGGATAGCCTGCTCCGGCTCGATGAACGTCCGGCCCACGTAGTGATTGCGGATCAGCCCCATGCGAAAGGGGATGCCGGATTCCGCCGCATATCCGATCGCTGCCGGAACGCCGGAATCGGGCACGGGCGTAACAATGTCGGCCTCGACGGGATGTTCGCGCGCCAGCAACCGCCCCAGCCCCTCTCGGCTCTGATTCACCGGGCGACCGAAGACGACGCTGTCGGGCCGCGAAAAATAGACGTGCTCAAAAATGCAGTACTGGTGCGGCTTCTCGGGTGCGAAACGGATGGATTCAACGCCGCTGCGCGAGATGCGGACCATTTCGCCAGGCTCGACTTCGCGCACATATTCGGCATCAATCAGGTCAAACGCGCACGTTTCCGAGCCCGCGACCCATGCTCCGTCAAGGCGACCCAGAATCAGGGGCCGGAATCCGCGCGGGTCGCGGATCGCGTACATCTCATCTGTGGTGAGCAGCAGCAGCGAATACGCACCCTCCACCTGATTCAGCGCCTCGGCCAGGGCTCCGGGCAGGTTGCGCGCATTGCTCCGCGCAATCAGATGCACGATCACTTCGGTGTCGCTGGTCGTCTGGAAAATCGCGGCGCGATGTTCAAGCCGCCGCCGGAGTTCGATGGCGTTGGTCAGGTTGCCGTTGTGGCCCAGCGCGAGCTTGCCTTTGTTGAAATCAATCGCAATCGGTTGCGCGTTGATCAGCGTGTTGTCGCCGGCGGTGGAATACCGCGTGTGTCCGATGGCCGCGGCCCCGGGCAGGCGCTCGATTACCTCGGGCGTGAAGATTTCCTGCACGTGCCCCAGGCTCCGGTGCAGGTGCAGGTCCATTCCGTCGGATGAGGCAATGCCCGCCGACTCCTGCCCGCGATGCTGCAGGGCATAGAGTCCGAGATAGGTCAGCTTTGCCGCCTCCGGATGCCCGAACACTCCGAACACGCCGCAGTGATCGTGGAAATGATCGTCGTCGAGTATCAAACTGTTTTTCATGATGCGCTCTCGATGGCCTTTTCGAGCGGTTCGCTCCAGGTTTGAAGAAACGAATCCACCTCGCCTCGAACCACAGGGACACCCTTTAGTTGGATGCGAAAGTCTGCGCGCGTGACGTTGCCGATTTGCTGAACCTTAACACCGTATTGTGCAGCAATTGCGGTCGCGCGGGCAAGCGATGCGGGCGAAGTCGACACCACGCAGCGCGCGCCACGCTCGCCAAAAAGCGCGAATTCGGGGGCTTCGTCGACTTCCTTGGATGATCCGAGACCAATCTCGGCGGAAAGTCCTTCGCTATGGAAGCAGGATTCTGCCACAGTCACGGCCACGCCGCCGTCGCTTATATCGTGCGCGGACAATATCGCGCGCTCGGCCGCAAGCTTCACCAGGCACTCAATCAGCCGCTTCTCCGCATCCAGATCGATCGCCGGGGGCGCGCCGCCTACGATTCCGCGAATGGCCTTCGCATATTCGGAGGAAGAAAACTCGATCTGCTGCTGTTCGCTTGAAACCCCGGCCGAGTTGCCGTCCAGCATCACAATCACGTCGCCTTCATTACGAAATCCGGAACCGAGCGCGCACCCTGCCTCCTCGAGCAAGCCCAGCACGCCCAGGACCGGCGTCGGATAGATGGGCTTTCCCAGCGTTTCATTGTAGAAGCTGACGTTGCCGCCCGTTATGGGGGTATCCAGCGCGCGGCACGCTTCGGCGATTCCGTCAATCGCCTCGGTGAACTGCCACATTACCTCCGGCTTTTCTGGATTGCCGAAGTTGAGGCAGTTTGTCGCAGCGATGGGACGCGCCCCCGTACATGCCACATTCCGAGCGGCTTCGGCAACTGCGTGCATCGCACCCAACCGCGGGGAAAGCAATCCCCAGCGCCCGTTGCCGTCGGTTGAAAGCGCCAGTGCCCGCTTGGTTTCCTTCAATCGCAGCACGGCCGCATCGCCCGAACCCGGACCCACGCGCGTGTTCGTGCGCACCATTGAATCATATTGCTCGGTGATCCAGTATTTCGAGGCAATGGCGGGCGACGCGAGCAGCCGGCGAAAGTTCTCGGTCAGGTCCTGGCCGTCTCGGGCAAAATCGACCAGCGGTCCGTGCGAAACCGCAGCTTTGGGCTCGGCGATCGGACGCTCGTAACGCGGACCTTCTTCGGCCAGTGCATGCGCAGGAATCTCGGCGGCCACATGCCCGTGATTCATCACGCGCAGCTTGCCGTCGTCTGTCACACGCCCGATTTCGACCGCATCGAGCCCCCATTTGTGGAACACGCCGAAGACTTCACCTTCGCGACCTCGCTCGGCGACCAGCAACATCCGTTCCTGCGATTCACTGAGCATCATTTCGTACGGAGTCATGCCCGTCTCGCGCTGCGGTACGAGCGCCAGATCAATTTCGATTCCCGCGCCTCCGCGCGATGCCATTTCCGAACTCGTGCTCGTGAGTCCGGCCGCGCCCATATCCTGAATCGCCACAATCGCGCCCGTGTGCATCGCTTCCAAGCAAGCTTCCAGCAGCAGCTTCTCCATGAACGGGTCGCCCACCTGCACGTTGGGTCGCTTCTGCTGCGATTCTTCGCTGAACTCTGCCGAGGCGAGTAGCGACGCTCCATGAATTCCGTCGCGGCCCGTTTTTGCGCCCACGTAGATCACCGGGTTCCCCGCACCATGCGCGCGCGCGAAGAAAAGTTCTTCCTTGCGCGCGATGCCCAACGCCAGCGCGTTCACCAGCGGGTTATTCGAATAGCAGGGCTCGAACATCACCTCGCCGCCAACGGTCGGCACCCCAAAGCAGTTCCCGTAAAACGCAATCCCGCGCACGACCCCGTCAAGAATCCCGCGATTCCGCACGATTTCCTCAGGCGTCGCTTCCGCAACAACCCCGGCACCCTGCGCCAAAGAGCGGCTATCCCGCTGGTCCCGACCCGCGAACGGAGCGGACCCCGCCGAACCTTTGTAATCCGCGTGATTTTCGCGAGCGGCGGATGCAGCCAGGGACTTGGCCTGGCCTGGGAGGTTTCCCGCCTTAATCGGTCCGAACCTGAGTGAATCAAGGACCGCAATCGGCCGCGCCCCCATCGTGAAAATATCGCGGAGGATGCCTCCAACGCCCGTTGCCGCTCCCTGAAACGGTTCAACGAAGCTCGGATGGTTATGTGACTCAATTTTGAACACGGCTACCAGTCCGTCCCCGATGTCCACCACGCCCGCATTTTCACCCGGACCCTGAACCACGTGTGCGCCGCGAGTCGGAAGGCGTTTCAGGTGCACGCGCGAGGACTTGTAGGAGCAGTGCTCGCTCCACATCACGCTGAAAATGCCCAGCTCGGTGAGGTTCGGGTCACGACCCAGGATTTTCTGCGTGCGCGCGTATTCGTCGGGGGAAAGACCGTGCTCGGCCGCGATCTGCGGTGTGACTTTGATTTCGGTATTGATCATCGATACGCGGGCCAGGATCAGGAGCGCAAATTTTCGCAGCAAACAGCGTCTCGCGCAAGCGCGAGAAAATCGGATCAGGCAGGAATGCTCTCGGCCGAAGTCGCCGCCCTCGCCCTGTTTTCGGCGTGGCGCGACAAGCTCTCGACGACGGACCGCAAAATCACCAGTCCATCCTCGGAGCCGAGCGTCGATTCGACCGCGCGCTCCGGATGCGGCATCAAGCCAACGACATTACGCTCCCGGTTGCACAGGCCCGCAATCCCAGCCAGCGCGCCATTTGGATTCGCGTCGAAATCATCCGGCCCGGCATCGCGCCCATCGGCGTGAACGTAGCGGAAAACGATCTGGTTGTTGCGCTCAAGCTCGGTCAGCGTGGCGGGTTCGCAGTAGTAGTTCCCTTCCATGTGCGCAATGGGTATTTTCAGGATCTGGCCGGGACGCGCGGCGCACGTGAAGGGTGTATCGGTATTTTCGACCCGCACATGCACCTGGCGGCAAAGAAATCGCAGACGATTGTTGCGCATCATTGCCCCGGGAAGCAGTCCCGCTTCGAGAAGAATCTGGAATCCGTTGCAGACGCCCAGGACCAGCCCGCCGGATCGCGCAAAGCCGCTAACAGCCTTCATCACCGGCGAGAATCGCGCGATCGCGCCGGTGCGCAGGTAATCGCCAAACGCAAACCCGCCGGGAAGGATAATCGCGTCGAAGCCGGAGACCTGCTCTGACTGATGCCATATGAATTCGACCGGCTGCCCGAGGACGGAGCCGACGGCGTAGTGCGCGTCGTCGTCACAATTAGAACCGGGAAAAACCACCACGCCGAATTTCATGGGAACTCGATTTTAGCACACTGCGAACCCCAGGCCGCCTCCGGTCGCGCAGACATTGACCTGATTTTGAGTGTGCAAAAGCAAACAGGGCGTAGGGTCCGTTGTGACAAGCGCTACCGGCGGCGAGGTTTCGCGTGGGCGCGCGATTTCGATTTCACTCGGCCTGGATGTTTCCGTCCGGATGTCCTGCGCTTGGAAGATTTCATCGCCTTTTTCGGTGCGGCAAGCTCGCGACGCCGGGCCTTCGCCCAGCCGAGCTTGTTGACCTGCCGGCCGCGGGCGAGTGCCAGTGCGTCGGGAGGCACATTTTCGGTGATGACCGAGCCCGCGGCGACGTAGGCGCCGTCGCCGACGCGCACCGGCGCGACCAGCGCCGTATCGCTTCCGATAAATACACCTTTGCCGATTTTCGTTTCGTATTTCGCAACGCCGTCGTAGTTGCAGGTGATCGTGCCCGCGCCGATATTTGCGCCCGGGCCGACCCAGGCGTCTCCAAGGTAGCTCAGGTGCTGAGCCTTGGCACCTTCATGCACCACAGATTTCTTGACCTCCACGAAATTCCCGATGCGCGCGCGTGCGCGAATGTCCGCCCCAGGACGCAGTCGGGCAAACGGACCAACGTGCGCGCCCGGTCCGATGCGAGACGAATCCACATTGGAATGAGGGCCAACAATGGCACCATCCTCCACGCGCATATCGTGCAAGATGCTTCCCGTACGAATCTGACAATGCGCGCCGATGCGCGTCTTGCCAAGCAGGTGGACGCCCGGCTCGATCACCGTATCCGGTCCCGCGGTCACATCGGGATCGATCACCACCGTCTCGGGGAGATAGATCGTCACCCCGGAATCCATCAATTGGGCGGCCTTGCGCGCGCGCAGGATGCGGTCGGCACCCGCGAGGTCCGCGCGCGTGTTGCAGCCGAGAACTTCGCTCGCATCGGAGGCAACCAGAGCAAGCACGCGCTCGTTGCGCGCACGCAGCATAGCAAACGCGTCGGTGAGATAGAGTTCGCGATGCGCATTTTCAGGGCGCAGCGCCGCCAGGCACGGCCAGAGTTTTTGAACCGTGAAACAGTAGATGGCCGAGTTCACCTCGTGAATCGCACGCTGCTCCGGTGTCAGGCTGGAGTCTTCGACGATGGCCTGCACGCGGCCTTCGGCATCGCGTACGATGCGGCCGTACGCGCCGGGATCGGCAAGCTCTGCAGACAGAATCGTCGCAGCCGCCTCTCCGCGGCGGTGCGTATCAAGCAGGGCGGCGAGCGTCTCGGTGCGCAGCAACGGCGCGTCACCGGGAAGTACGATGACGAGCTTGGCGCTCCTGCGTATCGCGCGGCGCGCGACTTGCAGTGCGTGGCCGGTGCCGCGTTGCGGGTGCTGCACGACTGTCTGAACGGGCGTGGGCACGCCTAGTTGCTCGGCAAGTGCAGTAACTTGCTCGGCCTGGTGGCCCACAACCACCAGGATCTGCGCGGTCTGCAGGGGCTGGCAGGCGCGAACCACGGTCTCAAGGATCGGCCGGCCGCCCGCAAGGTGCAGTACTTTCGCGAGCTCGGAGCGCAGACGTGTCCCTTTTCCCGCGGCCAGAATTACGATGGAAGTGTCGTTTGCGGCCATCAATGCGAGCATTGTCGCTCTGCCGGAAACCTTTCGCAACGGAAACAGCTCATAGGTTAACTCCCCGCTGCCGAAAGGATAACCAAGCAGATATGCTGGGCTGGAAGTGAACCATCAAACGTGCAGCGATGGTCTGTCCGCCTCAGCTCCTTCCAACGACAGGAGCTTTTAAGCAAAGACGCCGGGCAGTCCTCGAGGCTCATAGAGCCAAGCCGGCCCGGAGCTAACCATCGGAGGGCGCGATCGACCAGGAGCCGGCGGCGCTGCGATGGCGGAGAACCAGCCGCTTGGCAAGCTTGGGAAGTTCAATCCGCCTGAACGCCGGCGTCGGTTAATTCTACGGAGGATGCGCGTTCCGAAACCGTGTCCGGCTCGGCTGCTTCGGTGGTTTCCTTCCAAAGCGAGTGGTCTTCCAAGAGGCGGGTGACCAGTTGCGTGTGCAATGCATGACCGGCCTTATGTGCGACGATCCGCGCCTGCAGTGGCCGGCCCACCAGCGCCAGATCTCCAATCAGATCCAGCGCCTTATGGCGGCCGAATTCGTCCGCGAAGCGCAGCGGGCCGTTCAGGATGGAGGTATCGTCCATGACGATGGCATTGGCCAGCGAGCCGCCGCGAATCAGCCCCATTTTTTGAAGCGCGACCAGTTCCTTCACGAAAGTAAATGTCCTGGCCGGGCCCAGCTCCCGGTTGAACGATTCACGATTGACGGACATCTCGATTTCCTGCGGGCCGGCGCACGGATGCTGATAATCAACGAAACAGTGGACGCGAAATTCATCCGCCGGATAGATGCCGATGCGGCGATCACCGTCAGAGAACTCCAACGGCTTCACCACATGGATGTAATGACGCTGCCTCCGGAGACGCCTGGTGCCGGCCTGTCGAAGCATCTCGATGAAGGGCTTGGAGGATCCGTCCAGGATCGGCAGTTCCAGGGCATTCAGCTCCACGAAGATGTTGTCGATGCCGCTGCAGTACAGCGCCGCCAGAAGATGTTCGGTCGTCGAGATCAGTACGCCCTGCTTCATCAGGCTGGTGGCGTAGCTGACGCGGGCGACGTTGCTGACATGCGCCTCGATTTCAAAGTTGTCGAGATCGACGCGGCGGAAAACGATTCCGGTATCGGCCGGTGCAGGTACCAACCGCAAGCGGCTCTCAACGGCTGTGTGCAGGCCAATGCCTTCGATCTCAACCGGGCGCTGAATTGTAAGTTGGCTGGGCATTAAAGCGGACATGCTTTCAAAGGCACTTTGTAGGCCGTGATACGGCCAATTTGTGCCTTTATTTACAATAAGTTACAGACGATCAATTCATCCACTCCCCACAAGCGTTGTAATTGTACAACACTTCGGCCCGCCCAGATGTGGTTCTGTTAGAACAGGTTGCGAAAGCATGAACCCCCGCTTAGGGACCTGGTCGGCAAGAACGTTCCAGACCTTTCGCCTACCCACACCGTCGGCATCAGCACCGCCCTACCTGTAGCAGACGTCTGGATTGTCTCAACGGTTTCAGATGCGTAGAATGAGAAAGGCTTCAAGCGCTGCAACTCGAAAAATGGCTGCACCTTTCAACATATTGCCGAATGGTCCCTCGCCGACGCCGGGTGCGCCACCGCGCCCATCATGGCTGAAGGTGCGGTTTTCTGGCGGTGAGAATTTCCGTGAGCTCGACCGGATCATGCGCACTCTTGGGCTACACACGGTGTGTGAGAGCGCACGGTGTCCGAACATGGGCGAGTGCTGGGATCATCGCACGGCAACCTTCATGATTTTGGGAGACATCTGCACGCGGGCATGCGGATTTTGCGCGGTGCCGAGCGGCAAACCTGCGGGCCCGCCCGAGGAGGACGAACCGGAGCGCGTAGCCGATGCAGTCGAGCGGATGGGGCTGCGCTACGCGGTCGTGACTTCGGTAAATCGTGATGACCAGCGCGACGGAGGGGCGGGGATCTTTGCGCGCACCATTGAACAGATACGCAGGCGGGTGCCGGTCTGCAAAGTGGAAGTGTTGATACCGGACTTTCGCGGCGACTGGGCGGCGCTGGCAACGGTGATGGCGGCGCGCCCCGACGTACTGAATCACAATCTGGAGACCGTCCCCCGACTCTACCGCCGCGTGCGCAAGGGAGCGGTGTACGAGCGATCGCTTGAGCTGTTGCGCCGAGCACGACAAATGTCGCCCGACACGCCGACGAAAACTGGGATGATGCTGGGACTCGGCGAAACGCGTGGTGAAGTGCTGGGCGCAATGGAAGAGATTGCCGCGCAGGGCACTCACATTCTGACCCTCGGGCAGTACATGCAGCCAACGCACGAACACTTGCCGATCGAGCGCTACGTACACCCCGATGAGTTCGCCGAATTCAAGAAGCTCGGCGAGCAGATGGGATTCAAACACGTCGAAGCAGGCCCGCTGGTTCGTTCCTCGTATCACGCATTTGAGCAGGAAGAAGCCGCACGGCTCTGAGCCTGTAGGATCAGTCTCAATTCTGCGGAACCCAGCCAAACCGGGCACTGAGTACGGCATGCTGTCACGTTGCGTTGCAGGTGCGGCCGAGAGTCAATAAGCTTGTGTCGCTCGGGATGACAGCGCGCTGGTCGCCAGGCGGTGCTAGTGCAGAGCGCTCAGGAGGGAATTGGCAAGGTCGTCGACCCGGCTGGCGCAGGCGGAATCGCGGATGGCAGTGTTTTGCACCGCGTGAAAATATGCCGCGGCTTTCTGGTTCCGGCCGAGCTCCGCGTTGAGATTGCCGAGCAGGAGCACGAAGATCGGGTTCTGCGGGTAGCGCGCGACCAGTGGCTCGGCGACCGACAACGCCTGTTCGTATTTTTGGTCGTAGGTGCGCAGGCTTCGGGCGAGAATAAATCGGATATCAACTGCCAGGAATGAGCCCTGATTCATTCCAATCTCCATTTGTTTTATTCCCAGCTGCTTATCTCCTCCCGGGATTCCCATGAAAACACGCAGCATCTTCACTAGTGGCGAGAGCGTGTCGACATAGTAGTTGTAGATCCCGAGAGCTGCGGTAGCGTCTGCCATGTCGGGATCGATTCTGAGGGCGGCCAGCATCTCCGTGCGCCCGTTGACCCCTGCTCTTGCGGCGTATCGATTGTCTCCACGCAAAGCGTAGACCCTGACCTGCAGCGCCCAGCCCAGACCGGCATAGGTGTGCATCTCCGCCGTCTCCGATTTGGCGAGTTGCGCTTCGGCGAGCGCGGTCACTTTTGCGGTGAGCGCGAGATAGTCACTGTCGCCTGCGCCCTTGGTATGTCTCCAGGCCTCTAAAATGCCGTACTTGATCTCGCAGGCGACGCAGTATCTTTTCCACCAGTCTGCTTCGCTTTCGATCAGGTATCCGAGCGGGTGCTCGGGCTGCTCCTGTTCGATGCCGTGGGCGATGACGATAGCCGCGTCGGGATCGCCGCCGTAGATTCTGTCGAGCGCTTCGGTTGCCTTCGGAGGTAGCGCGATGCCCGTTGCGCGCGCAGAAGGCGCGACGAATGCAGCGATGAGAATCGCGCATCGGCTAATGAAACCAAGCCGTCGGCAGTACCGGTGCGTCATTTGACCCTTTTGACCCAGCCGGCGAGCCAGGCAGAAGTAACGTACATCGCGAAGCACTCCAGGGCAAAAGGAACAAAGCCGAGATAGCCCGGCGCAGGCATCTCGAAGATCTTGGTCTGCTGGAACATGGGAAACGTGTAATGCCATTTCGCGTGCGCCCAATTATTCCAGAATTCCCAAAGCCAGCCGCAGATCCAGCCGGAAGCGAGGAACCCGTAGAGGCGCCGCGCGAACCCGTCAGAGAGATCACCGAGAAAGGACGGCAGCCGGAGTCGGTGATTCAGCGGATCCAGCAAAAACACGAACCCGAGCCAAACCAGAGCGAACAGATTGGCGGCAAGGTGCTGCGGAACCACCAGCGGAACGATCAGGAACGCCGCGCCGAAGGCCATCACCGCGTTTTCGGCGGCGCGCGGAATCTTCCACGGCTCTATCGGCAGCGCCGGAAGCAGCGCCTGAACCAGATCGGAAGTCTCAAAAATGGCGGGCGTGATCGTGGCGAACGCCCAGGCGTATCCAACGAGCGCGGCGGCCCAGCCGCGCGGCACGCCGACATATGTCCAATTTCGGAGACGGAGGTTGTAGGCCTCGAAGATAAGCCAAAGCGGGATCGATAGCAGCGCCATGCGCGCCAGGGTGACCGGTGCGTCGTGCAATCGCGAGCGATTGGTGAGCGCGAGAACGGCCGCGTCGGCGATCAGGATATAGGCGCTCCAGGCGATGGGCGTGAAATACGTCGCGACCGGATCGATCCCGGCGAACAAAATACACTCGGCGCCGACCAGGGCGATGATTCCCAGCCAGCCCTGCGCGGGAAATGCGCGCCGCCGGCGCCTCATGAAGAATCCGGCCACGAGAACGGTGACTGTCGCGGCCGTGACGGCGAGGCCTATCGTGAGGCGGATCGGAAAGCCGAACGTGCGTTCATCCATGGGACTGAGCGCGTATGGTAGCGCAGTTGGGCGCAGTTTTCGGCGGGCGCCCGCGCGTTTCTTGCTATGCTCTGCCTGCTTTTTCCGGCGCGAGCATCAAGCGGCCGATCGAGCTGGTAGTGGTTTCATGTGGCCACACCGATGCGTATGAAAACCAGCGAACAGCGCAGGAAGGCGTACAGCTGGACTGAAAAGAGCAGAGTGCCTAGCGGGAAAAGACAAGCCGTATGACCGCCTGCTATCAAAGGAAAGTGATGTGAACGAGTCGGGAAAACTCGAACGCGGGCTGGGTCTGATCGAGGCGACCTCGCTCAACATGACGTTTATGGTCGGCATCGGGCCGTTCGTGGTGATTCCCTTCGTGATTCAGGCGATGGGCGGGGCCGGGAGCTTGCTCGCATGGGCAGCGGGCGCACTGCTGGCGGTGTTCGATGGCTGTATTTGGGCGGAGCTCGGCGCGGCGATGCCACAGGCCGGAGGAAGCTACGTTTACCTGCGTGAGGCCTACGGGGCCGAGCGGTGGGGGCGGCTGTTGTCGTTCCTGTACATCTGGCAAACGCTGTTTCAGGGGCCGCTGAGTATCGCCTCCGGCGCGCTCGGTTTCGCGACCTACTCGCACTACCTGCTGGAGAAATCGAGTCGGGCCACGGCAGTCACGCGGGCATTGGGGACGCACGGGGACAACGTAATCGCCGGTGCGATTATCCTGCTGGTCGTGGTGCTGCTGTATCGGCGGATCAAGGAGATCGGGCGAATTTCCGTAGTGTTCAGCGTGATCGTGGTTTGCACGATATTGTGGATCGTTTGGGGCGGCGCAGTGCATTTCAACGCGCAGCGCGTATTCGATTTTTCCGGGGGCGATTGGAATTGGTCGTGGCTGCTGTTTGCAGCGCTAGGGCACGGGACGGTGCAAACGATTTACAGCTACCTCGGCTACTACAACGTCTGCAACCTCGGCGGCGAGATGAAAAATCCCGAAACGAACATTCCGCGTGCCATATTCATTTCGATCATCGGGATCGCCGTCCTCTATCTGGCCATGCAGACCAGCATACTGAGCGTGATTCCCTGGCGTGAGGCGGCGCAATCGAAATTTATCGTCAGTACCTTTATCGAGCGAACCTACGGCAGCCAGTGGGCCTCGCTTGCGACGGGACTCATTTTGCTTACAGCTCTCGGATCGGTGTTTGCGGCAATGCTGGGATATTCGCGGGTGCCGTATGCCGCGGCGCTGGATCGCAATTTCTTCTCGATTTTCGCACGCCTGCATCCCACTAAGCACTTCCCGTATGTTTCCCTCGTCGCACTGGGCGCGGCGGCGATGCTCGTCAGCCTGCTGTTTAGCCTTTTCTCCGTGATCCGCGCCATCTTGGCGATGCGCTGCATCATCCAATTCATCGGCCAGGGTGTCGGGCTGGTTCTGCTACGGCGGCGATGGGGGAGCGATCGGCTGCCGTTTCGCATGTGGCTGTATCCGTTGCCGGTCATAGCCGCGATCATTGGCTGGACAGGAATTTTCATATCCACGGGGCGAACGCCGATGCTGGCGTCGCTCGCTGCGGCGGCGGCTGGAATTCTTGTATATTTGGGACGCGCGCGATGGATGCGCCGATGGCCTTTTGAGGAGATTGCCTGATGAGGGGATGGACCATACGAAGAACTCCGGCCTTGGCCGCGATCATTGTTGCAGCAACGGCCGCATTCGCAGCGTTCCCATCGGCTCAGGCGCAGTCTCTGGCGGACACGGTTCAGGCCATCGACAAGGCGCGCGTGACGACTCGAATCCTCTACGTAACGGCGCACCCCGATGACGAAACAGCCGGGCTTCTCGCGTACCTGTCGCGGGGACTGTGCGCCGATGTAGCCATGCTGACAATTACGCGCGGGCAAGGCGGCCAAAATGCGATTGGCCCCGAGCAGGACGGGCCGCTGGGCGTGGTGCGCACGACGGAATTGCTGGCCGCCGACTCGCACTACGGCGTCCATCAGTTTTTTACGCGGGCGGTTGATCCGGGATTTTCCAAGAGCCCTGACCGGACCATGAAAATCTGGGGCGATCAAATTCCGCTGGAAGACATGGTGCGGGTCATCCGGATGTACCGGCCGCAAGTTGTGATCAATGGCTGGGGCGGAGTTCATTTCGGGCACGGGCAGCATCAGGCAAGCGGAATTCTGACGCCGCAGGCTGTGGCTGACGCAGCCGATCCCACCAAATTTCCTGAACAGATTGCGGAAGGACTCCTGCCGTGGAAAGTTTCACTCGAGCTGCGCCCATCGAGCTTCGGTTTCGGCCCTGCTCCGGCAAGCACCGCAACCGGAGGGGTGACATTTCCAGTGAACGACGTGTCGCCACTTTGGGGACAGAGCTATGTCGAAATGGGAATGGAAGGACATGCGCAGCACCGTTCGCAGGGCACTCCGTCGTTTACCGGCAATCCGTTCTTTCGCCGGCCACCGACGTTGATTGTGGAACATGGCCAGCA
Organism: Candidatus Cybelea sp.; assembly: GCA_035603235.1. Classification (GTDB taxonomy): domain Bacteria; phylum Acidobacteriota; class Terriglobia; order Acidiferrales; family UBA7541; genus Palsa-295. The sequence goes on along the minus strand of DATNKU010000023.1, from coordinate 10,454 downwards.
GGGCGGCGGGGCGTTTGATGCGAAGGAATTGGCGAAATCTCTTCCGTCGCTCGCGGACCGCTTTGCCGAATGGCAGAGCACGATGGCTCCGGCACTCGCTAGCGCCGATCAGGATCTTGCGTCCGCGTCGAAATCGGCGCTCGAACTGGAACGGCGGGCGGCGGCAAAATCTCTGGCGGACGCGGGCAAAGAAATTTCCGGATTACGCCAGAAGATTGCAAGCGCCGGTGGCGACGACCGGGCCGCCGCGCTCTGGGAACTCGACCGTATCCGGGAAAGGATCGACGCGGCGCTCAACAGTGATGTGGCTTTGCCCGTGGACACGCAAGCCAGCCGCCATGAGCTCGTGGCGGGCGAAACGTTCACCGTGGACGTGAATTTTCTCGACCAGCCCGCCACACCGGCGAAGTGGACCGTGAACAAATCAAGCTTGGTCCTGCCGGAAGGCTGGACCGCGACACTCGACGACGCCGATGCTGGCGGCAAGAACTATCACTTCACGGTGTCAATTCCCGCCGGAGCACAACCTCCGAGCTCGCCAGACTATGCGGTGCTGCCTTTCCCGCAGCCGCTGGTGAAGCTTGCGCTTCGCATGAGCGTCGATGACTATGAGTTCAAATTCGACAAGACCGTGGAATCGGCTGAGGCGAAAACCACTGCGATCGTGGTGTATCCGCTCGAACTGGTCCCGGCAGTGACGTTGACCGTCGAGCCTTCGCAAGTGATGGTGCCGGAGAAGCGGGCCGCGGCGCCGGCCGATCTGCTCGCGCGGGTGCGCTACCACGGGACTAAACCGGCGACCGTGTCGATCGGACTCGATGGCCCTCCGGAATGGAACGTAACGCCGGTTGCGGCCGCGAATTTTGCCGGGGCGGGAGATCAGTTGGTGCGCTACGTGGTAAAAGCTCCTTCAAAAATCGCGCCGGGAGCCTACGTACTGCATCCGTATGCGAAGCTTGGCGAGCAAACATTTCGCACTTCGGTCGAACCGATCCCTACGCTGCCTACGCGAAATTGGAGCGAGCCGGATGATGTGACCGTGCACGTACTGGATCTGACGGTGCCCGCAGGGCTGCACATTGGATATATCGCCGGCGATAACGACGTGCTTCCGGAAACTCTGCGGCAGGTCGGCATCCAGGTTGATTTGCTTGACGAAGTGGCGCTTGCGTTCGGCGATTTGAGCCGCTACGACGCGATCGTGGTGGGCATCCGCGCCTATGAGCTTCGTCCCGATGCGATGGCCGCCAATCCCCGGCTGCTCGGCTACGTGCAGGACGGCGGAACGCTGCTGGTTCTGTACGAGCGCGATTTCGCCTGGGCCAAGTTGCTTCCCGCGCCTTTCCGGGCCGAGATGGCAGCGCAGGCAGTGCGGGTGACGGACCAAAATTCTCCTGTGCGATTTCTGGCGCCGGATAATCCCCTACTGAATTCTCCGAATAAGATCAGTCTTGACGATTTCAAAGGTTGGGAACAGGAGAGAGGTCTCTACTTCTGGAGCACATGGGATCCGCGGTACCAGGCTGTGCTGGGGCTTACCGATCCGGGCGAGCCGGAGGCGACCGGGGGGCTCGTCTATGCGCGCGACGGCAAGGGCGTTTACATCTATACGGGACTATCGTTTTTCCGCGAGCTGCCAGACGGGGTGCCGGGAGCATATCGGCTGTTTGTGAATCTGCTGAGCCAGACGCTGCATCCTGCTCCGCGGCGGTAGCCAGGAGCTTCTGTGCGCCGTTGCGACACACGGCGCGAGTTCCGCTTGTCAGGTGATTTTCGCTTCGTGCTATGCTCCGAGCCGAGACGGAGGCCGAATGAAAACGAAGCTTGAAGATCCCTCGTGCGCCCGCTGGCTGGCTGGCCTGCTTGCCACTGTCTTGATCCTTATCGCTGTTTCCTCAATTGCCCTGGCTGGCCCGCAAAATAACAAGAAATCGAAGGTCAAAACCAACGATCAGACCGACCCGAACGCACCGCCGATGCCACCGGGTTCCGACGCCGACCAGATTGATCGTGCCATCGGAGAGATGCTGGCCGCATTCGAACTCGGCGACGTGGAGATGATGCACAAGTACTACTCCGACAACGTGACGTTCGTGAGCGGCGCCTACGAGCCGCCCATTGTGGGCTGGCAAAATTATGTGCCGCTGTTTCAGCGGCAGCGTGCGGCGTTTCAAGCAATTCAGCTGGTTCGGCGAAACACGATTGTGTTCCCGCATGGAGACGTCGCCTGGGCCATGTATCAGTGGGAATTCGATTCGCTGCTCAACGGGCAGCCGTATTCGATGCGCGGCCAGACGACGCTGGTATTCAACAAGATCGGCGCAAATTGGCTGATCGTGCACAACCATACGTCGGAGCTCTCCGCGACAACCGGCCCTGCGCAACAGCCTGCGGCACAACCTGCGGTACAGCCTGCCCCGGCAAAACCCTAGCGGGACCGCTGGTCAATCCTGCCACCAGGCTCCCGGACCCAGGTTGAAATCGGATCCTTCCTGTCTTAGCCTCGTCACGAGCGTGGTCCGGAACCTGCGAATCCCGTGCCAGATCTTCGCGCTCACCATAGGAGGATCGCCTTGAGCAGGCTCATCATGTGGAATCTCGTAACCCTCGACGGTTTCTTTGAAGGCGCCAAGACCTGGGACCTGGGTTTCCACCAGTACGCCTGGGGTGACGAACTGAAGCAGTTCTCGATCGATCAGTTGCGCTCCGCCGACATGCTTCTATTTGGTCGGATCACTTATGACGGCATGGCTAGATACTGGCAAGCCGCGAAGGGCGAAGACGCGGATTACATGAACAGCCTGCCCAAGGTTGTCTTCTCGCGATCACTCGAGCGGGCCGACTGGTCGAATACGAAGCTGGTCAAAGGCGAACTTGCGGCCGAAACCGAGGAGCTCAAGCGCGAGCGGCGGGGAAACATATTCGTTTTTGGCAGCGGAAACCTGTCCAGCGGGCTTGTGGAACACGGACTATTCGATGAGTATCGCCTTGCCGTCGTTCCGGTCTTGTTGGGGCAAGGAAAGCCGCTGTTCGGGCCAAACTCGGACCGGCTCAGGCTGAGGCTCCTGGAGGCGCGCCCCTTGTCCAACGGATGCGTGATCCTTCGCTACGAACCTGTTAAGGAGCTCTGAAGCAGTGGGCGCTTGGGCCGGGATTCGCCTGTGTGCCTGGGGCGGGTACGGAATCGACAATCCCCTCGTTGCAGCGTGTCACGGGCCCCGATTTCCCAGGCGGCCTGGCGGTCAGAAACTGTGAATGCTTTGCCAGATCCACACACCCGCCATGGTCACGAAGAGCGCTCCGGACAGAACGATCAGCGCCAGGATCGGACGGCTCAGCTTTTCGATTCGGGCGACAATCGCGCGCTGCTCTCTCGCCATGGAATCTCCGGCGGCGTCGAGAAAAATCTGATCTTCCTCGCGGTTCTCAAGCGCGCTCCGATAGATCCACACGCAAACGAGAATAGCAGTGACCACACCCCAGGCTAACAGCACCATCTGAAGCGTTCCCATGGGTACCTCCCGTGCCCGCGGGTCGTAGGCGGACTCTGCCAGATGGCAGACCGGCCCGTGCGGGCCCCTCAGCTTCAATTTGGCGGGATTATAGCACTACCGGCCGGATAGGGTATCGATTGGCGACAGGGGTGGTCGTGTGAATCATCCGCATGGGTGGGAAACCGTTGGCAATGGCATTCAAGGAAGAGTCGCGGTGGTAGGGCAGGGAAAACGAGTGGCACCGCATGGGAACAGAGGCCATGCTGGGACCCTAGCGGCGTTCGTCGGGGAACGAGACGCCCCAAAAATTGCGGGCGGGGTAAAGCATTTCGACGCCGAGCTCGAAAGGGCCGTGCTCTTTCTTGCTTCTCAATGAAATGACGCGAAATTCGCGCACCTCGTGCGACAGGCCGTGTAGAACTTCAATGCGGGACCCCAATTCGGGCAGGAACGGCAGGCGTAGCAAGGCGCCGGTGCGGCTGACGGAAATGGCCTCGGCGGAAGCATCGAGTGGTTCGCTGCCGGTTTCATCGGAATGAACTTGTACAGGGATGCGGATCAGAACCCGGCTTGAACGTCGGCGCTCCAGCATCGCGCGGGCAGTTGCCATGATGTGCCCTCCTCTAACTCGCGACTGCAGGAAACAACTGTAAAGATTGCAGGGCCGCGGGTCAATGGTACTGCGACAGGGCGTGCTTCGTTGACAAACTACCGGCTGCGCGTCAATATGGATTCGCCTCGCTTTGCAATACGATTTGCCCAAGTGGCGGAATTGGCAGACGCGCTAGCTTCAGGAGCTAGTTCTCGCAAGGGAGTGGAGGTTCGAGTCCTCTCTTGGGCACCATCACCTCTGAAACAACCGGACGGCGCAGAGGAATCGCTCCGCTCCGTACAGAATAAATGCGAAAGCGGGCACCGCGGCCGCGGATTTAGCCAGTCGGAACTTCCTCTAGCGTTCGATCGGTAAATGCGCCCCCGCCAGCTTCAGCAAGTGCTCGGCGTAGAGCGCACCTTCCGGTGTGTCCCCGTGCTTGAAATAGGCGAAGACGTCGCCGCGATGCGCGGACTCCGTTACCCGGTGAGATATCACCTTCCGGGCGCCGGAGGAATACTTGGCTTTCCGAAAGCGGAGATAACAAAAGTCGGCTGTAACCACATCTGGCGTCTCAAGCTTGTCGCTTTCGGCCTGACAGAATGCGACGTTGGCGCGGCCCAACCGCTCGTAGACATCGTCCACAAACCAAGATGGATGTCGAAATTCCATCGCTGTGCGGATTTCCGGCCGCAGGGTATCGAGAAAGTCCTCAAGCAGCACGAGGTCGCATTTCAGATGCGGGGGGAGTTGAAAGAGCACGGGGCCGAGCTTGCCGGCCTCGCGCAGGGGCTCAACAGAGTTCAGGAACTTCGACGTTTGCCGAGCCGCGCGGCGCAGGCGCTTGATGTGCGTGATCGCCTGGTGCGCCTTCACCGCAAACTTGAAATCCGCAGGGGTCGCCGCGATCCACTTCGCGAACAGCTTCCTTGAGACCTGGTTGCGAAATGTGTAATTCACTTCGACCGAGTTCAGGTGTGTCGCGTAGTAACTGAGGAATTTCGCAGACGAAATCGTTGCAGGATAAAATCGGGGTTTCCAGCCCACATACGCCCATCCGGAAGTGCCCGCGTGAACCTTTCCTTCAGGATTCTTCCCGGTCATGGCTTCCTTTTGCGCGGGTCGAGTTGTGATCGCCGGGCGCGGAAGTCTATAACACAACCGTCTGGGATTTGGGATAGTATGCGCGCGTACTCGCGGGCCGGGGCTCCGACCCAAGGAAAGGTTCGGTGACGCCAGTTGCTGTCGCAAGCTAGAGACCCGACCAGGCAGAGGTCGGTTTTGATGGCTGGAGGTGTTGAGTGAGTCCCTGGATTCTCGCGATTGCCCTACCCGCCTCAGGACTGCAGATCAGCTTTCCGCAGGGAGCGGTCGCGACCGAACAGATCGCGCTGCGCTGGATGCATTTTGTGGCCGGTATCATCTGGATCGGGCTCCTCTATTTCTTCAATCTGGTGGGCACGCCGACGCTGAAGGGGCTGGAACCGGCGGTCCGGGCGAAGATTTTCCCTGCGCTGATGTCGCGTGCGATGTGGTGGTTCCGGTGGTCGGCGCTGATCACGGTCATCGCGGGACTGCGGTACTTCTGGATGATTTTATCCGCGGACGCGCGCAACGCCGGAGATCCTGCACTTGCCTGGCAGTGGACGGGATGGTGGCTGGTGACGTGGCTGGTTGCGTTCCTATTGATTTACCCGTTCCAATTGCCGCACACCGGGATTCTCGACAGCGCATGGGTGCGCGCGGTCGCGATTGCCGCGATAGCGATCGCCGCGTCGTGGTTGGTGTTGATGCTGAATGCGAATCCGCAGTCCTCCAACGGCCACCTGGCCATCAGCATCGGCGGAGGAATGGGGCTGTTGATGTTGCTGAACGCGTGGGGAATTATTTGGCGCGCGCAGAAACGGATGATCGCCTGGACTCGGGCGACCGCAGAGCAGGGTACGCCGATGCCGCCCGAAGCCGCCTATTTTGCGCGATGGGCGTTCCTGGCGTCACGCACGGGATTCTGGATGTCGCTGCCCATGCTGTTCTTCATGGCCGCGGCCGATCATTACCCGTTTCTCAGCGGCATCACGGCCTGAGACCTACGGAAAACCGGCCACAAAGACCGTTACCTGCTCAACGGTTTCTTACGTCTAACACGATAGATGCCAGAGGGCGCCATGAGGATCGTTGCGCGTTCGGGACTCCCGATTCTGCTGCTGGCGCTCACGATCGTTCAAACCGCGCGAGCGTACAGTTACCCGCTTTCTCCCGAGGCGATTCGGGAAGCCTATTTTCTGGGCAAAGGTGACCCTAGCGAGCGGGCGAAATTCTTCGAGAAGTACACGCAATTTTATCCAGACCCGAACTCCGGACAGTACGTCGGGATGATCGAGTTTGAGACGCCGTACGTCCTGATTGCCGAACGGGTTTCACAAAGTGTGGCGAACTATTTTGCCCAGGACGCAGAGCAGGATTACCTTGGGAAGCCCACCATCTGCCGCGTACTCGTCCAAGTCTATTATGGCTGGGGCTCTGCGTCGCCCACGGCGCGGTTTCAAACCGACTACGTCGTCCGACTCAAGCAAAACGACAGGGAGATTTCGAGCAAGAAGAGCTGGAGCGAACCGTTGATCTCAAACGGATCGGCGCCTGCCAACCCCGGCTTCCAGATGGACGTCGCGTACGATGCGGCGAAGATTGACTCTGGTGCGCCTGCAACAGTCGAAGTACTCGCACCGGACGGTCAGCACGTCGAGCAGATTTTCGACCTTCCCACCCTTCGCTGAACTTGGATCAGCGATCCGGGCTGCCCTGTCCCTCGATGAAATGAAACGCATCCTCGGCCGCGCGTGCCGAGGCATGTGAACCCTTTGCATCTGTAGTGAATTGCGGGCGGCGCCGGGCGGAAAATCTCGCGGGATCAAACGTGCCGCGGTTCGTGTGGAATACCCAAACGAATTCGTAGCGGGCCTTGTCGAGCTCCGAGATCGATTGGAGCGCAGTGTCCACCGTGGTCATCGGGCTGAAATCAGAAAACCCGTTACGGTCGGTGTGTACCGGCGCGGGCATGGCCGAGTTGTACGTATCGGAATCGTGCGCGAACAGGATCACGTAGTCCACGCGCGACAGATCCGGGGCGGGGCAGATGTCCGCGTATTGCTTGCGGCGATTTTCGACCAGCCACTTGTACTGGGCCGGGGCAAGGCCGTATGCAGAGAAAAATACGCGACACGCTGGATCCGCGCTTTCATTCTCCGGCCTCGCATCGGGATAATCTTCCAGATCAGAGGATGCAGCCTCGGGCTTTGCGATCGAGATGTCGCGAGCGGGCGATGCGTTCGCCGACGTGTCCATCATCTTTGCGCTGGTAGACGCCACAGTTGCCTTAGCCGGGACGACGGCTGCGGTTGATGCCAGCGGTTGCGGGGACGGAACGGTGACCGTTTTCTTTGCGGTCTGTGTCGTTGAAGTGGCGGGCTTCGCCAGAGACTTCTTGGGCGCAGCCGGCTCCACCACCGCCGCGGGCGCGGCGGCCTTCACACGCGGTTGAGTGTGTGGCGGCGCTGTCAGCGCCGGTTTCACGTTCACGGCCTCGGGCGCACTAGGTGCCACCACGGCAGAATTCTCAGGCGTTGCCGGAGCCTTTGACCCGGCGACAGTCGGCGCGACGATGGGCGGAGCAGATGGCGTTGCGGTCGAGGCAACCGTCATGGGGGCCGCTGGTGGACGCGCAGCAGCGCTGGTCGCAGGTCGCACGGCGACGCTTCGAACCGGTTTGTCGGCGTCATCGGGAGGAAGCGCGGGCAAATCCGGAAAGACAGCGTCGGGTACGTAGCCTTCCAGTCCGCTCGCGGTTCGAATCTTCACGTACCCCTTCACGCGCGAGAGAATTTCGACAGTATCGCCGCACTTGAGTCTGGTTTCCACGTCGAAGCTGTTCAGCGACTCGTAGACCCATACGCGGTCCTGATTCACCGCGCATTTCACGGCGCCAATGTCTGAGGCCGAAGCCGGCAGGGCCAATGCAAGTGAAAGGATGATCAGAAATGAACGAGGCACGGCAACCCTCCTATGAAACCGGACAGAACGAAGCGAGGAAATCTGCTGCGAAAACTATGCGCCATCACTGCGGAGGCAAACAACTGGACGAAGGGACAAAATTGGTGCAGGGCAACAGAAAGCGAAGGAGCCTAGGAGCGCCAACGAAGAGTGACGGGACCGGAAACCGGATGGCGCATTGGCTCGCCGGTGCGCTGGGATTCCAGATGCGCCGCCTTCAACTCGAAATACCAGCGCGCCTGGCGATCGGCATCATCCACCAGCATCATGCGATCCTCGTACTTCAAACCGAGCGCCTGCTTTTTGATCACTTCACTGTCCTGGCGAATGAAACGCGGGCCAAGCACATGAATAATGAACGAGACGACAGGGAACCAGGGAAGAATGTTCCATGCGGCGACGAAATCCAGGCGGCAGAGATCGTGGCGGACCGGAGTGACCGTGGTACGGCTCGACAGCCAGTACCGGCCAGCGCGAATCTGCTCGAAGCGCTGATTGGGCAGTACGAAGTCGATCGTGGTGGTGGCAGGTTCGCCGGTGATGAGCTTCAGGAGCTTGTAGGGCGCGCTATTGGCGGAGGGTGCGTGCGGGCTCATGCGAAAACCGTTGGGAATCGGCTCGAACTGTTTGGCTTTCTCGCGGATGCTTCTCCTGCTGCGCCACCACCACGCCTGATGCACGAAAGGACCGTGAGCAGGGTCCATCAATCCGATGATGCCGTGGTCCACGCTGCACGGCAGATCGGCCCAGAGACGCGCCATCTGGTAGCGTGGGCTAAACGTGGGAAGTTCGGGTGTGGGCGGAGCCGGAGCGGAGGTCGCTTGGGCGGCGCGACCTTCGGAATTCGCCATGAACGCCCAGATGTAGCCGTCGCGCTCCTGGCAGGGAAAGCTACCGGCATGGATGCGGTCGCATTTGAGCTTTGAATCCGCCGTGAGCGAAGGAATGTGGCGGCACTGCCCGGTGTGCGCGTCGAATTGCCAGCCATGGTAGGCACACTCGACTGACGCACCATCGAACCGGCCAAACGAAAGAGGAAAGGCGCGGTGCGGGCATACATCGCGCAGCGCAAACGGTTTTCCGACGGAATCGCGTCCCAGCACGAGCGGTACTTCAAGCAGCATCGCGCGCTCAAGTTTGCGTGCCCGCAATTGGTCGCTTCGCAGCGCGGGATACCAGTATTCCCAGAGCATGCTGCTCGTGGGATCGCTCGATTCCTGAGGAGTATTGTCGCTCATCGGCGGGCGCTTATCGTAGTACATCACCATGCCGGCCGCAAAGGATGGTGGCAGCGCACTTCAATCGCTCGCGTGCTAGGTGTGCAGCCAGGGCAGCTGGCCTTTGTGCGCGAGCGCCAGTATATCCATGGTGGCCGCGACGCCACAGTGAACGCACACTCCTCCCCAGATGGATTTCGTCTTCCATGCCAGATATCCCAGAACGAACCCCGCGACAACCGAGGCCGCAGCCTCCGGCAGCGGCTTGGTGAAATGGATCATCATGTAGGGGATCACCGACACCGGAACGGCAAAGATTCCGATGTACCTGCTGAGTCCTCCCACCAGGAATCCGCGAAAGAAAAACTCTAGCGCGACGAACTGGCCGGCATACATTCCCTCCCACACCAGCAGGTCGAACCAGGAACGGCCGGCCTGACCGTACATCGGATAAAACATGTAGAAGGACGGCGACAGCGAGACAATCCAAATCACAGGAAGTACCGCGCCGTACAGACCGACGTAGATCCAAAAATGCTCGCGGAATCCGCGGAACGACAGATTGCAATCCCGCAGGCGACAGCCGGGCAAGCAAAACATCAACAGAGAAGGCAGCGCGAGGAACCCGATCAGGATCGAACCGACCCACCAGGCCCTGACGCGTAGCACCCAGTAGGGATCAAAGCCGTGAGCCGGCGGTGGGAATAACGATCCGAAAGTCGGCTCGCTCCCGCCAAACTCCATAATCAACAGGCCCAGGCAGGCGGTAGCACAGATGGCGGCGACGGGCCACAAGCCGGGAGACGCTTTGGCATCCTCGAGCGGACGTAGCTCGCCTGAGCTCTGGCTTTGCCCAGACGCCTGGATGCTCGCGCCACCATTCCGGATGGGAGCTAGGTTTCGTTGCCGGTCGCGCTTCCTGCGAGAGGCTTGCGGCGAGTCGCTGCGCCGCCGCAGGAGGCGGGTCAGGATCGGCAAAGTTCCAGACGGTGGCATCGCTGATGGGCGTTCATCGTAGTACATCCGGCACGCCGGCGGCAAAACGCGCGGGCGCGGCTACAAGTCTCGTCGGTCGAGGTTCAAATCAGCGCGCCTTGCGCTTCC
>DATNKU010000033.1:0-29778 GCA_035603235.1 Candidatus Cybelea sp. | reverse complement strand
CTTGTTCCACCACTTCCTGTAATGCTAATCTCCCGTTATCTGATGACATGGGGTGTCTCCTTTCTGCCCGCCAAGGCAGAGTCGTTGGGAGACACCCTCTTTCTTTTTATCCCCACTTTCAACAGGAAATCTTACAGACTGCCCTTATACCTGCGTGTCACGGGTTGTTGTCGGGCCCAAAAACAGATCCGCCGCGGGGTACACTTGTGGCACCTTGAGGACGAGAGGCGTCGGCTGTCTTGGCGCCCGGCGAGTGGTCGAAGCCGAAACATCGAATGATTGGGTGGCACTTCCGGCGTGTGAGTCTCGGGAGGAAACTTGAAGCGCATTTTAGTGGCGGACGACGACCTTACGATCCGGACCTGGATCTCCCAAATCCTACGCGCCGAGAAATTTGCGGTCACCGTGGTGGCCGATGGCGACGCGGCCTGGAAAAAACTCCAAAAGACGAAATTCGACCTGGTTCTGCTCGACGTCTGGATGCCGAAAATGAGCGGCCTCGAGGTGCTGGCCGCCATGCGCAAGAAAAAGGTTCGCCCCAAGGTAATCGTCATCACCTCGGACGACACGCCCGGCACGCTTCTGGCTGCTGTGAGGGATCACGCTCATCACTACATTAAAAAGCCCATCGATCGGGAGGCACTGATGACGATGGTGCGGACGTCGCTCGGTGAGAAGTCGCGCACTCTCCCGATCGAGGTGATTTCGGCGCGGCCGGAATGGGTCGAGCTTCTGGTCCCATGTTCGCTTGAAGCCGGTACGCGCCTTGAATCGTTTATGGAGCATCTGGACACCGGGCTCTCCGATGATCTGCGCATCTCGGTAGCCCAGGCCTTTCACGAGCTGTTGATGAACGCGATTGAATGGGGCGGCAAACTCAATCCCAAGCGCAAGGTCCGGATCTCCTACCTGCGCGCCAAACGGATGCTGCTCTACCGCATTTCCGACCCGGGCCCCGGATTCAAGTTCGCAGACCTGGATCACGCCGCGATCACTCACGGAGACCAGCCCATCGAACACGGTCTGATCCGCGAGCAGAAAGGGCTTCGCCCCGGTGGGTTCGGACTCGTCCTGGTGCAGGCGAAAGTCGACGAACTGCTCTACAACGAGGCCCAGAACGAGGTTGTTTTCGTGAAGTATCTGGACTAGAGCAATCGAGCCTGCCGCCGGGCGATGCGCCGCCAACTGGTACCTAGGTAACATTGACCCACTACGCAGCGAGAGGCTATTTTACGTTGTTACACAAAGCTGAAAACGACTGACGGGCCGGTGAGGGGCGAAACAAGCGTGGGTTGACTGCGAGCGGTAATTGCCTCGTGACGCTGACCTCTTTCTTTCGCGACCGGAAGGCAACGAAATCCGAGTTACCGTGAAATCTGAATGATTGCAACACTCATTGCTGTCGTTTCGCTCGCCGCACTGGTGCAAATTTTTATCTCTTACTGCCGGTCGGTCCTGGCCTCCGCCGGCAAGGTTGAGTTGTCGTCGCGCGTCCTGGCGCTTACCGGCATGGAAGGCGCGACCCCGGTGGCTGGGGACTTTGACCGGGTGCTGCAGCTGGTTCGCCTGTGCCCCACGCATGACGCCGACAGGACCGGCGTCCGTGCCATCGTGACCTACTACCGCCTGGTGCAATACCTGGGTCGCGTGTTCGGCCCGATGTATCCCCACGTGACCGCTTGGGCCGGATCCGAGGGCACCAGCTGTTCGCATTTTGCATCCGTGGTGCTCGATCGATGCATCTCGTCCAGCCGCAGCCTGTTCGCGGAGCAGGCCGGCGACCACCTGTAGCTCCGCCGTCGCTCGACCCTACCTCAACCGGCTGCTACCATAGACACAGGCTCGAATTTCCGGCCGGATCTATGCGCTCGGTGAAGTCACTTGAAAATCGCGTGCTTGATGCCATTCGTCACGTGCGAATGCTCGCGCCTGGCGACCGCGCGGGTGTGGCTGTTTCAGGGGGCGCGGATTCAGTCGCGCTTCTCCGGATCTTCGAGGCCCTGCGTGACAGGCTTGGCATCACTCTGGTCGTCGTCCATTTCAATCACAAACTTCGCGGCACGGAATCGGAGGCGGACGCCCGTTTTGTCCAGGACCTTGCACGTGACCGCAAACTTGAATGCATCGCGGGGTGCGAAGACGTTGCCGCTGCGGCTGCGGCCGGCAGGCGGAATCTGGAAGACGCCGCCCGGCGTCTCCGGTATGCGTTCTTCGAGCGCGTGGTCGCCGAGGGTCGAGCGACACGCATCGTTGTCGGCCACACGGCGGACGACCAGGCCGAAACGGTTCTGGCGCACATTCTTCGCGGGACCGGCCCGGCTGGCCTTGCGGGAATCTATCCCGCGCTAGGTTCTGTCGTGCGACCGCTGCTCGGTGAGCGCCGCGAGCATCTGCGGGAGTATTTGCGGCACCTCGGGCAGAACTGGCGCGAAGATTCAACCAATCGCGATCTAACCAGGCAGCGCGCGCGGATTCGCGAGCAACTCCTGCCGTTGCTTGAACGCGATTTCTCTCGGCAGGCGGTCGACCGACTCTCAAGGCTGGCAGGACTCGCGCGCGAACAGGAGACTTTCTGGAACGCGCTGGTCAAGGACCGCTTCGATGCTCTGGTCCGGGCCGACGAAGCAAAACTACTGATCCGCGTTCAGGACCTGCTCTCTCCGCTTGATTTGTCGTCCGCGGCAGAACCCGATGCGCTGCGCACGTTGACCGAGCGCCTGGTTCGGCAACTGTATCGCGAGCTGCGCGGGAGTGCGGGCGGGCTGAGCGAGGTCCACGTAGCGCAGGTGATTGATCTTGCCCGGACACAGGGGAGCGGGCGTCGCGCCGAACTTCCCGGCGGTGTTCGGGTTGAAAGGAACTTCGGAGAGCTGGTTTTCTCGCGCGCTCGCAGAACAAGTGATCTCGCGCACCCTCCGGAAACCGCTGCCCGGGAGAATGCGTACCTATATGTGGTGAACCTGCCCGCGCATGGCGTCGCGACTGTTTTAGTTCCAGAACTGAACAGGCGCTTCTGCCTGAAAGTGATTGACTGGTCTGTCTCAGAGCGCGACACTAAAAGAGATAGCGCGGTTCTTGACGCCAATTTGCTCCGCGAGCCGCTGATTTTGCGGAGCTGGCGGCCCGGGGACGCATATCGGCCGCAGGGACGCCGTGGGCTGAAGAAACTCAAGGAGATGTTCCTGGCGGGACGTGTTCCGACTCGGGACCGTGCCTGCTGGCCGGTGCTGGAAAGCTGCGGGCGCGTAGTCTGGGCGCGCGGTTTGCCTCCGGCGGATGAGTTTTGCGTCCGGGAAGACACTCGGGCCGGCGTGGTAATCGAGGAAGTTCAGCTTTGAGGGGACGATGAGAGTCGCGTTTACTCGACAGCGCCTTGCGACGAGGGTGGGCCAGCTGGGCCGCGCCATTTCCAAGGACTACGCAGGGCGGACTGTTGACGTGGTCGTGGTGCTGGAGAATTCTTTCCTGTTCGCCGCGGACCTGGTGCGCGAGATTTCCCGGCCGGTCTCCTGCCACTTCGTGCGCTCGGAAATGCGCGATGTGCGATTCGGCGGGCAGGAGTACCGCGAGATTTTTTTCAGCACGGCGCCTTCGCTTCGCGGCCGCGACGTGCTGGTGGTGGATGCGGTGCTCAATACCGGCGTGACGCAGGATTTTCTGCTGAAACGTCTGGAAGAAGGCAGCCCGCGCACGCTTCGTCTGGCGGTTCTGTTTGACAAGCCCGCCTCGCGCAAAGTTAACCTAAAAGCTGAATACACTGGCTTCGCGGCTGCATCTAAAGAATGGGTAGGTTATGGGCTGAGCGGCGAAGGTGGATTGTTTCGGAATCTGCCTTACGTTGCGTCCAGAGTTTCGCGCGCAAGCGGCAGGGCGCGACGCGCAAGATCTCGCAGGAAAGTATCCAGAGGGTGAGGTAATCCGGTGAACTCAACAGTACGCACAGTTTTGTTCTGGGCCATGATGATCGCGCTCGCGTTTGTCCTGTGGGAGATGGCTTCCCGGGGCGGCCCGGCCGCGAAAGAAGACGAGCCCAGCTATTCCAATTTCCTCGCCAAGGTGGACAGCGGCAACGTCAAGGACGTCTCAATCGAACTGTCGCCCAACAGCGCCGAACTCCAGGGCGAATACCGGGACGGCAGCAAGTTCCGCGGCGTGACGGTCGCCAACACCGCCATCACCGATGTCACCAAGGTTCTGCAGGACAAAGGTGTCCTGTACAACTACAAGGAAGTAAAGGAAGCGAACTGGGTCAGCCTGCTGATCAACTTCTCGCCGATTCTGCTGATCGTGGGCATCTGGATTTTCATGATGCGGCAAATGCAGGCCGGTGGGAACAAGGCACTCAGCTTCGGCAAGTCGCGCGCGCGCCTTCTGACCGCGCAGCAGAAAAAGGCTACATTCAAGGACGTGGCCGGAATCGATGAAGCCAAAGAAGAGCTCTACGAGATCATCGACTTCCTGAAAGATCCGCAGAAGTTTCAGAAGCTGGGCGGGCGCATTCCCAAGGGCGTACTGCTGGTCGGACCTCCCGGAACGGGCAAGACCTTGCTCGCCCGAGCGATTGCCGGCGAAGCGAACGTTCCTTTCTTCTCGATTTCGGGTTCCGACTTCGTTGAAATGTTTGTCGGCGTCGGCGCAAGCCGCGTCCGCGACCTGTTCGAGCAGGGCAAGAAAAACGCCCCGTGCATCATCTTCATTGATGAAATCGACGCCGTCGGACGCCATCGCGGTGCCGGACTTGGCGGCGGCCACGATGAGCGCGAGCAAACGCTGAACGCTCTTCTGGTTGAAATGGACGGTTTTGAATCAAACGAAGGCGTGATCCTGATTGCGGCCACCAACCGGCCCGACGTTCTTGACCCGGCGCTTTTGCGCCCGGGCCGTTTCGACCGCCGCGTCGTGGTGCCACGGCCCGATGTCCGCGGACGCGAAGAAATCCTGCGCGTGCATACGCGCAAGGTACCTCTGTCTGAAGACGTCGATCTGTCCGTGATTGCGCGCGGAACTCCGGGATTCTCCGGTGCGGACGTGGCGAATCTGGTAAACGAGGCGGCCCTGTGGGCGGCCCGGATGAACCGGAAATTCGTCGCCATGGTGGACTTTGAGATGTCCAAGGACAAGGTCCTGATGGGCGCCGAGCGCAGGTCCATGATTCTGTCGGATGAGGAAAAGAAGAACACGGCATACCACGAGGCCGGCCACGCGCTGGTTGCAGCCAAGACCCCGGGTGCAGATCCCCTGCACAAGGTCACGATCATCCCGCGCGGCATGGCGCTGGGCGTCACCATGCAGCTGCCCATCGACGACAAACACACCTACACGAAGGAGTTTCTTGAGTCGCAGCTGGCCGTGCTGATGGGCGGACGCGCTGCCGAGGAGATTTTCCTAAACCACATCACCACCGGCGCCGGCAATGACATCGAGCGCGCGACCGAAATCGCCCGCCAGATGGTGTGCGAGTGGGGCATGAGCTCGCTCGGGCCGCTGACCTTCGGAAGGAAAGAAGAGGCAATTTTCCTCGGCCGTGAAATCGCCCAGCACCGTGACTACTCCGAGGACACGGCGATCAAGATTGACGTCGAGGTTCGCGGGATCGTCAACATGGGTTATTCGCGTGCGCGCCAGATTCTTGAAACCCATAGCGATGCGCTGGAACGCGTGGCTCGCGCTCTGCTGGATCGCGAAGTGCTGGACGCGACCGAACTAAAGCTCCTGATGGAAGGCAAGACGCTGCCGGACAAGATTCCTCCTCCGACCGCGCCTCCTGTCACGACCAGAGAACCACAGATCACGCTGCGTCCTGAGCCCCGGCCGATTCCTGGCCTGGCCAAGGGCGAAAAGCCAGCGCCGGCATAGATTCCGATCGTTACTGGTTTCAATCAAAGGGGCAAGCGGGGTTTAGCGTCTGGATAGCCCCTCGTCCAGGTGAAACGTTGCCCCTAAACCGTCGTTCCGCCAGGCCCAGTCCTTGCGGGTTTCCTGCGTCCTCCAGACTCTTGACTGCGGGAAAATTGGCGTAGAATAGCCGCATGGCAAACCGCCCTGCGGACACTTTTGAGGTTGACTGCCCCTGCTGCCACGCGAAATTGACCGTGGACCGGACGCTCGGCGTTGTCCTCGCTCACGTCGCTCCCGTCAGGCCACCATCGGTTGATCTGGACGATACCGCAAAGCTGCTCCGCGACCACGACGATTCCGTCGAAGCGAAATTCCGCGCATCGGTTGAAGCCGAGCGAACCAAACAGGATGTGCTCGCTCGCAAGTTTGCCGAAGGCTTGAAGAAGGCCAAGGACTCACCGATCGAAAAACCGATCCGGGATTTCGACCTCGACTGACCCTCTTGATGCGAGCCCTACGGGTTGCAGCCCTGGCGGCGCTGTTTACACTCGCCGCGGCGCTTGCGGCGACTGCTAGCGGCCATCCTCAAGGCAAGCCCACTCAGAAAGCTCAGAAGCTTCCTCGGCCGCGCCAGCTCGACAAGGCCCTGGTATGGACGCGCGACCCGGTCACTGGCGAGCTTCGCGCGACACCTGCAACGGCTGCGGCGGCCGAAGCGCCGAGCCACGCGCCACCAGGTTCGCACCCCATGCAGGTCCTCACGCAGATGGTGCCCGTGACCTGCATCGTTTCAACAGCAGACGGCTCGGCCGTGCCCGGGCTCGGGAAGCAGGACTTCCGGATCTTCGAGGATGGCGTTGAGCAGCCGATCGCTTATTTCGACGCCTCAAATGCGCCTGCGAGCGTGGCGCTGGTGATTGACGCAAGCCCGAGCGTACTGCGTGATTCCGAGGAAATGAAACAGGCCTCTGACACGCTGATTGACGCGCTTGCGCCGTTGGACCAGGCGGCAGTAGTAGATTTCGCCGCACACACGTATCTGCAGCTCCCATTCTCGGACGTGCGCGAACAGATCCGCAGCGCTGTCGGGCGCGTGGACGTGCGGGCGCTGCTGGGCGATACGGGCGGCTCAAACATCTACGAGGCGGTCTATCTCGCAGCCCGCGAGCTGTTCGCCGGCCATACGGGACGCAAGGCGATCCTGCTGTTGACCGATGGTCAGGACAGCGGCCTGAGCCTCACGCTTGACCCAGAGAGCGCCGCGCCTGCGCCAGGCGAAGCTGCCAACCGGCTCACGTTTGACGACGTCGTTCGAAAACTTGCCGCCGAAGACATTCAGATTTTCGCAGTATCAACCGAAAACCGCCCGAAGGTAATGACCCCGGAATGGCTCGGGGCGCACGCTGACTCGACGCTCATCACAACCCAGGCGCGCAGGTTGGGGATTCCTGCCTACACGCTGTATCTGGCCGAGCTGGTGCGCCGCTCGGGCGGCCAGCTATATTTTCTTCGCGAGACTGAGACGATGGCCGACACCTTCCGGGAAATCGCACAGAAGATCCGCGCGGAATACAACTTGGGGTTTTATCCGGATCCAGGCGCGAGCGGCGTCCGTCCCGGCTGGCATTCACTTCGCGTGGAGATCCGGGACCAACCGGGCGCGCAAGTTTCGCACCGCGCCGCCTACTACGTTCCGGCAACGCCGTAGTCTTCGCTCATTGCCTTAACGTTTCGCGAACAATCGTGATTCAATAGCGGACCATGTTCAGGCGGAAACGGTTCCGGCTCCGGCTGCCGTCGCGGACTCTGCTGCTCGGGGAGCGCACGCTGGTGATGGGCGTGCTGAACGTGACGCCGGACAGCTTTTCAGACGGCGGGATGTATTTTGACGCCGATGCGGCCGTTGCCCGCGCCCTTGAGATCGAACGAGCCGGCGCGGACATTCTGGACATCGGAGGAGAATCCACGCGACCCGGCTCGGAGGGAATTTCCGCGGCCGAAGAAATGCGGCGAATTCTTCCCGTGCTCGAAAAACTTCGCGGCCGGCTCGGCATTCCGATTTCCGTGGACTCGAGCAAAGCGGAAGTTGCCGAAGCCGCAGCACGCCAGGGCGCCGAAATTCTCAACGATGTGACCACTCTGCGCGCCGACCCGCGTCTGGCGGAGGTCGCCTCCGAACGCAAGCTGCCGCTCATCTTGATGCACATGCGTGACGAGCCGCCGACGATGCAGAAAAAGCCGTTCGCGCCCAGCGTGCTGCGGGACGTCGCAAGCGGCCTGCGCTCCGCGATAGTCATAGCCCGCCGCGCGGGAGTCCCAAAATCGCAGATCGTAATCGATCCCGGCATCGGTTTTGGCAAGAGCGCCGCCCAGAATTTTGAGTTGCTGCAAAAACTCCCGGAACTCGCGCGCCTTGGCTATCCGCTGCTGGTCGGAGCATCGCGAAAGGGTTTCCTCGGCAAGGCCCTGGGAGGCGCGCCTGAAGACGGGCGATTGTGGGGCACGGCGGCCGCGGTTGCTGCAAGCATCCTGGGCGGTGCTCACATCGTTCGGGTCCATGACATCGCCCAAATGTCGCAAGTCGCGCGCGTCACAGATGCCGTGTTGATCCCTTCGGCGGTCGGAGCGGGCGAAGCGCTCGTCCGATCGAAATGAGCTCGACGTCTGTAGCCACGATGTCACAAGCCGAGCATGCGAACTCGCGCAATGCTGTGATTGCCGGCTTTCTTGGCTGGACGCTCGATGCCTTTGATTTCTTTATCCTTACCTATGTCCTTGCGCAGGTCGCCTCCGAGTTTCACAAAACCGTTGCGGAAATGACCTTTACGATTACCGCGAGCCTCATGATGCGGCCCGTGGGCGCAATCCTGTTCGGGTTGATGGCGGACCGCTATGGCCGCCGGCTCCCGCTGATGGTGGATGTCCTGTTTTATTCGGCTGTCGAAGTGGTTTCAGGGTTTGCCCCCAGCTTTCGCGTGTTCCTGATTCTGAGGTTGCTCTATGGCATAGGGATGGGCGGCGAATGGGGTGTGGGCGCGTCGCTTGCGATGGAATCGGTGGCTGCGAAGTGGCGCGGAATGCTTTCAGGGTTGCTGCAGGAGGGCTACGCGCTCGGCAATCTGTTGGCGGCAGTGGCCTTCTGGACGGTGTTCCCGCACTGGGGCTGGAGGCCGATGTTCTTCATCGGAGGATTGCCCGCGCTGCTGACGCTGTTTATCCGCGCCAAGGTGAAAGAAAGCGAGGCGTGGAAGGCCACGGCTGCCAAGAAGATGGGCTGGGGTGAATATTTCCGCGCCGTCCAGGCAAACTGGAAGCGCTTCTTGTATCTGGTGCTGCTGATGGCCATGATGAATTTCATGTCGCACGGCACGCAGGACCTCTATCCAACATTCCTTCAGCACCAGCTACATTTTGATCCGCGCACGACAGCCATTATCAGCGTCGTATCGATGCTGGGTGCGATCGCCGGAGGAATTCTCGTTGGACTCTATTCCGACAGGCGTGGCAGGCGGCGCGCGATGATCACGTCCGCCTTACTTGCGATTCTGATAGTTCCGCTCTGGGTTTTCGGGCCGCGCGTGGTCGCCCTGATCGCGACGAGCGCGTTCCTGATGCAGTTTATGGTGCAGGGGGCCTTTGGCGTGATCCCGGCGCACATCAACGAACTCTCTCCCGGCCCGCTGCGCGGATTTTTCCCCGGGTTTGCCTATCAGCTGGGTGTGCTGGTCGCCTCAAGCGCACCGGTCATCGAGGCGGTGTTGAGCCGTCGCTTCGGATACGGCGAGGCGATGGGGGCGTTTGCGGCCCTGGCGTTCGCGCTAGGCGCAGTGGTGATCGCGTCGGGGCCGGAGGCCCATCGGGTCTCGTTCGGTCCTTCGGAATCCTAAGAGACCCACCCGGCCATTCCCCCCGGACCTGCAGCCTTGAGACTGGTTCTATTTCTTTCTTGCGCTGCGGTCCACCTTCGTTCGCATGTGCGGCAGCGCGCCTTCATCGACCGGTGCGCGGGCGTCATCATTGAGCGATGTGACCAGCTTCTGCAGCGTACGAATGAAAACCCCTTGATCGTGCCGCGTCAACGGCGACAACAGACGCGCCCGCGCGCGAGCGGCGCCGGGAAGAATGCGTTTCAGGGTCTCAAACCCCTGCGGGCTGAGCCTGAGACTGTAGCGGCGGCGATCGCTTGCCGACCGTTCACGCAGTATCAGCTTGCGCTTGATCAAGTTGGATAATACGAGTGCGGTCGTGAACCGGTCCAGGCCCGCGATCCGGGAAATGCTGACCTGATCAGAGCCCGGGGTGTCCTTCACCACCGCCAGCACCACGTACTGAGAAGACGTGATGCCGAATTCGCGGCACTCGAAGGTGAAGATCGAGTCCGCAATATGACGCGCGCGCCAAAGCAGGTACCCGGGTCTTTGATAGAGGGGGCTGTTGAGCGTATATTTCCTCGCGGAAGGATCGCTACCACTGGAACGTTTCCTCGGGATCCAATTGTACGTGCGAACGCCTTGCCTCGCACCACTCCGCTCCCCTGGGGTCTGCGCAGTCGTCATTTCTTCGTTCTCCTTGCAGTTGGTTATAACTGCGTATGGCTGAATGTGTCCATTAGAATGCGCGGGGTGTCGTCATTCATCCCATGCCAGTGTCCGAGTGACAGGAACGAGCCAGAAACGCCCGACAGCGCAGTCGGGCCCGCACCGGGCCTTCGACTGCTCAAGACCGAAGAATCCGAGGCAAAGAACCGATGCGATTGACCAGAACATTACGTGCCCGCAATTTCAAGATCAGAGACCATATATCGATAGAGGGGACGTATGTCCAATTACCTTGACAAAGTCAGAGGGCGAATAGTAAAAGCAACGGTTGTAGATCAGTGTCCTTTGTGACACACGGCTGGTACACGCAAATTGCGCCAGCGACGAAATGCTGAGACGCTTCTAACGGATTTGCCTCGCGGGTGGCGAAGGTTGAATCCGAGGACGCGTCATTCAGGGTGGCTGGCGCCGCAAACGATTGCGTGAATGGCCAAAGAATCTGAATGGGCAGGTGGATTTAGAGGTACCTGGGTGGGTACTGAAACAAAAACTAGGGGGCTTTTCATGAATCAGAATCTCGTTTGGTCGAAGTTTGTCTTCTCGCTCTTTCTTTGCCTTGCACTATTAGTTGCTTGCACCTCGCCAGTTTGGGCCCAGTCTTCGACGGGCTCACTTACCGGAACGGTCACTGATCCGTCTGGCGGCGTTGTCTCGGGTGCGACCGTGACGGCCACCAACGTCGGCACGGGCCAGACCCGCACGACGACCACTGATTCAAGCGGTTCTTATAAATTCGCGCTGCTGCCGCCGGGATATTACTCGGTGAGCTTCTCGGCCTCGGGCTTCAAGACCTCTGAAGTCCCCTCGATCTTGGTGAACGTCACCGAGACGCCAGTCCTTGATCAGAGGCTAGTGGTCGGCGGTCAGGCGACGCAAGTCACCGTCGAATCCACGGCCGAGACGATTCAGACTCAGAACGTGACCAATGGTGAGGTCGTGGGCTCGCAAGAAGTGGTCGACCTTCCGCTCGTTTCCAGGAACTACACGCAGATCATCAATCTTTCTCCCGGCGTCGTGAGCAACGTGACCACAGCATCGTCGGTTGGCAATGGAACCGTGGACGTGGCCGCCAATGGCGCGAGAGAAAACCAGAACAACTATTCGATGGACGGCGGCTCGATCGTCAACTACGTGAGCGGCACTGCGGGCCAGACCGGCAGCTACCCCGGTATCGCCATCCCCAACCCGGACTCCATTCAAGAATTCAAGGTACAGACCTCGCAGTACGATGCCAGCTCCGGCCGCAATCCAGGGGCGAACGTAACCGTCGTCACCAAGGGCGGCACGAACCAATTCCACGGCGATATCTGGGAGTTCAATCGCAACAATTTCTTTAACGCGAATGATTTCTTCTATAAGCGAACCGAGGAAGCCCTCGATGAGGCCAATACACCACAAACTCTGAAGCAGAACACGTTT
Source organism: Candidatus Cybelea sp. (assembly GCA_035603235.1). Classification (GTDB taxonomy): domain Bacteria; phylum Acidobacteriota; class Terriglobia; order Acidiferrales; family UBA7541; genus Palsa-295. The sequence goes on along the minus strand of DATNKU010000033.1, from coordinate 17,923 downwards.
GGAGGAACGATCGGAGGTCCGATCAAGAAGGACAAGATCTTCTTTTTCGGTTCCTATCAGGGCATCCGGCAGGTCAATGGAATCGGCACAAGCGGTTTCGCGTCAGGCTACGAGTCGAACGTACAACTGCTTCCTTGGAGTGACCCGGCCGACCCCAGTGATCCTCGCCACTTGACGGGACCGGCCACTGGCCCAGGCTCCTATCGGGCATATCTGGGCAGTGTGTTCGGAGGAACCGCATTCGGGACGTGCGACCCGTTCTTTATCGTCCCGGCAACCCTACCGCTGTGCAATACAGGCGTTGGGACAGGAGAAACAGTCGCACCGGACGGATCGAATATCACGAACACGGCGATCGCACTGCTTCAGGCCCCCGGTCTCATTAAGAACGGATTCAACAAGGGATTCTATTTCCCGAGTGCCCCTGCAACCTGCAAGGGCGTCCCGACGACCGATACCGGTTGCAACATCGGGATCTCGATTCCGATCGTGGCCAACGAAAACCAGTACATGGCCAACACCGACTATGTGCTGTCGAGCAAGAACACGCTCTCAGAAAAATTCTTCACCTCGAGCGATCCCCAAGTCCAGCCATTCAACTGCTTCATCTCGGCAGGTAACTGCAATCCTGGCGCTCCAGCAGACGCCCATTACACCAACTACGTTGCCCAGCTGAAGTTGACATCCGTGCTTACCAGCAACCTGGTGAACGAGGCCCGAGTTGCCTACCACCGCGACGTTGAGGACAACACCGATCCCAACCCCCTGGAAGCGTGTAACTTTTCAACGGTTGGCAGCATCATTCCGCTCGTGAACAACGGCGCGTCCTGCGGGACAGTGACTCCGGCACTTGCCAAACAATATCCGGAGCTCAACATCGTGCCGATGTTCGATATTTTGGGAATTGGGTCCCCGACCGGTCCTTGGAGCCAGGGTGGAAACTTCTCCATGATCTCCACCAACTACATCAATACCTATCAGTTTGGAGATCAGCTTTCCTGGAATCATGGAAAACACGCTCTGCGGTTCGGTTTCGACGGTGAGCGCATTCTCTACAACAACACCATTCCGTCTTCCGGGCGCGGCGAGCTGCTGATGTACAGCACCGCTGACTTCCTGACGAGCAGCTCCGGCATTTTCAAGCAAGACCCCGCCTACAGCGACGGCACGCCCCAAACAGCAAACGGAGGAATTCTCCTAGGATTCGGTCTCAAGGGTACTTTGACGCACTACAACCGAATCAATGCGTTTGATTGGTACGCTCAGGACGACATCAAGGTCAGCAGGAAGCTCACCGTAAACCTCGGCCTGCGGTGGGAGTACGACGGGTTCCCAGACGACAAGAGCGGCCAGTTTGCGAACGAATGGAATTCCCAGCTGCAAAAGACCAACTCGTACTCCGCCTTCCAAGCGCTGGGTCCGACGGGCACGCTCACAGGTTTTGTGGTGCCTTCGAACTTCGACGTGAAGGATTTCGGGCTCACTGCGCCTGGCGGTGCGACGGGCGTTCTGGTCAACAGCAACAAGACGCTGGTGCCGGGCACACCGCTAGACAACTTTGCCCCGCGCATCGGCGTGGCGTGGCAACCTCTGAGTGAGAAGTTCGTTGTCCGCGCAGGTTACGGTATGTTCTACGATCGCATTTACGGCAACCTACTGATCGATAACCAGCTCAACCTCCCTCCCTATTCCGGATCAGGGTCCGGTCCATGCCCGGCGTGTTTCGCGGACACGGTTCACGATCCTTTCGCTGCAGGCGCCGGGCCGCTGGTCTGGACGCCGCGATATGAATACAACACCGCCGGTGCCGGCTGCACCGAAACGGTCGTAGGTAGTGGCTCCTGCGTGATTTCTTCCGGACTCGGGTACACGGCCGACTCCCAGCAGATGGCGAACCGCCTGCCTTTGACCCAGGAGTACAGCTTGGATCTTCAGTATGAGTTGGCTCACGGCTGGATTGTCGACGTGGGCTACGTCGGAAGCCACGGCATCCACCTCTACAATTATTCTCAGGATATCAACCTTGCACACCTCGTGGCGGGCGCTCCCAATGGTCCGACCGACGCCCAAAACGAGAGCATGGTGGGAGGTTCAATCCCATGGAATGTCGGCAACCCGGACCCGATCCTCTACAACACAACAGCCAATGCCAACACTCGCGTGCCCGTTATTGGCTACTCCGCGGACGGCGGGCTAGCCACCACGGACACCAACGGCGACTCGCTCTATAACAGCCTGCAGGCTCAACTCAAGCATCAGTTCTCGCACGGCCTGCTGCTGCAAGTCGCCTACACTTGGAGCAAGGGCCTCACAAACATCAACACTGCAGAAGCCGGCAGCGGCATCAACCCGCCGGGTGAAGTTCTCTACGGCGCGTCGAACAGCAACAACCCCCTTAATCTGGGACAGCAGTATGGGCTGTCGTCCTTCAACCGTCCGCAGCGAGTCGTCATTTCCTACGTGTACGATCTCCCGTTCAGGCACCGGGACGGCGTGTCGGAACGCCTGCTCTCCGGATGGAGTGTTTCCGGAGTCACCACGATCCAGGACGGCCTGCCCTTCAGCGTCGTCAACTCACTCGGTGGTTCAATCTTTTACAGCGCGGGATCGGCAAACACCCGGGCGCAACTTGCAGACCCGGTCAACTGCAATACACAAGGAGTGTGTCAGTCCGGTATCCCGACTGCCAGTTCCGGGAGCACCACTTCCCGGGCAATGAACGGATGGGTTAACGATGCGGCCTTCGGTACAGGCAGCGGTATCACGTTCTCTCCCACGCCGTTGCCCTGCATCGGCGGAATCCCTAACCCGGGCGGTAGCGCAACAGATCCTTGCGGCGAGGCCGTTGGTGGGCTTGGTCCCGGAGATCCCGGCGCGAAGTTCACGGGCGCAGGTACTGGATGGGGAGATGATGCAGTAGGACTCATCTCCGGTCCCGGCCAGTTCAACTTCGACTTGGCCGTAATCAAGGACACCAAGTTGTGGGAAGGCGGAACGCTGCAATTCCGCGTCGAATCCTTCAACATCTGGAACCATCCGCAATTCGATCCGCCGTTCGGCGTTGACGCCAATACGCCTTCGACGTTCGGAGAGATCACATCAACTTCGACCACGCCGCGCGTGATGCAGTTCGGCTTGAAGTTACTGTTCTAATCGCCGGAGATCATCCGGGGAGACAGCCGGAGCCCCGTCCTTCCCGGATTCGGGAAGGACGGGGCTTTTTTTTCGCCCGCGAAACCAGGAAATCCCGCCGCCAAGAGATGGCAGACCACTCGCGCCCGTGCTAAAATAGATCTGCGTTTGTAGCTCCCGCAAATCCTGCTTTGGAGTTCACTGGGGCCGCAAGACCGCACTTGCAGCCCGTTCCGTTTGGCCGCAGGAATGCCGTTAAACTCATGACGACACCGGTACGCAATATCGCCATCATCGCCCATGTGGACCATGGCAAGACGACCCTGGTCGACGCCATGCTGCGTCAGAGCGGGATTTTCCGCGAAAACCAGGAGCTCATCACACGCGTGATGGACTCAAACGATCTCGAGCGCGAGCGCGGAATCACGATTCTGGCAAAGAACACGGCGATCACCTATCGCGACACCAAGATCAACATCGTGGACACGCCCGGCCACAGCGACTTTGGCGGCGAAGTCGAACGAGCGCTGCGCATGGTCGATGGCGTTCTGGTCCTGGTGGATGCGAGTGAAGGCCCGCTGCCGCAGACGCGCTATGTCCTGCAGAAGGCGCTCGCCGCCAAACTTCAGCCGATCATGGTGCTGAACAAAATCGACCGGCCCGACGCGCGCCCGGCCGCAGTGCTTGATGAGATTTATGACCTGTTCATCGATCTGGACGCAACCGAAGACCAGCTCGACTTTCCAGTCCTGTACACGAATGCGAAGACCGGTGTGGCCCACCGCAAGGTCGGCGACGATTCCACCACGCTACAGCCGCTGTTTGAGCAGATCGTTACCTCAATTCCGCCTCCGGCGGGCGATCCTGCGGGAGTCTTGCAGATTCAGGTCACTAACCTTGACTACAGCGACTTTCTGGGACGCCTCGCAATAGCCCGCGTTTTTCAGGGAACCCTGAAGCGCGGAACCGAAGTCGCGATCTCGAAGCTGGACGGAACGATTCAGCCGACGAAAATTACCAAGCTGTTCACCTTTCGCGGACTGGATCGCGACGAAGCCGAGCAGGTCGTGGCCGGAGACATCGTGGCCATTGCCGGTGTGGAAGGAATTCAGATTGGCGAGAGTATTACCGATCTTGCGAACCCCGCTCCGCTTGAGCCCCTGCTGATTGATGAGCCGACGCTCACCATGGTATTCACGATCAACACCTCACCGTTCGCCGGCCGCGAAGGCCAGTATGTAACCTCGCGGGATCTGCGCGCACGCCTGGAAAAAGAGCTGCTGACAAACGTGTCGCTGCGCGTTGAGGACTTTGGAGCGACCGACGCATTTCGCGTTCTCGGCCGCGGCGAACTCCAGCTCGCAATTCTGATCGAGACGATGCGCCGGGAAGGCTACGAGCTGATGGTTGGCAAGCCGGAAATCGTGGTGCGCACCGAAAACGGGCGTCGCATCGAGCCTCTGGAATTGCTGATTGTGGATTGTCCGGAATCGTTCATCGGCATCGTGATGGAGTTGCTCGGCAGCCGCCGCGGCGAAATGAAAAAGATGGTGAACCATCATTCCGGCCGCGTGCGCATGGAATTCAGCATTCCTTCGCGCGGGTTGATCGGCCTGCGAAGCCAGTTGCTCACCGACACGCGCGGCACCGCGCTGATTCATTCCCTGCTCGAAGGCTGGACCGACTATGCCGGTGACATGGCCATGCGTCCGACCGGAGCGCTGGTATGTGACCGGGCCGGCGTCTCGGTTGCCTATGCGATCTGGGGCATCCAGGAGCGGGGCGAGATGTTCGTCGGACCAGGGGTTGAAGTGTACGAGGGCATGATCGCCGGCGAAAATGCGCGCGAAGACGACATGAACGTAAACATCACGAAGGAAAAGAAGCAGACCAATATGCGTTCGTCTTCGGCCGACGAAGCCATCCGGCTGATCCCGCCGCGCGAAATGACGCTTGAAAAAGCGATCGAGTTCATCGCTGACGACGAGTACGTCGAAGTCACTCCGAAATCCATCCGGCTCCGCAAGAAGGTTCTGGACGCCAAGAAACGCCCCAAGCGCTGGCAGGAAATCCGGGCAAGCGTCGACGCTTCTTCCTAAGAAAACAGGCAACAATTGATTCGAAGCGAGGGGCGTGCGAGACCCGTGCGTGTTCTAGGGGTGGTCGGGTCTCGCACGAATTGTGGAATTAACTGACGCCATCACTAAGGCACGGGGAATTCCAAACCCTACGGCTAGGGGTGTCTGATAACAGGACACTTACTGGCGCGTCGTGCCGCAGGGGTGCGTAAATTTTGCAGGACCGCGCAGGGAATTCGCGCCGAGTCGATGCTAGGCTTCCGAGACGATCGCGTCCGCCTCGATCTCGACCAGCATGTTCGGGGCAATCAATCGGCTCACCTCGAGCATTGCCGTTGCCGGGCGAATCGCGCCGAAGACCTCGCCATGCGCCCTTCCGACCTTTTCCCAATCCGCGATGCGTGTGACGAACATGCGCGTACGCACGACGTCGGACATCTTTGCGCCCGCTTTCTCGAGCGCCGATTCGATGTTTCGCAGGGCCTGAATGGCCTGCGCGTAGGGATCGCCCACGCCGACGATCTGCCCCTGGTCGCCCGTCGCCGTGGTTCCCGACACGAAGATATTTGGACCCACACGCACAGCCCGCGAATACCCGATAATTGGCTCCCACGGCGCGCCGGATGAAAAGTTTTTTCGATCCATGATTCCTCCCGTTGGCACTAAGGATAGAAGCGGGCGCGCAAATGGCGCGGCACGACCGGACACAAATCCAGGCGCGTGCCAAACACACGATAGCGAATCCGCGCGACCAAATTATAGAACATGTCTCGCAGAGGCCGAGGGACTACCGCGAGCACGCTTGCAAGAGTCCCCCACCTGCCGCCCAGACGTCGCAGAATGTGAAGGAAAGCATTGGAACGCACCAGCAAGACGCCGTCCTGGGTCAGCACGACAACGCTGTCCGGCAAGCCCGCTTGCGCGTCTGCGGGAACCAGCGATTGAAACGAGGCGCCCTGCAGCGGCGCGAATCGAAACCTGCTTCCCGAACGGTCGTGCCTCAGCGCAAACCTGACCGCGCGGTGGCACAAGCCGCAATGGCCGTCGTAGAAAATCATCTCGGCGTTGGAGGCGGCCGGCAACATACTTCGAAAAGCATAGCACGCCCCGCCGACGCGGCTGCCGATCTGCGGCCAGAGGACCCAAACTGCTGCTGGACAGCGATTGGTGAAGCCTCTAAGCTACCGTTTGCCGGAAGACTTTCTAGGAGAGTTTCTCCCTCGTGAAGTGCAACAACGTTCTCGAAGCCATCGGCCACACCCCTTTAATCCGGCTGAACCGCGTAACCAAGGATATCCCAGCCGAACTCTATGTGAAGGCGGACTACCTGAATCCGGGCGGCTCGATGAAGGACCGCATCGGCGTCTGGATGATTGACGAAGCCGAGCGCAAGGGCCTGTTGAGACCCGGTGGAACAATCGTCGAAGGGACCTCCGGCAACACGGGCGTGGGACTCGCTCTGGTCGCGGCGGTGCGCGGCTACAAGGTCGTCTTCACGACCACGGACAAGCAGTCGCGCGAAAAAATCGACCTCCTGAAAGCGTTTGGCGCCGAAGTGATCGTCTGCCCGACGGCGGTTGAACCGGAAGATCCGCGCAGCTACTATTCGGTCGCGAAAAAACTGGCGCGAGAGATTCCCAACGCCTACTACCCAAATCAGTACGAGAATCCCGCGAATCCCGAGGCCCACTACCGCACCAGCGGCCCGGAAATCTGGAAGGACTCCGAAGGCAAAATCACGCACTTTGTCTGTGGCCTCGGAACCGGCGGCACCGCGACCGGCGTGGGACGGTTTCTCAAAGAACAGAATCCGAACGTGAAAGTCGTGGGTGTCGATCCGCACGGGTCGCTGTATTACGAGTACTGGAAGACCGGCAACATCGGCAAGGCGCGCACCTATGTAGTCGAAGGAATCGGCGAGGATATTCTGCCGGCCACGATGGATTTCTCGGTTCTGGACGACGTGATACAGGTAAACGACGAGGAGTGTTTCCTCTGGGCGCGTCGGCTCGCCAAACGCGAGGGCATCTTCACCGGCGGCTCCGGCGGCGGCTGCGTTTCCGCGGCGCTGCGCGTTGCCAAGGAATGCCGCAAAGGGGATTTCGTCGTCGCGTTTCTACCGGACTCCGGCAGCCGTTATCTGAGCAAGATTTACAATGATGGCTGGATGCGCGAGCTCGGCTACGCGGACACCGAGGTGACGCTCACGGCGGCCGACGTGATTCGCGTGAAGCGGCAGAACGGCAAGACCCGCGACCTGATGGTTGTGGGACCGAACCGCACCGTTTTTCAGGCGCTGCAAACCATGCAGCAGCAGGACATCTCGCAGATTCCCGTATTCGAGGACGATCGATCGATCGGCACGATGTTCGAGGACCAGATTCTGAACCTTGCGCTGCAGGGTAAGGATCTTCGCAAGCTGATCGTTCGCGAAGTGATGGGCCCGGCGCTGCCGCTGGTACCGTCCAATGCGCCCGTCGAACGTGTCACTCATCTTCTCAGCCACGAAAGCCCCGCCGTGTTCGTTGAAATGGAGACGGGCAACCTCGAAGTCCTTACGAAGTTCGACTTGATGGACACGATCGCCGGGCTCGTCGGGCAGAAACGCTAGATGTTTGCTGGCTGGTACCTCCCTGGGCTGGCCCACCCCATATCACCTTGACACCCATTCACGCATGTGATATTTCCAGACTACCTAATCCGTGGAGTCGGCGATCAGTGCGGTAGTCCGTTTCGTCGGGCAATGATTTGTCGCGAAGGGCATCAAGCTGTTTGCTCGCGGCAGTTTGGGAATGTTTAAGGGTGGGTTAAAAAACTTGGGGGGTGGTCATGAATAGGTATATTGCTGCTTCGAAGCTCGCTTGCTCGTTTTTGGCATGCCTCGCGGTTCTCTTCCTGTGCGTTTCTCCTATCTGGGCTCAATCTGGCACGACGGGAGGACTGACGGGAACCGTAATGGATCCCTCCGGCGGCGTGATCGTCGGCGCCACGGTCTCCGCGACCAATCTTGGCACAGGCCAAGAGCGGTCTGTCACTACGGACTCGAGCGGTGTGTATAAATTCTCGCTATTGCAGGCAGGCAACTACTCCCTCAAGATTAGCGCGTCCGGTTTCAAGACTGCGGAAGTACCGTCAGTTACCGTGAATATCACGGAAACCCCCGTGCTGAATCAAAGGCTCGAGGTCGGCGCGCAAAGCGAGCAAGTGACCGTTGAGTCGACTGCCGAGACCGTCCAGACTCAGAACGCCACCGTCGGCGCGCTGGTCGGTGCGAAGGAAGTGACGGACCTTCCACTCAGTTCGCGCAATTACACGCAGATTATTGACCTTTCGCCGGGTGTCGTGGCAAACGTGTCGAGCGCCGCAGCAGTTGGGAATGGCACGCAGGACATCAACGTCAATGGTATGGGCTCTGACCAGAACAATTACATGATGGACGGGGCCACCGTCACCAATTACGGCAGCGGCGGCGGGGCGCAATCCGGGAATTTCCCCGGCATTGGAATCCCCAATCCGGACTCGATTCAGGAGTTCAAGATCCAGACGTCGCAGTATGACGCCGAGTATGGACGGAATCCCGGCGCCAGCGTAAACGTCGTTACCAAGGGTGGCACGAACAATTTTCACGGCGCGGCTTGGGAGTTCTTCCGGAATAGCGCGCTGGACGCCAACGATTTTTTCAATCATGCCAGCGAGACTTCGCTTGACCAGAGGAACAAGCCCGAAACGCTGAATGAAAACCTGTTCGGCGGCACCCTTGGCGGTCCGATCAAGAAGGACAAGCTGTTCTTTTTCGGCTCGTATCAAGGATTCCGGCAACTAAATGCTGTCGGCACCAATGGCTTTGCGACCGGACTCAGCACCGGACTTAATTTGTTGCCATTCAGCCTGCCTGACGGAACACGTGGAAACGAGACGGGCAGCATCCCCCTCAACTATAATCCTGCGAATGCTCCGTGCGCTTACACCACTTATCAGAGCTATCTGGGGTGCGTATTCGCTGGGCCCACCAGCGCCTTCGGTCTGGGCGATCAGACCCCAGTAACGACGACTGGATCAAATATCAGCCAGACCGCGATAAAGATCCTTCAACAGGCGGGTCCCAAGGGCGGCTTGAACCAGGGCTTCTTTATTCCTAGCGTGCCTTTCGGCAGCAATGGATTACCGCTTACCTCCAGTGCGATCAGCTTTGCTCAGCCGACGCGCGCGAATGAAGACCAGTATCTGGCAAATTTCGACTACGTTGTTTCGCCCAAGAACACGATCTCGGAACGGTTTTTCACATCCAAGGACCCCCAAGACCAATCGTTTGTTTGCCTGCCGGGCGCCGGTTCTCTGTTGAACAGTTGTGCTCCGGGATCGCCCGAAGACGTAACGTACACCGCGGACAGTGCTGTGCTCAAGCTTACGACGGTTGCAACCAGCAACTTTGTCAACGAAGCGGTATTCTCGTTCCAGCGAGCCACGACACAGGCGGTGCCGGGCAACAATCTGAGTGCCTGCGACGTCGGTATCACTCCGCCGCTGCTTGATAGTGTGGGCTGTCCTGGTCCCACGAGCGGTGTAAACCCGATCCCCTTTGAGGTTCCGACCATAGCACTGGCTGGCATCCCGCAATCCTTGCCCACATGCGGCGCTACTCCGGTCGCCGGCGGCTGCGTCGGTTATTCCGAGGGAGCGCTGAATACGGGCGGGAATTTCTTCGCTTCGGCCACCAATTTCTTCAACACCTTTCAGGGTCGGGACCAGATTTCCTGGAACCACGGGAAGCACGCTATTCGCGCGGGTGCCGAAGTCGACCGCATCCAATACAACTGGACCCTACCGGGTAGGGGCGGACTGATTTTCCCATCCGTCTCCGATTTTCTGACGAGCTCAAGCGGTTCGCCGGCGGCCGGTACGCCTGCGACGGACGCGAGCATCCTGGTCAACTTTTACGGACTCGGAGAACCGAACGGCAACCCCCATGACCAGCGAACCAATGAATTCTCGGCTTTCGTGGAAGACGACATAAAACTGACCAGCAAGCTCACGGTGAACCTGGGCGTCCGTTGGGAATATGACGGATACCCGTCCGAAAACAAGGGCCTGTTCACGAACGTTTGGACCAGCCAGCTGCTCACGCAAAACACGGGCTCGTTCTATCTCGGAGATGAAGTTACTGCCGGTCCCGGCACTCCGTCCAATCAGATCGGCAGTCTTGCAGGATATGTTGTCCAGTCCAATTACAACCCGAACATCGCAGCTTGTGGCAATCCACTGGCGCGGTCCGCTTGTGGTGAAACAGCTCCGGCCGGCATCTTCCCGGGCTATCCCGGCGGAGCAACCGGCGTTTTGGTCAACGGCAATAAGAGCCTGGTGAAGGGCGCTCCCTACTATGACTTCGGGCCGAGGATCGGCTTGGCTTGGCAGCCGCTTGGGGAGAGGCTCGTGGTCCGGGCCGGCTACGGAATCTTCTACGACGCGGTGTATGCCAACCTACTGGCCAACAACAACGCGGGCAACCCACCTTACAATGGTTTCGCTGAAGCGTCGTTCCCGACCAACGCCCTGGACCTGCCGATAAATCCGGTGGCAACAGGTGGCATCCTAGGGTGGACCCCGCGCACTCTTCAAGTCGTTGCGGGCGGTCCTACAACCGGAGCCATCAACATCACCGATAACGCGGGTGGCAACGGACTAGGTGCCACTTCGGACAACCAATTTCTTAGCGTTCCTTTGGTGCAGCAATACAACCTAGATTTTCAGTACGAGGTTCTCAAGAACTGGGTGCTCGATGTCGGCTACGTCGGTTCGCACGGCACGCATCTCTATGATTGGGCGCGTCCGATCAACATCGCTTTCCTCGCGCCTAACGCCCCGAACGAGCCCACCGATCCCCAAAACGCGCGGATGATTTTAGGTTCGGGCGCACCGGGCACACCCAGCTCGTTTGCTTTTAACGATCCAGGCAACACCAACCCATCCACACAGGTTACGGAAAACATTGCATCGAATGTCCCGTCGCCCTTTTTCAACGACAACACGCTCGGCCGCGTAAGCTATCTGGGCTACGGTTCAGGCGGAGCTTCGACTACGAACACGATTGGCGACTCGCTTTACAACAGCTTGCAGGTCCAGCTTCGGCACCAGTTCTCGCACGGCCTTTTGCTCCAGGCTTCCTATACATGGAGCAAGCTCATCACAAACATCAATGCGAGCGAGGCGGGCGGCGGAATTTCGGCTCCCGGCAACGTGCTTTCCGGAGGTGCGTCGAGCAACGATCCGCTGGATCTGGGTCAGCAGTACGGGCTTGCTGCATTCAATCGTCCCCAACGGCTGGTCATCGCATATAGCTACGACCTGCCGTACAGAAACATGCAGGGCCTTACTGGAAAGGTGCTTGGAGGGTGGTCGGTTTCCGGTGTGACTACGATCCAGGACGGCGAGCCTTTCACGGTCATCGACAGTAATGCCGGAGTGATTTATTACGGCAAGGCCGGTGTGCCCTTCGGGGGCTTCGGCGTACGAGCCGAGTTGAGCCCGACAAACACCGGGGCATGCAACGTGTTCGGCGTTTGCGAGGGAACTGGGCTCGCTACTCCGGGGGGTGACGAGTCGCGGCTTGGAGGAGCTTTCGGAGGGCCTGGTTATATCAACGCTGCGGCGTTTACAGGTGCGCCGTGCATTGGCGGGATGACCGCAGGCTCTTGCGCTACCTCAGGCGGCGCCACGGGCTTCGGGGACTCCGCGGTGGGCTCAATTATGGGACCCGGGCAGAATAACTGGGACCTGTCATTGCAGAAGAACACCAAGATCGCGGAAGGGTTGACCGTGCAGTTCCGGACGGAGTTTTACAACATCTGGAATCATGCGCAGTTCAACCCGCCAGTTAACAACCGTGCGGATGCCACATTCGGTCAAATCCAAAGCAGCTCGGTGCCTCCGAGGATCATGCAGTTTGCCTTGAAGCTCCTGTTCTAGGCGCAATCGGTCCACCAGCCCCATCCTTTCCCAGAAGCGGGTGAGGATGGGGCTTTTTTTTGCCCGTGCATGTCACCGGAACCCCGTGCCTGGGGCTAAAGTAGTTCGGATTGGAACCATTCTCTGATAGCATAAGGATTCGCAGTCTTCGAAATTCTCCCACTCTGGAGCAATTGAAACATGGCCATGGCATGTGAAATCTGCGGCAAGAAGCCGCTGTTCGGAAATACGATAAGCCACGCGCACAACGTCACCCGCCGGCGCTGGAATCCCAACCTGCGTCGCGTCCGTGCCGTCGTCAAGGGCGTGCGCAAACAGGTTCGCGTGTGCACCTCCTGCATTCGCGCCGGCCGCGTGAAGAAGGCGGCCTGAAGCAGGTTCCGATGCGGACGGAGCTCCCGTTGATGCGGACAACGCTGGTTCTGGCAGCTGTCATCGCGTGCGCACTCGGTGCGGGATGCAGACAAGAGACCGCGCCGGGGCCCGATGTCTGGGCTGTTGTGAACGGCAAGGAAATCCTCCGCCAGGACGTCGAGAAAATCTCCCGCTCCCGCGTGAACGCCGACGCCCCGCCGCCTTCGCCAGAAGAAGCCCTTTCCCTGCAGCTCAGCATCCTCGATGAACTCGTCAACAGCGAAATCCTTCTCGAGCGCGCCAACAAAATGAACCTGGTGGCGAGCGACGCCGAAGTGGAAGACAAATTTACCGAGTCGAAGAGCCCCTATACGGAAGAAGAGTTTCAGAAGAAATTGAAGGAAACCGGGCTCACGGTGGACGACCTGCGAACCGACATTCGCCGCCAGCTCTCGATTCAGAAGCTGTTGAACCGCGAGGTGATCGCGAAAATCTCCATCACCGACCAGGACATCCTGGACTTCTACAACAAGAACCGGGCGCAATTCAATGTGACCGAGCCGCAATATCACATCGCCCAGATCGTGGTTACGCCCCGCCCCGATCCCACCGTTCACAATCGCAAGAACGACAAGGCCACGAACGAAGCAGAAGCGGGACGTAAGGCGGCCATGCTGATCCAGAAGCTCAACGCCGGGGCCGATTTTACCGAGCTCGCGACGGACTATTCCGAAGATGCCAGCGCCTCGACAGGCGGCGATCTAGGTTTCGTCCCGGAATCGGCGCTGAATCAGTCCGATCCCACGCTCAAGAAGGCTGTCCTCGCGATGAAGGTCGGACAGGTGACGCAGCCGATTCCGGTGAAAAACGGCGGCTACCGCATCCTGAAACTGCTCGCCAAGGAAGCGGCCGGGGATCGCCAGTTCTCCGACGTCCAAGTGCAACAAGCCATCCGCGACGCCCTGCGCACGCGCAAGGAACAATTGCTGCGCTCGGCATATCTGGTCGAGGCGCGCGATGAAGCCCACGTCACGAATTATCTTGCTCGGCAGATCCTGGAATTTGCAGGAAAGCTCCCACCCGCGCAGTAACGGGCCCGCAGCACGCGGCAGCCGCCTCGGCCTAGCGGTCTCGGCCGAAGGACTTCACTGCACCGTAAGGGCTCAATTGCCCGGCACGTGATCACGTACTTGGCAAGCCTCCGGCTACCGGCTATCATGGCCGCGCCCAACCGGCCAAACGGCCCTCATACAGAGAGCGAACTGATGGATCCCTCCGAACAGCAGCGGTGGAAAAAGGCAGCCGCAGAGGCAGCTGCGGCGCTCGTCCAGGACGGCATGGTTCTCGGTCTTGGCACCGGCTCGACCGCCGCGTTCTTCCTCGCCGCCCTCGGCCGGCGCATATCCGAGGAGCACCTGCGGATCAGCGGTATCCCGACTTCGGAAGGCACGGCGATCGAGGCCCGCAACCTGAAGATTCCGCTCACCAATTTCGCCGAGCACGCTCAAATCGACCTAACCGTCGACGGTGCAGACGAAGTGGAGCGGACCACCCTCGCTCTGATCAAGGGACACGGCGGCGCGCTGCTGCGCGAGAAAATTGTCGCGGCCGCTAGCACACGCATGATCGTGATTGCGGACCAGACGAAATTAAGCGAGCGGCTGGGGTCGCTGGTCTCCGTACCGGTTGAGGTCGTTCCATTCGGTTGGGAAGTAACCCAGCGCCGGCTCGGCGAGCTTGCCGGAGGTCCCTCGCTGCGGCTTGGCAAAGACGGCAAGGCGTTTGTCACCGACAGCGGGCACTACATCATCGACTGCGCTTTCGGACCGATGGAAAATCCCAAGGATACTGCACACCATCTTGACCACGTGATCGGCTCGGTCGAACACGGAATATTTTTGAAGTTCGCAAGCGAAGTTATCGTCGGAGGGCCCAGCGGAGTAACGATCCTGCAGAAAACTACCGGCTGAGACCTGAGAGGTAAGACCACGGAGCGGAACGCGGTCGATCGCAGGTGCTCCGCGTCCCGCCCCGGCACTACCCACCCTTAATTCTTTGTGGCCTTCGTTTGCGGATACACCGCATCGAGCGCGCCCCAGAGCGCCTTCAGGCTGCGTTCGGCCCAGCAGAGGACCCCAAACGCGTCCTCGTCCTTCTGAACCGCAAGCCAGGCGCGCCAGGCCGCGCGGTGTCGCACGTCAGCTTCCTGGTGCACGCCGAAATAGGCCAGCGCCCTCGGTTCCACGATGTTGTAGAAGCGCCGCAGCCCGGATATTTTCTGGGTGGCAATCTCCGGGACCTGGGCCTCATAGGCGTAAAACGAAGCTACGGCCTGGGTTATTGTTCCTTGTGACGAGACCTCGTCGTAGGTGTCAAGCAGCGCTGCAATTCCCGGCAGCGGACGCGCAGTATCGAGCGAGGCGTCGCTCACGCCAAGCGAATGTGCAAACTGGCGCCACAGCGCGGGATGCGGGCCTGACGGGTCCAGTTCTTCGGCGAGATTCTCATTCACCAGCTCAGCCAGCGGTCCGGTCGCGCGGCCTGCGAGTTCCTTCAGATTTTCGGGGAAGGCAAGGACATGTTGATAGTACTGCTCGGCGTAAAGCTTAAGCGATTCCTTGGTAAGTTTGCCTTCGGTCCACGCCTGGTAGAAGGGATGTTTCAGAAGGTGGTGCTCTTTGATCAGAGCATCGAGCGATTCAAGCATCGTACTAGCCGGTGCACGGTTCTTCGCCATCTCAGTTTTCTGCCTTTTGAAATTCGTAATGTCGGATCGGCCGAATATTACTCGAATTATTTTCGAAAATCCAGACCCGCGTCTAGCAAAGTTACCTTCTGGACAAGGCCGCAGGCGACGTAGCGCGAAAGGGCGGTCGAGCAATTCTCCAGTCGCGCCTAGTGCAGTCCGGACCAGTCATCGGCGAGCAGAATGGAATTGCTGGGATTGGAGGGATCGTACTTCACGCTGGCAGTCTGGCCCGCGGCGACACGCGTCAGATGCAGCCGCTCCTCAAGACCGGTAATGTCCTGCGCCGTCTCATACGTTACGCCGGAAATTGCGTAGGTGTAGTAGAGGAGCCGCTGCGGGGTGTGCGTGTCTGTCGCTGGCTGGCCTTTGGCGAACATCCTGGGGCGCTTTGAACTCTCGGGATCGCTCGGCGGCGTTGGGCGCCCGTGCTCGACGATTTCCAGCACCTGCCCCTCGACAATGCGACCTACGCGATTCAGATACGCGCGCCGCTCGCGTTCAAGCTGGCCGGCATCGGGCGGTTTCCGCCGCAACCAGAAAAAGATGCCCACTGCTGCGAGCACCACGAGCCCGGCTACAGGAATCAGATTTTGCCAATCGGAGAGAAAGTTTTTCAAGGCACGTATCTTAACGCAGCGCAGCGTTTCTACAAATTATCTCGAACGACCTGACCTAGGGAAGTAAACGGTCTGCTGGCGGCCTGGAACCTGCCGAGCCGGCGAAAACGCAGCATTCAGTCTGTCGGGGACACAACGGTATTGCGAAGGTTTCCGATGCCGCCGACGCGGACTTCGACGACGTCGCCGGGAACCAGCGGTCCGACTCCGGCGGGCGTGCCTGTCGTGATCAGATCGCCCGGCTCAAGCGTCATCGCCTCGGCGATCCAGCGGAAAACCACCTCAATCGAAAAGACCATATCCGATACGCGTGCCGACTGCTTCCTGGTGCCGTTGACGAAGGTTTCGATGGTCGTGTCGGCGGACGGGTGTTCAGTCTCAACGACCGGACCGAACGGGCAGAACGTGTCGAAGCCCTTGCCGCGCGTATATTGACCGTCGAGCCTCTGCAGATCGCGTGCGGTGACGTCGTTCAGGCAGGTATATCCGGCTATAAAGGGCCGAATATCGTCGGTCGGACGCGGGTGCGAGCAGCGGCGTCCGATGATGAAGGCGAGCTCGCCCTCGAAATCAATACGCTTGGATATTCGCGGGAGCACAATCGGATCTTCCGGCGCGATGATCGACGACGGCGGTTTCGAGAAGATGATTGGCTGCTTGGGGGTCTCAGCGTTCATTTCGGCCGCGTGATCCATATAGTTCTTGGCCATGCAGATGATCTTGCTCGGCCACGACGGCGGAACGAAGCGGACGGCGCTCACCGGCCACTGTCGTCCTGTCGGTTGCCGTTCACCCCAGATCTCGCCGGAAATCTCACGAACGGTGCCGCCCTCGATGATTCCCGCATGGGAGTTTCCGTACGTCTCAGCCGGAGTCTGGCCCGGATGCTTTGAGGCGAATTCGAGTGGTTGGACTCGGCAGAGTTTCATCGGGTGTATCGAGCCGCCTCGCGCGCAGCTTTGCGGCGCGGTGCGATCGGTTGGCGCCCCGCCTGGACCAGCATCCCGCACACCCAGGATCCGACGGCGAAGATTCCGTACACCACGGCTCCCTCAATCAGAGCCTGGAACGGCGTGCGCAGCACCTGGAACAGATTTCGGAAATAAAACGCTGTGAGATCGTAGGCGGCCACGAACATCACCCATCCGATCATTGCTGCCCCGAACATCTTGAGAGGACGAGTCAGGAAACGGACGACGGGAACCAGCATCAGCAGTACGAACAGCGTGTAGCACGCCGCGTTGCGCTCAAAAGCGTACTTCTCAAGCGCCGGCATGCGGTTTGCGGCCACCAGCGCCCCGAGCATGGCGATAATCAGCAGAGCGCCGCCATAGACGCCGGTACGGATCGCGGAGCCGGAAGGCAGATTTGGTATGGAGTTTGGTCGTACGGCCGATTGCATTTCAGTCATGGCGTTGCCTGGCTTTCAGCCGGCACGCCGCCGGAGACAACCGCGCTCATGGGGCTCTCATTCCCCGCGTGGTCAACGGCAGTGACACTGTAGAAATAGCGGTGGCCGGGCAGCACATTCATATCGCGAAACGCTGGCGTACGCAACAGTTCTGTGTTCAGCCTATTCCCAGAACTGTCCGCCTGGTCACTTCGATAGACGTTGTACCCGGCTATATCGGTTTCAGGATTAATTGCCCAGGATAGCTCGAGGTGCGCGGCCTCAGCTCCCTGCTTTTCAACCAGCACCACCAGCAGGTTCTCGGGGGCCCCTGGCGGAAAGATATCGAGCGGAGCGGCCACCGCGAGATTTGAATTCGCGGATTCCAGCGCCTCACCGGGATACTGCACCACGCTGCGTACCGAGTACAGATAGGTCGCACCAAATGCAAATTGCGTGTCCTCGTACTGCGCGGATTCGGTTTCACCGATCTTTACCAGCGGGGACTTCAGCTTCATGTCCGAGCCGGCGACCGCACCCGGTTGCTCCTCTCCACGATAGATGCGGTAGGCGGAAATCGCAGGCGTGGAACCGATCAAGGTCTTTTCCGGCGCGACCCAGGTGAGCACCACGGCCGAGT
>DATNKU010000014.1:0-19763 GCA_035603235.1 Candidatus Cybelea sp. | reverse complement strand
ACAAAGCCATCATCGCCGCCACCAAGAAATCCGGCGTCAAGCGGTTCCTGGGCGTAGGTGGTGCGGCGAGCTTGAAAACACCCGCCGGCATCGAGCTCATCGACTCGCCCGATTTCCCTGCCGCCTACGAGGCATTCAAGCCCGGTATTCGTGGCACACGCGAGCTGTATTATTTGCTCAAACAGGAACCCGAACTTGATTGGGTGTTTGTCGCACCCTCGGTCACGATTGCGCCGGGCGAGCGAACGGGCAAATTCCGTATTGGCAAAGACCATGTCCTGTATGACGCGAGCGGCGTGAGCAAGATTTCGCTTGAGGACTACTCGGTCGCGCTGGTGGACGAGCTGGAACGCCCGAAGCACCACCGCGAGCGCATCACCGTAGGCTATTGACCGATTACCGTTTATGCCAAACGCCGGCCCGGTTACGACCGAAGACCGCATTGCGATCAGCGATCTGCTCGCCGCGTACGCATGGGCACTGGACACCGGCGATGTGGAAGCGCTGGTCGCCTGTTTTGCGCCGGATGCCGTGGTCATCGAGGAAGTCTTCGAAGACCCGGATCGCTGGGAAGGGCATGAGAATATTCGCCGCTTCGCGGAACACTTTCGCAATGTTGCTAACTTTCCCGGCCGCCAGCACCACCTCACCCAGTCGATCGTGAAAGGCGATAGCGAGAAATGTTCGGTGCGATCGTTTGCGCTCGTCACCGAATGTCAGGGCGAGCCGCCTTATGTCATCCGCTTTGCGGGCTACTGGGACGATCAGGTCGCAAAAATCGCCGGCCGATGGTTGTTCACCCAGCGGATTATCCGTCTTTGGGATGGTGAGGTGCTCGCGCGCTTTCCAGGCCGAGGGAAACGGCTTCCGCGAAAACGCCCGCCCGAGCTTGTGATCAAACCGATTTAGAGTCACGGATGGCGGCGGTCCAGAATTCCCGTCCGCCGGGGGAGCAATGATTATGAATCGTTTGAATTTCCTGGCGGTGAGCGCGGCGATCTCTGCCGCGCTGATGCTCGCGTCCTCGGTGGGTGCGCAAACGCTCAAGCCCGTTCGAACCCAGGCGGGCCTGCTCCAGGGCACCGATGAGAACGGCGTCGCGGTCTATTTGGGTGTGCCGTTTGCCGCGCCGCCGACTGGCGAGCGGCGCTGGCGCGCGCCTGAACCCGTCGCGCCGTGGACGGAAACCCGCCAGGCGGATAAGTTCGCGCCAGGCTGCACGCAGTCTCCACTCATCAACCGCGCGCTTGGCCTCGAGCCTGTTCCTACCAGCGAGGATTGCCTGTATCTGAACGTCTGGACCCCGGCAAAATCTCCCGGCGAGCGTCTGGCAGTAATGGTCTGGATCTACGGCGGCGGATTTACGTCCGGGGCGACTTCCATCCCCATGTACAACGGCGCGAATCTCGCAAGGAAGGGCGTCGTTCTTGTGAGCGTGGCGTACCGACTGGGGCAGCTGGGTTTTCTGGCGCACCCCGAGCTCAGCGCCGAGAACCACGGCCACTCCGGCAATTACGGGCTGCTGGATCAGATTGCGGGGCTCCAGTGGGTGAAGCGCAACATCGCCGCGTTTGGAGGGGATCCGAATCGAGTCACAATCTTTGGCGAATCCGCGGGCGGGATCGCCGTCAGTATGCTCGCGGCCTCGCCGCTCGCGAAGGGCCTGTTCGAGGGCGCGATCTCGGAAAGCGGCGGTTCGTTTGCGCCGGCGCGTCTGGCGAATGAGGGCGGCGAAAACGTGCCTCCACTCGCCGTGGCCGAACGCAGCGGCGTGGCATTTCTTTCCAAACTCGGAGCATCATCGATCGCCGACGCCCGAAAAAAACCCGCGGACGATATATTGAAGAGCACGGTTCCGGGTATGGGCGGCACATGGCCCAACTTCGACGGCTACGTGCTTCCCGGCGACCAATACACGCTCTATGAAGCAGGCCACTACAACGACACGCCCATTCTGGTGGGAACAAACGCTGACGAAGGCGCTCTTTTCGTCCCTGCGGCCACTGCCGCCGCGTACCAAGCGACCGTTCGCGCAGGCTACGGCGACTACGCCGATAAAATTCTGGCGGCGTATCCGGCGGGTTCAGATGCCGAAGCCCTGCGGTCGTCCCGCGATCTGTTCCGAGACTCCGCGTTCGCCTGGCATACGTGGTCCTGGGCGCGTCTGCAATCGAAATCCGGCAAAGGAAAAATCTACGTGTACTACTTCAGCCACAGACCGCAGTATCCCGACGCGCCGCAGTTCAAGAACTGGGGAGCGGCGCACGGCTCG
Source organism: Candidatus Cybelea sp. (assembly GCA_035603235.1). Classification (GTDB taxonomy): domain Bacteria; phylum Acidobacteriota; class Terriglobia; order Acidiferrales; family UBA7541; genus Palsa-295. The sequence goes on along the minus strand of DATNKU010000014.1, from coordinate 17,491 downwards.
GAAATCGCATTTGTATTTGGCAATTTCACGGCGGCCATGCCTGCAACTGACGCCGACAAATCTGTGTCGGACGAACTCTCCTCCTACTGGGTGAATTTTGCCAAAACGGGGGACCCGAACGCTTCGGGACGACCCGTGTGGCCGGTTTTCACCGATGCGAATCAGCAGGTGATGAATCTCGACGATCCCTCGAAAGCCATCCCTGTCCCTAATATGGACAAACTCCAGGTCCTGGAAGGTTACTACGCCTGGCGCCGCAGCCAGGCCGCGCAGAAGCCCTGAGCGTCCGGCCGCCAGTATCCCCCGCTACTCCTGGGTCACGAACTGGGCTATCGAAACTGGCTCGTGGACTTGTCCAGCTCCGCGAGCAGCGCGGGATCAAGGGTGAGGTCCAGTGCAGCGAGAGTTGCGTCCATCTGGTCGGGACGGCTTGCGCCGATGATGGGGCTCGTAATCGTGGGATTGGTGAGCACCCATGCCACCGCGAGCGTCGTGAGCGGGATGTTCGCTTTTGCCGAAATTCGCGTCAGTTCATCAACCGCGTCGAATACATGTGCCTGCCAGTAGCGGCCCTTATACAGCTCGCCGACCCGCCCGCTGACCGCAAATCTGGTGCCCTCGGTCGGAGGCTTCGCCCGATCGTGCTTGCCTGTAAGCATGCCCCCCGCAATCGGATTATAGGGAATCACGCCGACGCCTTCTTCTGCGCACAACGGCAGCAGCTCACGTTCGATCTCGCGGTAGAGAAGATTGTAGCGAGGCTGCACCGAGACGAACCGAGCCCACCCGTGGACGTCGCTGCGGCCCAGGGCGCGCGCCACCTGATAGGCGAGATGATTTGAACAGCCAATGTATCGAACCTTGCCGGCATGGACCAGATCGTCGAGAGCTCCGAGGGTTTCATCGACGGTCACCTGAGGATCAAAGCCGTGCAACTGATAAAGGTCGATGTAGTCTGTGCCCAGCCGCCGCAAGGAGGCATCGATGGCGTCGAAAATGTGACGGCGGTTGTTTCCGGCATGGAACGGCTGGGGCCCGGTCGCACCGAAACATTTGGTGGCGATCACCCAGTCGTGCCGCTTGCCGCGCATCCACCGCCCGATGATTTCCTCAGTGCGCCCGACGCGCTCAAGCCCGCCGCCGAGTGGGTACACGTCGGAGCTATCAAGAAAAGTGATCCCGCCAGTGGAAGCGCGGTCCAGAATCGCAAACGACGTCGCTTCATCGCACTGGTAGCCAAAGGTCATCGTGCCCAGGCAAAGCCTGGAAACTCTCAAACCCGTTGAACCAAGCCGAACGTGTTGCAAGCAGTCCCCCTGTCATGCAAATTGAATCACGCGGTATTTCCAAAAGACCAAGATTCTGTTGGCGCGTCCGGCGAATGTCAAGCCGGCGCCGCCAGAGCGCCGCTCCGGGTTGCGGTTCCCCTGCATCCACGCTTAAGATGGTTCGAGCAGATCAACGGAGGATTCCCCAAGATGGCCGATGAAGGGCAGAAAGTTCGCATGGTCAAGTGTGTTAAGCTCGGCAAAGAGCTGCCCGGTCTTGACCGCATCCCCTGGAAGGGCGATATCGGAAAACGCGTTTTCGAGAACGTCTCCAAGGACGCCTGGAAGATGTGGGTCGACCACTCCAAGATGTTGCTCAACGAGTTCCGCCTGAATCCCATGGACCCCAATTCGCAGAAAATCATGGAAGAGCAGATGGAGCAGTTTTTCTTCGGCGATGGCTCGAAGCCTCCGGAAGGTTTCGTACTTCCCAAACATTAGCGGCCACCCTTGATTCTGTTTCCTGCAGAACTGTTCGCCATAGCCTTACAGCGCTGTCAGGGTTACTCTGGGAGCGCTGACCGCTAGCTCAAGCCATTGTGTTAGAATTTCTCCTGGCAGGATCGCTCGATATGCCTGTGAGGGAGGACACACCGATGCAGGTTCGAAATCTGCTACTGATTCCCGCTCTGTTGTGCATTTGCGGTGCGGCCGCTCTGGCCGATACGGCCCCGAAGTCCGCGCACGCAGATATCGTCAACGGCCAAGGCGCAAAGATCGGCACCGCCAAGCTCAAAACTGTCAGCGGCGGAGTCGAGATCGAGGTGAAGGTCGCTGGGCTGACCCCGGGCGATCACGGCATCCACATTCATACGGTTGGGAAATGCGAAGGCCCGGATTTCAAGACAGCCGGCGGCCATCTGAATCCGACCAGTGCCCACCATGGCGTGAACAACACCATGGACCCTCATCCGCACGCCGGTGATTTGCCAAACATCACGGTCGCTGCGGACGGCAAGGGCAGCGCCACCGTTGTCGATAAGGACGTAACCCTGGGCGACGGCGCCAATTCCCTGTTCCACGATGGCGGCACTTCTTTGGTGATCCACGCGAAGGCCGATGACTTGATGAGCGACCCAGCGGGAAATTCAGGCGATCGCATCGCCTGCGGCGTCATCCAGAAGTAGGGTTCCATGGGTTCCGTGAAGCGCACGGCGGCCCGAGCCTTGCTAGCGCTCGTGTTCGCCGTGCCCGCCGCGGCACAGTCCCCGCCACAGCCAACCTACGGTCGCGATATCGCCCCGATCCTGTACCGCTCCTGCGCCTCGTGCCATCGTCCCGGTGAATCCGGCCCGTTTTCCTTGCTGAGCTATGAGAACGCGAAGCGGTACGCGCCGCAAATTGCCGCCGCGGTGCGCACGCGCTCGATGCCGCCCTGGCTTCCCGAGCACGGATACGGTGACTTCGCAGGCGAGTCCCGCCTGACGGACGACGAAATCCGCCTGATCGTCGACTGGGTGAAAAGCGGCGCGCCCCAGGGTGTAGCTTCGCCGCCTCAGCCGAAATTCACCGAGGGCTGGCAGCTTGGCCCTCCCGACATGATTCTGGACGCCGCGCGCGCCTATTCGGTTCCGGTTTCCGGTCCAGATGTTTTCTGGAACTTTGTTTTCTCGCCTCCGGTCACCACCCGGCGGTACGTCCGCGCGATCGAGGTTCGCCCCGGAATTCCGCACGGAGTGCATCACGCAAACCTGCTGGTGGATCGCGCGCGTTCGGCGCGCCGTCGTGAAAACGAGCCCGGCTCAGGTTTCCCCGGCATGGATCTCAGTGTTCAGCACAGCGTTTTCGATTTCGACAGCCACTTTCTTTTCTGGAAGCCCGGAAGTGCGCCATGGGTCGAGCCAGACGGCCTCGCCTGGGAACTCGATCCCGGCACGGATCTGATACTGAACGCGCACATCATGGCAATGGGTATGCCCATGGAAGTGAAACCGTCCATTGGCCTGTACTTCACCGACAAGCCGCCGGACCGGTTTCCACTGCTGATCGAGCTTGAACGCGACAGTCAGCTCGATATCCCTGCCGGAGCCCGCGACTTCGCCGTCGGGGATGATTTTCGACTGCCGCTGGACGTGGACGTGCTCGCCATTTACCCGCACGCTCATTATTTAGGGCATCAGCTTGAGGGCTACGCCACGCTTCCGAGCGGCGAGCGCAAGTGGCTCATCAAAATTCCGCAGTGGGATCCGAACTGGCAGGGCGTATACCACTACCGCGAGCCCGTTTTTCTTCCCAAGGGCACCATCGTCTCGATGCGCTGGCACTTTGACAACTCCTCCGCAAATCCGCGGAATCCCCACCATCCCCCGCAACGCGTCCAGGGAGGCGATCAATCCACCGACGAAATGGCCCATCTATGGCTCCAAGTCCTGCCGCGCGGACCGGGCGACCGTCGGCGCGAACTTCAAGAAGCCGTGATGGAGCACGACGTGGAGAAAAATCCCCGCGATTTCTGGGCGCACCTGTGGCTTGGCGCGCTGATGCTTTCACGGCTCGATCCCGGCGGCGCAGAACAGGCACTCGAACAAGCAGTCCGCCTCGATCCGAAGCAGCCAGAAGGGCACAACTGGCTCGGACTGGCCCTGGGCTCGCTCGGCCGCACGCGCGAGGCGATTGCACAGTTCCATGCAGCGCTTGAGCTTCAGCCCGATTACGCCAACGCGCGCTACAACCTGGCACGTGCTCTCGCCAAATCGGGACGGCTCGAGGAAGCGGCCGAAACCTTCGCTGCCCTGGCAGCGGCTGATCCTGGCGACGCCCAAGTCCACAACGATTTCGGGGAGCTGCTCCTGCGCATGGACAAAAATGCAGAAGCTCTCGAGCAGTTCGACAAGGCTCTCGCGCTCGACCCCCTGAATAAAACGGCCCAGGCAAACCGCGAGCTCGCCCGAACGCACCTTCCCGCTCGATGAAGACGTTCGGGTGGCAACTGTCTTGCGCCCTTAACACACTCGATCGAACGACTGCGCTATAATTTTTAGATAGATGCCCGGATTCCTATCCAACCTCCTGCAGTCTCTTCACGGACGCCGCAGGGACATGCGTTTTCTTTGCCATCGCCTCCTTTCTGAGCGCGGCGAGGCTTCGCAAACCGCGATCGCGCAGGAAATCATCGCCGCATACAACTCCATGAAGCCGGATCAAAGGCCCGCCTTCTTTGAAATACTGTCGCGCGAGTTTTCACCCGACGAGGCGGACGTCCGTCGTGCCGCGGCCGCCTATGAGGGTTCGCCCAGCACGACCACGCTCGCAGCCCTTTCTGAGGCGGTTGAGGCGCCGCGGCAGGAACTGATTCGCAGGATCAATACGGCGCCAGGCGGGACCGAGACTCTGGTCACTTTGCGGGAACATCTGCTTTCCGTGCCATCGAACGGCTCGAATTTCGGCGCGCTCGACTCCGACCTCAGGCATCTTTTCCGGTCGTGGTTCAACCGTGGATTCCTGCGCCTGGAACGAATCAGCTGGCAGACATCGGCTCGCATCCTGGAAAAGCTGATTCGCTATGAATCTGTGCATGAAATCAACGGCTGGCCCGACCTGCGCCGCAGGCTTGAATCCGACCGCCGGTGCTTCGCCTTTTTTCATCCGGCGCTGGCCGACGAGCCCATCATCTTCGTCGAAGTGGCCCTCTCGAAGGGTCTGAGCGGCGATCTGGAGCCCCTGCTGGACGTGAATGCTCCGGTACTGCCGACGGAGAAGGCCGATACGGCAATCTTTTATTCCATTAACAACTGCCTGCAGGGGCTGCGCAACGTTCCGTTCGGCAATTTCCTGATCAAGCAGGTTGTAACGGAGCTGGCAAGCGAGTTCCCGAATATTCGGACCTACAGCACGCTGTCGCCGCTGCCCTTGTTCTCCCGCGCGCTTCAGGACACCGGAAACGAGCTCGGCTTCACGCCCCAGCGCCTGTCGCGATTGCTGGCCGAATATTCAAGCGAGCTCACGTCCGCCGCCAAGCGCCGTGATCCTGTGGAGGCTTTCTTCAAGCTGCTGGACCAACCGCTGTTGTACCGCAGAGTTCTCGCCGAACCGCTCGAGCGCCTCGCTCTCGCCTATCTCACTAGGGCGCGGCGCGGAACAAAGCTCTATGACCCGGTTGCCACTTTTCATCTTTCCAATGGCGCACGTCTGGAACGAATCAACGTTTTCGGAAACTTGCGGCCCTACGGAATGGAAGCGTCGTTCGGGGTGACCGTCAACTATCGCTACTTGCCCGACGAACTCGAGGACAATCACGAACGCTTTGTACGCGGCGGCCAAATTCGCGTTCCGAGCAACCTGTTCCGCGAACACAAGACCGTCGCCGAGGCTTGGGACCCTACTCCGGAAAAACCTCAACGCGAAAAACGTCGCTGAAGCCTTTGTCGCGGCCGCGCCCTGTTGCGCCGACCCGACGCTACTCTCCCTGATTATGATCCTCGGGTGCGTCTTCCCGGCTCCGGTCGAGCAAAGCCGTGGCAACTTCGACATCCTCTTCGCGCACACGCAACTTGACTCCGCCCAGGGCGTTAGACAAGAACCAGTCCATTCGAATGATGTTCTGATCACCCAGAAAGGATTCGATGCCCGCCGATTCCAGGATGCTCTTTGCCAGAAGCGCTTCAGGCAGCGTCATGTACTGACGGAGATTCACGACCTTGGAGAGTTTCTCTGCCTCTGCAGGCGGAGCTGGCGCCTCAAGCCTGGTCTTGAGCCCTCGCCGGGACAGGTCCAATTTCAGCGCCCATTTTGCGGCGTCGGAAAGCGAGTCGGCGTCCGCTGCGAGCTTTTCGACCTCGCTTTCGGTCATGCTTCCGTAAAGCCGGGATAATCGCCAGCGTTCTTTGTCCGTATCAGGCATCGCCATCCTGGAAAAATATACGCGAGCCCGGCGCCGAAGCCAACCGGGAGGGGGGTATCTGTGCGGCCTGGATTCAAGCTCACGTGCATGCTCAAACAGAATAGTGCGCGCCTTACATTTCAGAATATCATTGGCGCCTAATGCGAATCTGGCTTCTTGCCGGTATCGCACTGGTTGCATTTCTGGCCGGTTGCGGCGACGACTCATCCCTGAAAACGGACGCGCAGCTGGGCCTGAACTCCCAACAGGCGGCCGGGCGGCAGCTGTATCGTCAAAGCTGCGCGCCCTGCCACGACGCGCACTCGGTTCCGGGAGAAAACGGTCCCAACCTGAAAGGGCTACTGAAGAAGCAATTCCTGCCCAGCGGCTTGCCAGCGAACGAAAGATTCGTCCGCCAGACCATTCTTAACGGCCGCAACATGATGCCAGCAGTCGGCGGCACGCTAACCCCACAAGAGCTTGACGATCTCCTCGCCTACCTGCATACGCTGTAGCAGAGCCTGGAGCGGGAAATACTTCGGCCGCGTCCGGGACGAGTGCGGTCGGCTCCAGGCGGATTCATTGCTTCGCCAAGCCTTCGTTGCCGCATCAGGAAGTGCGCCCACCTCGCGCTTGACAAGGATTTTCGCACGCCTAACATGGATGCAGTGAAATCGTCCGCCAATTTCGAGGCGCCGAGCGAGCGCTCTGCAGCGGCTCACCGAGCGCCAACGGTCAACCCAAACTTCTACAACCTACCGCTTAGGTGCATCGAGCCCGCGGCTTTCGGGCTCCTAGGTCAGTTGTTAGCGCGTCCGAATTGGCTTGAAACATGGTGTCGGGCAGCGATCCAGGTTCGACCGACCAGACAGATGGTGGGGATTCTCGCGAGGATTCGCGAAAATCGAGAGTGCGTTGCCGTTCAACTAATCAGAAACACCACAGGGCGCCTGCGCCCGTGCGCTAAAATGAGCAGTCCTTTACGACAGGAGCGACCCTTTCTCGCATGAGCCTACCCTCGAAAAACACGTTCGGCACTCGCGCAAAAATTCGCGCCGGGAGCGATTCGTTCGACATCTATCGTCTGGATGCACTAGAGGCCGCTGGCGTCGGCAAAGTAGCGCGGCTTCCCTTTTCGCTCAAGGTTCTGCTCGAGAATCTTCTGCGGCACGAGGATGAACGCTTTGTGCGCACCGACGACATTCCCGCGCTTGCCGGCTGGGATCCCTCTGGCGCCGGAGGCGCGACCGAACGGGAAGTCTCCTTCATGCCGGCGCGCGTTCTGCTCCAGGATTTTACTGGTGTGCCCGCGGTCGTGGATCTTGCAGCGATGAGGGATGCCATCGGCGCGCTCGGCGGCGACCCCAAGAAAATCAATCCGCTGCTCCCGGCCGAACTGGTGATTGACCATTCCGTGCAGGTGGACAAATTTGGAGCGGCGAACGCCTTCGCGTTCAACGCCGATCTTGAAATGCAGCGCAATATCGAGCGCTACGCATTTCTTCGATGGGGCCAGAAGGGCTTCGAGAACTTCAAGGTTGTGCCCCCCGATACGGGCATCTGCCATCAGGTAAACCTTGAATACCTGGCGCGCGTGGTTTTTCGCGAAAAACAGAACGGATCGTGGATCGCATTTCCGGATTCGCTGGTCGGGACCGATTCGCACACCACGATGGTCAACGGTCTGGGTGTTTTCGGTTGGGGCGTTGGAGGCATTGAGGCAGAGGCGGCCATGCTTGGCCAGCCGCTGTCGATGCTGATTCCTGCTGTCGTTGGATTCAAGCTCCACGGACGCCTGCCCGAGGGCGCCACAGCTACCGACCTGGTCCTGACCGTCACACAAATGTTGCGGAAAAAGGGCGTGGTAGGAAAATTCGTCGAGTTCTACGGAACGGGACTTTCAAGTCTGACGCTTCCGGACCGCGCCACGATCGCCAACATGGCGCCCGAATACGGCGCGACCATGGGATTCTTCCCTGTGGATTCCGAGGCGCTCGCCTATCTTCGCTTCACCGCTCGCGCCGAAGATCAGGTCCGGCTCGTCGAGGCCTACACAAAGGAGCAGGGCCTGTTCCGCACCGATCAGACGCCCGATCCGATATTTTCCGACCGCCTGGAGCTCGATCTCGCAACCGTCGTCCCCACGATGGCCGGCCCGAAGCGTCCTCAGGACAGCGTGCCGCTCACGCATGCAAAGAGCGCGTTCGAGCAATCGCTTACCGAAGCGCCGCGGCATGCGAGCGTTCAAAACAACGGCGACAAATTCGACCTTGCCGATGGCTCGGTGGTGATCGCCGCAATCACAAGCTGCACCAACACTTCGAATCCTTCGCTGATGCTCGGGGCGGGCTTGCTCGCAAAAAAAGCTGTCGAGCGCGGCCTCATGTCGAAACCGTGGGTGAAGACCAGTTTCGCGCCCGGCTCAAAGGTCGTTACCGATTACATCGAAAAAGCCGGCTTGTGGCCGTCGCTGAATTCCCTGGGGTTCAATCTGGTCGGCTATGGCTGCACGACCTGCATCGGAAACAGTGGTCCTCTATCGGAGCCGATCGGCAAGGCGATCAAAGACAATAACCTCGTTGCCGTTTCGGTGCTCAGCGGCAATCGCAACTTCGAGGGGCGCATCAATCCGTTATGCCGCGCGAACTATCTCGCTTCACCCCCGCTGGTGGTGGCCTACGCGCTTGCCGGACGCATGGATTTCGATATCGTCAACGAGCCGATCGGGAACGACCGGGCCGGGCAGCCGGTCTATCTGCGCGATATTTGGCCCTCCCCGCAGGAAGTCGAGTCAACCATGCGCACCTCGGTCACCAGCGAAATGTTTTCCAAGGAATATGCCGACGTATTCACCGGCGACGAGCACTGGCGCGCCCTGCCGATCCCGGAAGGCGATCTCTACGCCTGGGACGAGAAATCCACCTACATCAAGAATCCGCCGTACTTTGAAGGCATGCAGGTCCAGCCCGCCGCGATCGCAGATTTGTGCGGACTGCGCGCACTTGCCGTATTGGGTGACAGCATCACGACCGACCACATTTCACCGGCTGGCTCGATCCAAGCCGACGGCCCGGCTGGAAAATACCTGATCGCGCACGGAGTTCAGCCGAAAGACTTCAACTCCTACGGCGCCCGGCGTGGCAATCACGAAGTGATGATGCGTGGAACCTTCGCGAATATCCGCCTGCGCAACCAGCTCGCGCCCGGCACCGAGGGCGGCTGGACGATTCATCAGCCGAGCGGCGATAAGATGTCCATCTACAGCGCGGCCATGCAATATCGCGATGAAGGAGTGCCGCTGGTCATTATCGCGGGAAAAGAGTACGGTTCCGGGTCGTCGCGGGACTGGGCCGCCAAGGGCACGATTCTGCTCGGGGTGCGCGTGGTCCTGGCTGAAAGCTTCGAGCGCATCCACCGCAGCAATCTGGTCGGTATGGGCGTTCTGCCGCTGGAATTCATGCCCGGAGAAAACCTGAAATCACTTGGGCTGACGGGTTTGGAAATATTCGATTTTGAGGGTCTGTCGCAGTCCTTTGAACCGCGCAAGACGATACAAGTCACCGCGCGTGACGCCAACAGCCAGTCGGAGCGCCGGTTCACCGCCGTCGCGCGCGTTGACACGCCGTTCGAGGTGGCTTACTACCGGCACGGCGGCATCCTGCAGTACGTCCTGCGCCAGATGCTCTGAAGCGCCGAACCGAGAGCGATCCGCCGGTTTTGCTTTTTCCCCTATTTATATTTACGAACTTACTATTGACCCGATCTCATACGTTTGGCAGTATCCCCGGTAAGTCCTATGGCCCTTCTGTAATTCGGAACCATTGATTCGCTTTGTCGTGCCCGGGTAAGGACAAATAGCTTCGTAAAGCATGAGTCGCACCAAGAGGCGCTATGCGAAACGAACCGACTGCCCTGTCCCGGCTTTGCTTGGCCGTTGCAATCTTGCTGCTGGTTCCCGCAGTCGTTTCCGCGCAGACCGCGACTGTCCCGTCGCGCATCACGGCAGCTATTGACGAACACAATCTAACGAGACTCACAGGAAATACACATCCTCTGGCGCGCGCGGAATTCGACCGTGGACCAGCCCCGGACAGCCTGCCGATGCGGCGGATGCTTTTGGTCCTCAAACGCGGCGCGGCACAAGAGGCCGCACTCGACCAGCTGATGGAGCAACAGCAGGACGCATCTTCCTCCAACTTTCACAGCTGGCTCACGCCGGCGCAGTTCGGCCAGCAGTTTGGGCCGTCCGATCAGGATATTCAGACAATCACGTCGTGGCTTGAGTCGCACGGCTTCCAGATAGCGAAGGTGTCTGGCGGACGCACGGTTATTGAATTCTCCGGGACTGCTGGCCAGGTTCAGGAGGCGTTTCACACAGCGATTCACAAATACAACGTAAACGGCGTGGAACATTGGGCCAATGCCAGCGACCCGCAGATTCCCACGGCACTTACGCCAGTCGTTACGGGCGTCAACACGCTTTATAACTTCCCACGAGAACAGATGCATCGGATCTCGGGCGTTTACTCGCGGACGCGAGCAACGAGTGTGGCCGCTCGGGCAGGAACGCAATTCACGTTTCCAGACCCGTGCAGTCCAACGACCCAGCCGTTCTGTAATTTTGCGGTAGCCCCGGCAGATTTCGCCAAAATATACGACGTGCCGAACCTGCTCCTGACTCCTGCCCCCACGACTCAGTTCAACGGGGACGGAGTGACCATCGCGATTGTGGCCCAAAGCGATATCGCGGTGAAGGATCTGACGGACTTCAGGACACTATTTGGCCTGCCCGCGCCGAAGCTGAACGTCATACTCAACGGCACCGATCCGGGCCTTGATCCCGGGGGAGCGGAGACGGAAGCGGACCTGGATGTGCAGTGGGCCGGGTCGATCGCTCCCAATGCGACCCTGGATCTGGTTGTGTCGGAATCTACTTACGCCAGCCTCGGAGCCGATCTGTCCGCGCAATACGCTGTCGACAACGATCTGGCTCCGATTCTGAACGAGAGCTTCGGTTTGTGCGAATTCGACATCGGCACCTCTGGCAACACTTTCTACTCGCAAGTATGGCAGCAAGCTGCGGCGCAGGGGATCACGGTGACGGTCTCGGCCGGGGACGGCGGCTCTGCGGGTTGCAATCGTGGTCAGGGCTCCGCGACGCTTGGACTGGCCGTCAGCGGTTTTACATCAACGCCGTACAACATTTCGGTAGGCGGGACGGATTTCAATGACATCGGCAGCTTTGCCGAATTCTGGAACACGATCCCCGCCGATACTCCGACAGTTCCCTCAGCACTCGGCTACATTCCGGAGATGACCTGGAACAATACCTGCACGAACCAGGAGGTATTCAACTTTTTCGGCGTGACGACTGCCGAACAGTCTTGTAATAACGCTGAGGCGCGAGGGGAAGGTTTATTGCAGGTTGCGGGCGGTAGCGGCGGCAGGAGCAGTTGTACCGGGTCGGACGGACAGAACGAGACGAGCTGCAGCGGTGGCTACACGAAACCATCCTGGCAAGCGGCACTGACGCCAGCAGACGGGAAGCGCGACGTTCCGGATGTCTCGCTCTTTGCAAGCGATGGGTTCAACGGTAGTTTTTATCTCATCTGTGAGGCCGACCTCGTTCCAGGCGAGACATCGTGCGATCCGAATGTTGCAGGATCTGACTCCATCGAGATTGGCGGGACTTCGGCGTCAGCGCCCTCGTTTGCTGGCATCATGGCTCTGGTGAATCAGGCGACGGGGTCGCGGCAAGGCAACGCGAACTACATCCTCTACAAACTCGCGGCCCAAACCGGCGCGAGCTGCGCTTCGGCCGCGTCGCCGGCAAAAACCTGCGTCTTTTACGACGTGCCGGCCGGTTCGACAATTGCGATGCCCTGCATGAGCGGCAGCCTGAACTGTACCGTTTCGAATCCGGGCGATTCCTATGGGGTACTGTCCGGCTACGCCACGACGTCCGGCTACGATCTGGCTACCGGACTGGGCTCGGTCAATGCTGCGAATCTGGTGGCTAAATGGAAGGCATCTGCGTCGGCGCTGAAACCGTCCACGACGACGCTGACGCTCAATTCGGGCGCAGCGGTCAACATCACCCACGGGCAGTCTGTCAGCGTAACTATCGGCGTGACGGGCGGGGGCGGAACGCCTAGCGGCAATGTCTCGCTGGTGGCAGACACCACACCGCCCGGAGCGCCAGCTGGAGAGACCCAGCAGGGAGTACAAGGTTTTGTTCTTTCCAGCGGTTCGGCCACGGGCACGACCAACGCTCTTCCCGGCGGAGGGCCGTACCCGGTTGTGGCGCAGTACTCCGGAGATGGCACGTTCGGCGCCAGCAGTTCGGCACCAATTTCCGTCACCGTGGGGAAGGAATCCAGTAAAACGCAATTGATCTACGAACTCTTTGATCCCACGACTGGACTGCAAACCAATCCCAATGCGACGAGCGCCATTTTTGGCACTCCGTCAGTTCTGCGGATCGATGTGACCAGCCAGGCGGGCGATGCGTGCCCTCAAGACTCTCCCGGAAGCACAGGCTGCCCGACGGGAACTATCGGATTGACCGACAACACCGCCGCGCTCAATGGCGGCACTTTTAATCTGAACATCCAGGGGTACGCAGAGGACCCGCTCATCGATCTTGCGGGCGGAGTTCACAACCTTCAGGCGACCTATGCCGGAGACCAGAGCTATACCGCCGCTGCACCAGGTACAGAAACGCTGACAATCACGCCGGTTGCTACGTCGACAACGATGTCGTATCCCGGATTTTCGGGTCTTCCCGGATTTATTACAAACCAGCCAGAAATCCTGAACACCTCCATCTCCGCTGCTCAGCGTGTATTTACGGCGATTCCGCCGACAGGCACAGTCACGTATTTCTCAGGTACGACGTCGGTCGGAACCGTTCCGATTTTCGGGTCCGTAGACGCGACGACGCATTTTGCCGTGGCGTCATCTACCTTAACCATCACGAATTTGCCGCACGGGCAAGATAGTCTGACAGCGCAGTACAGCGGCGATTCGAGTTACGGGCCTTCGGCATCGCCAGCCCAAGTCGTGTCCGTTCTCTATCCATCGATAACGGTGGTCACACCGAATAATCCGACAATTCCGCACGGAACTCCGGTTACGCTCACGGCCACGGTCACGACCACGCAGGCCGGTGCGCCAGCGATCACCGGAACCGTACAATTTAGTTTGGGTCCGAACGTCCTTGGCACCGCACCGGTGTCGGCCGGTCAGGCGCAAATCACGACATCGACGCTTGTCGCAGGCTTCGACGTCGTCAGTGCCAACTACAGCGGCGACACAAACTTCGCCCCGTCGAATGGAAACGGAGATGTTTCGGTGACGTTGCTTCCTACCATGACGGTCCTGACCACGTCGAATGCTTCCGTTCTGCAGGGGACCAGTGTCACCTTTACTGCGGCAGTATCGGCTACAGGAAATCCTCCGAGTCCACCCCCGTTAACGGGCACCGTGCAGTTCACCTACTGCTTCTCCGACGAATGCGGCGTGATGATCGGAGGTCCGGTGGCAGTGACTGGAGGCGTGGCGCAAGTCACGACCAGTTCGCTTCAGGCGAATACAAACCAAGTGACTGCGGCGTATGGCGGGGACACAAACTACGCTCCATCCGGGGAAATGATTCCCGAAACCGTGAACCCTCCGCCCGATTTCAGGATGTCATCCAACTACAACTCGGTGAACATTCCTGGGCCTGGCAACTCCGGAACAATGACCCTGAATGTAGCTTCCATCGGTGGTTTTAGCGGCACGGTCAGCTTTACCGGTTGCACGGGGTTGCCCACGGAAAGTAGCTGTAGCTTCTCTCCTACCTCGGTAGCCGTTTCCCCAAACACGCTCAATGGAACGACGACCGTCACCATACAAACGACTGCGCCATCGGAGCTCACTCCCGGCGGACACCACGGCCCTGTCGGAATTTCCTGGCGACTGGCCGCAGTCTGGGCGATGGTTGCTGTTCTGTTCTTGGGTTTACTCCGCGTGTTACCGCGTCCCCGCAGGTTGGCTTGTGCCTTCCTAGCCCTGGCCGTCCTGTCTGCTTGCGTTTCTTGTGGCGGCGGTGGGGGTGGCAACGGCGGGGGCGGGGGTGGTGGAGGAGGCGGAGGCAACCCGAGTGGTGGAACGCCGATAGGCAGTTATCCGAACGGGGTTGTCACGGCGACGAGTGGCTCGATCACCCATACGTTCGATTTCGGAGTCGCCGTGGAGAGCTAATAGCGGCGGGCAGACGAGAGCTGGAGGGCCCTCCTGCCCCTGCGGTCGAATGAGCGTGATCCGGCTGTAGTCTTCCTGGTTTTCGTGATTCTTAGACCGCTTCCTGCGCCGCTTGCCCAATCAGGATCCAGAGCGTGATCGCGCAGCCGGTTTCCATGCGGTAACACATACAGTAACCTACCCGTTGACGCCTATTGCGCCATTTGGCACTATCCCGGTGCAACCTTCGGACCTAATTTATCCTTCAATCGATCATGCAACACAGGCCAACCCTTATCTGGGCCGCTCCATCTATGCGGACACGAGTTTTTCTACCCAAGGCATCGGCCGCGCCCAGAGGAGCTATGCAAGCGCAGTCCATTTATCGGTCCCGATCCTGGCTGGCCGCGGTGATGCTTCTGCTAGTTCCTGCACTCGCCTCAGCCCAGACCACTTATAGCCCGCCGCGCATCACCTCGGCGATCGACAACGCGTCGCGAGTGGCGATCCCGCACTCAACCCACCCGCTTGCCGTGCCCGCCTTTGATGTGGGCCCGCTCGACGGCTCGACGCCAATGCAGCGGATGATCCTGATGCTGGACGGGTCCGCCGATCAGGATTACCAGCTAAGCGTGCTGCTCGACAGCCAGCAGACACAGACCTCTCCGGAATATCACCACTGGCTCACTCCTGACGAATTTGGGAGGCAGTTTGGTCCAGCGCCACAGGATATTCAGGTCATTTCCGGATGGCTTGAGCAGCAGGGGTTCAGCGTGGACAAAGTGGCACGCAGCGGACGCTGGATTGAATTCTCCGGCACCGCGGCGCAAGTGGAAACAGCGTTCCAGACCCAGATGAGACGCTACCAGGTGCGGGGCGAAGCGCACGTGGCAAACTCAACGGACATCTCGATTCCTGCGGCTCTTGCTCCGGTTGTTCGCGGAGTGGCGTCCCTGCACAACTTCTTCAGCGAACCCATGCTCAGCCGCTACTTCGGAGTCCACCGAAACGCTCAGGGTAAGATTGCGCCAGTTGGCCCCGACTTTACGCAGGGAACCTCTCATTTCCTGTCTCCAGACGATTTCGCGAAGATTTACGATACCGCGCCTTTGCTCACCGCCGGCACCAACGGCAGCGGCGAGACCATTGCGATCGTCGCCCGGAGCGACGTAAGTCCCACCGATGTCCAGACTTTCCGGACGATGTTCGGCCTGCCGGCAAATACCACCAACGCGATCGTGAACGGCACCGATCCAGGGGTGGTTACGACCAACGGCGACGGCGTCGAAGCTGCTCTCGACGCCGAATGGTCCGGCGCCGTGGCTCCGGGGGCAACGATCGATATCGTGGCGAGCCAGTCGACCCTCATTGTCGACGGCGTGGACCTCTCGGCGTCGTTCATCGTGGATGGTGATCTCGCGCCGATCATGAGCGTAAGCTTCGGCGGTTGCGAGGCCAACGAAGGACCTCTTGAGCCGGGCAACGAAAGCTTTTTCCTGAATGCCCTTTGGCAGCAGGCGTCCGCACAGGGCATCAGCGTCTTCGTATCGACCGGCGACAACGGAGCTGCCGGCTGCGATCCGCAGGGTTCGGGCTCAACTGCGGCTGAGAACGGTGTAGCCGTTAGTGGAGTGGCTTCCACTCCCTTTGATACCGCGGTTGGCGGCACGGAATTCAATGAACTGGGCGCCGGTGAAACTCCTGCACCTGCGACGACAGAGGCTACGTTCTGGAGCGCGACCAATGGCCCGGGCTTTGAGTCGGCACTGGGCTACATACCCGAGATGGTGTGGAACGACAGCTGCTCTCCCACGACCGTCGGCTCTCCCTGTGACACCTCGGGCAGTCCAGTCGATGGTGAATTCGAAATAGCGGCAGGAAGTGGAGGCGTCAGCAAGATTTATGCGACGCCGTCCTACCAGACTCTGACCGTTACGGGACTCCAGGCTGCGCTCAACCCATTCTTCATCTCCGGAAGTACGACCGTTCATCCGCGCGGTATACCGGATGTAGCGCTGACAGCGTCTCCCAACAATGACGGCTATCTGTTTTGTTTTTCAGGAATTTCTTTTCTCGCATGCCAGACCAGTGGCTCGGGCAGCCAGACCGTCCTTTCAAGCGCCGGAGTCGTGGGCGGAACTTCGGCTTCCTCGCCGTCGTTTGCCGGCATTATGGCGCTGGTGAATCAAAAGATTGGCAGTAGCAAGCCGCAGGGATTGGCTAACTACGTCCTGTATCCGCTTGCGGCATCGGAGACCTACAGCGCCTGTAACTCCAACAGCCGGATTGTTCCGGCGACCCCGACCACTTGCGTGTTCAACGACGTGACGGTTGGCAATAACGGCGTTCCGGGCAACGATGTTACGGGCGTTCCGGCGGCTGGTGACCTGGGATATCCAGCAACGGCTGGTTATGATCTGGCGAGCGGTCTGGGTTCGGTTGACGCAAATAACCTGGTGACGAAGTGGAGCAGCGCAGCGGCGGCGTTCAACGGCTCAGTGACCGCACTTTCGCCAACGAACAGCATCAGCATTACGCACGGCGCGACCGTCAATTTGACGGCTACAGTGACGAAGGTTGCTGGTGGCACAGGACCAACAGGCAATGTCTCGCTGATCGCCGAGGGAGGCAATCTTCCCAACACCGTAGGTGTAGCCGCAAGCGGCCTCACCGGTGACTCTGCCGCATTCACGGTAAGCAATCTCCCGGGCGGCACAAGCTACAACCTGATTGCAAGCTATCCGGGCGACGGAACCTACGCGGGCAGCACCTCCAATGCGATCTCGGTCACCGTCGGAAAGGAAGCCTCAGCGGTTGTGCTCCTGGATGCAACTCAGCAGTCATTGCAATCGTCGGGCGGGAACTTCTCCAACGCCGCGCTGAGTATGCCCTATGGCACCCCGATCGATTTCGAAGCTTTCATCTCGGGTCAGTCGATTGCAAACAACCCCAACATCGATGGCGACGGTAATGCAACGGGAACCATTGCGGTCACCGACACAGTAGGTTCGACAACCATAAATCTCCAGTCGGCTGTGCTGCTGGTCTTTTTTCCTCAACAGAACGCGGGATACGCCGAGTTTCTGAGCTGTTCCGGGTCGCCCAACTGTCTGGCGGT
>DATNKU010000044.1:0-59210 GCA_035603235.1 Candidatus Cybelea sp. | reverse complement strand
TGGCGTAACCGCCGTTGTTTCCGTCCAGCATGATCTTCACGTAGTCGTCAATCGATGCCGCGTACTGCATAGCCTTGCGCGCTCGAACAAACTCAGCCTTCCCGTTGGGATCCCAGCCGTGAAAGTAGCCGATGGTTGTCTCGCTGATCATCAGGCCGCCGGAGTTGACGCCGAAATCGTCGTCGCTTGCGATCACGCCCGGAAAGCCGTCCATCAACATGCGGTAACCGGACTGGGGAACGATGTCGAACATGATGTTCCAGCGCTCTCCGTCCATGTAGCTGGTCCAGTTGCTGTGCGCCATCACGATCTGATGATCCTTGGTCCAGCTGCCGGTAGCGACAAACGCGCTGCAATGCCCGGCAGTTTCCTTGGGCGGCGGATTTCCGGTTCGGATCTGCGCGTCGAGCCACGGCACGTAGTAGTCCGGCAGCTCCTGAAACGCATTGAGTGCGACGACGTCATCCAGATCGAGCTTGGTTTTGTTTGCCTGCAGCCCGTCGACGATTCCCTGCAGTTCGGCCTGATATTCGGGATCGATCTTGGGCCACAGCATTTCGTGAGCGGCGCGGCGGAAAAAGTCCCAATCGCGACCGGAGTTATGGGTCGCTTCCAGCCGCACCACAGCGAAAGCCTCGGAAATCTCCGCCGCAAGAAGGTAGCCATGCTGATAGCCGATGTCGTGCGGTGAGCCTTCCAGGTGCACGTAAATCCAACCGCCGCGATCGAAGCGATACCCCTTGTCCTGGGTCATCTCATAGACGCTGTTTTTGACTTGCAGCGCGGATGTCGGCTTCGGCTGGGCTGCGCGGGCGAGGTTCGCCGGAGTTGCAGCGGTGAGCTGTGCAAGAAGCAGTAAAATTGCAAAAATCGATCTCAAAGCTCGCAAATGTCCCCCTGGGAAAAATTGTCCTCGCTCAGATAAGAAGTCGCGCAAATCATCTTAGGCAGACCAGCGGCCTAGCGCAAGCAGTAGGTGGCGCGGGCTCAGGCGGCCCAATCGCCCAGTCGCAAGTCGAGGCTCTGACGGTGCCGGACGGCCCAGACACCCGGAATGATTCGGTGTATGGTTTATTTGCCGCTTGGGAATTGCGGTGCGATAATGAGCCGGATTCTGGCGCATCTCGCAGACGCTGCGGGAGCGGACGGGGGTACTTATGGCTTTGCGAGACGAGTGGATTGAGAAGCGTTCAGCGGCGATGTATGGCGGAGCGAGAAACTTTTCGCAGATGCACTATGCGCGCAAAGGTGCGATCACCGAGGAGATGCTGTACGTAGCGACGCGCGAGAAGATCTCACCTGAACTCGTGCGCGACGAAGTGGCGCGCGGCCGCGCCATCATTCCGGCCAACATTCACCACCGCAACCTGGAACCGATGGGTATCGGCGTCGCGTTCTACTGCAAGATCAACGCAAATATCGGCAATTCCGCAACAACTTCGCACGTGAATGACGAGCTCGAAAAACTGCACCGCGCCGTGCACTACGGCTCGGACACGGTGATGGACCTATCAACCGGAGGCGATATTGCGGGGATTCGCAAGGAAATCATCCATGCATCGCCGGTGCCAATCGGCACCGTGCCGATTTACGAAGCGCTTTCCCGCGTGCGTCGCGCAGAGGACTTGACGATCGACTTGATGCTGGAAGTGATCGAAGAGCAGGCCGAGCAGGGCGTGGATTACATGACGATTCACGCAGGCGTGCTGCGCGAATTCCTGCCGCTGGTGCGCAACCGGATTACCGGAATCGTGAGCCGCGGGGGGGCGTTGCTTGCGCAATGGATGAGCTTTCACAAGAAGCAGAATTTCCTGTATGAGAATTTCGACGCCATCTGCAAAATCTTTCAGAAGCACGACGTCAGCTTTTCACTCGGCGACGGACTGCGTCCCGGATGCCTGGCCGATGCAAGCGACGAAGCGCAATTCTCCGAGCTGCGCGTGCTGGGCGAGCTGACCACCAAGGCCTGGGAATACGACGTGCAGGTGATGATCGAGGGGCCGGGGCACATCCCGCTTGATCAGATCGAGCTGCAGGTGAAAAAGGAGAAC
This sequence comes from Candidatus Cybelea sp., assembly GCA_035603235.1. Taxonomy (GTDB): domain Bacteria; phylum Acidobacteriota; class Terriglobia; order Acidiferrales; family UBA7541; genus Palsa-295. The sequence continues at coordinate 57,159 of DATNKU010000044.1, read as the reverse complement.
GAGCTTTGCCATGAGGCTCCTTTCTACACTCTGGGTCCGCTGGTCACCGACATCGCCCCCGGCTACGACCACATCACGAGCGCCATCGGCGCAGCCATGATCGGCTGGCACGGCGCGTCCATGCTGTGCTACGTCACTCCGAAGGAGCACCTGGGACTGCCCAACGCGGACGACGTGCGCCAGGGCGTGATCGCCTACAAAATCGCGGCGCATGCCGCCGACGTCGCCCGCCACCGCCCGGGCGCGCGCGATCGCGACGATGCCCTGAGCTATGCACGTTTTCTGTTTGACTGGAACAAGCAATTCGAGCTGTCGCTGGATCCGGAAACCGCCCGCGCAATGCACGACGAGACCTTGCCGGACGATTTCTACAAGGAAGCGAAATTCTGCTCGATGTGCGGTCCGAAATTCTGTTCGATGAATGCCACGCAGATTGCCGACGTCTATCAGGGGCTTGACCAAAAAGACCGGGAGGCAAGGTTTGCGCAGCTGCTCGCCAAGGTGGGGGACAGGCCGGCGTCTGGCGGACCGGATGTCGCAGGGCGATGAAATCCGCGTGGGCGGAATGGAAGACGACGACCGGGGCGGTGGTATTGTGCATCGCCTCGACTGCAATCACGCTCGGAGCGCGCCCAGATACTGCGACCTATCATCAGGCGGTCGAAAAATGGCGTCAAGCGTATGAGACGCAGCTGAAATCCGATTCCGGATGGCTCACGGTCAGCGGGCTTTTCTGGCTGCACGAAGGCGAAAATACTTTCGGCTCAGGACCGCTGAACGACATCGTTCTTCCCGCATCCGCTCCAGCGAGCGCCGGCAGCTTCCAGTTCCATCTCGGGCGCACGACCGTCCACCTCACAAAGGGTGTGACCGCCTCACTCAACGGCAAACCGGCCGAAACGGCAGAGATGCATCCCGATTCCGACGCTGATCAGCTTACGATTGGCGATCTCACGCTGTACGTTCATTCCAGCGGCGACCGCTACACGATTCGGCTGCGGGACAAAAACAGCCGTCTGCGGAAAGATTTCACCGGCACTCGCTGGTTCCCGGTGGATGAATCCTATCGGGTGACCGCACAGTACGTCCCCTACGACACGCCAAAACCGATTGAGATCCAGAATGTCATGGGCGACACTCTCAAGGAAACCATCCCCGGCTATGCGGCTTTTTCGCTCCACGGCCAAGCGCTGCGACTTGATGCGGAACTCAACGGGTCCGGGGGACTTTCGGTGGTGTTTCGCGACTTGACCAGTGGCAAGGAAACCTACGCGGCATCGCGCTTTCTGGAAGCCGATCCGCCCAAGGACGGCCACGTGGTGCTGGACTTCAACGAGGCCTATAATCCGCCCTGCGCCTATAATCCATACACGACTTGTCCGCTTCCTCCGCCGCAGAACCGACTGCCGGTGCGAATCGAAGCCGGAGAAAAGACATACCATCATGCGGCTGCAACACCGGGTCACTGACGGGCAAGATCACACAGGAGAGGGGTGAAGGATGGCTTTTGTGCGTGCAGCGAAGAAAGATGACATCCCTGCCGGGAAGATATACGAGTTTCAGGTCGGCGGGCAGGCCATTGCGATTGCCAACATCTCAGGTAAGTTCCATGCCATCAATAGTATATGCGTCCACGAGGGTGGCCCGCTGGGTGAAGGTGAACTTGAGGGAACCATTGTCACCTGCCCGTGGCACGCCTGGCAGTACGACGTCACGACCGGGAAGGTCGTGCAGAACGAGTCCCTAGGCGTGGATTGTTACCCGGTAGAAGTTCGCGGCGACGACGTTTTTGTCGACGTCGGCTAGGTGGGACCGGAAACACAGCACTAGCTGTAGGTGGTGTTAGGGCAACTCCGGGCAAAATCTACCCGAAAATCTTGCGGAGAGGGCTTCCATTTATTTTATCCTTGCGTGTATAGTGCGCCCTGCACTTCTTGACGAATGACGCAAGCTCCCCCAAAACCAAGGCGCTGGCTGCTGGCTGTTGACCCGCGGGTCTACCACTGGGACACCCTGTTCGTGAAGGGCAAGGAAATGTGGCGGCACGCAGGCAGCCGTCCCGACGCGGCTCGGCAGCTCAAGCAGGTGCACAAGGGCGACCGTACCTTGTGTTACCACGGCAAACCGGAGCACTCGCTCTATGCCCTGGCTGAGGTTACGCGCGATCCCTACCCCGATCCCGAGGACTCAGAGTCCAAGAAGATGGTAATGGACCTCCGAGCGATTGAGCGTCTGCCACGCGTGGTCACGCTCGCTGAATTGCGCGACGATCGCCTGCTGCGCAAGATCAAATTCCTGAAGAATACTCGGCTCACAATCTGTCCGCTCACCGATGAAGAGTACGCCGAAATCCTGCGGATGGCCGGTATCGTCGCCTCGCCCGGCATCCCTCTACCCTAACCAAGAGTCAGCCGGCTTCCACGCTTTCGCCGATTCTCGACCCGATGCGCGCCGACTGTGCTAATTTTCAGAGCCTGTCGATGCCCGAACTACCCGAAGTCGAGACAGTGGTCCGAGGTCTGCGCGCGGTCCTGCCCGGACGGCGCATCCTCACTGTGCGCCTGGGCGAAACAGATTTCATTGAGGACCCGGCCGCACTCGAGCGTGATCTGCCCGGCAGCCGGATCCACGGCGTGCGACGGCACGGAAAGTTTCTCGTCGTTGAACTGGAAAACTCGAAGGACGGCCCGCAGAATTTCTCGCTGCTGATCCATCTGGGAATGACCGGGCAGATCGTGACCTGCCCTCCCCAGGCGCCCGTTCAACCTCATACCCACGTCTTCCTTGCTTTGGACGACGGCCGCGAATTCCGCTATACCGACATTCGCCGCTTCGGCAAGATGCGTATACTTACCGCCGGGGGGCACGAGGCGGCTCTCGGCAAGCTCGGCCTGGACCCTCTGGAAGCAACCAAAGCGGAGTTCTTCGCTCAATTGCGGGGGCGCCGCGCGCGAATCAAAGCGCTCCTGCTCGATCAGCGTGTCCTTCGCGGAATGGGAAACATCTATACCGACGAAAGCCTGTGGCGCGCGCGGATCCACCCCATGCGCCTGGGCGCAAATCTGAAGGATGCTGAGCTCGGCCGCCTGCATCGCGCGGTGCGCGAAGTCCTTGAACAAGCCATTCAAATGCGCGGTTCATCAATCTCGGATTACGTCGACTCGGCCGGTGAGCGAGGAAGCTACCAGCAGCGACACCGTGTCTATCAGCGCAGGGGGCTGAAGTGCTTTCGCGGCGATGGTGTGATTCGGCGTGCCATCGTTGCCGGACGCAGCAGCTATTTTTGCCCCGGCTGCCAACCCGCGCCGCGCACTCGCAGTCGCCCCCGCCGCTGAGGATTACTGCGTCGAGCGGCGCACCGGCGAGGGCATATACAATCCCGCCTCGGCCGGCAAACCGGCGCGTTCGAACTGGATGGTGGTGTGCTCGACCTGAAAATCGTTCGCGAGCACGTCCCGGATCGTCTTCAGCACTCGCTCGCTTTCTTCCATGTGCATGTCCGGAATGCGAACGTGGCAGGAAAGCGCCTGAAGATCGGTGCCTAGAGTCCAGATGTGCACGTCGTGGACTTCCTGAACCCCTTCGACGCGCAGCAGGGCCGCAGCCACGTCTTCCAGGCGAATCTCCCGCGGCAGACCTTCTAGCAGAATGTGGCTGCTCTCACGCAGTATACCTTGCCCGGACCAGAGAACCATCGCGCCTATGCCAATGCCAATCACGGGGTCGACCCACTGGGCACCGGTCCAGCGAATGGCGAGCGCTCCAGCGAAAATTGCCACGTTTGACAGCGCGTCACCGAGGTTATGAATCCAGACTGTGCGCACGTTTAAATCGCTGCGACCGCGGTGCACGGCGAGAGTGATCCCTCCGTTGATGGCAAGAGCGACAGCGGACACCCACATCATCAGCCCCGTGCCCACGACGACGGGATGACGCAGGCGGAGAACGGACTCGCCGAGCACCCCGAGCGAGGCAAGCGTGAGCACCATCGCGTTTGCAAATGCCGCAAGGATTCCCGCGCGATGGTACCCGTAGGTTTTTTCGTGCGTGGGAGGGCGCCTGGCCCATCGCGTGGCGAGCCACGAGATCACAAGCGTGGGAACGTCGGTAAGATTGTGGACGGCGTCGCCCACGAGCGCCATGGAATGCCCGGCATAGCCGGCCGCAAGTTCGACTGCGACCAGGGCGAGCGTGGCTACAACGGCCGCGCCCAGGATGCCGGTTGCGGCGTCGCCCAGGCCGTGGCCATGCTGATGGCCGTGATCGTGACCGGGGCCGCCATGCGAATGAAGGTGCATTGTCTGAATTCTACCCGCAGAACGGCCACCGGGAAAAGTGCCGCCGCGGCAGCATCGTCCGGGATGCAACTGCACGTGCGTTTCTCGCTGCGCGCGCCAGAAACTCAATTGACTCACCCGCGGCGCGCCCCTACCATGAAATCGATGGCTGGCTTCCTTAAAATCCAGGAAGGCCGGCAGAACCGCGGGTCAGGAACGGCCCCTCCATGCCCCAAAACAGCGCTAAATTGACCTTCTGGGGAGTGCGCGGCTCGACACCGACGCTTGAGCGCGACACCTATCGCTATGGTGGGAACACTGCGTGCCTGGAATTAACCGTGGCGGGCGGACCGCACTTCATCCTGGACTGCGGCACCGGTCTGCGGATGCTCGGCAACCACTTGCACGCGCTGCACAATCGCTGGACGCGCTGGCAGGGCGACGGCGGAATCGAGGCCCACGTCCTGGTGACGCACTATCACTGGGACCACATCCAGGGCCTTCCTTTCTTCCATCCGTTTTTTGAAGCGCAAAACCGATTTCATCTCTACAGCTTTCAATCCAAACATCTGGGTCGCAACAGCCTGCGGCAGGTGCTGGACGCGCAATTTGCGAGCCCCTATTTTCCGGTGGACGTCTCCATGATGGCATCGTCACGCTTCTTTCGCGAGATTGAGGGCGGTGAGAAATGGGACGTGGACGGCACCCATATTTCCACCGCTTGGCTGAACCATCCGCAGGGCTGCCTGGGATACCGTCTGGACACGCCGGTCGGCTCGGTCGTCTATGCCACGGACAACGAACCCGGTGTGCCGGAGTTCGACAACAACCTGCGCCAGCTTGCGCAGGGCGCCGACGTGCTGATCTACGACGCGCAGTACTCGCCGGAGCAACTTGCATCCACACGCAAAGGCTGGGGCCACTCGTGTTGGCTTGAGGGAGTCAAGATCGCGCGCGAATGCAAAGTCAGAAATCTGATTCTCTTTCATCACGATCCGGATTCCTCCAGCCGGATGGTGGACGGCTTCCTGTCGGCGGCGCGCCAGGAATTCCCCTGCACCTGGGCGGCGATGGAGGGAATGTCAGTTACACTGAGCGAGCGCGGCGTGGATGTGGCTCTGCCCGAATCGCGTCTGGGCCAGCGCCGACGAATTCGGTTTGCCGCAACGGTGACGGGCCAGACGGTGGACGGCGCACCGTTTGAAGAAAAAGCGACGCTGCGAGATGTCAGCCTGCAGGGCGCCTATCTGTCCCTGAGCAACCGGCCGCGACTACAATCGGAACTGCGCGTGGTGATCGAAGCCGCTGGAGAACAGAATCGAGCGAGCGTTCTCTCGCTACGTGCAACGGTCGTGCATTGCGCGCCCGGCCGGGAAGAAAATCAGAACGGCGTGGGCATATTCTTCATCGAAGACGCAGAATCGGAATCGCCGCGCGACTAGTGACACCTGTTCCTGAAGTGCCGGCATCCCCACGATTTGCTTTCCCGAGGCTCTCTGCCCCAGCGAATGTCCGAAGGGTGAAGCCCCGACCCGCGGTACCTACACGACGAATATCGTTCGAGCGCGGCCTTGCCCTCAGTTCTTTTCGTCTAGAGCCGACAGCTGTGCTTCGAGATCCGATAGCGCTCGGGTCAAAAGGTCGCGGTAACGCGGGTCCTGGCTTGCTTGTAAATCTCTCTCGACGCGGGTGCGCGAGAGAAAAAGGACTTCCCTGCGGCGGCGGGTGTCCATCTGGGCGGATGTCAATGGCGCCCCACGCTGTCCGCTGTCTTTCGTTTGAGAATCCTGCACCTGACTTTCGACCGACTTGCTTTCCCAGCCTTTTGCCATGCGAAGATAGTACGGCGGCACCGGGCCCGGGCAGTGCGTTTTTTTAAAGATGTTTCTTATTGAAAGCGGCCAGTTAGACCACGCTCGCGCTCGGTTTGTCGCACTCAAACTGGCCGATAGCGAAAATCCGGCTGAGGGATCAGGGAATCACCGCGAATGAGGAGCACGTCTCCAAGGGTTGCCGGGCTGGTTTCCGTGCTGGCGTTTTTCGCCTGCGCAGCCGCAACCGGCGATTCGCAGATCGCAGGCATGCACCTCCCGGCAAACGCGACAAGAACACCCACTTTCTACCGCGACGTCCTGCCGATTCTTGAGCGCCACTGTCAGGGTTGTCACCGAGCTGGCGAGATAGGTCCGATGCCCCTGGTGACGTATCAACAGGTTCAGCCGCTGGCACACGCGGTCGCAGACTCCGCCGGTCAACGCAGAATGCCTCCGTGGTTTGCCGATCGACGTATCGGGCATTTTCAGAATGACCCGTCTCTTTCCGAAGAAGAGATACATACGCTTGAGTCCTGGGCAGAATCGATGGCTCCGGCCGGCGACCCGCGCGATGCCTCGCCGCCGCACAATTGGACGAGCGGCTGGAATATTCCGGCGCCCGACGTAATTGTTCAAATGCCAAAGGCGGTGCCGATTCCCGCCGAAGGCGACGTCGAGTACACCTATGAGATCGTGCCCACGGGTTTCCGCGTGGGCAAATGGGTCAGCATGTCCGAGATCAGGCCCAGCAGCCGCGAGAATGTTCATCACGCGGTCGTTTACATCCGTCCACCGGACTCAGGCTGGCTGCGGCACGCGCCGGTGGGAGTGCCGTTTACTGCATCGGATATGACTGACGAACAGGACCGCCACGATACGCACACGACGAAAGCCGACATCCTTCTGGTGTATGCGCCGGGAAGTTCTCCCGATCACTGGCCTGCCGGAATGGCGAAATACATTCCTGCGGGATCGGATCTCGTCTTCCAGATGCACTACACAACGCACGGCCACGCGACCGCAGACCAGACCAAAATCGGCCTTGTTTTCGCGCCCGAACCACCGGCAGAGCGTGTGCTTACCTTGCAATTGACCAACAGCGACTTCGTGATTCCGCCAGGAGTGGATGATTATCGGGTCGAAGTGCACGGTTCTCTGCCGAACGATGCCGTGCTCCTCAGCTTTTTTCCGCACATGCACCTGCGCGGCAAGCGTTTCGAATACAACCTGATTCGTCCCGACGGCAGTACGCAAACACTGCTGCGCGTGAACTATAATTTCTACTGGCAGTTGAGCTACCGGCTCACCGACCCCCTGCAGCTCCCGGCCGGAACCACGCTTGAGGCCGTCGCATGGTTTGACAACTCGAAAAACAATCCGCACAACCCCGACCCGACCGCAGCCGTCTATTGGGGAGATCAAACCTACGATGAAATGATGGTGGGGTTTTTCGACGTGGCCGTGCCGGCGAATATCGACAAGATGCAATTCTTTATCCGGTCGGGCGACATGCACGACCACACTCACTAGTCTGCGGGCCGCAAGGTGGCGAGATCGACCCAAGCAGTTGCGCCGGACCGGAAATACTGTTCCCGCAGTCAAATTGTGTCGCTCTCTCCGGGCTCCGATTCTTAGCAATGAACAGAAACTAATGAAGTTACGAACCTGAGGTTCGGGCCTGCGGATGCCCGAATGGCAGCGGACTTGCCAGTACTAGGCGAATGGTCAACTCGCATGCCTTACGCGGGATGACTGAGGGGCCACAATCCACTCTAGAAGCAACAGGAGATACAGATGAAGAAGTACGTGAAGCCCAGCCTGACAGGACTCGGTTTGCTACGTGATGTCACGAAGTTCAGTGGAACGTGCAACGACGGTATCGAAGTCAACGGTGTCTGCTATAAATTCGTCTAATCAAAGCTAGGCTCGTTTTGCTTCGGGAGGCGGGGAGGTAGTGTTCTGGACTGGCCAATCTTCCCGCCTTCTGGAGAGCAATCTCGACTTCCGGTTACTCTTCATTTCACCGAACTGCCCGATCGAGCAACGATTCCGCACTGAATCAGCAGTTCCGGTCAGAAACGCATTGCCTGATTTCGCTCTGAAAAGACACTCCTGAATTCGTCGCCCCGAGCCATTTCTCGCGTTTACAACGCTGTGTCTTGTGCGAGTAAGTCTACCCTGTGTAGAGTGTTCTACGCGTGGGGCCCGTAGCTCAGCTGGTTAGAGCAGCGGACTCATAATCCGTTGGTCCTAGGTTCGAATCCTAGCGGGCCCACTAAGAAATCCGCGGCAGCACTCATCGGGAACGATTGTCGCCCTACCTGCTCTCAAGATTTTCCGGGTGTAATCTTGTAATGCAGGCGCAGGACCGTGAGACCAAGGAAATGAATTGTGTGGTCGGTGCGCAAGATGCCCTCCGCGTCAACATACACATGGAAAATCTCGTGCAATGTTTTAATGTAGCGGACGCGCCATTTACCCGAGCTTAGCGCGACGATGCGGTAAAAACCGGGCCCGCCGAAGCGTGTATTTTGCGAGATTAAGCGGAAAGAACCGTCGGCGGTCACCTCAGGTCGAAGTATGACCGTCGCGCTCCCTTGAGGCACCGGAAAGCTAACTTTGACGCATGGCCCGGCATATTCTTGCGGTATCGTCGTGGAGTAAAGGCCTGCGTAGATGATTTTCCCGGTCGCAACCATCGTCCGGAGCCAACCCGTGTAAACCCTTTCCCCCGTTCGGCTGTCGTCGAGTTCGATGACTTCACTTCTCATCCCGGCCGAAAGCTCCAAGGGCGAAAGTGGAAAATTCAACTGGTCCATGCGGCGACTGACGAAGGTCACCAATCCCCACAGAAAAATGCTACTTAGCAGTCCAGTCTCGCTCCAAGCTTCAAGATGAAACCGCGCAGTGTGCTCGTAGAAATCGCGAATCTCGACTCGGACGAGTGCGGGATCAAAATGGGGCCCTTTCAGGAGATCGAAGCTTGGCAGCAAGCCCGCGTCGGCAGACTTGCCTATTGTCAATCCTTCCCGTTCGCCCAGGTGCGCATAGAATTCGTTCCCGATTCGCCCTCGCGTCCCGATCGGACTGCTCAGCCACGCTGCGTCGGACTTGTCCACGAGCCTTCCGGTTAAGCACACCCACAGGCGAATCCCGTGCTCAAGCAGGGCGCCGACAGCTTTGTAAAACCCCGAAGCGAACTTTTCGAGAGCCATTCGATGAGCCCGCAATTAGTTGCAGATGGATCCGCGACGCAGAACTGGATTCATGGTAGCGCGGGCCGACAACCAAGAAGGCGTGCGAGCATTCAGATGTTCCAAAGGAATACCAGCTGAAGGAAGCCGTCGCCGTTGGCCTGATTATTTCGTTGCGGCCACGGCGCCTGAATCCTCAAGCACAGCTTCACGCTTGCGCGCTCGGCACTGCGCGGCGTACATCTTGCGCAGCGCCGTTCCACGGCTGATCAGCGATCAAACCGGCTAGAACTCCGACGAACAGCGTGTACTGAATCATCGCCAGAATAACAGTGTAGCCGTTGCCGGGAAGCAGGCCGGAGATCAGCAAAGCAAAAGCTCCGGCGCGCACGATTGTGCCGGTGACCGTCCCTTTCTGAGGCAGATAGAAGATGCAGGCTGCAAGAAACATCGGTACCCACGGAAGGCCGGTCATGGCGGCCTTGAATTGTTCCGACAGGAGAACTTGGGTGCCCGACAACATGGTTGCGCGGGGACTCATCTGGTAGGCGAGCTTGATGGCTGCGAGCGTCAGAGGCACGCCGGCGATCTCGCGAGCGCGCCGCTCCAAGCGAAACAACAGACAGGCGAGCAGCACGAGAATCGTCATAGGTCGGAGCAGCACGTCGTTCTCGGTGATCCAGTAGATCACGCCGAAGAGCACCATCGCGAGCCAGCGGGCGTCATTCCAGTCGAGATTCCCAAATGGCACGTTTGTGCCACCCGCTGCCGTCTTTACGGGACCGTCGGTTCCGCGGTTTCCGGCCCCGGCTGCCTGAGCCGGACCTTGTAGAAGATTTGACTGCACGCGAAATGGTTCAAACGGCTGATTGGCTTGGTTGTTGGTCATGGTTGGTCGCTCCATTTGTGGCTGCGCTTTATCGCCGCTCAGGCACAGCACCTACGTGAGCGTTCATCGGCGGAAAAAGCCCGGTCTCGCGCAACAGCGAAATAAGGCTTCCGCGCAGCGGCTTCATGATGGGTATTTTGGCCAGGCTTAGAACGCGGACGATCAAACCAGTGACGCCGTCGATTAGCTTTCGCGTGCGAGCTTGATCCGGCGAATCGTCATAAATGAAATACAGCAGGATTCCCATGTGCACGGCCCATAGCGCCACAGGAAGTACCGCCCGGATATCGTCCGGCAGCTTTTCCCCGCCAATCGCCTCGGCAAATACTTTCATGCTGGCCTCCCGGATCGAACCACTGGCGGGACCGAAAACTGAAAGCGAGTGTCCGGGATCAGCGGAATAACGGAACAGCGCGCCCAGGAGTTTGCGGTCATTCGCCAAAATGTCGAACTTGGTATTGAACGCAATCCGCAAACGTTCTTCGAGCGTGTGCTTGCGCTCAGCCAGGGCTCCTGCCACGCGCTGGGCGTGCTCGGCCTGGACCTCGTGGTAATAGGCTTGGACGATCGCTTCTTTGCTCGGAAAGTAATAATAAGCGGCGCCCAGGGCAATGTCCGCCGCGTCGGCCACATCCCGCATGGTCGCCAGGTCGAAACCCTTTTCGCGGAACCGGCGGATTGCATGGCTCAGGATGCTGGCACGCGTCTGCTTGCTATTGCCTCGTGCGATTTCTTGTTTGAACACGTTCAAATAGTAGCTGTCGGCAGCCAGTTTGTCAAGCGGAATGTCGAAGGTGGCCAGATCTTAGGCGTAAGTGTCCTATTATTAGAGAAATACGAGATAGGGCCTGGGTGGCCAGCATCGCCCGGAGTTCTAAGCGCTTCGCACTCATCGGCGGGGTAAACGTTCAACGATGGAATCAGCAGGCCAGTGAGGAAGGCGCACGAAAGGCCGCTTTGCAATCCGCATGAGACGCTGGCGGCTATGGCGAATCGCGGAATCGCGATGGCGCCCCTGCCGGTTCTCGGGATCGGTGCAACCTCCGTCGGAGCAAGATCCAGCATCCCACCCTTTTGGCTCCGCCAAACAACCCCGAGAGGAAATGAGCAGACGTGGAACTGTGTTCTGTTTAGCACAGACGGCTCAAGTCTCGAGTTGTTACTTTTGACTGGAACGGTCTTGGTCCCTCCCTGGATTGTTGCCACAGCCAAGTTCGATCACGAGACGGGGAATCCAGGCGAGGAGCATTGCACATGATGAGTGTTCGGATCGGTATTTTGCTGGCGGCTACCGCGGGCTTGGGAGCCTTTGCACCTGCCGGAAATGCGCAAGCCGCCGCCGGCTCGGGATATTCCTCCACGAACGTCGCCCCACCCACGCCAGACAAGCCCCAGCCACAACTCGAGCCCCTCTACAGACGCCCGACCGAGAAAGCGAAGCTTAAGGGCTATCTATTCGACGCCTTTGGGCCGTATCCGATTGCTGGAGCCATCTTGGTCGGAGCCATTAACCAGGCAGACAAGACCCCGCCGGAATGGGGACAAGGCTGGGCGGCCTACGGAGAGCGTGTCGGTTCCACCTTTGGCATTGAGACGGTAACAACGACGACCCGATATGCACTGGCGGAGGCTTTGGGGGAAGACACGCTGTATTACCCCTGTGAATGCCGAGGCGTATTTCGACGCCTGGGTCATGCGGTGATTTCAACAGTGACGGCACGGGTTGGCCCCGAGGGCACTCGCCGTTTCTCGGTGCCCGATCTCGTCGCGCCGTACGCCGGGACGATGACTGCCGTCTATGGATGGTATCCAAGCCGCTTTAACGCCAAGGACGGATTCCGGATGGGCAACTACGACCTGCTCGGGTTTGTCGGAGAAAATATCGCACGCGAGTTCATCTACGGAGGACCACACACGATATTCGGCCGCGTGAGTCCTCCACTCACTCCAAAAACAGAGTCGGTAGCCAGTTCGAATCCCTGATCAATATCTATGAGCCACGACGCCAAGGTGCCCGACCTCTGGGCCAGTCAGGACGCTCCGCAAGCCGCACCGCTTGCCGGGTCTACCCTTGCTTCGCTCTGGAGGCCCATCAACGAGTTGCTTGAGTGGTTTGGGGAAATCGGGGTTTTTGTTTGGCAGGTCATGCGCGCAACAGTTCGACGTCCTTTCGAAGGCCGCGAACTGATGCGCCAGCTCGACGAAGTAGGGGCCAAGTCGCTGCCGATGGTGGCCATGGCGGGCGCGGCCATCGGTGCAGTTCTGGCCCTCGAGAGTCGTCACAGTTTGATTCGATTCGGCGCCAAGGCCATGCTTCCTGCCGCGATCGTATTCTCGATCATTCACGAAACCGGTCCCGTCGTGACCGGCCTGGTCGTAAGCGGCCGCGTGGGAGCCGGTATCGGGGCGGAATTGGGATCGATGAAAGTAACCGAACAGATCGACGCGATCGAGGCCTCCGGAGTAAATCCTTACAAGTTGCTGGCTTTTACACGCATCCTCGCTTGCGTCCTGATGCTCCCGCTGTTAACGCTCGCAGCCGACTTCGCCGGCGTAGCGACCGGTTGGATTGCGACCACCCTGGCTGAGCCCATGTCTTTTCAGAAATTCCTCCATGCGGGATTTGCTGGCGCGAGCTTCAGCGATTTTCTCGCGCCGACTTTCAGAACCATGGTGTTCGGCCTGATCATCGGCGTAATTGCCTGTTTTCAGGGAATGCGCAGTCAGGGCGGCACCGAAGGCGTGGGCCGATCGGCCACAAGCTCGGTCGTACTGTCTTCGCTGTTTGTGATGCTGGCCGATGTCATTTTGACGAAACTGATCCTGGTGTTCTTCCCATGACGCCGACAGACCAAGTGATCGCGCCAACAGCAGCCCGCGGCCCAAATCCCGCCGCTGGCAATGCCGGGCCAAAGGATGACGGTCCGGCGATGGTCCTTAAGGACATACACAAGTCTTTTGAGGGTCAAGTGGTCCTGAACGGGATCGATCTCACGGTTGGCAGCGGCAAGACTCTTGCGGTGCTGGGTCGTAGCGGAACCGGCAAGAGCGTCCTGCTGAGGCTCATCATCGCGCTGCAGAAGCCGGACTCGGGATCGATCCAGATTCACGGGCAGGAGATCACCAGCGTTGGACTTGAAGCGATCAATGAGATCCGGAAGACGATGGGGTTCCTGTTTCAGCATGCGGCTCTGTACGACTCGCTCACGGTTGAGGAGAACGTCGCGTTTCCCTTGCGGCGACATTCGAAACTGACGGCAGCGGAGCGGGCGGACCGCGTCAAGGAATTGCTGACTGGCGTGGGCATGGAAAGCGACCTAAAAAAAATGCCCAGCGAGCTGTCCGGCGGGATGCAGAAACGAGTGGGGCTGGCGCGTGCGCTGGCACTTGAGCCCAGCATCCTGTTGCTGGATGAACCCACCGCGGGGCTTGATCCAATCACCTCTCGCGAGATCGACGAACTGATCCTCAAATTGCAGGAAGAACGCGACGTAGCGTCGATCGTGGTCACGCACGATTTACACAGCGCCAAGACCATTGCGGACCGAATCGTGTTGCTGCATCAGGGAAACGCGGTGATCGAAGGGACCTTCGAGGAACTTGAGCGCAGCGACGACGAATTTGTCGCGGAATTCTTCAAACGGGATTCATAGGGAGCACATATGTCAAGAGCGGCTAGGCTGGGAGCTTTCATCATTGCGACGCTGGCGGTTCTGGTGGCCGGAATCTTCATCATCGGCGACCGGCAATTCCTTTTCAGCAACACGTACCGGTTGAAAACGCAGTTCAGCACCGTCGTCGGACTGGACGAAGGCGCTGAGGTACGCGTAGGCGGAGTCCACAGCGGCAGCGTGCGCAAGATCGAGCTGCCAAAGAGTCCGACCGACAAGATAACGGTGCTGATGGATGTGGAGCGCTCAACCCACGACATTATCAAACAGGATTCCGTGGCTGCCATCCAGACCGAGGGTCTGCTGGGAAACGAATATGTCTCGATCTCGTTTGGATCGGCGCAGGGGTTAAACGTACGAGACGGCGACACGATCTCAAGCCAGCCCCCGCTGGTTATCGCCGACCTGATCGCCAAGACCGATGTCATTCTGGACAGCAGCAAGGCGGCAATTGACAACACGACTGTGGCAACTGCCAACCTGAAATCCATTACCCGGAAGATCGACGACGGCCAGGGAACGATCGGCGAGCTGATCAACGACAAGAAGATGTACAACGAACTGGACCAGACGACAGTCGGCATGCGTGACACCGTGGTCCACGCGCAAGCCGGGATCGCCGACTTCCAGGAAAACATGGAAGCGCTCAAGCAGAATTTCCTTCTCCGCGGATATTTCAAGAAACGCGGCTACGAGGACTCAACCGACCTAGCGAAGGACGAAATCACGACCTTGCCGGAAGCTTCACCCCTGAAGACATTCACCTACGAGCCAAAAGGCCTGTTCGACCAGATCGACACAGCGAAGCTGAAAAACCAGAACTCCTTGAATGAGGCCGGCAAATTTCTCGCTGGCAATGAATTCGGTGTCGCCGTTATCGTGGTCTACAGCGGCATGACCGGAGACGCCCAGAAAGACCTGGTGCTGACACAGGCCCGCGCAGCGGTAGTGCGGAACTACCTGGTGGGCAACTTCGGTTTTGACGATACGCAACTCAAGACGCTGGGCATGGGAAAGCAGGCTGGTGCAAGCGCCGACTCCGGCTGGGGAGAGATCCAGGTCATTGTGTACCCGGCAGGCACCGTTCTACCCGCCGCACCTCAGGCAGCTGTAGCCACGATTCCTCACCAATAGCCGAAATCAGCCGGCCAGGGGCGAGCTAGGCATCAGAGAACAGCTGGCCGCGAGGTTGATCTTTCGCCAGAGGCGGAGGAGCGGCAGGCTCACTGAAGTCCTTCGTCCAGCTCCAATTCCGAATTTCCGGCATATCCTCGAAATGCTCCCGGATGTACGCATGGTGCTCGTAGAGTTTCCGGTTAAACATATCGATGGCATCGGATGCCTGCGATCGCAAACGCGGCACGTGCTTGAGCGCGTCGATCGCGAGATGGAACCGGCTCATCTTGTTCAGCACAACCATATCGAACGGAGTCGTGGTCGTGCCCTCGTCATTAAATCCGCGCACATGGAAGCGGGACTCATTCGACCGGCCGTGCACCATGCTGTGGATCAGCCAGCGATAGCCGTGGAATGCGAAGATCACATCGACGTTCGGTGTAAACATCGCGTTGAATGAAATATTGTCCATGCCGTGAGGATGATCGTCAGGACTCATCAGCGAGTTGAGATCGACGACATTCACGACGCGCACCTTGATTCCCGGCACGTGCTTCTGCAACAGCCAGGAAGTGGCACACGCCTCGATGGTGGGGACATCCCCCGCGCACGCCAGGACGATATCGGGCTCGCTTCCCCCGTCGTTGGTCGCGAATTTCCAGATCGACGCCCCCTGGGAGCAGTGGGCGAGCGCTTCGTCACACGTGAGCCATTGCAGCTGCGGCTGCTTTCCGCACGTAATGACGTTGACGTAATTCCGGCTGCGCACACAGTGGTCAAATACGTTGAGCAGGCAGTTGGCATCCGGCGGGTAATAGACGCGAATCACCTCGCTGCGCCGTTGGAGCGCGTTGTCAACAAACCCGGGCGCCTGGTGGCTGAAGCCATTGTGGTCATTTCTCCAGGCATGGCTGGTGAGCAACACATTCAGCGAGGCGATGGGCCTGCGCCAGGGGTATTCCAGACATTCCTCCATCCACTTCGCATGTTGCGTCACCATGGAGTCAACGACCTGAGCGAAAGCCTCATAGGAAGACCACATGCCATGCCGGCCGGTCAGCAGATAGCCTTCCAGCCAGCCTTCGCAAAGATGTTCGCTCAGTACCTCCATGACTCGGCCGTCAGGGGCTAAATGGTCATCGATCGATACGATCGGCTCCATGGTGCAACGGTCGGTTGCCTCAAATGCGGCGTTGAGGCGATTGGAATTAGTTTCGTCCGGGCAGAACAGCCGAAAATTCGCGGGATTGAGCTTGATGACATCGCGCAGATACTCACCGAGCTTGCGCGGAGCCTCTGCCACCACCTGGCCGGGTCCGGGAATGGACAATCCGTACTGCGCGAAGTCGGGCAGGTCCAGCGCCTTCAATAATCGCCCGCCGTTTACATGGGGACTCGCACCCATGCGGCGAGGGCCAGATGGGGCCAGGTCTGCAAGTTCAGCAATCAGACGGCCTTCGCTGTCGAATAACGCCTCGGGCCGGTATTTTCTCATCCAGGCTTCGAGCAGCTTCAGGTGCTCGGGATTCTCGCAAACGGTTGAGAGCGGAACCTGGTGCGCCCGGAAAGTGCCTTCGATGGGAACGCCATCTACTTCCTTCGGACATGTCCAGCCCTTGGGAGTGCGCAGGATAATCATCGGCCACGAAGGCCGCGACGAGTTCTTCGTTGTCCGGAAGTCTTTCTGAATTTCTCGAATGCGCGCGTAGCACTGATCGAGGGCACCGGCAAGAAGTTGGTGCACGATCTCAGGGTCGTCGCCTTCAACGAAGCAAGCGGTGTAGCCGTGTCCTTTGTAAAGCGCGGTGAGTTCCTCGTCGCTGGTACGCGCTGTGACTGTGGGACCGGAGATCTTGTAGCCGTTCAGGTGGAGAATCGGCAGTACGGCACCGTCCCGCGCGGGATTCAGGAACTTGACGCCTTTCCAGCTTCCTTCGAGCGGGCACGTTTCGGCCTCACCATCCCCGACGACGCAGGCCACGATCAGGTCCGGATTATCGAAGGCCGCTCCAAAGGCGTGGACCAGTGAATAGCCCAGTTCCCCGCCTTCATGCATCGAGTTGGGCGTGTGCGGCCCGCAGTGACTCGGGATGCCTCCGGGCGTCGAAAAAGAACGGAACAGAAGACGCATGCCGTGGATGTCCTGGGTGATCTCGGGATGCACCTCGGTGTAGGTTCCTTCAAGGTACGCGCAGGCATTCAGCGTCGGACCGCCGTGGCCAGGGCCCGATATGTAGATGATATTTGCATCGGTTTGACGGATCAGCCGGTTCAGGTGCACGTAGATGAAATTCTGTCCCGCGGATGTTCCCCAGTGGCCAAGCAAACGCGGCTTGATGTTCTCTTTGGTGAGCGGCTCGCGCAGCAGCGGATTATCGAGCAGATAGATTTGGCCAACGCACAGATAATTCGCGGCGCACCAATAGCGTTGCATTTTGTCCAACAAGTCGGGCGACAGCGGCCCATTCGGCTTCACACGGGCAGTTGCGGTCTCTGCGTTTTGCGGTTTGTCTTTGATTTCAACGGCAGTCGATAACGCAGCATTAAACTCGAGCATCTTTGCTCCTGAACTGGCAGGCCCGGGACTTGAGTGAAGCGTCCCGGTACAATTATATAAGCTTGAGGGCGCGACTCTCGCTCGAAGGTGAACCCGGCATTAGAATTCGCTGAAAATCCGACCAGGGCGTGCCGGGAGCTTTTGCCCGTGGAACTGGTTCACCAGATTAAATGTACTACCAGCCGAGTACGGAGCAGACATGCCGCAGGATCATTCGATCTTCGTCGGTCTTGATGACGCGCACTTTTACTCGACTGTCTCGGGATGATATGACCGCGGTGCTCGCTTCATTGCTTGCAGTATCCAAACGGATGCCCAGAAAACCCAAGCCGTCGCAGGCCCGCATGCGAACAACAGGCGCCCGTTCTCCAATTCCCCCCGCAAAGACCAGCGCGTCTAATCCTCCAAGAACGGCCGTGTAGGCGCCAATGTATTTCTTTACCCGGTAACAGAACAGTTCCACAGCTTCTGCAGCCCGGGCGTCCTGCTGCATCGCACCGAGCAGGGCCTTCATATCCGAGGTCGTCCCGGAAACACCCAGCAGCCCGGATTCCTGATTTAGAAGCTTATTGGCTTCTTTCGCCGACAGTTTGTCGTGCACAAGCAGATAGAGCAGCGCGCCGGGATCAACGTCGCCGGATCGCGTACTCATCACCAGACCTTCAAGCGGCGTGAACCCCATGGAGGTGTCGATGCTTTTTCCCTGTTTGACTGCGACCATGCTCGCGCCGCTGCCCAAATGCGCGATGATTACGCGTCCGTCGGCAAGTTCCGCGTCAAGCGCGCGGAGCTCGCGCATTACATATTCGTAGGATAGGCCGTGAAATCCGTACCGAAAAATGCCCTGGTCGTAGAAGTGTCGGGGCAGGGCATACATGCGCGCAACTTGCGGAAGAGAGCTGTGAAACGCGGTGTCAAAACACGCCACTTGCGGAAGTTTGGGAAGTTTCCCGGCGATGAACCGGATTCCCTGGATCGCAGCTGGCATGTGATCAGGGTCCAGTGGCGCGAACTTTTCGATTTCCGACAGGAATTCGGGGGTAATCCGCTGCGGGTCCTTGTATTTGGGCCCCCCTTGCACCAGTCGGTGACCCACGGCGGCAAGTCCGGAAAGAAAGCTGTGTTCGCCGAGCCAGCCCAGTATCACTTCCATCGCGGCATTCGGGTCCCGACCTTCAATCGGGGAATCGAGCAAGGATGTCCCGCTCGGATCTGAAATCTTCAAACGGCTGCCTGAATCGCCGGCCTGACCAACTGTGATCGAAAGAAGCAGGTCGCCGTGATTACCGGCGGAATAAAGCGCAGATTTCAGGGTCGCTGACCCTCTGTTGATCGTCCAGACGTGCCTTTCAAGCGGAACGCTCATTCACTCACCATCGCAGCAGTCTGGCTTCCGATTGCGCATTTTGGCGGAAGCCAGGATGAAATTACATTTAAGGGCGCAGCAGCCGGAAATGCAAGTTCAGGCCTTGCTGGCAACCAGGGACCCCGACGACCGCACCCACTGCATTATGGTCAACATACCTTGCAAGTCCCTCGCCTGCCTGCTAAGATCGATACCGTACTGGATTAGTGCTATATGCCTCATGGGGGAGCAGATCGTGGTAAGGCTCGGTAAATTAACGGACTACGGGCTCGTTCTAATGACCTGTATTGCCCGTGACCAGGGGCCTCCGCTGCGCACGGCGCGGGATCTGGCCCGTGAGTCCAAGCTGCCACTTTCCACCGTCAGCAAGCTGCTGAAGGAGCTATTGCAGAGCGGCCTGTTGATTTCCCATCGTGGCATCAAGGGTGGTTACATCCTGGCGCGGGAACCGCACGAGATTTCGGTGGTGGAGATGATTGCGGCAATCGAAGGTCCCATGGCGCTCACCGAGTGCAGCACCGAGATCACCGGGCTGTGCAACCTCGAGCCCTGCTGCCCGATTAAGAGCAACCAGCAAATTATCAATCAGGCGGTGCGAGGGGTGCTTGAGAAGATCACGCTCTCCGATCTGATGCATCCGATGCACCTGACGAACATCAAAGATGCGCGTGGCAAGCTTGTGACCACGATTGCGTCTGGGGGAATCCAATGAGTTCGAACACCGAAGCGATCCGGGAACTGGCCCAGCAGGAGTACAAGTGGGGCTTCGTTACCGATATCGGCGAAGACCGCGCGCCCAAAGGTCTGAGCGAAGAAATCATCCGCTTCATCTCGGCAAAGAAGAATGAGCCTGAGTTCATGCTGGAGTGGAGGCTCAAGGCGTTCCGATACTGGATGACACTTGAGAAGGCCCAGGCGGAGCCGAAGTGGGCCAACGTTCACTACCCGCCCATCGATTACCAGGCCATCTCCTACTATTCGGCCCCGAAACAGAAGCCGAGCCTGAACAGCCTCGATGAGCTCGATCCCGAGCTTCTGCGCACCTACGAGAAGCTCGGCATTCCGCTCGCGGAGCAGAAAATGCTCGCAGGCGTCGCCGTGGATGCCGTATTTGACAGCGTCTCTGTCGCCACAACGTTCAAGGGAAAATTGAGCGAAGTGGGAGTGATCTTCTGTTCGTTTTCCGAAGCCGTGCAGAAGCACCCTGACCTGGTGAAGAAGTATCTCGGCTCGGTCGTGCCCCACACCGATAATTTCTTCGCCGCTCTGAATGCCGCCGTATTCACCGACGGTTCGTTCGTCTACGTGCCCAAGGGCGTCAAGTGCCCCATGGAACTGTCCACCTACTTCCGCATCAATGCCGCCGAGACGGGCCAGTTCGAGCGCACCCTGATTGTCGCCGACGAAGGCGCTTCGGTCAGCTATCTGGAAGGCTGCACGGCTCCGATCCGCGACGAGAACCAGCTGCACGCTGCGGTCGTCGAACTGGTCGCGCTCGACGACGCGCAGATCAAGTATTCCACCGTGCAGAACTGGTATCCGGGAGATAAGAACGGCAAGGGCGGGATCTACAATTTCGTGACCAAGCGCGGCGCGTGTCGCGGCAAGAACTCGAAGATCTCCTGGACACAGGTGGAAACAGGTTCGGCCATCACCTGGAAGTATCCGAGCTGCATCCTGCAGGGCGACAACTCGGTCGGTGAGTTCTATTCGGTCGCGCTCACCAATAACTACCAGCAGGCAGACACGGGCACGAAGATGATTCATATCGGCAAGAACACGCGCAGCACGATTGTTTCCAAGGGCATTTCCGCAGGCCACGGACAGAACACCTATCGCGGCCAGGTCAAGATCATGAAGGACGCTGCGGGCGCCAGGAACTATACCCAGTGCGACTCGCTGCTAATCGGCGACAAATGCGGCGCACACACGTTTCCGTACATCGAGGTGAAGAACTCGACAGCGCGGATGGAGCATGAAGCGTCCACGTCGAAGATCGGCGAGGATCAGATGTTCTATCTCCGCCAGCGCGGGCTGAAAGCCGAGGACGCCGTCTCCATGATCGTCAACGGATTCTGCAAGCGCGTGTTTCGCGAGCTGCCGATGGAATTCGCCGTCGAAGCGCAAAAACTGCTAAGCGTTAGCCTGGAAGGCAGCGTCGGTTAACGACTCGCAAGACGCGCACCCAACGAACATTTCAGCAACTGACGCCGCACCGGAAAAGGAAAACACCGAATGAGTTTGCTCGACATCAAGGATCTGAGGGTCAGAGTTGAGGATCGCGAAATCCTCCAGGGCGTAAACCTCCAGATGAATGCAGGCGAGGTGCACTCGATCATGGGGCCAAACGGCTCCGGCAAAAGCACGCTCGCGCAGGTACTGGCCCGCCGCGAGACCTACAACGTGACGGGCGGCGAAGTCCTGTTCAACGGCAAGGATCTGCTCGCGATGAAGCCGGAAGAAGCCGCATGCGAAGGGCTTTTCCTGGCCTTCCAGTATCCCGTCGAGATCCCCGGGATCAGCAACGCATATTTTTTGCGCTCAGCGCTCAACGCCATCCGCAAATACCGCGGCCTGGAGGAAATGGACGCGATGGATTTTCTGCCCATGTTGCGCCAAAAGCTGAAGCTGCTCGACATGGACGACAAGTTGCTGAACCGCTCGGTCAACGAGGCCTTTTCGGGGGGCGAAAAGAAGCGCAACGAGATTCTGCAGATGGCCGTGCTGGAGCCGAAGCTCGCCATACTGGACGAAACTGATTCCGGCCTCGATATCGATGCGCTGCGGATTGTCGCCGAGGGCGTGAACGCCATGCGCAATCCCGAGCGTGCGATCCTGGTGGTGACTCACTATCAGCGGCTGCTGAACTACATCGTGCCGGATCGTGTTCACGTGTTGGTCGAGGGTCGTATCGTTCGCTCCGGCGGGCCCGAGCTTGCCCTGGAGCTGGAAGACAAAGGCTACGGGGCGTACGACGCAGGAGCGGGAGCCAGCGCCTAGTCCGGCGCTATAACTACATGGGGAGCGACCGAGTGGCAGCAGCAAGCCAGGCAATTGCGAAATACGCGGAAAGCTTTGGCGGATTCCAGAAGTCCGCCCCGGGCCACGAGCTTTCCTGGCTGCGAAAGCTTCGCCAGGACGGCTTCGTTCGCTTCAGTGAAGTTGGCTTTCCGACGACCCGTGACGAGGATTGGCGCTTCACGAATCCCGGCGCGATTGCCCAGGTTCCGTTCCGGCTGGTCCGTAACGGCCATTCCCTGCCCTCGCAGAAAGATATCGACCGGTTTCGAATGCCGGGCGCCGGCAGCCAGCTCGTGTTCGTTGATGGACGGTTTGCGCCCGGGTTGTCCCTGGTAGGAAAGCTCCCCGCCGGGGTGACAGTTTCAAACCTTGCGGCTGAGATCGCCCGCAATCCGGAAGCAATTGAAAAGCATCTGGGCCATTACCTGAACATGCAGCGCGATGCCTTTGGCGCCCTGAACACGGCATTTCTGGAGGACGGCGCGTACGTGCACGTCGCCAAGGGGGTTGTTCTTGAGGCTCCGGTCGCGATTCTGTTTGTTTCAACCGAGCAGGATTCGCCGGCCGTGAATCATCCCCGAAACCTGATCGTGGCAGAAGAGAACAGCCAGGCGACGATTGTCGAGGACTACGTCTCGCTCGGTGGCGGGCAGGCTCTTTGCAACACGGTGACCGAACTGGTCGCTGCGGACCACAGCGTGATTTCGCACTACATGATCGAGCGCGAGCACACCGGGGCTTTCAACGTTTCTACGCTTCGCATCCAGCAAGGAAGGACGGCGGACGTCTCCTCGCACTCGGTGCTTTTGGGCGGTGCGCTGGTGCGGAACAACGTTCACCCGGTTCTAGGTGGTGAGGGCGGCGAGTGCCTCATCAACGGACTTTTCATCGGCAACGGCCGCCAGCACCTGGACAACTACATGCTGGTTGAACATGCAAGCCCCCATTGCGGCAGCCGGCAGTTTTACAACGGTATTCTCGATGGCCACGCGCATGGCGTGTTTCACGGACGCATCATCGTGCATAAGGACGCGCAAAAGACCGATGCGAAGCAGACCAACCGAAATCTGCTGCTTTCCGACAGCGCACAGATCGACACCAAGCCTCAGCTGGAAATCTATGCCGACGACGTGAAGTGCACGCACGGCGCAACCATCGGACAGATGGAAGAGAACTCGCTGTTTTATCTGCGCTCTCGCGGAATCGACGAGATGTCTGCGCGCAGGCTGCTGCTGGTGGCTTTCGCAAGCGAATGCATGGACCGCATGAAGGAAGGTCCGGTACGCACGCACGTTGAGAAGCTGATCCACGATCACGCGTTTCGTCTCGCGGCTGCGTCCCTGGGACGGGTCGCATGACCACCGCCGCAAGAAGGCTCCATGCCGAGCAGCGCCGGGCGCCCGCCGCTGGCAGTTTTGACGTCGAGCGGGTTCGCGCCGATTTCCCGATCCTGCAGCAGAAAGTTCACGGAAAGCCGCTGGTTTATCTGGACAACGCCGCTACGTCCCAGAAGCCGCGTGCCGTGATTGACGCAATCGTCCGCTACTACGAAGGAACCAACGCCAATATCCACCGCGGCGTGCACTACCTATCAGAAACTGCAACTGCAGACTACGAGCGAGCGCGCCAGACCGCACAGCGATTCATCAACGCCCCGCACGCCCACGAGGTCATTTTCGTGCGCGGCACGACAGAAGGCATCAATCTCGTTGCGCAGACCTTCGGCCGCGCCCAGGTGCAATCCGGCGATGAAGTGCTGATCACCGCCATGGAGCACCATTCCAACATCGTGCCTTGGCAGATCCTGTGCGCCGAAAAAGGCGCGAAACTCCGCATCGCTCCGATCAATGACCAAGGCGAGCTGCTGCTAGAGGAATTCGAACGATTGCTTGGGCCGCGAACCAAGCTGGCCGCTGTCACGCACGTGTCGAACGCGCTCGGCACGATCAACCCGCTGAAGCGGATGATCGAGCTCGCACACGCGCACGGCGTGCCGGTTCTGGTTGACGGCGCGCAGGCCGTGCCCCACATGCAGGTGGATGTTCAGGCGCTTGACTGCGACTTCTACACATTTTCCGGGCATAAGGTATACGGGCCGACCGGAATCGGCGTGCTGCACGGCAAGTCGGCGCTTCTGGACGCCATGCCGCCCTATCAAGGCGGCGGTGACATGATCAGCTCGGTCACATTTGAAAAAACCAGCTACAACAAGCTGCCCTACAAATTCGAGGCCGGCACTCCCGACATTGCTGGCGTGATCGGTCTGGGCGCCGCGCTCACCTACGTAAACGGCCTTGGCATCGGTAACATCGGCGCGCACGAGCACGATCTGCTGGTGTATGCAACCGATGCGGTCTCATCGATCCCGGGAGTACGCGTGATCGGCACCGCGAAGGAAAAGGCCGGCGTGGTCTCGTTCGTGATCGAGGGGGTGCATCCGCACGATATCGGCACGATTCTCGATCAGGAAGGAATCGCCATTCGGACTGGACATCACTGTTCCCAACCTCTGATGGAGCGCTTCGGCATCCCGGCTACCGCGCGCGCATCGTTTGCCGCGTACAACACGCGCCAAGAAGTAGACGCCCTGGTTCGCGGAATCGGAAAAGTGCGGGAGGTATTCGCCTGATGTCGGATCTGCGCGATCTCTACCAGGACGTAATCCTGGAACACAGCAAGACGCCGAGAAACTATGGCGAGCTGCCTGCGGCCAACCACAAGGCCGAGGGGTTCAACCCGCTCTGTGGCGATCGCTTCACCGTGTACGTCACACTCGACGGCGACGTAGTTCGCGACATCAGCTTTCAAGGTTCGGGCTGCGCGATCTCGAAGGCGTCGGCCTCGATGATGACGCAGAGCGTGAAGGGAAAGACACTCGCCGAGGCGGAGAAGATTTTTGAGCGCTTCCATGAAATGGTGACCGGGCACTCTCCTGCGACTGAAAATGAACCAGGGCTGGGCAAACTGACTGTATTTTCCGGCGTTTCGGAGTTCCCCGTTCGTGTGAAGTGCGCGACGCTCGCCTGGCACACGCTGAACGCCGCGCTCGAAGGCAAGCAAGACGCTGTTTCAACGGAGTAATCAGGAATAGTCCCATGAGTGAATTCATCCAGCTCAAGCGCGAGTGCGCGGCGATCGCGATCCCCAGCGGCAATCCTTCGATACTGCCTGCGGGCACCGGCGTGAGCGTCATGCAGTTCCTCGGCAGCAGCTGGACGGTCACCAGCGCTCATGGAATGTTCCGTATCGACGTGAAGGATGCGGACGCGCTGGGCCTGACACCTCCGCAGGCAACCGAAGCGCCTTCGGGCGAGCCAGCGGCCTTCAGCGAAAAGATGGTCTGGGATCAGTTGAAGACGGTGTTCGACCCCGAGATCCCCGTCAACATCGCCGATCTCGGCCTGATCTACTCCTGCGTGACCAAACCGCTCGAGCAGGGCGGCAATCGCATTGAGATCAAGATGTCCATGACCGCGCCGGGATGCGGCATGGGCGGGGTTCTGAAGGCTGATGTCGAAGGCAAGCTTTCAAAGCTGCCGGGCGTGAAGGAAGTCGACGTCGAGATCGTGTTCGAACCGGCGTGGGGCCCGTCGCGCATGTCCGAAGCGGCCAAATTGCAGCTTGGATTTGATCTCTAGCAGGACCGCAGCAGGCCGGGACGGGCTTTTTCGTTCGTCGCGGCTGGGGCTTTCGCGGCGTGACGCCCGACAAGGGTGCGCGCGCCGGTCCAAACCAACTGCAGCCCCGCGAATATCGCAATCAACGCGATCACGACTTTCAACTTACGCGCGGGCACGCGCTTCGCGAGCAGGCATCCGATCACCACTCCGGGAACTCCCCCTTCGAGCAATCGGCCCAGCACCAGGCTGCTGATTGAGCCGAATTTCCAGTGGAACGCACTGCCGAGCACCGCGAGCACGAGGCCAAACAGAATGTCTGTGCCCACCACCTCGGGCGGCGTCAACTCGGAATAATTGAGGAGCAGAACCGTTCCCAGAGCGCCAGCGCCGGCGGATGAAAACCCGGCTTCAATTCCGATGGGGAGTGCAAGCCACGGAAGCCAGCTGGAATTCTTGCGGGCAAAACCCTGGTACTGAACGCGAGGAATGAAGGTGACGCTCGAGGATGCGGTCAACAATAGCCCGAGCAGGATGATCACGGTGGGGCTGCTCGCGTCGGTGCTGAGCAGCCGCAGACCGTAGGTGCCTATCGCAAGACCCGGAACCGCGCCGAGTGAGAGCAGCCACAGATAGCGCCAGTGAATGTGGCGACCGGCGAGATAGAACGGGCCGGCAATCAGGCGCAGGACCCCGGCAAACACGAATGCAGTTCCCACAGCGGAGCCTGCAGGCAGTCCCACGATCAGGACCAGCGCCGGCACTGTGAAGCTGCCGCCGCCAATTCCGGTCAGACCCACTGCCAGCGCGATGAGGAAGCCGATCAGATACTGCATTAATCGGACCGCTTCGACTCAGTGTGAATCCCGCACTCCAGTTTTGCTCCGCCCCATCTGCCGGATCGCGGATCGGCGCCAGCTGCCGGGATTGCCGTGCATGGCTCGCAGCCGATGCTGAAGTAGCCCGCGTCGTAGAGCGGGAGATACTCTATTTTTTCGCGAGAAGTATGCTCCCACACCTGGCCCCAGGTCCATGCGGCGAGCGGACTGGCCTTCAGCACGACCTTGCCGCTCGGCAGCTCATGGTGCTCGACGACTTTGAGATTCTTGCGCGTGGGTGATTGCTCGCGGCGAAGCCCGGTGAACCAGACGTCGAATTCCTCAAGCGCCTCAAATAACGGTTCGACCTTGCGCAAATGGCAGCATCGTCCGGGATCGGTGCGGTTGAGAATTCCGAACGCGGCTTCCTGTTCGGGAACAGATTGTTTCGCCGCGAGATTGCGCACGTTCAAATTCCATTCACGGGCCATGCGGTCGCGATACGCGTAGGTCTGAGCGAAATGGTAGCCGGTATCGAGGAACAGAACCGGAATCCTCGGCAGGCGTTTACGCAGCAGGTCCAGCACGATCATATCCTCGGCCTGAAAACTGCAGGTGATGCAGACCGATCCTTTTTTGACCGCAGCGCTGTTTTCTGCGAACAGGCGATCGATCACGGCTTCTGCGGAAAGCGTCTCGAATTCCTGCGCGAGCGCGGGCCCGGTCATGATTTCCCCTTCTCGGGCTCAGAATACGTGTCGCGCCACTTGCGCATTACTTTCATGACCCGGTCAACCGCTTCTTCATCGGTGTCGTCGGTAATGCGAACGGCAAAGAACGAATCGGGGCCAAAGATCGCGCGGACCACCTGCTTCTGGTCGGTGCCGTCGTCAAGCGGGCAGAAAACGGTGATGTAGCCGGACAGGCGAAACGCTTTTGCGACCGTCACCAGCTCGTGCGACAGAAAATCATTCGGCCCGGCCAGTTGCACCTGCCAGCCTTCGTCAAACAGCCTGCGCTCGACAAGCTCGGCCACGTGAGGGCGGCCTTTCAGCCAAATTGCAGCCGCCGGATGGCCGAATCGAAGGATCCTCTCCTGTTTGGTGCTGTGCCGGCGATGCGCGGCCGCCGCCCGTGAACCATGGGCCGGATCAATTGCGCGATCGATGATTCCTGCGGCGACCGTGGCGTTCGTCAACGGGTCAATAACAATGAAGCTGCCCGTGATCCGGTTCAAACGGTAGGGATCGAAAAACAATGGCAGGGTCGTTTTCACGTCAACAGCCGCGATTTCGTTCAGATCGAGCTTGGTTGCCGGCGCGTGCTCAAGCGTATTGATATCGACGCGGTACCGAATTTGGTTGATGCGCGCTCGTACGGTGCGCGTGGTGTGTTTCAGTACATAAATCTTGTGCGGATCGAGCGGCTCGGAATGCATCCAGACGACCGTCGCCTGAAACTCCGTTCCGGAGGAGGGAGGATTCGCCTCGCCGACCAGCATGTCGCCGCGGCTGAGGTCGATCTCATCTTCAAGCGTGATAGTGATCGAGTCCCCCGGACCAGCCGATTCCGGCTCGGCTTCAAACGCAACGATGGATTTTACCTTGGTCTTGACGCGGGACGGCATGGCCACGACGCTCGCACCGGGCTGAAGTTCGCCAGAAACAAGCTGTCCAGCAAATCCACGGAAGCTCGCGTCCGGCCGGATCACGTACTGCACCGGAAAACGCAACGGACCGGAAGCCGAGCCGAGCCCCGCGGGGATCGACTCCAGGTGCTCGAGCAGTGGAGGCCCTTCAAACCAGGGCATCCGTTTGCTCCGCCTCACGACGTTGTCGCCTTCAAGCGCGCTGACGGGCACGGCATAGACGTTGCGAATCCCCAGATGGTCTGCAAACTCCTGGAACTCGGCGGAGATGCGATCGAAAACTTCCTGGGAAAAGCCGACGAGGTCCATTTTATTGACCGCGGCCACAATGTGCTCGACGCCCAGCAGATGCGCGATGAAGGCGTGGCGGCGGGATTGCCGCAGAACGCCTTTGGTCGCATCCATCAAGACCACGGCTGCTTCGGCAGTCGAGGCTCCAGTGGCCATATTGCGGGTGTACTGCTCGTGGCCAGGCGTATCGGCGATGATGAATTTCCGGCGCGGCGTGGAAAAGTAACGGTAGGCGACATCAATGGTGATGCCCTGCTCGCGCTCAGCACGTAGACCGTCGGTGAGCAGCGAAAAATCGATCGGGCCGCCAGAACGATTGATCTTGCTCTTTTGCACGGAGGCGAGCTGGTCCTCGAACACGGACTTGCTGTCGTACAGGAGGCGCCCGATCAGCGTGGACTTGCCGTCGTCGACGCTTCCAGCGGTGGAAAATCGCAGCAATCCAAGTGATTGAGTAAGCGATCCCGCGGCGCCGGTGGCTTCAAAGGGCTGAGCGGAGGCTAATGGCGCGTCGGTGGGCTCTGGAGTCGTGGTAGACATCAGAAATAGCCCTCGCGCTTCTTGATTTCCATCGATCCCTCTTCGTCATGGTCAATCGCGCGGTTTTCGCGCTCGGAGCGGCGAAATGAAATCATCTCGTCGATGATCTTCGGGACCGTGTCGGCATCGGAGCGGATTCCTCCAGTGCAAGGCGCGCACCCGAGCGAGCGCATGCGGCACTTCACCATCTCGGTCTTCTCGCCGGGAAGAGCCCTCACACCGGCCTGGAGCAGCAGAATCTGCTCGCCGCGCACGATCGCTTCGCGTTCCTTCGCAAAATAGAGCGGAACGATCGGAATGTTCTCTGCGTGAATGTAGAGCCATACGTCAAGTTCAGTCCAGTTCGAGAGCGGAAACACGCGGATGCTTTCGCCCTTGTGATGGCGGCTGTTGTACAGGTTCCACAGTTCCGGGCGCTGGTTCTTGGGATCCCATTGGCCGAGCGAATCGCGGAACGAGTAGACGCGCTCCTTGGCGCGCGACTTTTCTTCGTCGCGGCGGGCGCCGCCGAATGCCGCGTCGAAGCCCCCTTCGGCGAGGCCGTCAAGCAGCGAGCGGGTCTTCAGGAAGCCGCAGCATTTCTGCGTGCCAAGCGCATAGGGGTTAGCACCATCGTCAAGCGCTTTCTGGTTCTTGTGCACGATCAGCTCGACGCCCACGTGCTTGGCGTACCAGTCCCGAAACTCGATCATCTCCGGGAATTTGTAGCTGGTGTCGATATGCAGCAGAGGGAACGGAATTTTGCCGGGATAGAACGCCTTCTGGGCGAGCCGCAGCATGACCGAGGAATCCTTGCCGATCGAATACAGCATCACCGGATGCGCAAACTCAGCCGCTGCCTCACGCAGAATGAACATGCTCTCGGATTCGAGCGTTTTGAGGTGATCCAGTTGGCTTACCACGGCCACGGTTTCGTCCTTGCCGAATAGTTCCAGCTTGAACTCGCTCACAGCCATAAAAAATCCCGCCTCCCGGTCTTGCTCCGAGGGCGGGCTGAGTTCAAGACTGGCTTTTGTGAGAACCTAGTCCATGAACTCCTGCGCCCCCGCAGGCGTACAGGCCTGTGGCGTGCTACAACACGTTGTCGGGAGCATCGAGTTCATAGTGTACTAAATCAGTCTAGTCTCGCCGGATGTCAGTGTCAACCTGAGCTCCGACAATGGGTTATCAGTGCCAGGGTTCCGCGCCGATGCCGGGGCCCCGATCGATTGCCGGCCGAGCGAACCTCGACAGGCCCAACCAACCGTTGACGCCGTAGCGCGGAGTGCGTTAGAAAGATTGGTGATGGCCAACGCAACTCGACCTTCCCGCCTGTTAAGCCCTCGCGATGCAGCCAAGATCCTGGGCATCAGCTATCCCACGCTGAAGCAATGGATTTACAAGAAAAAGCTTCGTACGGTGACGACCGCAGGGGGTCACCACCGTATTCCCGAGTCCGAGCTGGACGAATTTCTGCACCTGCACTCCGAGCGACTGCCGGTCGAGTCTCGGCGGCCAAATTTCCGCCAAATCAGCGGTCGGAATCAACTCGCTGGGCGCGTTACTGAAATCAAGATTGACGGGCTGATCGCGCAAATTGCTCTGTCCATCGGCGGCCAGAAAATCACCTCGATCATCACGTCCGATGCTGTGCGCGAAATGCGCCTCAAAGTGGGAGACAAGGCCGCGGCGCTGATCAAGTCAACCGAAGTAATGATCGTACGCATATAGAACGCTCTCGCCTTTTCTCCTTCACACTTCGCTGCATCGTCTCCTTCCGTATGGAGTCCTGACAAAAGATTGACCCGATTGACGTAACGCTCACAATCGTGTTAATTCGTATGACGCGCTGTCGGTTTACCTTTCGCGTGCGCTACGAAAACCTGGAGGTTCCTCATGATCCGCAAGTTCCCGACTGCGCTCTTGGCTGTGGTGCTGGCACTGTCGCTTTTGACGGCAGGCAGCTTCGGGGGCAGCTCACAAGCGCAGGCGGGCAAGGCCGACCTCACGGTTTCCGCGGCCATCAGCCTGAAAGATGCGCTGGATGAAGCCAAACAGACCTACATCGCGGCGAATCCAAACGTGGCCATTGCGGCAAACTACGGTGCCTCCGGCACGCTCGAGATTCAGATCGAACAGGGTGCTCCGGTCGACGTCTTTGTCTCGGCCGCACCCAAGCAGATGGACTCACTTGAAACCAAGGGGTTGGTTCTTGAGGGCACCAGGCGGGATCTGTTGAGGAATGAGGTGGTTCTCATCGTCCCCAAGGACTCCTCCGCGGGAATATCGTCGTTCCAGGATCTTACGCGAACCGATGTGAAGCACGTCGCGCTGGGCGAACCCGTGACCGTGCCTGCCGGGCAGTACGCGAAAGAAGTCCTGACGTCGCTTGGAATCTATGACGCGGTGAATTCCAAAGCGGTTCTCGGAAAAGACGTGCGCCAGGTCCTGACCTACGTGGAAACGGGAGACGTGGATGCCGGCGTTGTGTATGCGACCGACGCGCTGTCGTCGACGAAAGTGAAAATCGTCGCAACCGCACCGGCCAAATCGCACGCGCCGGTCGTTTACCCCGCAGCAGTCATCAAGACTTCCAAGAACCCGGCCGCCGCGCGGGCACTGCTGGATTTTCTCGCTAGCCCGCGGGGGCTGGCCATATTTCAGAAGTACGGATTCACTGCGGCGACTCCATAGTTCAACCGGCCGGCATTTCCTGCGCCGCTGCTAGGCGATACGCCGCTCAACAGCCAAACCAATCGCGCGAATTTCCTTCATTAACTGCGTGAACTGATCCGGGTAGAGCGACTGCACGCCGTCCGACAGAGCGCGCTCGGGGTCAGGATGCACCTCGATGATCAGCCCGTCGGCGCCGGCAGCAACTGCCGCGCGGGCCATCGCTGCCACCTTGTCGCGCTTTCCGGTGCCGTGCGAAGGGTCGGCAACGACCGGCAAGTGCGACAGGCTCTTCAGCACCGGAATTGCGGAGATATCCATGGTGTTGCGCAATGCTGTTTCAAACGTGCGTATTCCCCGCTCACACAGGATCACTTTGTAGTTTCCTCCTGCCATAACGTACTCCGCGCTAAGCAGCAGCTCTTCAATCGTGGCAGACATCCCGCGCTTCAGGAGCACGGGCTTGTCCACCTCGCCCAAGCCGCGCAGTAAGTGATAGTTCTGCATGTTGCGCGCGCCAACCTGCAAGACGTCGACAAACGGGAGCATGATTTCGATTTGCGACGGGTCCATCACTTCGCTAACGACCAGCAAGCCGTTCTTGTCGGCCGCGTCCCGCATCATCTTCAGCCCCTCGATGCCAAGGCCCTGAAAGCTGTAGGGTGACGACCGCGGCTTGAACGCACCGCCGCGCAACAGCTTCGCGCCAGCCTTGGCCACGCTTGCGGCGATGCTCGCGATTTGTTCCGCACTTTCTACCGCGCAAGGCCCGGCAGCAACGACAACTGCCGTTCCGCCGATCGTTACGCCCTTTCCAAGATCCAGCACCGTGCCCTCCGGTCGCACGCTTCGCGCGGCCAGCTTATAGGGGTGCGAGATTCGCACGATTTCCTCCACTCCCGGCGCCGAACTGAGAGCGAGCAGTTCCTCACGGCGGCGGTCGCTATTTCCGACGACACCGATCACGGTCCGCTCCTTTCCGCGGATCAAGTGGGCTTCGTAGCCGCACTCCTTGATCCGTTCGACGATATGGTTGATATCGCTGTCGCTTGCCCCACCCAGCATGTTGAAAATCATTTTCAAGTCCTCGCAGCTTGCTGAGATTTCGTGCTATCAGAATGCGGCGCGGAAACGTAGCACCCCAGAATCCGCAGGTTCACCACCAGGCTTTCAAGCTCAATGAGAGCCGCGGCCACTTCCGGATCGCGCCTGGAAGCCTGCAGGTCCAGATAAAAACGGTATTGCCAAGGACTCCCGTGCACAGGCCGGCTCTCAATCTTCATCAGGTTGACATTCCGCCGGGCAAACGGTTCCAGCGAATGGACCAGCGCGCCGGGACGATGGTCAAGCTGAAAGACGAGCGAAAGTTTGTCCGCGTTCTCCGGGAAGTCTTCCGAGGTCGAAAGAAGCAGAAACCGGGTGTAATTCTCAGAGTTATCTTCCAAATGCTCGCGCAGAATCACCCCGCCGTAGATCTCGGCAGCACGGCGGCCTGCAATCGCCGCGCGCCTCGGGTCGCCCGCGCGAACCACGGCGCGCACGCTGCCGGCTGTATCCTCTGTGACCACCCGTTTCAAGCCCGGGTTTGCGATGAAAAACTGTTCACATTGCGCAAGTGCAACCGGATGCGATTCGACCACCGCGACATCGGCGAGCGAACTACCCGGCGCTGCGATCAGGTTGTGCGCGATCGGTATGATCACTTCGGCCAGAATACTTAGCCGGCTGTCGACCAGCAGATCGAACGACCTGTGAACCGAACCCGCCAGGCTGTTTTCAATCGGAGCGAGGATATAGTCAGCCAGGCGGTCGTCTATTGCGCTGAAGGCCGCCTCGAAGGTCGGCCGCGGCACCAGCGCGATCTCTTCGCCAAGCAGTTTCACGGCCGCCTCCTCGCTGAAGGCTCCTCGCTCTCCCTGAAACGCCACGCGCGCGTTTTTCGCGACGGTCATTTTCGGCCCGGCCTCTTGGGCAGCCGATGCGGAACTCCGCCAAAACCGTGCTGCTGCTGCGTGCGGATGGATTCGTCCAGGATCACCTGATAGATTTTCGCGACCGAATCAATTGCAAGCGGGCCGGGGTTCAGGCTTTTCATGCGAGCAAGGATTTCCTGTTCTCTTGCGGGGACACGGAGCGCAGCGCCTTCGTCATCCTTCAACCTGCCGACTTCCAGAGCCAGCTCGGTGCGGAGATTCAGAAGATGCAGCAGGGCCGTATCGATTGCGTCGATCTTGCCTCGCCAGTCGGTGATTTTCATGGGACTCGCGTCGCCTCCCCGGCATTGAGCCGGAACAATAAAAAAGCCGCGCCCTCATTTCGAGGTTCGCGGCCGGTATTCGAAACTTTGAGCGGTTTCTAGCTGCTGATCTTGTCCGCGCGCGTTTCGCCGGCCCGCTCCCCCGCGAAGGGGAAGCGGTACGTAAAGGCGAAATAGCTAGAGTACATTTGCATCACGCGCTCTCGACTATCCTTTGCAAGAAGTTCCGACTTGCAGCTCGAACCGCCACTATACAAAACGCCTTCAGGATGCGTCAAGCATCGTTTGAACCGATGGCGCTTCATTTCATTTCCACCTGGTAGTCACGCGGAGCGGAGAGCAAAGCCTGCCGCCAATTCTCGGGTTAGCCGAGCCGCAGGAATTTCTTTGCAACCGGTTGAATTCTCACCCGACCACAATGGCGAAAAATCTCCGCTGCCCATGCTTTCTGCTTTCGAACGCAACGCGGCCATGGCAGCGGCCGCCAAGGGAAACGGAGGCGCGAGAGGGCTGATCGGACCCAGTTCCTTCATGATGCGATTCACAATCCCGCGAGCCGGACCGCCGCTGAATAGATTGGTAACAGCGGTGTGACGCGCCTGATCGCTTTTTAGCGCGGCGCGATGCACGGCGCTGGTGGTCGCCTCCGGACACAGCAGGTAGGACGTACCGACCTGAACTCCGGCAGCGCCCAGTGAAATCGCGGCCGCGACGGTTTTCGCGTCCACAATACCGCCAGCAGCGATGACGGGGATCCTCACCGCCTGCACAATCTGCGGCAATAGCGCGAGAGTGCCGGTTTGTTCGGTTAAATCGGCGGATAAAAACATTCCGCGATGCCCACCGGCTTCAAGACCCTGGGCAACGATTGCGTCCGCTCCGTGCGCTTCAAGCCATCGCGCCTCGTCTACAGTCGTTGCCGACGAAAGCACCCGGGTGCCCCATCTTTTTACTCGTTCGAGCAGATCCGCTGCGGGCAGGCCAAAGTGAAAGCTCACGACGGCGGGCTCAAACTCGCCCAGAAGGTCGGCCGCTTCAGCGTCGAATGGCGCACGCGGCCGGCCAGGGCCGACTGCGTTCGCATCCAGGCCAAACTCCTGGTAATAGGGAGAAAGCGCCGCTCGCCACCGAGCCTCCCGCTCTGGGCTCGGCGTGGGAGGTTTATGGCAAAAAAAGTTTACGTTGTACGGCCGTGACGTGTGCTGTCTGATCTGGGCGAGCTCCCCACGCATCGCCTCATGGCTCAGCGTGGCGCACGGCAGCGATCCCAGTCCACCCGCATTTGAGACCGAGATCGCAAGCGCACTTCCCTGCACGCCGGCCATGGGCGCCTGGATAATCGGAAGTTCGATTTCGAGAAGGGTTTGCAGGGTCATCATGGATCGGCGGCTGGCTACATGCGCCGGACAAGAAACAACTGCGCGGGCAAGAACATGTTGTACGCCGCGCACTCGATCGAGTCAACCCGCCTGGCAGCAACCGGTCTGTGGTGCGAGCAGGGGCATAAATGATCCTTATACCGGAAGCAATAATTGGAAATTTGACTTATCGTCGAGAGTTGGGCTTACTAGGTTGCGAGATGCGATGCGTGTCGTCTGCGAGCGGAGTTTGAAATCCTAGGAAACCGATTGTCCATTGTGGGATGAGACGCTACTCTATGACGCGACCAATCAGCTATTCCGTATATGTAATCGTAGGGTGGGGGCCGCCGGTCTAAGCCACGCTTAGGCGAATGCGCCCCGCACCTGGAGACAGGTCGCGGGGCTTTTTTGTTGGAGACAGAGGAAACAGGAACGGCTTCAGGCGCCTGGGCCCCTTGTCGATGGGGTGCACCGAGACGGGGTTGAAAACCCGCCCTTCCGCCGCAGATTTTGTGAAAGGCCAACTTGCGATGCAAAGCGATGCAATAAAAAAAGGGATCGCACGGGCTCCGGCCCGCGCCATGCTGAAAGCAACCGGGCTGACCGACGCGGACCTCGCACGACCGCTGGTGGCCGTAGCCAATACGTGGAGCGATGTCACACCCTGCAACTTCCACCTGCGCACTCTTGCAGAGAAGGTCAAGCAAGGCATCCGCGCGGCAGGCGGCACGCCGATTGAATGCAACACCATCGTCGTGTCCGACGGAATCACCATGGGCACCGAAGGCATGAAGGCATCGCTGGTCTCGCGCGAAGTGATCGCCGATTCCATAGAGTTATTCGTGCGCGCGCATGCGTTTGACGCGGTGGTAGCGATCTGCGGCTGCGACAAGACGATCCCTGCAACAGTGATGGCTCTTGCAAGGCTCGACATTCCGGGGCTCGTGCTCTATGGCGGCTCGATCATGGCCGGCAGATTTCAGGGGCACGACGTCACCATTCAAGACGTCTTCGAAGCGCCCGGGGCGTTTGCGGCAGGCAAGATGACCGCGCAGCAGGTGACAGAACTGGAGGATGGAGCTTGTCCGGGAGCGGGCGCGTGCGGCGGTCAGTTCACGGCCAACACGATGGCCACTGCGATTTCGTTTCTCGGGATTTCTCCGATGGGAGCAAACGAAGTACCCGCAGTCGATCCGCGCAAGCTGGAAGTTGCGTTTGATTGCGGCAAAACAGTGATGGAGCTCCTAGGTCGAGACATTCGTCCGAGACAGCTCATCACGCATGCTTCGCTTGAGAACGCGATTGCTTCAGTTGCGGCCTCGGGAGGCTCAACCAATGCCGTGCTGCATCTGCTGGGAATTGCCCGCGACGCAGGCGTGCCTCTACAGCTGGATGAGTTCGACAAGATCTCGGCGAAGACTCCGCTGCTCGCGGACCTGAAACCTGGCGGGCGGTTTACTGCGCCGGACATGTTTCACGCCGGAGGAACGCGACTGCTGGGAAAACGCCTCCAGGAAGCGGGTTTGCTGCATGACGGGCCGACCGCCTCGGGGCGAAGTCTTTTCGAAGAAATTCAAACCGCTCACGAAACGCCCGGCCAGGAAGTGATTCGCCCGCTCGGAAATCCCATTAAGAAGGACGGCGGCCTGGCAATTTTGCGCGGCTCGCTTGCTCCCGAGGGTTGCGTGGTGAAACTCGCCGGTCATGAGAGGATTTTCCATACCGGCCCGGCCCGCGTGTTTGATTCCGAAGAAGCCGCGTTTGAGGCTGTGCAGAAGCAGCAGATCAAGGCTGGCGACGTGGTCGTCATACGATACGAAGGACCGAAAGGCGGGCCGGGGATGCGCGAAATGCTCGCGGTTACCGGCGCCCTGGTCGGCCAGGGTCTTGGCGAATCGATCGCACTTCTTACTGACGGCCGCTTCAGCGGCGCGACACACGGCCTGATGGTTGGACATGTGGCACCGGAAGCAGCACAGGGCGGCCCGATTGCACTGGTACGCGACGGAGACAAGATCACACTCGACGTTCGCGCCAGGCGCCTTGACGTTGAGGCCAATCTCGATGAACGCCGTGCGCAATGGGAGCCGCCCGTGCCGCGTTACAAGTCCGGGGTCATGGCGAAATACGCGAAACTTGTATCTTCGGCGTCGGAAGGCGCAATCACGAACGCCTGATATATCGAATTTTTGCGATTCCAAGGAGAAGACTGATGGCCAAGATGTTCTGGGAAAAGGATGCAAACCCGAGGGCGCTCGAGGGCAAGCGCATTGCGGTGATCGGATACGGCAGTCAAGGGCGTGCCCATGCGCTCAATCTGCGTGACAGCAAGCTGGATGTGGTCGTCGGCCTGCGCCGTGGCGGCGCGTCCTGGCGGCAGGCCGAACAGGATGGCTGGAAGCTCTCGGCGCCGCTTGACGCCTCCAAAGGCGCGGACCTGGTGATGATGCTCGCACCGGATACCTCGCAGCCCCCGATTTACGCAAACGAGATCGCGCCGAACCTGAAGAGCGGAGCCATGCTCCTGTTTTCCCACGGATTCAACATTCACTACGGCCAGATCACACCGCCCAAGGATGTAGACGTCACCATGGTCGCTCCCAAGGGGCCCGGGAATCTCGTGCGCAGGCAGTTTGAGGCTGGCCGAGGCGTTCCCTGCCTGCTGGCTATCCATCAAGACGCTTCCGGACATGCCTTTGACCGCACGCTCGCGTATGCGCACGCGATCGGCGGGACCCGGCCCGGCGTCATCCAGACAACGTTTGCCGAGGAAACCGAGACCGATCTGTTCGGTGAGCAAGCGGTGCTTTGCGGCGGCGCGCGCGCGCTGATTCAAGCCGGCTGGGAAACGCTGGTCGAAGCAGGGTACCAACCCGAATCGGCCTACTTCGAATGTCTCCACGAACTCAAACTGATCGTGGACCTGATTTATGAGGGCGGAATCACCGAGATGCACAAGTTCATCAGCGAAACTGCGAAGTACGGCGACCTGACCCGCGGAAACCGCGTGATAGACGACCACGTCCGCGAGAGCATGAAGAAGATTCTGGGGGAGATCCAGAGCGGCGCGTTTGCAAAGGAATGGGTAGCTGAAAATCAAGCCGGGCGCCCGGTCTATACCAAGCTCCTGGAGCGTGACAAGAACCATCCGATCGAAGCCGTGGGAAAGGAACTGCGCGCACAGATGTCGTGGATCAAGCCGGAAACAATAGCCGCAGGCGGCAAGAAGTGATCGTTGGCTTGCTCGCAATGGCCTGGATTCGGCCTGCGTGAAGGACGGCAACGGTATCATGGCGAGCACAGTTCTGTTCCGCCGGGTAGCCATCATCGGCACAGGCCTGATCGGTGGCTCGTTTGCGCTGGCACTCCGCCAGATTTTTCCGAAGATTTCGCTGGTTGGCTTTAGCCGCTCGGGCTCGTGCGAACGGGCCCGCGACGCGGGTGTAGTTGATGAGGCCACACCGGACCTGGCGGCCGCGGTAAGCGGCGCAGACCTGGTTTACATCGCTCTTCCCATTGGCGCATCGATCGAATCGCTGGGCGCGATTGCGAAATCAGCCGAGCCGCACGCGCTGGTTACCGATGCGTGCAGCACCAAGACCGTGATTTGCCGTGCCGCGAAGGATCATTTTCAAGGCAGGGCGCGCTTCTTCGGAGCGCATCCCATGGCGGGCAAGGAACAATCCGGCGTCGAGCACGCCGACGCGAAACTGTTCCGCAGGGCTCCCTATGCCCTGATGGGAACCGAGACCGAGGCCGACGCGCGCGTTCAGGCGTTCGTCGAAATCGTGCGCTCGATCGGGGCGCGGCCGATCTGGTCTGATCCGGAAACGCACGATTGGGCTGTCGGAATCGTTTCGCACCTGCCGCAACTGGTCTCACTGGCGCTCGCGCGCGTGGTGCAGGATGAAACAGACGAAACTGGCCTGCCGCTGTCGCTTTCAGGATCGGGCTTGCGGGACATGCTGCGGCTCGCAGGAAGCCCGTACGACATCTGGCGAGACATTCTTCTGACGAACACCGATAATATTTCTCGGGCTCTGGACCGCCTGGCTCAGGCTGTAGATTATCTGCGCACAAATCTGGCCAGCAAAGAGATCCAGCAGGAGTTCACATCCGCGAACGACCTCTACAGGCAGCTGCACAAGCCTTCTTGATTGACTTTCCGGGGTTTGCGACCTACAAACGTCTGGTTTCAGCCGAACACATCTCCCCAGGAGCACGAGACTATGAAACCTCGATTGGCAGCCATGGTGGCTTTACTGGTGCTGGGCCTGGCCGTGTCCGCCAGGGCAGCGGACATCAGCGGACAATGGACAGCGACATTTAACACTCAGGTCGGAGAGCAACACTACACCTACACGTTTAAGGTGGACGGTGAAAAACTGACCGGAACTGCAAAGTCCGACAACGGAATGACGGATATACAGAATGGATCCGTGAAAGGAGATGACGTCTCCTTCGTTGAGAATCTGGACTACCAGGGTCAGAAACTCGTGATTACCTACACCGGAAAAATCTCTGGCGACGAGATCAAATTCACGCGCGACGTCGGCGGGGTAGCCAAAGAGGATCTGGTCGCAAAGCGGGTGAAATAGATTCGAACTCAGAAGTTCGCGCCGAGGATGCCGTCTCGTCAGCGCTTGTGCGGGGTCTTACTCTCGCCTTCGTTGCCAGCGTCACTCACACCGTGGCGGGCCATCGCCACGAAGGCGGAAGCCGAACGTGGCAGTGTACGGTCGCGGCGGTATACCAGACCCAATTCCCGCCAGACTTCCATATCGGAAACCGGGATCAGCCTTACCTGGCCCGCCCGTACCTCGTCCTGCGCAAATCCCTCACTGATCAATGAAACCCCGAGCCCGGCAGCCACGAACCGCTTGATCATGCCGACGCTGGCGAGTTCCATCGTGATGCGCAGCCGGGACCGGAAGGGACGAAACTGCTTGTCCAGAACCTGGCGTGTGAAGCCTGTCTTGGGAAAGATCAGCGGCTGCCCGGCGATGTCGCTGGTACGTACGGTTTTGTAGGAGGCGAGCGGGTTTGCCGGGCTGACCATCAACATCAGGCGATCGCGATAGATCGAATGCACCTTTAGGCTCGGCGATTTCACCGGCATGGTCACGATACCCACGTCTACGGTTCCATCCTCCACCTTCTCCAGAACCTTGTGGCTGAAATTGCGATAGATGCTGATCTGCACGCCCGGAAAACGACGGTGGTATTCGGCAAAAATGTCGGGCAAGACGTACAGACACGTGGCTTCATTGGCGCCGATGGCGAGCGTGCCATGCGGCGAGCTGGACTGGTCCGCCACGGCCCGCAGCGACTCGTTGCGGAGCGTCAGAAGCTTTGCGGCGTATTCCAGAAGTGCTTCGCCTGCGACTGTCAATCGCACGGACTTCCCGACCCTATCGAACAGCTTTTGTCCGTATTCCTGTTCGAGCTGGCGGATCTGCGCGCTCACGGCAGGCTGCGAGCGGTATAGCTTTTGGCCCGCGCGCGAAAAACTGCCCTGTTTGGCGATCTCAAGAAATGTAATGAGGTGGTCGAAGTCCATGGTTCAACGGAGCGGATTATAGCAAAAAGCGGGGCGAGGTCAGATTTAAAGGCTGAAAGTCAGGCGGGTTTCTGCTCTGCGGGAGGCCCGGCGGCACGATGGCGTCCGTCAGCGCTGGACGGGTCGCGCCATTCGCGCCCGTCCCTCCGGAGAAGTTCAGCGGCCTTGTCGGGTCCCCAGGATCCGGCAGAGTAATTGGGAAAGTCGATCGCCGGGGTGCCCTTCCAGGCATCCAGAATCGGCTGCACGACGGTCCAGGAAGCCTCGACCATATCGGCTCGCTGGAACAGAGTCGGATCGCCCATCATGCAGTCGTAGATCAGCGTCTCGTAGCCGGTCTGCGGGGTGCTCCCGAAATACTCGGAATACTCAAACGTCATGTTGACGGCTCCGAGCCGCACGACCGGTCCCGGAACCTTGGCTTCAAAGTTCAGCGCGATCCCTTCGTCCGGCTGGATGTTAATCACGATTTCGTTGGGAGCGAGTTTCTCAACCGAGGTGTTGCGAAACAAAATGAACGGAGGGCGCCGAAATCGAATGACGACCTGCGTTGCGACCTTTTGCATGCGCTTGCCGGTGCGAAGATAGAATGGCACTCCGGCCCAGCGCCAGTTATCGATGTGCAGGGCCAGGGCGACGAACGTCTCGGTCTGAGACTCGGGCGAGACGTGCGGTTCCGCTCGATACCCGACAACCTGCTTTCCGCCGACTTCGCCCGCGCCGTACTGGCCTCGCACGGCCTGGTCCAGAACCGTCTCCGGACTGAAGGGCTGAATCGCATGAAGGATCTTGGTTTGTTCGTCGTGGACCGCCCGGGCATCAAAGGAAATCGGTGGCTCCATCGCGCACAGCGTAATCAGCTGGAAAATATGATTGGGAACCATGTCGCGCAGCGCGCCGGCGGTTTCGTAATACCCGCCTCGCTGTTCCACACCAAGCGTCTCGGAAACCGTGACCTGCACGTGATCGACGTAGCGGCGGTTCCAGACCGGCTCGAAAATCCCGTTGGCGAAGCGAAACGCCATAATGTTTTGAACGGTTTCTTTTCCCAGGTAATGGTCGATCCGGAAAACCTGTTTTTCCTCCAGAGTCTCCCCAATAGTCTTATTCAGGGCGATCGCCGAAGGAAGGTCATGTCCAAATGGTTTTTCGATTACGACGCGCTTCCACTGTTCGCCTTCCTGCTTGGTCAGCCCGGCCGAACCGAGCTGCTGCACGACGACGGGAAAAAACTCCGGGCTGGTGGCGAGGTAAAACAGGCAGTTGCCCTGAGTCCCCTGCTCTTTTTCTGTTTCCTCGAGGGTATCTTTCAGTTTCGAGTAGAGGTTCGCGTCGTGGAAATCTCCGGCAACGTAGTAGATGCGTTTGGTAAACCAGTCCCAGGACGCGTCTTGTACTTCGCACGTCGCGAACTGATGAATGTCCTTGGTCGCCTGCTCGCGAAATTGCTCCTTCGAGAAGGGTTCGATTGATACGCCCACGATCGCAAACTGCTCGGGCAGCAGCTTGCTCGCTGCGAGATTGAAAATCGCCGGAATCAACAGACGCTTGGTCAGATCACCGCCGGCGCCGAAAATCACCATCGTGCAGGGTCCAGCAGGAGCGCCTACCACTTCCTGGGGTGCGTTTGCAGAACCACCTGAATCTACCAAGGATGCCTCCCCGCGATCTGGCAACGATCGA
The DNA here is from genome assembly GCA_035603235.1 of Candidatus Cybelea sp. Taxonomy (GTDB): domain Bacteria; phylum Acidobacteriota; class Terriglobia; order Acidiferrales; family UBA7541; genus Palsa-295. Next base: position 14,827 of record DATNKU010000044.1, on the reverse strand, counting down.
GCTGCAGCAGTGTTGCTGGGTTCCGGCTATTGGTCCACAGCGAGGCGTCGCGAACCGAGGCGCGCCGGACCATGTTGTCCAACTTCCGGTCGTCGAGCGTGGCCTTCACGCTCGCGGCCGGCGGTTGGGGTGTTTCTCGATCATTACTTTGCAGAAGTGCCTGTAGCAGGCTTGGCCTGTTTCTGGACCGCCGCAAGGAGTTTGTCGAAGGCATCACTGAAAAGCTTCACGCCGTCTTCGGTCAGCTGGTCGGTCACGTCCTTCATGGAGATTCCAGCCCGGGCCAGATCGAGCATCGTCTTGTGGGCGGTGTCTACGTCCTGTTCGAGGCTCGCGCGCGGCTTGCCATGATCGCGAAATGCGTCGAAGGTCGCAGGCGGCACCGTATTGACCGTGTCAGGGCCGATCAGTTCTTCAACGTAGAGCACGTCGCTATATGCCGGATTCTTCGTGCCCGTGCTGGCCCACAGGACACGCTGGGTTTGAGCCCCGTGCCCAGCGAGAGCCTGCCAGCGCGGTCCGCTGAAAATTTTCTTATAGAGCTGATAGGTGAGCTTGGCATTCGCAATCGCGACTTTGCCTTGCAGGCTGCGAAGTAACGTTTGATCGGACGCTGCAGCCGGATTCTTGAGCGCTGCAGAGATCTTTCCGTCAATCAGCACGTCAATGCGGCTGACGAAAAAGCTCGCCACGCTGCCGATCTGGCCGAGTTCTCCTCCCCGCCCTGCTAAATCCTCCAGGCCCGCAATATAGGCCTCGGCCACGTTTTCATAAACGTCCTGCGCGAACAGCAGCGTCACGTTAACGTTGATGCCGCGGCCGATCAGCTCGCGAATGGCCGGAATCCCCTCAGGCGTGCCAGGAACCTTGATCATGACGTTGTCGCGCCCGACGGCCTTCCACAGACGGCGAGCCTCATCAATCGTTTCCTGTGTCTTGTGCGCAAGGTAGGGTGACACTTCAAGACTCACGTAACCGTCACGGCGCTTGGTATGGTCATACACGCCCCGCAGCGCATCGGCCGCGTCCTGAATATCGCGGATGGCAAGATGTTCGTAAATTCCCTTGGCATCGAGGTCACCGCGCTTGGCAAGCTCGGCGAGCGGCTTCGTGTAATCCGGGCTTTCCGCGAAAGCCTTCTCGAAAATCGTGGGGTTGGAAGTCATGCCGCGCAGTCCGTCATCCTGAATCAAGCGCGCGAGCTTTCCGCTGGTGATCAGATCGCGGCGGATGTAGTCGAACCATACAGACTGGCCGAAGCGGATCAGGGCTTTTAGTGGATTCTCGGGTTGCGACGCATCCAGGGGGGCGGCGGTCGGTTTCGCGGTGAGGCTCATGGTCTTCTCCTGAACTTCGAATCACTATTTTAGCGCACGTGGCACGGACTGGGCGATGTTTCCTTGGCCGGCTCACGACCAGGATTCTGGCACCGTGTATTGTTCAACGAGAAAGATTACGCACTTGCGACAGATCCGCGATCTTGGCGAGAATTCGAGCCGAGGTGAACAAGGCTCACTCGGGCGATGGCAACGATCAGGCGTGCCCGGCCGGGCGGCCGCCTGACGTTGCGTATTTGCGCAAAAGGCGAAATGGACGCAGAACGGCGTAGAGCGGTACCAGGGGACGCGGCAGGTGCATCATCTGGCCGTCCTCGTCGGCAGGATCGGTCGCCAGCCGCATGGAGTACCGCCAACCAGGAAGCATTCCTGCGACCATTTTCCGGCGAAAGTTGAATCGGGCGGCGGCATCGCGTTCCGGCGATTCACGCCTGAAATGTCTTCGCGCTACTTCTGAAGCCACCTGGCAGGCGACCGAATCGTTTTGCACGCGCATCGAGATTTCCTGCGGCAGCGGTGCGGACAAAAGATTGGCAGCAAGTGCCAGGCCGATGTGAACCATGCGCCCAGCGCGCAGTGCATCGGCGCGCTGAAACACTTGATCCCAGTCGAGCTCTGGACGGGATTGCACGAATTCTGAAATGTCCGCGATCCAGGAAATCCTCTCCCAGAAATCCTTCGATCCATGAATGCAGAGAAGGGGAAGCATATCCTCTGCGCCAAACGTTGGTACTTCATGTCCGCTGAGAATGACGGGAGCCAGCCGCCGAGTGATGTCGTCGAGATCCGGGGGCACCGGAAAATGGCGGAGGGTCTGCTCGGTATGAAACTCCACGATCAACCGCCGCTTCTGGTCGCGGTAATTGTATTCGCCGGGGACGACCGACGTGCTGGGGGCGAAATACCAGCCAAAACGAGGGCTATAGCCGATCTCTTGCATCATGGCGTTCGCCATCGCCATGTCGCTCTGGCGCAAAATGATATCGAGATCGTCGAACTCGCGCAGCGCTAGCTCCCCGTATGCCTGCACGGCCAGGACCGGCCCCTTATAAGGAATGGCCTGAATTCCCTTGGACCTTAGCAAGTCTATGATCTTGATCAATTCGGCCGTGAGAACCAGACAGCGGACGGCATTGGCACGCGAGCCATTCTTTAAACGCTCAAGCTCGCTTGACGGAACGATGTCGGGTGCCGCTTGGGAAAGTTGCCTTGCGAGCAAGGGTAGGATCGAGTTCTCGGCGGCCGAGGTCAGCAGAAAATCCCAGTCCACGGAATCAGAGGCGAGTTTGCGGATCTCCTCGGTGGTCTGCGGTCCGGTCCTGGTACGCGCGCAGGATACGAGAAGCCGCTTTTCAGGACAACCGAGGTCGGCGGTTGAAAGGGTCATCAATGATCTTTCGAGGGAACTGCGAGGTGATTCTACGATAACCGGGGAAGGAATAGCCGGAGGATTCCCTGCAGAGGACCTATTCTAGAGGCCCGAGTACTAATTCTAGCGTACGACTGCCGGCGCGAGGATCTCGCGCAGCTTCATGGTGAGCGTCGCCAAGGTAAAGGGCTTTTGGAGCAGGGGTGCGTCGGTGCCGAGAATGCCCTGCTGGACGACGGCCTGGTCAGTGTAACCGGACATATAGAGGATCTTGATCTCCGGGCGGACCGCAAGCACGCGTTCGGCCAGCTCGCGCCCGCCGATGCCGGGCATCACCATGTCGGTCATCAGCAGATGAATCGTTCCTGCGTGCATGCCGGCCAGTTCGATGGCCGTGTGGCCGTCGGGGGCAACAATCACCGTATAGCCGCTCATCTCAAGGTATTCGCGAGCAAGTTCGCGCACTCCGGCTTCGTCTTCGACCAGAAGAACAACTTCGGTGCCCCGTGGAAGGGCGGCTGCCGCCGGACTGCGATCGCGGCCGGCTGAGGCAGTTTCATCCTCGATTCGCGGCAGATAAATCTTAAACGTCGTTCCATGGCCCGGCTCGCTGTAGACCCAGACATATCCGCCGCTCTGTTTCACAACGCCGTAAACGGTAGCAAGGCCCAGTCCCGTGCCCTTGCCCTTTTCCTTGGTCGTGAAGAACGGCTCGAAAATGTGCGCTTGCGTCTTGGTGTCCATGCCGCAGCCATTGTCGGTGACCGCGAGCATCACGTACTTGCCGGGAGCGACGACGGCGGGCGAGTGCGAGACCGACGCGTCGAACTCCACATTGGAAGTTTCAATCATCAGGCGACCGCCCTTGGGCATGGCATCTCGCGCGTTCACCGCCAGATTCATGACCACCTGCTCGATCTGGCTGCGGTCGGCCTTGACCAACCAGAGGTCGGGCTTCGAGGAAGTCTCAAGCTCAATATCCTCGCCGATCAGCCGCTGCAGCATTTTTTCCATATCGGCGACGACGCTGTGAACGTTGAGAACCTTCGGGGCCAGAATCTGTTTGCGGCTGAAGGCGAGCAGTTGCTGCGTCAGGGCGGCCGCGCGCTGGGCCGCGGTTTGAATCTGCACAGCGTTCCGGTGGAGCGATTCGCCTGCAGGCAGACGGTCCGCGAGCAAATCCGCGTATCCTTGAATCACCATCAGCAGGTTATTGAAGTCGTGCGCGATTCCGCCGGCCAGTCGTCCGACGGCTTCCATCTTCTGGGCCTGGCGAAACTGTTCTTCAAGCTGCTTGCGGTCGGTGACGTCCAGCGCCATGCAGATTGCGCCCTGCACTCCGCCGGCTGCGTCCCGCAAGGGCTCGACGTGACACGCGTAGGAGCCCTTCTTCCATTCAACGGGAAACGTCACCGGATCACCGGCAACCGCGCGAAGGTGCGCAGCAATAGGCGTGAAGGATTGATCCCCGGTCTCGAAGTAGTCCGAGAGTGACATCCCCACCAGCTGATTGGGCTTAAGCCCCAGCCGCGCCAGACCCGATCCGACGGCCGATGTGAAACGAAGATTCCTGTCCACGGTCCACAACACGGCGGGCAACTGTTCGATCAGCAGGCGCAGGCGCGCCTCGCTTTCGCGCGCGCGTTCCTCCGAGCGTTTTCGCTCGATCGCGAGCGCGATCTGTCCACCGACCGAGGTCAGGAATTCCAGGTCGCGTGACGAGTAGACATTTTCGTCCTCATAGTTCTGGACGACGAGAACTCCGATCGTTTCGGCAGGGGTTCTGAGTGGAACACCGAGCCAGGAAGGGCAAGGCGTGCCGACCAGCTCCACTTCGCCGATGCTTGCGAGATGATCAAAACGCTGCTGCGAAATCAGCATCGCCTCGCCGGTGCGATACACCAAGGACGTGCAGCTCCGGTCCAGGTTTTCCATCTTGTCCGGAGACGGGGCCGCGTCGAAGCGATCCACGAAAAACGGGAAATAGAACTTCCCGGTTGCGGCATCACTCAGCGCCACGAAACAGTTGCCCGCGTCGAGCACTTTTCCCAGCGAAGCATGAATCAGGCGAAGCAGGGCATCCAGGTTGTCGGTCACGTTCACCGCATGAATAATCTCGGTTGTGACCTGACGGATCAGCTCGGAGCGCTTCCGATCGGTAATGTCCTCGGCGGTGCCGTCGTGGCTGACGATCTTGCCGCTGGAATCCCGGATGGCGCGTACGTTCAACGAAACCCAGATGAGGCTGCCGTCCTTGCGCAGCATGGGACACTCAAAACCCTCCAAAATGCCCCTATCTTCGAGCCCTTTCTGGAGTTCGGCGCGTGTGACCGGGTCGACATAGAGCTGTTTTCCGATGTCGTGAATCTGTCCGACCATCTCGGCGGCAGACGAATAGCCGGCAATGCGCGCCATGGCGGGATTGACGGTGACAAAACGGCCTTCCGGGGTTGACTCGAAAAATCCTTCGACGGCCCCGTCAAACAAGCGGCGGTATTTTTCCTCCGCGCGATGTTGCGCTTCCTCGGCTCGGCCTCTTTCGGTGATGTCTTCGTAGATGCCGAACGTGCCGGTTTGCTCCCCGTCGACGATCAGCGGCACGCCAATGATGCGTACGTCCACAAGCGAACCATCGCGCCGCCGGCGTCTGCTGATGGCGCGCACGATCTCACCGGTCATCACCCGGCCCACAAATCCGAGCATTTCTTCCTGATTGTCGCCAGGCGCAATCAGCGTCTCGAGTTCCTTCCCGCGGATCTCGGCGAGCGGATAACCGAACAGTCGCTCGAATGCGGAATTGCAGGTCTGCACGCGGCGGTTGCGATCCAGGGCGACGATGGCAAGCGGGCTGTTCTCAGTCAGCGCGCTTGAGAAAGCGGCCTGTTCGGCCATTTTCTGTTCAGCGGCGCGGCGTTCGCTAATGTCCTGCGTGACCACCAGAACGGCGTCCTGGCCGGCAAATCGGATGCCTTTGGTCGTGACGTCGACCTGGAAAACCTCGCCATTCTTGCGGCGATGCCGCCAGTGGCCGAGTTTCGCAAACGACGTCTTGTTGCGCCGAACCTGCTCCAGCAGCTTCGGCACTTCCGCCGGGGGGCGGATGTCGGTAATCTTCATGCGCAGGAATTCTTCCCGCGAGTAACCGTACTGCAGGACGGCGGCGGCATTGACCTCCAGAAACTCAAGTGTGTCCCCGCTGGCGATGTACATCGCAAGCGGATTGGTCTCGAAGACGGCTTCGAATTGCCCGTCGCCAGGCCGCGCGTTTTCGTCACCAGGCTCGGGGTTCACCTGAGGGGATAATAGAGATGGATCGTCTCCACGCTTGGGGGTGCGCGGCGATCCGTTCGCCTTTGGACGAAGCGTCGTGTTCCTGCTGGACATGGTTCCCGTATGCGGCTGTAGGGCTGGAGTTTACACAGCACTCCGCACGAATGTAGCTGTACCCCGCATCCCTTTATAGAGGCGGGTACTCGGTCCTACAATGGTACGTTGGTACCAACGGAGGCGGTTGTTACAACGGGGGTTTCTATCTGATTAACACAGAACTCTTTGATAAGCCTTGGGCGGGGACAACACCGGGCGATGCTCGCGCCGGCGGCACGGGACCCGAGTGTTCGGCTGCGCCGAGGTTTGGCACTGCGCGGCAAGCTCCAGTAAGATGGGACCAGGCGCATATGCGGACCTGCCAGGGAGCGTATGAACAGACCTGAGAAGCCGTCGAGCGCGACGCCGCCGGTAGCGGGGGGCTTTCCCGACGATTTGGAAGCGCTGCTCCGCGCCGAGGAATCTGATCCGTCTCGCGTGCTTGGACCTCACTGGATCGTGCGAGACGGCCAGCAGTCGCTCGCAATCCGCGCGTTTCGTCCTGACGTTCGCGAACTGGCGATCGTGTGGATGGCAAACCAGAAGGCCTATCCCGCAAAGCTCATCGATCCGGCAGGGGTCTTTGAGGCGGTCATCGCACCTGGCGAGCTCGGCTGGACTGGCGGAGAAGCCGTTTCACCATCGGCATACCGCCTGCGGTTCCGCACAGCTGAGGGCACCGAAATTGAAGCCTACGACGCATACGCCTTTCCTCCCATCCTCACAGAGTACGATCTTTATCTTCTAGGCGAGGGCACGCACTACCTGAATTACGAGAAGCTCGGTTCGCATGTGCGCGAGGTAGCCGGCGTGACCGGGGTTCATTTCGGCGTGTGGGCGCCGAATGCGAAACGCGTGAGCGTGGTAGGCGATTTCAATTCCTGGGACGGCCGGGTGTCGGCGATGCGCAGCCGCGGCCCAAGCGGGATCTGGGAAATCTTCCTGCCCGGTTTGGCCGAAGGCGCGCTTTACAAGTTCGAGATCCGTTCCCGGGTCGGAAACGAACTGGGACTGAAGTCCGACCCCTACGGATTCGCCGCCGAGCTTCGTCCGAAGACCGCCTCGGTTGTCTCCAACATCGACCGCTACCAATGGAAAGACGCTGCGTGGCTGGAAGCGCGCGCCGCCCGCGATTGGCTCCACTCGCCGATGTCCATTTACGAAGTTCATGCCGGTTCCTGGAGACGCAAAGCCGACGAAGGAGACCGCTGGCTGACCTATCGGGAGCTGGCCGAAGAACTGATCCCGTATGCGAAGCAGATGGGTTACACGCACCTGGAGTTCATGCCTCTCATGGAGCATCCCTTTGACGCCTCCTGGGGCTACCAGACCGTCGGTTATTACGCGGTGACGAGCCGGTTCGGTTCGCCTTCCGATTTCATGTACTTCGTCGACCGGTGCCACGAGCAGGGATTGGGCGTGATCCTGGATTGGACGCCCGCGCATTTCCCGCGCGACGCCCACGGCTTGGCATTTTTTGACGGCACGCATCTGTATGAGCACGAGGACCCGCGCCGCGGAGCGCATCCTGACTGGGGCACGCTGGTCTTCAATTACGGGCGCAACGAGGTACACAACTTCTTGCTCTCAAACGCGCTGTTCTGGATTGACAAGTACCACATCGACGGTCTGCGCGTGGACGCGGTCGCCTCGATGCTTTACCTGGATTACTCGCGCGCCCCGGGAGAATGGATTCCAAATGCTTTCGGCGGACGCGAAAATCTGGAGGCGATTGCCTTCCTGAAGCGGCTGAACGAGGAGTTGCACAAGCGCCATCCGGGCGCGCTGATGATCGCCGAGGAGTCCACGTCTTGGCCTGCTGTCTCTCGGCCCACCTATATCGGCGGTCTCGGCTTCGATTTGAAATGGAACATGGGATGGATGAATGACGTGCTGCAATATATGTCGCTTGATCCCATCCACCGACAGTTCCAGCACGGCAAGCTGACGTTCTCGATGCTCTACGCCTTCCACGAGAACTTCGTTTTGCCGCTATCGCACGATGAAGTGGTGCATGGAAAGCGGTCCTTGCTTGAAAAAATGCCGGGCGACGATTGGCAGAAATTTGCCAACCTGCGGGTCCTGTTCGGCTACTTGTTCGCGCACCCCGGGAAAAAACTTCATTTCATGGGTAGCGAACTCGCCCAGCGGAACGAATTCTGGGAGGCCAGTACGGTCGATTGGTCGCTTGAGGCTTCTCCACCCCATCGCGGAGTCCAGAGGCTGCTGGCGGACCTGAACCGCTTGCACGTCCGGGAGCGGGCGCTGCATGAGGTCGATTTCGAATGGTCCGGGTTCGAATGGCTCGAGGTGAACGACGCCGCCGCCAGTGTGCTGTCCTTCCTGCGTCGGGCAAGGGATGGCGAGGAGTTTGTGGTTGCCGTCTGCAACTTTACGCCCGTCGTCCGTGAGAACTACCGCATCGGTGTTCCCCGCCAGGGCTTCTATCGCGAGATCCTCAACACGGACTCGACATACTACGGAGGCACGGACACAGGTAATGCAGGCGGCGTGCGCGCTGAACCATTTCCGTGGAACGACCGCCCCTACTCGATCAAGTTACGTCTTCCCCCGCTCGCGGTCATGTTTTTCAAGCCGCAGCGCGATTAATCCCTCACCCGATCCGCCCGCGCAAAAAACTCGGGCAATCGCCCGAGTTTTCGTTCCTGCCCGCAATGTCGTGGAACTAGGCGGCCGACAGTGCCAGCTCCTTGGGCTCAGCGAGCGTAGCCGACGGCCAGCTCTTCAGCTCCGGCATGCAATGCTTCACGAAGCAGTCGATGTTCCGCTGGACCTCCGGATGCGGCATTCCACCGAAATTGAGGTTCGGCATGATGCCTTGCATGTCGATCAGCTTCTTGTATCCGGCGTACTTCTCCAGCACCTGTTGCGGCGTGCCCCAGGCCATCAGCTGGATGTAATCCTCGACGGCTTTGTCCTGACCGATCTCGTTGAGGTACTTGCTCATGTCGGCGTATCTCTCGTAGCCCTTGGTAGTGTCGAAATGCTTTCCCAGCATCTCGTAATGGTCCAGTGCTTCGCGATAATTCGCCGCCAGATACTTGCGCGAAAGCTCCTCGGCGCGGTCCGCACTCTCATCCACAAAGCAGAAACCCGAGCAGAACGGCTTGGGAGGCGCGATGCCCGGATGAAACTCCTGCCAAAGCTTGTGATACTTCTCGAAGTCCGCGGTCACGAGCTTCCAGGACTTTTGAATGATCACAAGCATGCCCAGCCCGAGCTTGGCCACGACCGGCACCGAATCAGCCGATGCGGCGGCGGCAAACGAGCGGCCCTTGAAAGACTTGAACGGTCGCGGCCGAATGTCACGCCGCGGTTGCTGCACAGTCGCACCACCTTCGATATAGCCTGTTTCCAGAGCGTCGAGCACAAGCTGGGCATATTCATCGAAGCGCTGCCGGCCCTGATTCTGGTCGATGCGCAGGCCTTCGAACTCCCGCCGGGCCAGCCCGCGACCGAATCCCAGGATGTAGCGCCCGTTTGAGACGTGGTCCAGCAACGAAATCTGTTCGGCGAGCCGAACCGGATCGTGCCATGGCACCACGATCACCATCGAGCCGAGCTTGATATGTTTTGTCTTTCCCGCAATGTAGGAGAGAACCTGGCAGGGGTCCGGGCTGATCGAGTAATCGTCGAAGTGATGCTCGGTGACCCACACGGAATCGAACCCCAGGGGCTCCGCCCTCTCGCAATTTCCGAGTTCCTCGCGCATGAACTGCCGATCGGAATAACCACCCAGGTGTTGAAAACCCGCTCCGTAGCCTACGTGCATGTCCTGTGTCTCCTTCGATGCCGGAAGACGCTCGGGCGCTCGGCAAAACCTTCGGTTCCCCAGTGGACGGAATATATCAGATTGAGGCGAGCGGCACTAGAAGCGCTCAGAATGCGGCAGGCCGGTGTACAATCCACCGCTCTGGGGTTCGAGCGGGAATTCGGATTGGGTGGGGATGCCTGACAACAGCGAACATTTTGTCGCGGTAGTGGGAGGAGCCATTTCTGGCTCGGTTGCGGCGGAAATTCTGGCGGACCGGGGCATCCGCGTCGCGGTGATTGAGCAGAACAAGCGGCCCTACGGCAAAATCGAGGACGGATTGCCCCGCTGGCACGTCGAACAGCGCAAACAGGAATATGCCCGCATCGACGCCCGCCTGAAAAAGGCCGGCGTTTACTTCGTTCCTTCCACGAAAATCGGCCGCGATCTGGAATTTAACGACTTCTGTCGCAACTGGGGCTTCTCTGCCGTCATTCTTGCCAACGGCGCCTGGCGCGACCGCGATTTGGGAGTCGCCGGTGCCCAAGACTTCGTAGACAAGGGCCTGGTTTACCAGAACCCGTTCATTTACTGGTACAACCACAAGAACGAAAGCGACTACACCGGTCCTCGTTATGAGACGCCCGACGAGGCGATTGTCGTCGGCGGGGGCCTGGCGTCGATTGACGTTGTGAAAGTGCTGCAGATCGAGAATTACGAGCGCGCGATGAAAGCCCGCGGCATTTCGATCGGCATGCACGAGCTCGAAAAGGGGATCCCGGCCGCGTGCAAGGCGCATGGAATCGATCCGCAGTCTCTGGGCGTAAAGGGCTGCCTTTTGATATATCGACGTCGCGAGCAGGACATGCCACTTGCTCAGCCGCCGGACAACGCGACCCCCGAACAAATCGCCAAGACCGAGATGGTCCGACAGAAAATGCTGCGCTTGGCTCGGGATCGGTACCTGTTTCGATTTCAAGATCGCCGCCTGACTACCGGCCTGGTAGTTGAGAATGGACGAGTTGTGGGCCTCAAGGTGGCCCAGACGAAAATTGAAGGGCGGAAGGCCGAGCCGATTCCCGGCTCGGAGCAAGAGCTGCGAGCGCCGCTGGTGATTTCCTCGATTGGCTCCGTGCCGGAGTTTCTTCCGGGCGTCGCCATGAAGGGTGAGTACTACACTTTCACTGATGAAGATTTGCCACGCTACTCGGGTGCCGATCGTGTCTTCGGCGTTGGCAACGTCGTTACGGGACAAGGAAACATCCGCGTTTCGCTCGTGCACAGCCAGAAGGTTACCAAACAACTCATTGAGGAATATTTGCGCGCGGAGAATGCCCACCCGGCCGCGTCTGTGTCATTTGCATCCGCAGAAGCTCGCGCGGCCGAACAAGCCCAGGCACTTGACCAGGCCGTTGAAGCGCTCCCCGGCCTCTCCAAAGAGCAGGTAGCGGCGATCGAGCAGCGCATCCATGCCCGCCAGAAACAGGTGGGCTACATCTCCGACTACGACTCCTGGATCGCCAAGGTGACGCCGCCCGATCTCGAGTAACGCTCGCGGATCAATCACCGAGCCCGCTTCTAATTATTAGGACCCTGCATCTGCTGCATCATCATCTGTGGATTGAACGGCACCGGCGTACCCACGATCTTGTCATGCGCGTCGGTGATCACCTTGGTGAGCATCATTGACGAATTCTTGCCCTGAGACTTCACCACTCCAAACGGAGAAACCTGGCTGCTGACCCAAGTGTCGTAGCTGCCGTCCTTGGCACGATAGTGCTCGCAGGCGAATGTGCCGGCTGGCGTGGTCACCGATTCCTTGCCAACGTCTTCTGATTCGCCCCGAATGTCCATCTTCGGAGCCGGTTGGCTGCCCATGCGGCTCTGAGACGGCATTTCCATCGGCGGACGCCCCGCCATCTGCATGATCACGCGCGAAGTCGCACCATCTGAAGAGCCTGGGGACATCAGTACTTTCACCACCATTTCGCCCATGCGCCCGGCCGTGGTGGTCCACTCGAGCCAGTACGCGTCCCGCCCGTTCACATTGTCTTTGCCGACAACCGCATATTCGAATGTGGTCTTGTTGCCATCTGCCGAGGTCACGTCATATTGCGCACCGGAACCAACGGTTGGCGTGAACACGCCCGCCGGCATCGAGGGACGCGTGCCCATACCCATCTGGGCGCTTGCCGAGGCTGCCAGAATCGTGAAACAGAACGCACATGCCACTGCAAACCTCAAATTCTTCATGATGTCCTCTTTTGTGTGAAGCCTTCGGAGCTGCGATTCGTCGATGATTTTACCTTAAGGCGCACCGGCGGACGCCGCCAACTCGGGGGGCTAGTTCAATTCTCGATAACTGATCAGGCGGATGTCGTTCGCCTCAAGGGCTTGTCTCGCGCCGACGGCCAGCAGGCCGTCCAGCTCCGTTTGGCGCTGTTGCTGCAGGCGCGAGCCGGTTTCGACCAGCTCCGCATCGCAAATCCCCGGATGCAACATAATTTCTGTGCGGCCTTCCGGAACTGTGTCAATCAAGCGACACAACGCAGCGGCACTCAAGTGCCCCGTGGCAGCCAGGCCCAGAAAATGATCCGGCGAGCGCAGCCCGTATTTCCGCGAAATGGCACCGAACCATGAACCGACAGCTCGAACAGCCAGCGACGCCGCCATGTTTTGGATCAGACCCGCGTTCTCGCTTCGCGCCATCCTCCAGGAATCCCGCAGATTCTCAATCGGGTTCCGCACGCGCGTGATTCCGAACTCGCGCGCGACGCGCCCGATCGCAGCCATGACCCGCGGATGGACATGGGTATGCTTATGCGTATCCACATGAGTTAGCTCGATTCCCGCTCGCCGGATCCTTTCAAGCTGGGCGCGCAGTTCGATTTCCATCTCCTTTGTTCGCACGCTTCCCACGCTCACTCTGGTCACCAGTGCGGCGAGCGTCTCCGGCAAACGCCCGTTGCGGTCGGCAAGGGAAGGAATTTCCTCCTTGGGAGCGACCGAGAATCCTCCGGTGAGTACCAGATGACATCCAACTCCCAGTTTCGGATGAGCTTTGGCCCGTTCGACGGCATCATCAAATGCCGGGCCGTTGGCCATCAGCGTGGCGCTGGTCAGAATTCCATCCTCGTGCGCGCGAACAATTCCTTCGTTGACGCCTCGCGTGTATCCGAAATCATCCGCGTTGAGGATTAACTCTTTCATTTTGATTTGTGCGTGACTACCGGCGGGAGGGAATGGTATCACGCCGCGACGAAGACATCAGACTGTCCGCGATCTCGTACGTTCCGGCGCCAAAGCAATTTGCGCGCCACACCATCGCACGACACGATAATTTTGTTGAACGTTTGGTGAAAGTTTTCAACAGTTCTGTTGAAATTCATGTGGAAAAGCGTCGACTGAGATTCGAAATCCCCCGCGGGAGTTGAAGTTAGTCCTCGTTGCACAAGTTCCGGGCAGATTCTGAGTCCACAGAAAGTTTTCGCCTGATCCTGGACGTCTTGACTGGGTCGATCGGAAAAATTAGAACGGTGTGGGAAGTACCTAGAAACGCTCTTCAGAAATTTTTTAGTACCAGTGCGGCGGAGGCTCAAGCTTGATCGTGACCGACTCTTCGTCCTTGTCCATGTCATACCACTTGCCGAAGGTATGCCAGCCCGTTGCAATCACCTGAATCAGGACCTTGCCCTGCGGTATCTCCGGAACCTTGACCGCGCCTTCTTGATTCGTCTTGAAGCTCAGCTCGGCGAGTTTTTCGTGGTGCAAGAACCCACCCGTCATGTAGTACCGGACGTAAACGCTCGCGTTCGAGACGGGCTGATCGTGGCCATCCCTGACCTGAATCCGTATCTTCGAGGTCGACGAATCAGAGGACTTCTGCTCTTTCTGGTCCGGAGTGCCGGACGGGTTCTGCGACGCGGGCGCACTTCCGCCTTCCTGACTCGGATGTGTGTCCTGCGCGAACCCGGTTCCGGACCAAAGCAGGGCCACTGCCAGTGCTGTGCCGCCGCCGAATTTCAGCCGGAACCGCCGCCAGTATGTCCGTGTTCTCATGGAACTTTCGTTTTACCTCAACTGAGTGAGTCCCTCAAGCCCCGGAAGCAGTCGATTCGTGAACTACGATAGCCGTAGCAGACCGACACGGTCCTATCCTCTCATCCTTTTGTGTGTCATGCGCGACCAACCGATGCTGTGATCCACGCGAGGTAGTCGCGCGCACCCTTGGAGATCGGCACTGCGATGATTTCGGGCACCTCGTAGCTATGCAAGCTGCGGACGGCCTCCCCGATTGCCGGGAAGTGCTTCCGGGTGGTCTTCAAGATTAGAAGGAACTCCTTGGCCGACTCGACTCTCCCTTTCCATCGATAGATCGACCGCACGGGCGCCTCGAGCACATTGCCGCACGCCGCAAGCCTCGCGGTCACAAGCGCCCGGGCGATCTTGCGCGCTTGGCCGGTTGAGGAGCATGTAACCAGCACCACGATTTTGTCCGTCATCTTCCGCCTTTACTCTTCGGACGCCGTCTGCGGCGATTACCTGATACGCGCGGCTCGCGGGACAAGATACAATAGCGCCGCGTGACGAGCCAAGCGATCCATTTCGGAACTTCGGGCTGGCGCGGTATCATCGCCGATGATTTCACTTTCCCAGGCGTGCGGCGTGCGTCGGCCGCGATTGCGGGCCACGTTCTCGCGCGAAAGAAATCTCCGAAAATCATCGTCGGCTACGACACTCGCTTTTTCTCCCCGGAATTTGCCCTGGCTTCCGCAGCGGTCCTGCGGTCCCACGGTTGCCGCGTGCTCCTGTGTGACGAGCCGACTCCGACCCCGGTGATGGCGCATGCCATCCTGCACGGTAAGCTCGACGGCGGCGTGAACATCACGGCCAGTCATAATCCGGCGGCGTACAATGGCCTGAAGTTCTCCGGACCTGACGGCGGACCTGCGCTGCCGGAGATCACCAAGGATATCGAGAAGC
>DATNKU010000046.1:0-32986 GCA_035603235.1 Candidatus Cybelea sp. | reverse complement strand
CCCGCCCCGCAGTCAATAAAGATCCCTGCGACCATCCGGTCCAGTTCCGCCCTATGCGCGTGCGCGAAGGCTTGCGAGCCGGACTCGTGCGGTGGTCCGCCGGTGAACAGGACAAACCGAATCGACCGCCGCGGAACGTTTCCGGAAGCATGAATCACGCGCGCGGCGTCAATCACCATGGCGACATTCGATCCGTTATGGAGCGCCCGGGGCCCTGAACCCTCCGAATCCAGATGTGCGCCGAGCAGCACGAATTCATCTGGTTTGTCCCGGCCACGGATTTCCCCGACCACGTTTTCCGATTCCGCGGGGCCGCCGCCGGTATCGGCCTTGAATTTCTCGGTGTGCACCTGGTCGACGCCAGCTCGGCGAAGAGCCGCAACCGCCCATGATGCCGCGCGACCGGATACGCCGGGACCCGTCGATTGCCCGCCGGTCAGATCCACCAGCTCCCGGAGGTTGTTTTCCAGTGGCGAGGGACCGAGCGCGCTTTGAATCATGAGCGGAGCCAGATCCGCACAGGACTTTTCAACCGAGCAGGCACCCGCTCCCTGCGGCACCTGGCCGAACCCCGGCGCAGGATTGATGGGGATATTTTGTCCAGAAACGATCGGAATCAAAAGCACCAGGAAACAAGCCAGCAAGACCGAAGCCCGCACCCGCCGACTCGTCCTGAACGTACTAGGTGGCTGGTGGGACTCAAGAACCTTGGTGATCATTGCCTCTCCGTGCAATTCGTTCACGGGAATTATAACGAGACTCGACGCGAGCGACACATCGGAGTCTCGCTGTGCGGCGCGGTTGCATGCAATCAGATCCTGTGGAAAACTCCATTTCGGGGAAAAATTCCCGGTTACAGGAATATTCTACATAGAATACAGAATTCACTGTAAGCTCGCCCATTCGCATCTAACTCAATTGGCGTGTCTTAAAATGAGACGAACGATGGCACCTCATCTGCCATGTTGGCGAAGTCGGGCCCGCAACCCACACGCAGCACATTGATGATGCACGGCTACTCGATCTTCCGTTTGGGCGCGGAAGATCCCATGGCGAGACCGGCTCGAGCCAGCAAGCTTTACATTGAAAGGCATTTTAAACCGACAATCTTTGTCCAGTACAGCCCTGGGTAAAGACGGAGAGGACCCTAGTGAAAAGAGTGCGTGCATTCCCAAAGCTGGTGCCGCAGAGGAGAAAACACGAGCCCGACCCACCCAACGTGTTTGTGTTTTGTGAGAAATCCACTGGCGCGGCGCGATTCCACGCCGAATCAAACTCCGACCCGAACTACATTATCGAGCGAATGGCCGGCTTGCTGGCCGTACAGTGCCTGGTTCGCGGGTCGGACCCGAACGATTTTGCCATCCTGGTTCCTGCTGCGACGACGCTGGGCAACCGCCTGGTATCTCGCGCCCAGGAACTATTGAAGCAAGGGCGGGAGGCTGCAGGCCCATCCACCCTGAGCCCCAGGCAAAAAGAGATTCTACAGTCCGTGATGTGCAACCGCGCGAACAAGGAAATCGCCTCCGAGCTCAACATCACCGTACGAACTGTAAAATTTCACATCTCGTCGCTGTTCACCAAATTCGGCGTCGACAACCGTGCGGAACTTGCGCGGCGCGCCGCCGGGCTGTTGCGAGTCGACAACTCTGACACCGAGCCGATCAATCTCGACAGGCAGTCCGATCACCTAAGGACTCCGGAGTTCGGACCAATCGCGGTGAACACGGCGCTTGAGGTAACGGCCAAGGTGCGCAGCGCCCGTTACGGGGACCGGGTCCTGAGCGCATAGGACCCGCGGGGAGAGCGGCCGAGCCCGCAGGACCCGGCTCACCATTGCTTTGTCGCTCCTCATACGTGCCTGGCCCGTAAGGAGGAGGCAGCCCTGGCTGCGAGGGCAGCCGAAGATGTAGAAGCCGGCCTCGCTTCTAGTGAGCCATGGGCATGCTCATGGGCATCGGCGACGCCCCCTCCTGCGGACCAAATATTTTTTGCGCGGCAGGGGGAAGCTTGTCCGCGTTATCCAGGAAAGTCGCAATCTGCCAGATCTCCAGGTCGCTCAATGTCTTGCTCCAGGCCGGCATTCCGGACCAACGGATGCCGTGCTGGATCGCGTAAAAATTCTGGCTGTCGGACATGTCCGGGGCATCCTTGAAAAATTCAGGTACCGGCGGATTGAACGAACGCGCGAACTGGCTTTCCGGATTGGACGGCACACCGTGGCAGCCGCCGCAGTGATCCAGATAGAGCTTCGCGCCGGCGGCGATGTTTTCTTCGGTCGGCATGACGGGATTCTTCGCCTCGCCGGCACGGCGATCCATCGAAGCGTCGACGGCGGTCATGGCGACCTTTTGTTCGACGAACGACGCCTTCTGGTCCGCCGCGAAATTGATGTAGCCCTGCTTGACTGACCACCAGCCGCCGACGACAAGCGCAACGAGTGCAAACAGAATTCCCAGTAGAAAGGTCCTCATGCTCTACGATCCTCCCGGAATTCGGCGTTCACTTCCATTTGAGTTTCTTCACGTCCACCGTGGGCGCCGGAAATTTCATGTGCATGGATTCCAGCGTCTCGACCAGGATGTGCGAAATCGCCAGATTCCGGAACCACTTCCTGTTCGACGGAATGACGTACCACGGTGAGTGATTTGTGCTGCACTTCGTGAGGGCGGCCTCATACGCCGCCGTGTAGTCATCCCAGAATTTCCTTTCCGCGAAATCCGCCTCGGATATTTTCCATCGCCGGTCGGGATCATCGATGCGCTGCTGAAAGCGCTTCTTCTGCTCGTCCTTGCTGATGTGCAGAAACAATTTCACGATTCTTACGTTGTTGTCCTGGAGCAGTTCTTCAAATTCGTTGATCTGATCATAGCGGCGCGACCAGACGTCTTTGGGCACCAGGTTGTGGACGCGCACGATCAGGACATCCTCGTAGTACGAGCGATTGAAGATTCCGATGTCGCCGTATTCGGGTACGGCCTTGTGAATGCGCCACAGAAAATCGTGTTCCATTTCTTCGGCAGAGGGTTTCTTGAACGGTGTCACCGTGCATCCCTGCGGGTTCACGCCGGACATTACGTGGCGGATCGCGCCGTCCTTGCCCGCCGCATCAAGCCCCTGTAGCACGACCAGAAGCGCGCGCTTGTGCTCGGCGTAGAGCAGGTATTGCAGCTTGTCGAGCCGCTCCAGGGCCTTTTCGAGGCTGGCCGTCATCTTGTGACCCTTTTCCCAGCCGAGCGTGTCCTCCGGATTCCACTTCCCGAGCGTGACTTTCTTTCCGGGCGTTACCTGGAGCTCCTTGCTGAAGTTCGTAGGCATTTCGTCTCTGGCCTCCTGCCGGGCACCGAACGTTGAGCTGTGCGCTCGATGTCCACGCTGCCACAATGCGCAACGCGGCGCAAGAGATCGCGCCTGCAGACTCACCGGTCTGCGATTGGGCCCCATCAGGCGCAAAAGGGAGCTTTTTCAGGCGCAGTGGGATATAACGGGCGGGTCGACGCAGTACCTTAACCTCGTATCTACCGGGAGGCACACCCTTGGGCGGTTCAGCAAAAACGAGCAGTCCGCTTGCGAGTATCCGAAATACGCATGTCGTCGTGATCGGGGGCACCTCCGGCATCGGGCGAGCCGTCGCAGAGCAGGCAGCAGCCGCCGGCGCGCGGGTCACGGTTGCATCGCGCAACCGGAAAAGGGTTGACGACACCGTGGCTCTGCTCGGAGCGCCGGCACAAGGTCGAGTGGTCGATGTCATCAACGCGGAGTCGGTGCGCGCGTTCTTTGAGGCGACCGGAGAAATTGATCACCTCATCCTTCCGGGAAACGAAGTCCACATTGCGCCGTTCCGCAAACTTTCGATTTCCGACGCGCAGGCCTCCATGGCTAGCAAATTCTGGGGACAATACGCGGCAATCAAGGCCGCTCGGCTGTCACCCACCGGTTCGGTTGTGCTGTTCTCCGGCGTTGCCTCTCGCAAGCCGGGCGCAGGTGCGCCAGCTCTGA
Source organism: Candidatus Cybelea sp. (assembly GCA_035603235.1). Classification (GTDB taxonomy): domain Bacteria; phylum Acidobacteriota; class Terriglobia; order Acidiferrales; family UBA7541; genus Palsa-295. The sequence continues at coordinate 28,987 of DATNKU010000046.1, read as the reverse complement.
CAGCCATCAATGCGGCGGTCGAGGGGCTAGGCCGAGCGCTTGCCGTGGAGCTGGCACCTGTGCGGGTCAACGTGATTGCGCCCGGGGTTGTCGACACGGAATTGTGGGCAGGTCTCCCGAAGGAGGCACGGGAGGCGACGCTCAAATCGTTCACCCAGCGGCAGCCCATCGCGCGGCCCGGCCGTCCCGAAGAGATTGCCTCGGTCGTGCTGACTATGATCGCGGCAACTTATATGACTGGCGCGGTCGTCGACGTGGATGGAGGAACGCTGCTGGTCTAGAGAAGCTCGCGGAGACGGTTTACCAGGTCCGCTCCCGCCCGGTCTGCCTCTGATGTGGAAAAATCGGGCGGTAGTTGCACCAGCCGCACATTGGGAGCGCTCTCGCGAAGTTTCTCAAGGGCGGACTGGTTCGAGCTCATCCCCGGGCCACAGACCACGACGCCGGGCTTGGTTCCAACTACCAGCGCGACGGCGTCGGAGGGATAACGAGTCGTGAAAACCTCGTAACCCGACCGCTGCAACAAAACTTTCAGATACGCCAGAAGATCCAGTGAAGTGTCCAGGCAGACGACCCGGGTGCCGAATGTATGGGGCGTTTCTTGCGAAGGTTGCGGGCGCAGGGAAAATGCCTGGACCGCTTCGCTCTCCGATGCGTAGGGATGGAACACGCTGAGCAGGTTCGTGGCTTGCAGCACTTGAAAGACAAACGGCGAGAGCTGGCATAGTTTGAGATCGCCACGTTCCGCTCGCAACACTCCGAAGATACGAACCAGCGCTCCCAAGCCGCCGCTATCAACATAGGTCACGTCGGCCAACTGCAGTACCACCTTCTTGGTCAGCCCGGTCCGTTTCTCGAGCTCGAGCTGAAGAAAGCGCACCTCGTCGCCGCTAACAATCCGTCCCCGGCATCGAACAACGACGACGTCCCCGACGTTGTGAGATTCAACATTCAGCTGCATGGCGGGGTCAAAGCTACCACATTCGGTACTCCGGTCGAGTTGTTCAGAAATGCCAGGAAGCACACAGTCGGGCCATGGGCAACCCGACAGCGGCAGACCCGCCAGACGTGTTGCGCAAGCGCCGGCCCGGGGGGCACCGGGGGCCGAAGGGGCGAGGCGATTCCCCGCGGCAGCCTGTAGATCATTGAATCCGTTGGTCATACTGGTGCAATACTTTTTTCACGCGGGGTTCAAGTTTCCGAAGTATGATGATCGTTCGCCCCCGGGCGTTCCCACATGGCTACTGTCACTGCCGATATTTCCATTGCCCCGCAGTCCGCGCCGGAACGTGTGGCGGCGGTAAAGCGCCCCTACCCTGGAGCGCTGGTGGTCGTCGAGGGAATCGACGGATCGGGGAAAAGCACCCAGCTCTACCTGCTGAAGCGCTGGCTTGAGATCGGCGGCTACCGGATTCATTTCACGGAATGGAATTCTTCACCGCTGGTGAAATCGGCGACGCGACGCGGAAAACAGCGCCGACTGCTGACGCCGACCACTTTCTCGCTGCTGCACGCAGCCGATTTTGCCGACCGCTGCGAGCGACAAATCCTGCCGCTGCTGCATGGCGGCTATCTGGTGCTGGCAGACCGCTACGTGTACACGGCGTTTGCCCGCGACGCGGCGCGCGGCTGTTCTCCCCACTGGCTCCGCAACCTCTATAGCTTCGCGCCGGTGCCGGACATCACTTTCTATTTCCGCGCCCCGCTGGACGTGGCCGTCAACCGCATCGTCGCCGGCCGCCCGAAGCTGAAATATTATGAAGCCGGGATGGACCTCGCGATTTCGCTTGATCGCGCCGAGAGCTTCCGCATCTTCCAGGAGAAAATCCTGACTCACTACGACCAGATGGTCGACACCGACCACTTCGTGCTGATGGACGGCACGGTGCGCGTGAACAAGCTGCAAAAGCTGATGCGCCAGCTCCTGGGCGAACGCGTAGACCTCAGACAGTTCGCTCCCAAGAAAAAATGACGCCACGCCCCAGCTACGATGCCGCCGCAGGTTCCAACGGCCGCTCCCGCAAACGCTCGAAGAAAGGCAAGAACGGCTCGGTCAACGGATCGTCGCGCTTCTATGGAATGCCGCTGCCGGGTGTGCGCACCGAGGATCTCAGCGGCAGCCTGATCGTGGTCGAAGGCACGGACGGCTCGGGTCGCTCTACGCAGATTTCACTGCTCACCGAATGGCTCGAGGGCGAGGGATTTGCGGTCGAGACGATGGGGCTGCGCCGGTCGTTTCTGGTGGGCGAGGATATCGACGCGCTGCTGGCCGAAAACGCGGTGACGCGCACCACGCTTGCGCTGATGTACAGCACGGATTTCTTTGACCAGCTGGAACGGCGCATTCTGCCGGCTCTGCGTTCGGGATTGATTGTTCTCGCCGACCGCTATATCTTCACGTTGATCGCCCGCGCGGCGGTTCGCGGGATCGGCCGGGACTACTTGCACGGAATTTACGATATCGCGCTGCGGCCCGACCTGACCTTCTGGCTCAACGTGCGGCCGGAAGTCGCCTTCGACCGCGAGTTCAAGAAGTCGCAGACGATCAGCTACTGGGAGTCGGGGCGCGACATGTCGCTTTCAAACGATCTGTTCCAGTCCTTCATCCGCTACCAGTCCATGATCAAGCGGGAATTCGAATATCTTTCCAAGCGACACAGTTTCATTGAACTCGACGGCGAGGCCAACGTCTCGAACGTGAATGGACTGCTGCGCAAACGCATCGCCTCGCAGCTTGGGATCCAGAGCACGAAATACGAGCCTTCGCACGCGCTCGCGCATCTCTGGCGCTAGAATTGGCTGCCCCCGTCCAACTGACCGCGATCGATGCCGGATCCAATGCGATCCGGCTGGCGATTGCGCGCGCCACTTCCCCCCAGCATATCCAGTTCCTGGAAAGCGAACGCGCCCCGGTGCGCCTGGGCCACAACGCCTTCACCCGGCGGCTGCTGGACGAAAAAACGATCTCCCGGGCGGTTCGCGCCTTCCGCCATTTTCGCGATCGCATGGATCATTATCACGTGACCTCCTACCGCGCCGTAGCAACGGCCGCGGCGCGCGAGGTCCGCAACTACCGGCGCTTGCTTGAGCGCATCCAGCGCAAGACCGGAATCGAACTGGAAGTAATCAGCAGCGAGGAAGAAGCGCGGCTGGTTTGCTCGGCGGTGCAGTGGGCGCTGGGCGACCGGGTGCAACCGCGTTTTATTTTCGATCTCGGTGGCGGAAGCCTGGAGCTGAATTTTTTTGAACGCGGCGTGCTTCGGCATCGCCTCGCGCTGCCGCTGGGCACCATTCGACTGATGGAGACCTACTCCATCGACGGCGCGATCGACGAAGATACCGCGCGGCGCCTGCGTCACCACATTCTGTCGCTGCTAAAAAGCGCGATGCCGTCTCCTCCCAAGCTTACGCGCGCTGTCAGCGTCGCCTGCGGCGGAAACGCCGAAGCGCTGGTGCGTCTGGCTGCCGGCCCACTGGTGGGCAGGGCGCCGACAATCAACGTGCGGCTGCTCCGCGACCAGACCTGGCGGTTGATCCGTCTGGACGTTCCTGGCCGCATGCGCGCGTTTCGGGTGCGGAAGGACCGCGCAGAAGTGATGGGAATCGCCGCGATCATCATCTCAACTGTGGCCAAGTGGCTCGGGCTGCGCTCGATGCTGGTTCCCGGGGTGGGCGTGCGCGAAGGGCTGCTGCTGGATCTGGTCGCCGAACAATATTCCGGCGGCGCAAGGTCAGCGGAAGAAAAAGGCCGCGCCGAGGAACTGCTGGCCGGCGCGCGCTGGTTTGCGCGCCGCCTGGACTACAACGCACAGCATGCCGAGCACGTGACGCGGCTGGCGCTCGCGCTGTTTGATCAACTCCGTCCGATTCACGAAATGGGCGCCGACGCGCGACTGGTACTGCAGCTCGGCGCGATGCTGCACGACGTCGGACATTTCGTACACAATAAATCGCACCACCGTCATGGCGAATACCTGATCCGCAACGGACAAGTTCCGGGTTTGCGGGGCTGGCGGCGCGATATGGTGGCGTCGCTGGTGCGTTACCACAATTGCAAATCCGAGCCGGAACTGGAACATGCTTCCTACGCCTCGCTCGACGGACCTCGGCGCCGCCAGGTTCGCCTGCTTACCTCGTTGCTGCGCATTGCCGAGAAGCTGGAATCCGAGCACGCGCAGAAGATTTCCGGAGTGGATATACAGATCGCGGGACGACGGGCCGTCTTTCAAATTCGCGCCTCTGAAGGCACGCGGCTGGATCTCGCAGGACTGGCGCGCAAAGCGGATTTATTCGAAAAAGAGTTTCATCTCCGCGCCGAGTTCCGGCGCGTTCAGCGAAAACAAAAGGTAGCGTAGCCCATGATTCTCTATCTGGTTCGCCATGGAATAGCAGTCGATCGTACCGATCCGAAATCGCCACCCGATCCGGAAAGGCCGCTCACGGCAAGGGGCGTGCAGAAGACCCGGTCTGCTGCGCTCGGCCTTCGCGCGCTGGGCGCGAAACCCGACGTGCTGGTTACCAGCCCTTATGTTCGCGCCGCGCAGACCGCGGAGATATTTGCCGAGGCGCTGGGATTCCCGCTGGAAAAAATTCGTGTGAACGACGGCCTGAAACCGGCGGGGAACCCCGCCGAACTATTGAAGGAAATCGCGCACTTGCGGGCGAAGGAAATCGCCTGCTTTGGCCACGCACCGCATCTGGATTTGTTGATCGGGCAGCTCGCCGGCGCTCGCGCGCCGTTCACGGAACTGAAGAAGGCGGGCGCCGCTTGCTTCGAGCAGGTCTCGACACACGGCCGGTGGGAGTTGCGCTGGTTTTTGACTCCCAAGGTGCTCCGGGATCTGGGAGAGTAAGTCCGGCGCCTAGGCCTAGGCGGTCCGCCGTACTCCGACCGGATGCTGGACGATCCAGTGTCCCCACTGAAATCCCGCGCGCCAGGTCAACCAGGGTGACTGCGGGCCTGCGGTCCTGGCCAGAAATTCCTCCAGAGCAGCCCTTCGACCGCCGTCGATTCTCTCGATCCACGCGGCCACAGTCGCAGAATTCCGGGTGTCGGTATTCCGGCGGATCTCGCCCCGCAGCACGTCCAGATCGTGCACTTTGCCCAGCAGATCCTGCATACGCTTCAAGTCCTCGGACCAGACTTCGTAGCGTTGCGGCAGAAAATTCTCGACGATGTAGCGAAACAGTTTGATCCCGATCCGCAGCTGGTGCCAGGAGGCGCTTGTCCGGCGCTTGCGGGCCTGCTGATAGATCCCCGCGGCTTCGTTCAGGCTTGCCAGCGCCAGGCGCTGATAGACGACGCTATTCATCGGGAAAAAACGCGCCTTCAAGGTGAGCTTGCGCGTCAGTTTCTTCCATTCCTTGCGGTCGAAACCATCCAGTGCTTGCTCGGCAAATTTGCGGTGCTTGTTCTCCTGCCGCGAAAGCAGACGCAGCATGTGTTTTCGTACCGGGTCTCCGGCCGGCCCAAGCGTCTTTACCAGGGCTCGTTTTACCTGCGTGTCGCGGAGTTTGCCGAGGGCATGGAACAGGACGCGGCTCGCGCGTTTAAGCCTCCGCCAACCCGGTCCCGGATTTACTTCGCTGAGCGCATCGGCCATCGTGCGGCAGCGCCGCAGCGCCACGCGGAGGTCGTGAACTGCGTCGGCATCCCAGTCGTGACGCACCTGTTCGGCACGCTCGACCACGCGGTCCATCCAGAGCTCAAGACCAACAGCTCTCCCGGGGTGGTTGGAAGGTAAGGAAATTGTGAGAGCCATCGAAGGTCCAATCGAATTCGGAGGGCCGGACAGAAAAGGTATGGTAACCCGGCCGGGCCAATTTTTCCAGCGGCGGAAATCTAAGAAACGAACGAGCAGCCGACCCGGGTGCGGCCGCTGTCCATCCGCACGGTGTGCACCTTGCGCAGCACCACCCGCACCGGAGGCAGGATCGGCACGTGCAGCACCGCGTTGAATTGACTCGGCAGGTCTTCCGGCCTGTCGAACTGCAATGCGACTCCGCCATAGCTCAGGTCAATCACTTTGGCGGTCTTCTGGCTGCCTTCGGTAAGAATCGCGTGGGCCTTGGTTCCGGCAAGCGAGACGCGCTCCCACTTTCGATGATCGCCATGCTGAACGGGAGGCGGAACTACACTGGGACCGGGCGCAGGAGCGGGTGCGCTCCGCGGAGTCGGGGGTGGAACCGGAGCGGGCGCGGGGGCGGGTGCGGCCTCGCGCTCGCGCACCGGCTGCGGTTCAAGCGGGATCACGTGCGACGGTGTCCGGCCTAGATGCTTCAACTCATACAGTCTCTTGTCCGCAAGTCCCATCAACGTGCTCTTCTGATCGCCGTCCTGGGGATGCACGGCGACGCCGAAATCCAGCGTCACTCCGATCGCAAGCCCCAGTGGAGCGAGTTCGCTTTCATATTGCGAACGGACGCGGCGGCAAAGCGTGACAGCCTGTTCTGTATCGGTTTGCGGCAACAGCACGGCGAATTCGTCGCCGCCGATTCGAAAGGCGAAGTCTGAACTGCGCAGGGTTCGGCGCAGAGTTGCTGCGGCGATCTGCAAGACCTGATCGCCCTGCAGATGCCCGTGACGGTCGTTGACTTCCTTGAGCTTGTGAAGGTCCAGGATGACGACGGCGAGCTGCTGTCCGTAGCGCTTGGCGCGGTTCATTTCCTTTTCAAAATATTCATCGAACAGACGGCGATTATGGAGTCCGGTCAGCGCGTCGGTGGCCGCGTTGACCTGCAGTTTCTTGAGCTCGTCGTATTCGATCAGGACCGGAACGCGGAGAAAATTTGCGGCCGACAGCACGTCGACCATCGCGGTCTTAAGCGAGATCTTTCTTCCCTGACTGTCGGCAAGATCACTGCGGCGGCGCAGGATGCGCACCCAGTATTCATTTCCCTGTTCTTCGCTGACTTCGATCTGCGCGACCGTGCGGAAGAACTGGCGCAGAAACTGTCCTCGAATGGAATCTTCCAGACCTTCCAGTGTTTCCACCAGGAGGTCGAGATAGGATTCCTCGGATGCTGGTTGCGGCTGCAAAGGGTCGCCTAGTTGTGGCATTCGCGGTTCGAGACACTACCGACTTGCCCTGGAATCTCGGGCACCTGCGGGGCAACATGGTTATAGCACGGGGCAGTCCAATCAAGGAACGGATCCCAGCGAATCAGCGTCCGTAACTCGCTGTGAGAGATGGGATTAAACGGATGCGGTGGACGCGGGACAGAAGCCGACACACGAAAAAGGGAAAAGTGAAAAACGGTTCCACTTTACGTTCGGAATTCTCCAATCGCAAGGACGCCGTGGCTGTGGAAAACTTTTAGCCGATCGGCTTCAGGAATTCAACACCAATGAGGTACACATCACCCGCTTCTTGCTGGCGCCGAACCTTGGCTTGGATGGGTGCCATACCGGCTGGAACCAGACCGGAGGACGTAATGGAGGGCGCCGGAATCGTAAGCGTGATGAAACCTCCGACCGAAAGCGGCCGGGGACTCGCCAGGAAAGCTCCTAAGGCACCTATATCCAGAGTTTTAGCCAGCTCCATAAACTGATCACCCTGAGCATCCCGGCCGCGGATGAACAGAGGTATTTGGAGCTGAATGCGTTGATAGCGCCGGCGGTCTTCATCCAGCGGCGGCACTGCGACCCGTTGATGGACTACATTTTCTCTCGCGCTCATTGGTACCCCAGTATTAGTACCCAATTGAACCGCAATTTGGATGCAAGTTCGGGGCTTGAAAATGAAAAGTTTTTAAGTGGTTATTTTTCAATTACTTGATTCTATTCTCACAATGAGAACTCTTCATTAACGTCCGACAGTAGGGACTTTTTCGGCAATTGATTTCCACGTTTGTGCAAAGGTGGAACGTATTTACCATTGACACGTTTTGAGCCCCCTGCCAGCATACGACTCCGCGGCGTATTCCACCGAATTCTCTTTGAAATTGAGAGATCGGTGTCTTTTGGTGTGCGCCGAGCCCCCCGGGAGGGCAAGTTGCCGAAGTCGATGACAGCGGAGAAGCAGGCGAGCCGCCAGGCCGGTTTTCAGCTGGTCGCGAGCCTCCTTGATGCCCTTGACCGCCCGCTGGTGGTGTCAGATCGCCGGGGACAGATTCTGTTTACAAACCTCCACGCCCAGGACTCCTTGCAGGCGCAGGGACTGGACGCCAAGCCTGATCTGAATTTATTCGAGGACGTCCTCCGGACCGATCGGAAGACCGTCCTGTCTCAGCTGGAAGGGGGCGAGCAGGAAGTCCATCTCGCGCTTGAAACCATCCTGGGCAGCACGCGCGCGCGCATCCGGTGGCTGCCCGAGCCGGATTGGCTCGCCGTGTTTATCGATCCAGCTCCTGTGGAACCAACCGCCGATGAAGCGGAAATGCGTCAGAAGGTTCAGGACCTGATCCAGGAAAGAGAAATCACCTACCGGAATCTTCTGGCCGCCTATCTGCGACTGCAAGAGGCAAACCGGCAGAAGACCGTTTTTCTTGCGTCCGCGGCGCACGAATTGAAAACACCGCTGGCGGTGATGAAAGGCTACTACGAGCTGCTGCTGTCGGGTTCACTCGGTAAGGTCAGCCAAAAGCAGCGCGACATTTTGCGGGAATCAAAGGAAAGCTGCGACCGACTGGTGCGCCTGGTATCCATGTTCCTGAACTATTCGGCGCTCGAGAGCGGCAAGCTCGTTCTGCAGTTTCACGAGAACGATCTGCGGGATTGCATCAACGACCTTGCAGGACGCTGGAAGGACGCATTCCAGCGCGCCGAGGTGCACCTGGATATCGAGATTCACCAGAGTTTGCCGCTGTTCAGGTTCGACTACCAGAAAGTGCAGCAGTGTATCGTGAACCTGATCGACAACGCGCTGAAGCACACGCCCGCCGGCGGTCGCGTCAGTTTGCGCGCCGCACCGCACTTCTGGGAGCGGCGCCTGGCCGAAGCGTCTCCGCTGCAGGAGCGGCGCCAGCGCAGTGGCCAGCCCCCGAACAGCATCCTGATCACGGTTACCGACACAGGTACGGGGATCGCAGCAGAATTTCATCAGGAGATTTTCGAGGAGTTCGTTCGCGTGGATCCGTCGTCGTCCGGCATGGGTCTTGGCCTGGCGATCACCAAACGGCTGATTCAGGCGCATCGGGGAAAAGTGTGGGTGGATAGTGAAATGGGCCGCGGAAGTTCGTTTTCCTTCCTGCTGCCCATCTACGTCGAGTAGGCACGAGCGGCATATTCTCGCTCCCTAGGAAAAAACGATGGCGATGAAAGAGAAAGTCAAAGAAAAGATCATGGTGGTGGACGACGAGCCGAGCATCCGGAAGTATCTGCGGACGCTGCTCGAAGTCGACGGATTCCAGGTCGAGACTCTGCCCAGCGGCAAGGAAGCCTTGCAGCGAATCGGCGAAGGCGAGCGCCCCGACTTCATCATTCTCGACGTGCTGATGCCGGAAATGGACGGGCTTGAGACGCTGCGGCAACTGATGAAGGTGGACCGCGCGCTCAATGTCATCATGCTGTCCTGCACGAACGAAGTGACCACGGTGGTGGAAGCGATCCGCGTGGGCGCGCTCGATTACCTGACCAAACCGTTTGAGAAACCCGAACTGGATGCGGCCTTTCTGAAGTGCAAGCAGAAGCAGCAGCTTCGCTCGGAAAACCAGGCCCTGCGGGAATACTGCGAGGCTCTCACCGAGGACGTCTCGTTCCTGGCCGCGAGCCCGCAAATGATCAAGATCCGCCAGCAGATCTTGCAGATTGCGCCGGTGGACGTGCCGATCTTCATCTCCGGCGAGAGCGGAGTCGGAAAAGAGGTCGTCGCGCGGATGATTCATCTTCGCTCCAAACGCCAGCAGCAACCGTTCATCAAGGTAAACTGCGCCGCGCTTCCGGGCGAGTTGCTGGAATCAGAGCTTTTCGGCTACGAGCAGGGCGCCTTCACTGGAGCGGTGCGCGCAAAACCCGGCAAGTTCGAGCTTGCCAACAAGGGCACGATTTTCCTGGACGAAATCGCCGAGATGAGCCCTCACCTTCAGGCAAAACTCCTGCACGTACTGCAGGACGGCCAGTTCTCCCGCCTGGGCGCGCGTACGACAGTGAATGTGGATGTCCGCGTACTGGCCGCCACCAACATGGACGTCAAAGAAGGAATGCGTTCGGGCCGTTTCCGCGAGGATCTGTATTACCGCTTGAACGTTCTGTCGCTGCACATCCCGCCGCTGCGGGAGCGCACCGCGGAAATCCCGCTTTTGTTCCGCCATTTCCTGGTCAAGTACAGCGAAAAATACCAGAAGCAGGCGCCGGATCCATCCAAGAGCCTGCTCGAAGCGGCGCTGCGTTACCCGTGGCCCGGCAACTTGCGCGAGCTGGAGAATTTCGTCAAGCGCTACGTGATTCTGGAAGACGACGAGGGCAGCTTCCGCGAACTGCTGGAGATGACCGGCCAGCAGCAGCGCATGACCCCGCGCGCAGAAGCTGCGCCGCCGAAAGAACAGGGTCTCAAGGCGCTGGTGCGCGGCCTGAAGGACGAAGCCGAAATGGAAGCCATCGCCGACGCGCTTGAGAAAACGAACTGGTGCCGCAAGGACGCGGCGCGCATGCTCGGAATCAGTTACAAAGCGCTGCTCTACAAGATGCGCCAGTTCAACCTCGACTCCGGCCGTGGTTCGCGCTCGGCGGCCGCCAAAGAAGCGGCGAAGGCTGCTGCGGCCGTGAAGGAAGCCGCAGCTAGAATCGAGGAGCCGAAGGAAGCGATCGAGGAAGTGGCTCCCGCCGGTCCCGGCGTTCGCGGTTCCTAACCGAACATCGGGCGAACTTTGATCGCTCCAACCAGCTGCAAATCCGCAAAATGATCCGCGAGGACGAGCCCGAAAGGCTCGTCCTCGTCACAACACAATCAGTTCGCCCCCTAGTTTCAATTTTCATTAAAACGTGCGGTTACCGCCTGTCGCGCCTAAACTCGACCCCAAAAGTAGCGTGAGTCGTGGGCGGGTACGTAGTCCTGGGCCCCTGCAAACTGTTGCATAAGTAGGGCACACGCTTCGAAATAGCACTACCTTCAGAAGCTTGCCCTGTCCTAATATCGCGAACCGAAACAGGCCACAGGCGAGAATTTGTCGCGTGTGAATCGAGTGGCGGTCACCACTCATCTGAAAAAACAAAAATCCTTTGTTGTTTACAAAGGAGTTGTTGATCGCGCGAGCGCCAAGCATCGGCCATCTTTGCGCGAGTTCAGGTGCAACCTCAAACCGGGCCGGGATTCTGTGAGCGGCCGGGGCTTTGGAAGAGGGATTGCTGCTCCTGTTTGTCGGGGACATGTGAAACTTCAATCCAGTACTGAGGGAGTCTCGGGAATGACGGAACGTCGCTTAGCTCGCCGGTACGATCTATCTCTGCCTGTCAACATACGAATGCCCATCAACAAGGAGCCTCGTTCGCATAGTGGCCAGACTCGAGACATCTCGACGCGCGGCGTGTACTTCACGATGCGGGACGACCTGACTCCGGGCTCGGAGGTTGATTTCACGCTTACCCTGCCCGCGGAGATCACTCGCGGCTCCGAGGTCTTCGTGCGCGCTCACGGGCGAGTCATTCGCGTGGACAAGCGCTCCGACGACGACCACGAAACGATAGGCGTCGCAGCGGTCATCGAGCGCTACGACATCGTCCGCGGTGAAGGCTCGCGGATCTAGATCAACGATTCGGCGACCAGGCGCCGGACTGACCCGGTTCTGGCGCCGAGTGCTCTTTCCAGATTTCCGCTTTACCGGCGTGCCACACCCTCGGCCGGCTCTCGCCCCGAGGGGCGCCCCGCCTCCAATTCAAGTCAAGCCCTCGCGACAAACCTGGGAGCACGAGCAGTCGGGCCTCCTCGTTTGATAAATATTTCATAAATGTCTGGGACCGTTTGCATGACTCGAGCTATCCGGCTAGGAACGCCCGTTCCTTAAAGTACCAACAATTTTCTGGTCTGCGGACGAAAAACCTGAAGGACTACCCCTCGTCCTAGGCCCCGGCTCCGTTATTGCCGGTACGAAAAGCCCCACAAAATCAGAATGATAGAGGAAATCCCGGCCCGTCGGTGAAATCTGGCCGCCTCGACTGATCGCAGGGCGTTTGGCGTCCGGGGTGCAAAGTACATTGCAGGAGAATTGGGGGCTTAGCTTTTAGGCCTTTCACCTGAATGGCTTCTGCAGCCTCACTCAAACCCGAACCGCCCGTCAATCAAGCTGAACTGCCGCCTGACAACGTCTTTTTTGGACCTTCTCGGGCGATGCAGTCGGTCCGGCAAAAAGTCGAACGGGCCGCCGGGCTGAACGTCCCTATCCTGATTCTCGGCGAAAGCGGGACCGGTAAAGAGGTCCTGGCCCACTTCGTCCATAACGCTTCGCCGTGGCGCGAAGGCCCTTTTGTAAAGGTGAACTGTCCGGCGATCCCCGGCACGCTGATCGAAAGCGAGCTGTTTGGCTTCCAGAAGGGCGCGTTCACCGGCGCAAACGCCACCAAGCCCGGGCGCATGGAAATGGCCCAGGGCGGCACGCTCTTTATGGATGAGATCGCCGAGCTCGATTCGAGCCTGCAGGCGAAGCTGCTCCATGTACTTCAGGACGGTCATTTCACACGCATCGGAGATCACGAAGAAAAGCGCATGGACGCCCGCGTAATCTGCGCGACGAACCGAAACCTGGCTCGTGAAATCGAAAGCGGCGGCTTCCGATCCGATCTTTTCTACCGCATCAACGTGATCAGCATCACCCTTCCGTCGCTCCGCGAGCGCCGCGACGATATCCCCTATCTGATCGAATATCTCCGCCAGCAGTTCAACAAGCGGTTTGAGCGCGAGGCGCCTCCGCTGTCAAACGAAACTCTCCATCTGCTGAAGCAGCGCGATTGGCCGGGCAATGTGCGCGAACTTGAAAACTGTATGGCGCGCTATGTAGTCCTGGGCTCGGAGGAAACGTTCTACACCGAGCGCACGGACAGGGCGCCGTCGCACTTCACCTACGAGACCAACGAAGACGGCAACATCCCGCTGAAGCGCATCGCCCAGCAGGTAACGCGGCGGATGGAACGCGACGTCATTCTGAAGGTTCTCCAGGCCAATCACTGGAACCGGCGCAGAACTGCCGAAGTGCTGAAAATCAGCTATCGCGCCCTGCTCTACAAAGTCCGACAGGCGGGTTTGCCCGCCAAGCGCCCCCGGCGAAAGCAGGGTGATGACGCCGCTTTTGACTCTCCGTCGCCCGCAAAGGTCGATTGAACCTCCCGGATTGCCCCGGGGTGGCCTAACCGGGGATCGAACGCCCGGGTGGCCCTCGCCCGTGTCTGGTATGAAATCATCCGCTTTCTCCGTCTTGCCCCTGCCCATCAATTCGGCTAGCCTAATTTCAGGATGGCCAAAGCTCACGCCAAATCAAATCTGAAGGTCTGCCTGCTCTCGCCTCATCCGATGGTTCTGGACGAATTCCATCGCTTGCTGGAGGATTCAGGCTTCCAGATCACGTCCAAGCAGCTGGACTCGATGCTGGCGCCGGATCTTCGGAATCTGGATGTGCCGAAGGCGTCGGTTTACGTCGTGGACGCCCATGCTGCGCGCCAGGCTACCGGAGCGCTGCTTGGCAACATCCTGGACCGCTTCGCGACTGCACGGCTTCTGGTCGTTGGGGACAATATCAAAGAGACCGACAGCTTCGCCCTACTCCGACAGGGTGCCAAGGGAATTCTGACTTATGCGGAGGCTCGCGACCAGCTTCCGCGGGCTTTGACGCAAGTCGCCGCAGGTGGCATATGGGTGTCGCGGCCCGTACTTTCTCGCTTCGTCGATTCCATCCTGAGCACCACGCAGGGGCGTCGCTTGCGCGTGGACTCGCCGAACGAACTCAGCCGGCGCGAGCAAGAGGTCCTGGCTGGCCTGCTGGAAAACCTGGCCAACAAGGAAGTAGCCGACCGCCTGCACATCTCCGAGCGAACCGTGAAGTTTCACGTGTCGAACCTGCTCGCCAAATTCGGAGTCCGCCGCCGAGCCGATCTGATTCTGCTGTGCTATCAACGCCGCGGCGCAAGCGCCTAAGATCGAACCCTCTGTCTGTCACTTCTCTGTGTCCTGTGGTTCGCTGCTATAATCGCTGCGCTTGACCTTCGGAATCGCCCCAAGCCGCATGGCTACTTTTTCGATTGAGAATTTTGGCTGTCGCGCCACGGAAGCCGATGCCGCCGCGCTTCGCCGCGAACTGCTCGCAGGCGGTCTTGCGCTCGCAGGCGAGCATGCCTGCGCCGACATCGTGGTGCTGAATACCTGCACCGTCACGGCAGCGGCGGATTCGCAGGCGCGCGAAGCAGTGCGCAAGATTCATCGCTCAAACCCCCGTGCAAGAATCATTGTCACCGGTTGTTACGCACAACGCGCTCCAGAAGAGCTTGCTGCCATCCAGGGCGTGGCCTGGGTCGTGGGAAACTCCCATCAACGGGACATCCCGGAAATCGCTCAGGGGCTCAGGGCACCTGGGGTGAGTACGGATTTTGTCCCCGTAGCGGAGCTCGAGGACGATCCGATGTCGCTTGCGCGCAGTCCCGCGAAAATCCTGAGCGGCGACATCTTTGCACAGTCGACCGTGCAGATTGCGCCTGCGACGCTGATGGCGGGCGACCGCACGCGGCCCATTTTGAAAATCCAGGACGGCTGCAACAACCGCTGTTCGTATTGCGTGATCCCGTTTGTTCGCGGACGCAGCCGCAGTTTGACGCCGGACGCTGTGGTAGACGAAGTGCGCATGCTAGGCAGAGCGGGTGCGAAAGAAATCGTGCTGAGCGGCATCAACCTGGGAAGTTACGGCCGAGATCTGGTTCCACGCGCGACGCTCGCCGATGTCGTTGAGCGGATTCTCGCTGAGACCGATCTTGAACAACTGCGCTTCAGCTCGATTGAACCGCAGGACATTACCGAAGACTTCGCAGCACTGGTGGCTTGCTCGGATCGCCTGGCGCGCCATTTTCACATCCCGCTGCAATCAGGTTCCGACCGCATCCTGCGCGCCATGCATCGCTGGTATCGCACCGAACTTTACGCCGAGCGCGTCGGCTTGATCCGCCGCCTGTTGCCCGACGCGGCTATCGGCGCGGACGTGATTGTGGGGTTTCCGGGCGAAACAGACGCCGATTTCCGGTCGACCGTCGAGTTCATCGAGCGACTGCCCTTCACCTACCTGCACGTATTTTCATTTTCCGCGCGTCCAGGCACTGCCGCGGCTGCCCTGGGCGATGCGGTCCCGTTGCCCGCCATTCGCGAGCGCGCCCGCACGCTGCGAGAGCTTGCGCAGTTAAAATCCGCCGCGTTCCGCGCCTCGCAGTCCGGCCGCACCGTGCGCGCACTGACGCTTACCCGGCGCGGAGAAAGCTGGACCGATGCGCTGACCGGAAATTATCTGAGGGTGCGCATCGCCGGGCAGCATCCGGCAAACCGGTGGCTCGACGTGCGTGTGGAACCGGAGGGTGGAATCACGGAATGTCCGGCCGAGCTCGCGCAACTCAGCTTTCAAAAATGACGTGTGCGAGGGCGAGATTGCCGCTGTGCGTGATGGACAGCGATATATTTTTCACGCCCAGCCCATCGGCGATTTGGCGCGCGACGCCCGCCAGGCGTAACACGGGCTTGCCGCCGGGCTCCCGGGCCACTTCGATGTCGCGCCAGCGAACACCGCGGCTCCAGCCGGTTCCAAGTGCCTTCATCGCCGCTTCTTTCGCCGCGAAACGCGCGGCGTAGCGTTCAAAGGGGTTCTTGTGACGCTGGCAGTAGGATATTTCGGCTGGGGTAAACAGCCGCTCAAGCAATGGCGTGCCATGGCGCCCGATAGCCGCCTCGATGCGATCAATTTCGGCGATGTCCAGTCCTAGCCCGACGATCATGGCTCCTTCGCCTGGTAACATGAGTTGCGACGAGGCGCGATTATACCCAGAATGAAGACCCTTCGCAGGAGGCCCTCCACACACACCAAAAGACGGTCACCGCCGCGCACAGTCGCAAGGGAGCCGGCAGACTGGAAGCTGCAGCGATCAGGAGGGTTGCGAGTCCTGCAGGCGCCGGGATTGGCTCGACTGGACTGGCTCGTCCACGGATTCAGCACCCGCCCCGGTGGAACAAGCCGACTCCCCTCAAGCGATGGCGCGCCAACAAAAAATGACCGTGTGCTGAACCTCGGCTTTACCGACTGGGATTCCCGCGCGCACGTGCTCGAGAATCGCAAGAAATTCTTTCACGGCATCGGCGCGGACAGAATGCGCGCGGTCACGTTACGCCAGATTCACTCCGACGCCATCTACCGGGTGGACTCTGCTGACGCGGGAGCAAGTGAAGCTCCGCGGGGCGATGCGCTGTTCACGCGCGATTCCGGAATTCTGCTGGCCGTGCAGACCGCGGACTGTGTTCCCGTCCTTCTCGCCGATACGAAGCGGCGGGCCGTGGCCGCAATTCACGCCGGCTGGCGCGGCACGCTTCAGCGCATCTCGGCCAAAACTCTCGGACGGATGCAGATGGAGTTCGGCACGCAGCCCGAGGATGTGGTCGCTGCGCTTGGTCCCGGCATTGGCCGCTGCTGCTACGAAGTCGGCTCCGAGGTCGCGCGCGACTTCGACGCGCAATTCGCGAACGCCCGCGAATGGTTCGACGGTCCGTTTGATGCTCTTGCCTCGGGCGAAAACGATCCCAACTGGCTGCCCTGGCTCACCATGAAGCCGCCCGGCCACCAGCCTCCGCCACTGCGCGTTCATCTGGATCTCATCGCGGCCAATCGGGCTATCCTCGCCGGTGCCGGCATCCCGGCGCAGCAGATCTGTTCCTCGAATCTCTGCACGTTCTGCCGGAGCGACCTCTTGTTCAGCTATCGCCGCGAGCGGTCGACCGGCCGCCTGATGGCCGCAATCGGAATTCTGTAGGCAGGAATCAGAGCACCCCTGAAACCTGCGCGGGCCCGCGCAAGGCTGCCTCGGCCAGCGCCAGCTGTCCGCACGCCGCCATTACGTCCTGTCCGCGCGAATCGCGCACGAATGCTGGCACGTTCCTATCCGTGAGCACCGCCTTGAACTCCGCGACGCGCCTTTCGTCGGGTTTCTGGTAGGGAAGGTCGCCGGGATTCCAGGGAATCAGGTTCACTTTGGCGCGCAGGTTCGCGAGCAGCCTGACAACGCGTCGCGCGTCCTCTGGCGAATCGTTGAATCCGCCCAGTAGAACGTATTCGAATGTGAGGTGCTCCCACGGACGCAGTGGATATTTCCTGCAGGCCTCGAGCAGTTGTGCGAGCGGATACTTGCGGTTGATGGGCATGATTTCGTCGCGCTGCTCATCGGAGGACGCGTTGAGCGAAATCGCAAGTTTCGGCCGCAGTTTTTCACCGGCCAGCCGCTCGATGCCGGGAACAATGCCGCTGGTTGAAAGCGTCGCATGCTTGGGCGAAATGGCGATGGCGTTGGGATCGAGCAGAATTCGCAGTGCAGCCATCACCGGCTCGAAGTTCAGCAGCGGCTCGCCTTGGCCCATCAGGACAATGTTGGTTTGCGGTCTGAGGGCCGCCCGATTGTCCTCCAGCGCAACCAGTACCTGCCCGACAATTTCGCCCGCCGTGAGATTGCGCACCAAGCCGAGCGTCGCGGTCAGGCAAAAGCGACAGTCCACAGCGCAGCCCGCCTGGGTCGAAACGCAGATCGTCTGCCGACTTTCTTCCGGCATGAAGACAGTTTCAATGCTCGCGGGCTTTGCTTCGCTGATCGATAGCACGTAGCGCACCGTGCTATCGGAAGACACGTGGCGGCGCACAATCTGCGGCAAAGCGATCGTCCCTTCGTGCGAGAGGCGCTCGCGCAGCGCCGCCGGCAAATTCGTCATCGCCTGGAAATCGAATCGCCGCTCCGCGTACAGCGCATGATAGATCTGCGCTCCGCGATACGCCGGCTCGCCCAGCGTCTGCAGGAATTCGCGCAGCTCCTTCCCGGATTTGCCGAGCAGGTTTCGGGCGGCAATGGGGACTTGCGAGGACATATTGGATTCATCATATCACGCAAGGAATCGCGCAATGTTTTCGCCAGCCCCAATGACATTTCCCGCAGTGGCATGCCACAATAGAAGTGCACATGGCTGACACAACTCACGTGGTGCACAAGGAAATCCTTCCGAACGGACTTGTCGTCCTGACCGAGCCGATGGAGCACGTCCACTCCGTGTCTGTTGGGATCTGGCTGCGGTCCGGGTCCCGGCGCGAGCGGCCTGAGATTAACGGCATCTCGCATTTCATCGAGCATATGGTGTTCAAGGGCACACAGCGGCGAACCGCGGAAGATATTGCGCGTGAAATCGACCGGCTTGGCGGAATGCTTGACGCATTCACCTCCAAGGAGATGGTCTGCTTCAACACGCGTGTCCTTGACGAGCATCTTGCGAAGGCCTTCGACATCCTTGCGGGTCTGGTGCTGGAGCCGAAATTCGCACTCGACGACATCGTGCGCGAGCAGTCCGTGGTGCTCGAAGAGATCCGTATGACTCAGGATAATCCTGAGGATCTCGTCCACGAACTGTTCACGCAGAATTTCTGGCATCCGCATGCGCTGGGCAGGCCGATTCTCGGCACGCCCGAAACGGTTTCGGCGTTCACGCGCGATACACTGCAGGCCTGGTTTCGGCAATGCTACGCGCCGAATCGCCTGGTTATCACCGCTGCGGGCCACTTGACCCACGCGCAGCTTGTGGACCTGGTCTCCTCTCGTTTCTCAGCGCTCCCGCGCATCGAGGACGGCTACAGCGACCCGAAGCCCGTCCCGTCACCTCACATCACACTGCGCAGCAAGAGCGAACTCGAACAGGTGCACGTTTGTCTGGGCGTGCCCGCCCTGCCGCTCACCGACCGCCGGCGTTTCACTGTTTCGGTGATGAACAATATTCTGGGCGGCGGGATGTCGTCGCGGCTGTTTCAAAACATTCGCGAGCGGCAGGGCCTGGCCTATTCAATCTTCAGTGATCTGAACCCCTATCGCGACACAGGCGCGCTCTCGGTGTATGCGGGTACGTCGCTCGACACTGCCGGCAAGGTTGTAGAGTCCATCCTGGGAGAGTTCCGCAAGATGCGGGATGAGCCGATTGAAGCCGAAGAGCTCCGCCGTGCAAAGGACCATCTGAAGGGTGCGACGCTACTTGCGCTCGAAGGCAGCGGCGCACGCATGAGCAGCCTGGCGCGCTACCACATATATTTCGACCGTCACTTCACGCCGCAGGAACTGATCACCATGCTCGAGGCGGTCTCCGTCGAAGAAGTCCAGCAGGTAGCCGAGGAGCTCTTCCAACCCGGCCGCATCGCGGCAAGCGTGGTCGGCAACCTGAACGGATTCCAGCTCACGCGCGACCAGCTCGCGTTCTAGCGTCGCATGTCGCGAGCGCTCTCGCGTGGTGCTGCCAGCCGGCTTCTATCCGCTGGGGGCCGCAAGGGAAGGCGCCCGGGGGTGCCTTTGGCTGGGTTCGACCGCTTTCTGCCCCGCTGTTTCCTGTGCGTGTGGTTCTGTTGCCTCGTTTTTCCTTTGACGCCGCGGCGTCACTTTGCCATCATCCTTTGCGGAGACACTCCGCATCTCGTTCCGCATATCCATTCTCGCTTCCGGCAGCACGGGTAACGCGACGTTGCTCGAAACCGAGCGCACCACCCTCCTTATTGACGCTGGTTTGGGCCGCAAGGAAATTCTGCGGCGATTTGAGGCCCTGGGCCGGCCGCAGCCGGAGCGGGTGGACGCCATCCTGATCACCCACGAGCATTCCGACCACTCAACAGCAGTCGCGCAACTCGCGCGCCTGTGGAATTGCCCAGCCTACCTGACCGAGCCGACGCACCGCGAGATCGTGAAAATGTACGCGGAGGATCCCGAGAAGCCAGGAAAGAAAGCCACCATCGAACAAGTCGAGCACATTCGCCCGGGCGAGCGCTTCCAAATCGGGGACATCGAAATCAATCCGTTCGCGATCCCGCACGATGCTGCCGACCCGGTTGGCTACGCCTTCCGCATGAACGGCACGAAAGTCGCCATTGTGACGGACCTCGGCTATCTGCCGGAGCTCGTGAAGCAGCACCTTCGCGAGGCCGATTTCCTGATCCTGGAATCCAATCACGATCTGGAAATGCTCAAGGTCGGGCCATATCCGTGGCACATCAAGCAGCGCGTGATGAGCCGCACCGGACATCTTTCCAATGCAATCGTGAGCGAATTTCTGGGTGACGCGGAGGTTTTCGACGGCCGGGCGCGCCATGTTGTGCTCGCACATCTCTCCGAACAGAATAACAATCCGGAGGTCGCGCGCATCTCGGCCGAAGAGGCCCTGAACCGCCGTCCCGCCGAATTCGCCTTCCGCGGCACGCTCCACATTGCGAGCCAGCATATTCCCCTGGGCCCGTTCGAGCTGTAAGTCTCCCAACTTGACCGTCGCCGTCACTTCCGCTGACAGATGTGACGCTCCATTTTTCGGGTATTATGGAGCAGGGATGTTCCCCGCCAGCAGGTCGAAATCAGGGAGCCAAAATTGATCGCACGGTATACGCGTCCGGCGATGGGCCGCGTCTGGAGCGAAGAAAACAAATTCCAGAAGTGGCTTGACGTCGAGCTGGCCGCCACGGAAACGCTCGCCGATGCCGGAATCGTCCCGAAAGCAGCCGCGCGGAAATTGCGCGAGCGGGCGCGCATCGACGTCGCGCGCATCAACGAGGTTGAGGCCAAGGTGCGGCACGATGTGATCGCGTTCACCATCGTCGTGCAGGAATCGGTGGGCGACCCGGAGGTCGCACGGTGGCTGCATTACGGGCTCACTTCGAACGACGTGGTCGACACGGCCCAGGCCCTGCTGATACGCGAAGCTTCCCGACTGATTCAGAAGGCGATCGGACGCTTCGGGGAAATTCTGGAAAAACGCGCGTGGGAGTTCAAAGACACTCCCGAAATCGGCCGTACGCACGGAATCCACGCCGAGCCAATCACTTTCGGCCTGAAAGTCGCGAACTGGTACGCCGAAAACCGGCGCGATGCCGCGCGGTTTGAAACCGCGGCGCGCGAAATGGCCGTCGGAAAAATCTCCGGTGCCGTAGGCACCTGCACGCATCTGGGCCCCGACATCGAGCACAAGATCTGCGCGCGCCTGGGTCTGGTGACTGCGCCGATCACCTCCCAGGTAATCGAGCGCGACCGCCACGCGCAATATCTTTCCTCGCTTGCGATCCTCGCGGCATCGCTTGAGCGCGTGGCGACCGAGATTCGCCACCTGCAGCGCACCGAAGTCCGCGAACTGGAAGAACCCTTCGGGGGCGAGCAGCGCGGCAGCTCCGCCATGCCCCACAAGCGCAATCCGGTCGGAAGCGAGCAGGTCTGCGGCCTGGCGCGCGTGGTGCGGGCCAACTCGATTGCGGCGTATGAAAACATCGCGCTCTGGCACGAGCGCGACATCTCGCACAGCTCAGTGGAACGCGTGATCCTGCCCGATTCGACAATTCTTGCCGATTACATGCTGCACCGCATGAGCGAGATCGTGGCCAACATGAAGGTATTCCCGGAGCGCATGCGCCGCAATCTCGATGCGACGCACGGACTGGTTTTTTCCGGACAGGTCTTGCAGGACCTGGTCGAGCACGGTGCGCCGCGGGAAGAGGCTTACAAATGGGTGCAGGGCCACGCCATGGCCGCCTGGGAATCGGAGACGAGTTTCAAGGATCGCATCGCCGCGGACAAGAACATCAAGAAGTTCATCAGCAAGAAGGATCTCGCGCGTACATTTGACTTGCACCGCCAACTGCAGGCCGTGGACGCCATATTTCACCGCGTCTTCAGGCACAAACCGCCCACCTAGAGTGTTCCCGGCCCGGGCGAGCTATCAGTCCTGGGGGGTCGTCGAACCCAGGGCCGTACCAACGCGGAACTTCTTGTAATCGGTGTAGTGGTCGATCGCGTTCTGCTTCAGCTTCACCACGAAGATCCGCCCGGCGAAGTGCACCTCCGCGTAGGATGGCAGCCAGACTTCGTCGTTGATTTTCTGCTGCTCAAAAACAAAATTCGATCCCTTCTCAAGCGAAGCGAGCAGGCCTCCGCCGACCTTCACGCCCTCAGCAAAGCGAGCCTCGAGACGCACGATTTCGCGCGCCTGGTCGTCCACCCACATGACGCCGGAGAGCTTCTGAATAATTCCGTCGATTCTCTTTTTCGGCTTGTAGTCCGGGTTCCCATTGAAATCAAAGGCGATCACTGGCTGACCGCGAAAGTGGTCGCGGCGCGGGTTCGTGAACAGCTCGGCGCGCAGGAAATCGGAAATTTCGGCTTCGTCCTCTTCTTCCTTCTTCGCCTGTTTCTTGGGGTCGCCGGCGAATTGGGCCTGTTTCTTCTTCAAGTCGTCGAAACGCTTGTTGAAACGATCGTCCTCTTGTTTCTTTTCATCGCCGTCGAGCGGCTTGCCGTCCTTGGCCAGCAGGTGGAGGACCTGCTCATCGCCGATGTAAAACACGTCGTAGTCCTTCACCGAGCGTGATTTCACCTGGCCGCCGGAATCATTCTTGTCTTCTTCCTCCGAGAGATGGCAGGTGTAAAGCTTGCGAAGATCTTCAAGAGCCTGCTGATTCTTGACAATGTCGCGCAGAAGTGTGGGAATGTCCGGCAGCGGCCGACTGTCTTGCTGCGGACTGGCGGCGGACCCGATCCAGGGAGTCGCGGCGAAAAGCAGGGTTGCGCCAACCGCGAGACTACGGAAGGAGCGCGAACTGGGAAGGCGGACCATGCGGTTCATCAAGAGGGCCCGTCGGGCGCGTCATGATCGCTCCCGGATCGTCACTGAACTCGCTGGATGTAGCGGCCTTCGGTCGTATCCACCCGTACTTTGTCGCCGGTGCCGACGAACGGCGGTACGTTGATCACCAGGCCGGTTTCAAGTTTCGCCGGCTTCATCACGGAACTGGCTGTCGCCTTTTGGATGCTGGGCTCGGTGTCGACGACCATCAGATCGACCGTGTCGGGGATCAGCACACCGATGGGCTTCTCGTCGTAATACTCGATTTTCACCGGCATATTCGGAATCAGGTAGTCCTTGGTGTCTCCAACGATGTCGTTTTGCAGGGCGAGCTGCTCGTAACTCTGCGTATTCATGAAGTGGTGGCCTTCTCCATCGCTGTACAGGTAGTCGAACTCGACCTCGTCGACGGTAACCTTGTCGAGAAATTCCTCAGCGCGGAACCGGTGGTCGATCATTGAACCGTTGCGCAGGTTTCGCATTTTGGTGGCCATGGCGGCGCGCTTGTTGCCTGGTGTGCGATGGTCCACGCTATAGACAGAATAGAGGTCGCCGTCATGCTTGATGATCATTCCCGCGCGCAAAAGTGTGGCCTTCAGCATCGATGCTCCTGAATTTCCGTTCCGGGTTTCCCTGCAGCGTCTCTCGGGACCAACCGAAACTCCAATTATAGCGGGCCGGATTGCATGCGGTCAAACCTCGAGGCGCGGCAGCTAGAAGTCGTCGTCTTCCTGCTTTTTCAGGTGCGTGGTCTTGAGGGTGATGCGGAAATCGCGCGAACGCGCGGCAGCAAGGATCGCGCGGCGGCTCTCGGCTGGCAGCGATTCCGGCCCGATGACGCCGGCGGAATCCCGCGGGAAATATTTGACGAAAATTGCGGCAAGGTGCGCCGTGGCGTAGGAGATGGGAGTGGAAACCAAGCCCCGCTGGCGAATCTGATACAGCGTTGGAAAGCTGGTATCCCAGCGCAGCAGCAGCGGTTGGTCACCCTTCATGCCGCGTACCAGCACCGCAGCGGCAAAGCGAGCGTTTTCGAGCACGCCCAGGCGGATCAGCTTTGCGACCCTGCGCGGGGTGAGAGTTTCGGGAAACCGTTTGCGCACGATCCCTGCCGAGCGATTGAGTTTCCCTTGCCGGTACCACCGCCTGAGGCGGTCGAAATCGTTGCCGCCGATTTTGGCATCCACATCGCGGACTGAAATCACATACGGGAGCATGCAGACTTCGTCTTGCGCGGCCAAATAAACCGGCACTTCGCCGATTGGCGGCGGAAAGCGGAATTTCTCGCGCTCGTCGAACCGCTTGGCCAGTGAAAATTGTCCGCGGCGGTAAACACGCGGGAGCGAAATCGCTTCATCGTAAGCAACGTCCGCCGACCACGTGGAAACAGGATCCTTGCTCTCGGTGCTCTCAAACAGGCGTATATGCACAGTCTCGACCACATCAAGCAATTCCGAGCTGCGTTGTGCGAGCAGATTGGTGAGTCCTGGCGCGGCGCCGGCGCAAATCAGGGCCGCGCGATTCTTCGCTACGAACTGCTTGTGAAAGCGGAACTGCTCAGGCCGGAACGGATGGTGTGTCAGATGCGAGTTCAGATCAAGGTAGTGGGCGCGCAGCCGAAGCGCGGCGCGCAGGACGATCTTGTTGAAAACGGCCGGCGAGGCGTTGATCACCAGATTCGCCCCGCGGCCCGCGCGAACAATCGACCAGAGATTCCGGGCGTTGGCTTCGACAACTCTGATCTTGCAATTCTTGCCCAGGAACCGCCCTGCGCGTTCGGGGTCGCGATCGCCGCACCAGACCGCATGTCCCTGGCGCTCGAGCAATTTTGCCAGCAAGGAGCCCGTGCCACCCGCCCCCAGAACGAAGATCCGCATCGGTTCGCAACTCTACCATACCTCCCGGCTGCACACGGCGACTGGCTCTTCCCGCTGTGCTTCGCTGCCTTCTGCGATTTGTAGGTCCCGCGGTACCGCGTGTGCCCCGCCCAAGGGTAAGTTCAGTATTAGACCCTCCCAGGATTGAAACTCATCGGTATCTTCAAACCGCACCGCGGCGCGGCCCTTGGTTTGATTGACAACGCGCAAACCGGCCGGGTATCATTTCTGCGGTATCGCGTCGAGCGCGGGCGCATTATCCCCTTCTTTGCTCTAGCCCCCAGCAGGGTGGAGTAGCCAAGGCCGAGCCTTTGGCAAACAGGGTAGGAATTCGCACGGAGGCCGCTCTTCATGTCACCCGAACACGACAACAACCCACAACCGTCGGCGATCGAAACAACTCTGGCTCAGTCGGAGGCGGCGAATCTGCCTCCTGAAACCTCGGCGGCAATTTCCGCTCTGCCAAGCGCGGCCGGCGCCGCAACCGCCGTCGTCCGTGCGCACGCAGCTCCTGATACCGCCCCCACAGCACTGGAAGCAGATTCCGGTCCCGGTGAAATTGCGACGATTGTCGGCCCCGAGGAAACAACCGGTGCCGATACCGTGGCTGCGACAGCCGTAGCCCCGCTGCCATCCCCGACGGTCGACCCTCAGACGCCCGAAGAGCAAGCCGAATCCGAGTCGACCGAGACGATGGACCAGCTGCTGGACCAGTTTTCCACTCCTGCTGCGGCAAGCGAGGGTGAGATTTTCGACGGGCGGGTCCTGGCGGTCACCGATGCGGGCGTCGTCGTCGATGTGGGCGGGAAGTTCGAAGGGCTGGTCCCCGCGCAGGAATTTCTTGATTCCGGCGAACCCATCGAATTCGGCGAGGGACAGACCATTGAAGTCGAGCGGCTGCACGAGCGCAAGGACGGCTATGTCCTGCTGTCGTACGTGCGCGCGCATCGGCGCCGCGTCTGGGAGCGCATCGAGAAATCCTACCGCGAGCACACCAACATCACGGGCAAAATCAACGAGCGAATCAAAGGCGGCCTGGTCGTGAATATCGGCGTGCGCGCGTTCCTGCCGGCTTCACAGATCGAGTTGCGGCCAGTGCACGATCTGGAATCGTGGAAAGACCGCGAGATCGAAGTCCGCGTCCTGAAGCTGAACCGCAAGCGCGGCAATGTGGTGGTCAGCCGGCGCGCGATTCTGGAAGATGAACAGAAGGCCATGCGCGACGCCCTGGCGGAAACGCTTACCGAGGGCGCGGTGGTCACAGGCCGTGTAAAGAACGTGACCGACTACGGAATCTTCGTGGACCTTGGCGGTATGGACGGCCTTCTCCACGTCAGCGACCTCGCCTGGGGACGCGCGCCGCATCCTAACTCGATCGTCAAGCCCGGCGAGGAAATTCAGGTTCAGATCCTGAAGTTCGACAAGGAAAAACAGCGCATTTCACTGGGACGCAAGCAGTTGCTGCCCGATCCATGGGCCACGGTTCCGGAGCGGTTTCCCACCGGGACGCGCGTGCACGGGAAGGTCGTGGGCGTCACCGACTACGGCGTGTTTGTGCAGATCGAGCCGGGCGTGGAAGGTCTGGTGCACGTAAGCGAAATGAGCTGGTCCAAGCATGTGAAGCACCCCTCGAAGATCGTCAAGACGGATGAAGAAGTGGACGTCGTGGTGCTGGACGTAAAAACGGATCAGCGCCGGATTTCGCTGGGCATGAAGCAGTTATTGCCTGATCCCTGGGACGCGGCCGCGCAGAAATATCCTGTGGGCTCGATCGTCAACGGCCGCATCCGCAACCTGGCGGAGTTCGGCGCGTTTGTCGAGCTTGAAGAAGGCATGGAGGGGCTGATTCACATCAGTGACGTCAGCTGGACCGAGCGAATCAAGCATCCCAGCGAGAAATTCAAAAAGGGCGAAGCGGTCGAAGCGAAGGTGCTGAAAGTCGATTCACAGAACCGCCGGCTGTCGCTCGGCATCAAGCAGATGAACGACATCTGGGCGAACTGGTTCAAGGACCACAAGCTGGGCGACGTCCTCAAGGGGAAAGTCGCGCGCACCACCGATTTCGGCGCGTTCGTGGAGCTGGCTGAAGGTATCGAGGGTCTTTGCCATGTCTCGGAAATCGAGGAACGTCGGCCCAAGGGCGATCGCGAAAAGGTGAAAGCTCCGCGGGATGCGCGCGTGACCGCAGTCCTGACCGCGGGCCACGAATACGATTTCAAAATACTGCGGCTCGAGCCGGAGCAGCGCAAGATCAGTCTGAGCTTCCGCGCTGCGCAGAAGCAGGTCGAACGGGAAGAGATCAAGTCCTTCCGGTCAACCAAGTCGTCGCCGACGGCCACGATCGGCGATGCGGTCCGGGCAAAATTGCAGTCGTCCTGAAAGCGTTTACGCCTGTGAAATCAGGCGTTTACCTTGCGGTAGCATGGATGATGTGCCAAGATCGCTAGACGCTCGGCCCCGGCGCGCATTCGGCCCACGATAAAAAGCAATCGCGAGAGGAGGCTCTCATCCGATGGCAGAAGCTGCGGGAGAGCACGAAAACAAAGAACATACGATGACCAAGGCCGACCTCGTCGGAGAGGTCGAACGGGCCACCGAGCTGTCGCGGAAGGAATCGGAGGCGGTCGTGGAGACCATCTTCGAGAGCATCATCGCGGCCCTGCAAGCCGACGACAAGATCGAGATTCGCGGCTTCGGCAGTTTCCGCACCCGTCAGCGTCGCGGGCGTACTGGGCGAAATCCGAAGACCGGGGCCAAAGTGGAGGTCCCGCCGAAGAAGATCCCCTTTTTCAAGCCCAGTAAAGAGCTGAAGGACTACGTCAACAGTCCGAATGCGGCCGGGTCCGGCGCGCAGGACTAAGCGGGATGGATTACCTGTGGACGCCGTGGCGATATCGCTACATCGCCGATGCCAAGAAGGACGACCGCTGCATCTTCTGCGACGCCCTGGCTGCCAATGACGATCTGAAAACCCTGATCGTTCTGCGCGGCGCGAAGAATTTCGTAATCCTGAATCGCTATCCCTATACCAGCGGCCACGTAATGGTGGTTCCCTATGAACACGTCGCCGACCTTGCCGCAACCGATCCTGAGACACTTGCCGAGATGATGCGGCTTGCGCAGCGCATGCAGACCGCGCTCCGCAATACGTACCACCCGGAGGGCTACAACCTGGGCATGAATCTGGGACGCGCCGCGGGCGCCGGTGTCACCGGACATTTGCACCTGCATGTGCTTCCGCGCTGGGGTGGGGACGCCAACTTCATGACCGTCACGGGTGAGACGCGCGTCGAGCCGGAAGAACTTTCGACCACGTTTGAAAGACTGCGCAAGGCCATCGCGGCTTGATGCCGCTGTGGGCGGGATGCATAATGAGGCGCGTTCCCGGGGGTCTGTTAACGCACCCAGCTCACCGAACTCGCCCTCTCAGCCGGCGCAAACCTTAGTTGTTCGGCCCTACAGGCGGTATCCGTCCGGCACGCAGCCTCCGCTGGTTTATCCGCCCTACAAGTCAACCGTTTCGCGCTCGCCGCGACAACCACTCATTGTCCTGCCTCACACTTTATCGGAAGTGACCGGGCCGGTTTACGGACACGACGAGATCGCGGAGACCGACAACGATCTCACGCGCCAGCATTCCGGGGAGCCGATCGGTGAGCGCATCATCGTGACCGGACGCGTGCTCGATGGCAACGGGCGCGCCGTGCCGAACACGCTGATTGAAATCTGGCAATGCAACGCGGCAGGACGTTATCGCTACGAGGTCGATCAACATCCGGCGCCGCTTGATCCCAATTTCTCAGGAGCAGGCCGCACCCTGACGGACGACCGGGGCAACTACCGGTTTGTAACCATCAAACCTGGCGCGTATCCCTGGGAAAACCATCCCAACGCGTGGCGCCCTGCGCACATTCATTTTTCGATGTTCGGCACCGCTTTTGCCACGCGGCTGGTGACCCAGATGTATTTCCCCGGCGACCCGTTGTTTCCTTTCGATCCGGTACTCAATTCGATTCCGGATGAAAAAGCTCGGCGACGTCTGATTTCGAAATTCGAGTTGGATCTGACGCAGCCCGATTGGGCGCTGGGATACCGGTTTGACATCGTCCTGCGCGGCCCGGAATCCACGCCGTTTGAGCAACCATGAGTGAGGTCCTCATACCGATCCCCTCGCAGACGGTGGGTCCGTATTTCCGGATCGGCCTGGCCGGATCGCGCGCCACGCAGCAGATTGCGCCGCCCGGCGTCCAAGGCGAACGTGTGAGACTTGTGGTCATGGCCTTTGATCTCGAAGAGGAACCGATACACGACTGTTTGATCGAGATATGGCAGGCG
>DATNKU010000040.1:0-3289 GCA_035603235.1 Candidatus Cybelea sp. | reverse complement strand
GGCCGCGTACTCTCCTCCTATCTTGCCGTCGGAATTGTCGAACACCAGTTCGACCGAGGCGGCGCCCAGAGGCTTGCGCGTCGCGGAGCCGTTGAAGATGACGTCCGCCATCGATTCTCCGCGCAAATGCTTCGCGGAGATTTCGCCCATGACCCAACGCACCGCATCGATGATATTGGATTTACCACACCCGTTCGGACCCACAACCCCCGTCAAACTGCTTGGAAAGGTGACGGTGGTCGGATCAACGAAGGACTTGAAGCCGGCGATCTTGAGTTTCGTTAAGCGCATTGAGGCGCGTAGTGTAAAGTAAACGTCACTTTCGTAAACCCCCGGCGAGACTGCCGAGATCCGCCATGATTGAACCCCGCGCCCAATTGGAGACTTTTGCAAACCCTGCGCCCGAGCGGGACTACACCATACGCATGACGATTCCGGAGTTTAGCTGCCTCTGCCCGAAAACGGGCCAGCCGGACTTCGCCACGCTCAAGCTGGAGTACGTCCCCGACGAGCGCTGCGTCGAGCTCAAATCCCTGAAGCTCTACATTGTGTCCTTCCGCAACCGCGGCACATTTCACGAGGCGGTGACCAACGAGATTCTGGGCGACCTCGTGGCGGCTACGGCACCGCGATTCATGCGTCTTTTGGCCGAATTCAACGTACGAGGCGGCATTTACACCACGGTGGTGGCTGAACACCGGCAGCCCGGCTGGGCCTCGGCCGCCCCTGTCAGCCTGCCCTGACACCCTCCCCAGGCGTGGGCGCGCACCCTCCCTTCCCGGGCCAGGGGTTTCGCTTTTCAATCATAGGCTTAGACAAACAAAATATGTTGGCTAAGTGGTCTGTACACGCCCGATTGCGTCGGTATAATCGCGCGCTCTCTCGTTAGGAGGCGAAGACTTCAAATGCCCTCGAAGAAACCCAATAAAGTGGCTAAGCGGCCAGGTAAGGCGGCACCCAAGAAACCGGCTCACAAGACAGCCGCACCCAAGAAGGTGCTTCGACCGCCAACGAAAACCAAGCCATCGCCTCCCACACCCAAGGTAACAGTGAAACCCGACAAGCCAGCCCCCAAACCCACAGTCGCAAAACCCATGCCGTCCAAACCTGTGGCCGCGAAAGTAACGCGCCTGAAACCGGAATCCGCCGACATCAGCCATGACACAGTCAACGATGAAAAGGTGGCCCCGATCAAATTCGACACTCGCCCGCTCGTGATGACTCGCGTGCCGCAAATCGACGAAGACGCCGACGGCGATCCCACCGGCTCCGCCAGTCTGCTGGCGGGACCGCGCAATGTGAAGCCCTACATCGCCCGCCGCGGCGAGCAGTACATGAACAAGGAGCAGTTGGAGCATTTCGCTCGAATACTGCAGACCTGGAAGCGCGATCTGATGGTGGAAGTCGACCGGACCGTTCTGCACATGAAGGACGAGGCCGCCAATTTCCCGGACCCGAACGATAGAGCCACTCAGGAAGAGGAATTCAGCCTCGAGCTTCGCACGCGCGACCGCGAGCGCAAGCTGATTCGGAAAATCGACGAGGCGCTGAAGCGCATCGAGGATGGATCCTACGGCTACTGCCTCGAGACCGGCGAGGAAATCGGCATCAAGCGTTTGGAAGCCAGACCCGTTGCCACCCTGTCGGTGGAAGCTCAGGAGCGGCGCGAACGCCGCGAAAAGCAGTACGGCGACCGCGACGACCGATACCGCTAGAAAACCGCCGTATGTAGGCCGTTTCGCCCCGACGCCTTCGGGCGACTTGCATTTGGGCTCCCTGTATACGGCGGTGGCCAGCTTCCTCGATGCGCGTGCGCATGGGGGCCGCTGGCTGCTGCGGCTCGAGGATCTCGATCGACGGCGCGAAGTCGCCGGAGCGGCGGACCGCATCCTTGGCACCTTGGAGGCATTCGGTTTCGAATGGGACGGCGAGATCGTTCGCCAGTGTGATCGCAGCGGCCATTACGTTCGCGCCCTGCAGACCTTGCAAGCTCGCAACTTGATCTTCGAGTGTTCCTGCAGCCGCCTGCAGTTGGAGGACGAGACCTGCTATCCCGGCACCTGCCGCACGGGCCCGGCGACTTTGGGCGTACCGACCGCGGCGCGGTTGCGGGTCGAGCCGGGGTTCGTTTTTTTCTCCGACCGCATTCAGGGCACCTATCGCCAGGACGTCGGCCGCGTCGTGGGAGATTTCATCATCAAGCGGCGCGATCAGGTGTTCGCCTACCAACTGGCGGTCGTCATTGACGACGCAGAGCAAGGGATCACTCACATCGTGCGCGGCGCGGATCTGCTCGACAACACACCACGGCAGATTTATCTACAGCAACTCCTGAGCCTGCCGCGGCCCGCCTATGCGCATGTGCCGGTGCTCACCGAGCCGGACGACACCAAGCTCGCGAAGTCGCGTCGCAGCGTGGGTCTGGACATAAAATCGCCCGCGAAGCAGCTTTTCGAGACGTTCAAGATGCTGGGTTTGGAGCCGCCGCACTCGCTCGGGACGGCCGATCTCGGGGACAGTTGGGCCTGGGCAATCGGGCAATGGGACACCAAGCGCGTTCCAAAGCGTTTGTCCATGCGCGTAACTGATTGAAACATATGGAAACAAATGCATATTTGCCTTACCGCTGCATTGCGTTATCCTTAAGTCGTCAGGGATTAGTCAACGTGGTCAGGCACGAACCGGGATCTTCCGGCGGCGCGTCGGCCAACACGAGCGAGGAGCCCTAATGAGCGAACCGCGAGTGATAAAAAAATACCCGAATCGCCGCCTCTATGACACGGTGGAAAGCCGTTACATCACATTGGCCGATGTCAGGCGCTTGGTCGTCGAGAGAATCGAGTTCGTCGTTGTCGACAAGAAAAACAGTGCCGACATTACGCGCAGCATCTTGCTGCAAGTGATTGCGGAACAGGAACATCTTGCTGAACCCATTCTGAGTCAGGAATTCATGGTCAATGTGATCCGCGCCTACGGCACCACCGTGCAAGGCGTGGTGAGCGGCAGCCTGGAACAGACCCTGAAGCAGATCATGAATCAGCAACCGCAGGTCCGCGCGCCGCGCATACGCACGGCTGCGGACGATTCCTTCAAAGCCCTGTCGGCGATCCGTCCGCGCGAAGGCGACAAAGACCGCGACGAGCACTTCGACACGAAGTGAAGGGCGTTTCGGAGTTTATGTAAGGCAGCGCACGAGCCGGCCAAGTGCATGTGTGCGCCTAACAATGCCGTCCCCGTTAAGGCTTTCCCGCATAACTCATCACCCGGTATAAGGGGACCGGAGGGCGGG
>DATNKU010000009.1:0-77050 GCA_035603235.1 Candidatus Cybelea sp. | reverse complement strand
CGTGCCAAAATTCGCTCGGGTCGAGCGGACCTCGCTGGAAGTGCAGCATTCCATAATCCTCAGGAATCAGGTGCAGGTAGCCGCCCGGGCGCGTAACTCGCGCCAGTTCCGCGATCACGCGGCCAGGTTCGGGAATGGAGTGCAGTACGTGGCGACATACGGTGAGGTCGAAGGTGCGGTCTGCGGCATCGAGTGCAAACACAGACTGGCGCTCGAACTTCAAACGGGGTGCCATGACCGCGTAGCGCGACCGCGCGAGTGCGAGATGGTCCTCGATGATATCGACGCCCAGCACATGCGCACGCTCAAAAAATTGAGCCAGCCGCGAAGCGATTTCGCCTGTGCCACAGCCAGCGTCAAGTATGCGGGGCTCGGCTGGAAGCGAGTAGCGGCGAAAAAATTCAACTTCCTGGGGCCAAATCGCGATCGCCTGCGCAGCCAGGTTGCGTACCATCGACTCGTCAGCCATCTGTTTGGCTTGCGGGTTTAGATCGGTCACGACAGTCTCCTGCGCCCACCTGAATCGGCGCTCGACTGATCGTACGGTGAGTCTAATGTTGCCGCAATAGCTCGGGGCTGGCCCGTCAAACCGTCCGCCTGTCGGTCCCTTGTGGAGCGCAATGCAATGGTCGCGCCCCAGGACCGGAGGATCGTCGGATATTGAGGCTGACCGGCAATACGAAGCGTATACTCCCGGCGACTGGGGGCCACGATGAAACCAGGTGTCATGCTTGTTCTGCTTTTCCTGCTGGGCGGATATGCGTTTGCCCAGCAGCCGCAGGCGCCCGAGATTCCGTTTCGCTCGGTCGCGGATTTCCTGAAGCTGCCGCCGAATTTATATTTTGGCGAAGTCGCTGGAGTAGCGGTCAATTCCAAGGGGCACGTGTTTGTGTTTTCACGCGGGAATACAAGCGGAGCGGCCTATGGAGCTTCGGCTGCGCAACTTCTTGAGTTCGGAGCCGACGGGCGATTCCTGCGGGAGATCGGACACAACTTGTATGCGTGGTCATTCGCCCATACCGTCAAGATCGACCCGAAAGACAACATCTGGGTGACGGACAAAGGCTCGGACATGGTCATCAAATTCAATCCCGAGGGCCGCGTTGTCATGGTGTTTGGCCGCAAACAGGAGGCTTCTGATGAAGGCACCGGACCGCTCAAGCACGTGCATCCGCCGCTGCCACCCGTCGATGGAATGTTCCGTCAGGTAACCGATGTGGCCTGGGACGCGGCCGGGGACACCTTTATCAGCGACGGCTACGTCAATTCCCGGGTCGCGAAGGTCGATAAGGAGGGCAACTGGATCAAGTCGTGGGGCGAACCGGGAGACGCACAGGGCCAGTTCAACACTCCGCATAGCATCGCAACGGATGCGCAGGGAAACGTCTACGTAGCGGACCGCGGCAATCGGCGGATTCAAGTGTTCGACGGCGAAGGAAAATTCCTGAGGCAGATCACAATTGACGTGCCGGTTCCCGCGGTCGCTCGTCCGGCGATTGGTGCAAAGCCATCGGCGACGACCGGAACGATGGCTCCCGGCGCGCCCTGGGCAATTTGCATTACGCCCCAACCACATCAGGTGCTGTATAGCTCGGACGCGTTTCCGGGACGAATCTACAAGCTGAGCCTTGACGGGACGGTTCTTGGGGTGCTGGGGGAGTCAGGCAAGCAGCTGAAGCAGTTTGGATGGATCCACGAGATAGCTTGCCCGGCCGAAAACGAGTTGTATGTCGCTGAATTGCTGAACTGGCGCGTGCAGAAGCTGATTCTTGCGCCGGGAAAATAGGCGCGACACACACGCTGAAAAAACCGGGCGTCCAGTCTCCCAATCAGCTTGGGAAGAGCCGGAATTCGCAGTAGGGCCGCAAACGCCAGACCCGAGGGATTAAACAGAGATTCCCCGCGCCCTTACTGCACGGTGAAGCGCACCGGCTGGATGAAAATGGCGTTGCCCGATTGGATAGAGATGTTGTAATCGCCGGGCTTCACTTCCGGAACTTTGATCGTGATTTTGTCGTCGGCTTGTGTGACGACGACGGCTTTGTGATCGTCCTTGTCGTCTGACAGGAACACGGCGGCCACGTGGGTCTTTTCAAGACCCTGTCCAGAGACAGTAATGACGTCGTTGGGCTTCCCGGAGGCGGGGTCAACCCCAGTAATGCTCGGTGAACTCTGCGCCGCGAGCCGGTGGGCAGGGACTGCAAGAATCGCGGTAAGGGCGAGCAGCGCGCCACCGATTCGCAGGAGTTTAATTCGGCATCGAAAATGTGCCGGGACTGTGAACTTCGCCACGGAGCACCTCGCAAACGCACAGGAGTTAGACCGCCGTATATCGGGCCTGCGTTTGCGCAGAACATAGTACCGAGCGTTGTCGTTGTCAAACGATACCGCAGGGGGCGCCGTTCGGTCGCGCGGCGGCGAACTGCCCAGCCCTAGATCCTCACCCGATCCCCGGCTACCAAATTGGGCACAGGACCCGCACCCGCGGCCGGAGCAAATAGTGGCTGCTGCTACGCTTGAAATACAGAAACGAAATCCTTCTTCGAAATGGGAGTCCGTATGACGAGCCCTGGAAACAAAATTTGTGCCGTGATTTCACTCGTGGCGCTGTTGAGTGGGCTCGGGACTCCGGGCCGGGCTAGAGCTCAAGCGCAACAGGCGACGGCGCAAACTCAGGCGACAGCTCCGGTGGGCGCACAGGAACAGGGAAACCAGTCGAGACCCCTGTATCGCGTCACCGTAGTCGCGCGGACAACCAAGGCGATCAACTACAGCCACGCGAAGGGTTCAACGCCGATCGATTTCAAGGGCACGGTTCTGATGCCGTTTGCCAAGGGTGAGGCGAAGGTTGAAGGCAAGAAGGGAGTCATCAGCATCTCCGCAAAATTTGAAAAGCTCTCCCCCGCGACACAATACGGTCCGCAGTTCCTAACCTATGTGTTGTGGGCGGTGACGCCGGAAGGTCGCGCTTCAAATCTGGGAGAACTCGAGCTCGATGGCGAGAAGGCGAAGGTTGACGGGGCCGCGGCGTTTCAGGCGTTTGCGATGATCGTGACAGCCGAGCCGTACTTCGCGGTAACGCAGCCAAGCGACGTCGTCGTGATGGAGAACCACGTGCGTCCCGATACCGAAGGAAGCGTGGAGGAAGTGGACGCGAAGTTCGACCTGCTGCAACGCAGCGACTACTCCACAATCACCACCGGCGATCAGGACACGCGACTCGACCCGCGCGTTCCGCTAAGCCTGTATGAAGCTCGCAATGCCGTCGGGATCGCGCAAGCGTCAGGCGCCGACAAGTACGCATCGGCGAGCTTCGAGAAAGCGCAGCAGCTTCTTCGCCAGGCCGAGGATTCCGAGAAGCGCAAGGAGCCACGCAAGAATGTCGACATGACTGCGCGCGAGGCGGTGCAGACCGCTCAGGACGCGCGATCGATCACCATAAAGAGGCTGGACGAGGAGCGACAGGAAGCACTGCGCCGGGCAGCGGAGGCTCGAGAGGCCTTGGCCAGGCAACAGGCCGCCGATGCCGAGAAAGCGAAAATCGAAGCGCAACTCGCGGAGGAAAAAGCGGCTCGCGAAAAAGCGGACGCAGAGGCTGCCCGCGCCGCAGCTATCGCTCAGCAGCAACAGGCAGAAGCAACCGCCGCTCAGGCGGCTCAGCAGGCCGCACAAGCAGCGCAGTTAGCGGCACAACAGAAGGCCGCCGCCGAGGCTGACGCAGAAAAAGCGAGGCTGGCAGCGACGCAAGCGGAATCCGAGAAAGCGGAGCTGCGCAAACAGCTCTTGCAGCAGCTCAGCACCATTTTGCAGACGCACGACACCGTCCGAGGATTGATCGTAAACATGTCCGACGTGCTTTTCGACACCGGCAGTTACACCCTGAAACCCGGAGCGCGCGAAAAGCTTGCGAAAATCTCGGGCATCCTGCTCGCGTATCCGTCGCTGAAGGTACAAGTGGAAGGTCACACCGACAGCGTGGGCAGCGATGATTTTAACCAGCGGCTCTCTGAGCAGCGGGCCGAATCGGTGCGCGAGTATCTGGTTGATCAGCTCGTGCCAGCCAACGCCGTGACCGCCTTCGGATTCGGGAAGACCAAGCCGGTCGCGAGCAACGACACGCCGGAAGGTCGCCAGCAAAATCGCCGCGTGGAGCTGGTCGTCAGTGGGGACGCCATCGGCGAGGGCGTTGACGCACCCGGTGGTGCAGCCCAAACGCAATAGCCGGATCCGACACTGAAGGCGGTAGATCTCCTGACGGATTTTTTCATTCGCGCTGCTGTCCCCTTTTTGGTGATACCCTCCGCAGGCTCGCCGCAACAACGTTCCGCTAGACTTGCAGTCCACAATGAATAGAATAGGGACCCTTGGGCGGGGCGGGTCGTGATTTTGGGTGCGGCGCGGTCCCACGGGCCACTTCTGTCATTCCTTATTGAGCCGAGGGCTCACAGGTTGCCGAAGGCGGGAACAAGAAGAGCGAGGTCTTCGTGATTGTAGGTGTACCCCAAGAGAGTTTTCCGGGAGAGCGACGGGTATCGCTTGTTCCCGCCGTGATTCCGAACCTTGCGAAGGTGGGACTGGAAGTCGTCGTGCAGCAGGGCGCAGGCGTCGAGGCCGGCTATCCTGACGCACAGTATGCGGACAAGGGCGCGAAGATCGCCCCCGATCGCAAATCCGTGTTCTGCGCCGCGGACATCATCACCCAGGTGCTGTGCTACGGCGCGAACGACAAGACCGGCAAACAAGACTTGCCACTGCTGAGGCGCGATCAGGTGCTGATCGGTTTTCTGCGGCCGCTTGGATCGCGCGAGATACTCCAGGATATTGCTGGCGCGGGCGTGATGTCTTTTGCTGTCGAGCTGATGCCGCGCACCACACGGGCGCAGAGCATGGACGCGCTTTCCTCGATGGCGACGGCGTCCGGCTACAAAGCCGTGCTGATCGCAGCCGACGTGTTGCCCCGCTTTTTCCCGATGTTGACGACCGCCGCTGGCACGATCACGCCTGCGCGCGTGCTGATCCTGGGGGTCGGAGTGGCTGGCCTTCAGGCGATTGCCACGGCGAGGCGGCTTGGGTCGGTCGTTTCCGCGTACGATTTGCGGCCGGTAGTGAAAGAGCAGGTGCAGAGCCTGGGTGCGAGATTTGTCGAACTTCCCATCGAAGCGAAAAATGCCCAGGACGCGCGCGGATACGCGACTGCCCAGGACGAAGCGTTCTATGCCAAGCAGCGTGAACTGATCGGGCGGGTGGTGGCGGAAAACGACGTCGTGATCACCACGGCAGTGGTGCCGGGTAAAAAGGCGCCCACCCTTGTGACTGCAGAAATGGTGCGCGGGATGGTTCCGGGGTCGGTAATCGTGGACCTGGCGGCGGAGCGCGGAGGGAATTGCGAGCTCACCCGGGCCGAACAGACGATTCAGGTGAATGGCGTGACGATCGTCGGCAAGATCAACCTCGCGAGCACTGTGCCGTACCACGCAAGTTCGCTGTACGCGCGCAATTTGACGTCTTTCTTGGTGCACCTGGTCAAGGACGGCAAACTCAATCTGAACCTCGCCGACGAGATCACGCGGGATACCTTGCTGACGCGAGGCGGGGAAGTGGCAAACCCGCGGGTCCGCGAATTCTTTTCAATGCCCGCGCTGGGAACCCAGGCGTAAGGAGGAAATCGTGCCTTCGGATTTTCTATCCAATCTCTACGTATTCATCCTGGCGGGATTCGTCGGGTTCGAACTCATCAAGCGAGTCTCTCCGTTGCTGCACACGCCGCTGATGTCGCTGACCAACGCTCTGGATGCGATCGTGGTCGTGGCCGCGATCATCATCGCAGGGCGGCATGAGACAAAACTATCGGTCATTCTCGGGCTGATCGCGGTCGCCGCCTCCTTCAGCAACATGGTGGGCGGGTTCTTCATCACCGACCGGATGCTGCGGATGTTCAAGACTGGCAAATCCAAGAAATCATGAGCGCCGTCAACATCATTCAGATCATCGACGCCGTCTATATCGTCTCGGTTGTTCTCTTTATTTTGGCGATCAAGTGGCTCAGCTCGCCGGCAACGGCGCGGCACGGAATTCTAGCCGGCGAGATCGGGGCGGCACTGGCGCTGGGTGCCACGCTCTGCGATCCCCAGGTCCAACAGTACAAATGGATCATCGTCGCGCTGGTGGTCGGCGCGGGAATCGGCATTCCCCTGGGCATGGTGAAAATGACCGCGGTGCCGCAGCGGACCGCGCTGAGCCATGCCTTCGGTGCGCTCTCGGCGGCGATGATTGGAATCGCCGAATACTACGTCGGAATCCCGCACGTCTCGCGCTTCGGAATGGGCGAGATCGGACTCGAAGTAATCATCGGATCGCTGACGTTCACCGGCAGCCTGATCGCCGCCGGCAAACTCCAGGAGATCCTGCCGCAACGGCCGATCGTTTACAAAGGGCAGAACTTCGTCAGTTTGTCGGTACTGGGCGCAGCGCTGCTACTCGCAGTCGCCCTGGTCATCAATCCCGAGCAACCCTATCTGTTCCCGGTCATGGTTGTGGTGTCGCTGGCCTTTGGCGTGATGCTGGTGACGCCCATTGGTGGCGCGGACATGCCGACGGTCATCTCGCTTTTGAACTCCTACGCGGGCTTTTCCGCCGCGCTGCTGGGATTCGTGCTCAACAGCAAGGTGTTGGTGGTCGCCGGGGCGCTGGATGGTTCATCCGGTTTCATCCTGTCGGTGATCATGTGCAAGGCGATGAACCGGTCGTTTACAAACGTCATGTTTGGGGCCTTCGGACAGGTGCAAACCTCAAGCGCGGCGCAGACCGAGACCAGGACCGTCCGCAGCGCTTCGCCGGAAGAGGCTGCCGGAATTCTGGCGGCAGCCAACAAGGTGGTCATCGTCCCGGGGTACGGCATGGCTGTCGCGCAGGCCCAGCACAAGGTCCGCGAGCTGTATGATATCCTGACCAAAAAGGGTGTGGACGTCACCTTCGGCATCCACCCCGTGGCGGGCAGAATGCCCGGGCACATGAACGTGTTGCTGGCCGAGGCGGATATCCCTTACGACCGGCTGCTTGAGATGGACGACATTAACTCGGATATTCCCCAAACCGATGTTGCCCTGATCATCGGGGCGAACGACGTGACCAACCCTGCTGCAAGGACCGACACCAGCAGTCCGATCTACGGAATGCCCATTTTGGACGTGGACAAGGCCAGGACGGTGATGGTGATCAAGCGCAGTATGAATCCGGGGTTTGCCGGCATCGATAATCCTCTTTATTACCTCGACAAGACCCTCATGCTGTTTGGCGACGCCAAAGGGTTCGTAAGCGACATTGTCCGCGAGCTTTCCGGCGGCGGGCAGCACTAATAACCGTCTCCGAAACCCTGGCCTTCGCCCGACTACCCCGGGGCTAAGAGCCGTTTTTCCATTAGCTTGCAGACCGGCAGACAAGCCATCGTGTCTCCCGCCGCCAGGCCTTTCCCCGCAAGCCCTGTGACCGATAGTTTATTCCCGCGGTTTGCCCTTTGCGCGGTTTAGAAAGCACACGTTTATTACCACGTTTCAATCCTCAAACCGTCACGCGCGAGGCGTGAGTCAAATAGCGTTCTGACGGCCGTGAATTGTGTCGTTCTCGCAAACCGTAGTGACGTTTTGGCACGCCAGCACCAATTTGTGATTGTGCCTCCGAGGACGTGCACATAGTTTAGATAGCACCGGTCTGCTTCTTAATATGAGCAGGGCTAGCGCGACCAAAATCTCTCGCGTGTGGTACTAGGCGTCTGTTGCGGGGGAAATCAGGACGAGTATGCCGATATTGACCGAAATTCCGGGCCAGGGCCTACAGCGAAGCCGCAATGTCGTGTCACGGGTGGTGGCGGACGAAGCGATCGTCGTACCGATCAGGCGTGGTGCGGCTGACATGGACTCGATCTATACCTTCAACGAAACGGGCACTTCGTTGTGGGCCCTGATCGAGACAAACCGCAGCGCAGCGGAGCTGGTGAGTCACCTTCAGTCGCAATACGGACTTTCCGCCGAGCAAGCAGCAGCGGACACCGAGAAGTTTCTCGCAGACCTCTCCGAGGCGGGATTGATCGAGCAGTTGTAACCGGTTTGGCAGAACTACGGCTTTAGGCGGCCGGAGCTTGGGATGAACGAAGCCACTTACGCGACATTCAGCCGCGCGATTCATGAGCGGCATTTTGGCAAGCGCACGCCGGTGGAAGTCTCCATCGAAGTGACGCGGCGATGCCCGCTTGAGTGCCTGCACTGCTACAACAACCTTCCGATGAACGACGCGGCCGCCCGGTCGCAAGAGCTGACCCTCGAAGAGCATTGCAAGCTCCTGGACGAGTTGGTCGCCGCCGGCAGCCTGTGGATCTGTTACACCGGAGGCGAGGTGTTTGCTCGCAAGGATTTTCTGGACATCTATACAGAAGCCAAGAAGCGTGGCTTCCTGGTCACTCTGTTTACCAACGGAACCCTGATAACGCCGCGAATCGCCGACTATCTGGCGGAGTGGCGGCCGTTTGCGATCGAAATCACCCTGTACGGAGCCACGCGCGCGACGTACGAAACGCTGACGCAGATTCCCGGTTCCTACGACCGTTGCATGAGGGGCATCCGGCTGTTGCTCGAGCGCGGCCTGCCATTGAAGCTCAAGACCGTGCCGACGAGCGTAAATCAGCACGAAGTGTATGAAATGAAACGCCTTGCCGAAGAAGAATTCCACGTCGAATTCAAATTCGATTCGCTGATCAATCCCCGTGTGGACTGCTCGCAAAGCCCGGTTGCCGTCCGTCTGACACCAGAGGAAGTGGTGGCTCTGGATTATTTCGACCCCAAACGCGCACACGAGTACGGCCGCCTGATCGAGCGCGAGCTTGGGGCGCCGCTGGTTTCAACGCCTGACGACGACCATCGCTACTTCTGCGGTGGAGGAATGAACGGCTGCGCGATTGATCCGACCGGTGAAATGAGCATTTGCGTGATCTCCCATCAGCAGGATTACAACATTCGCAGCAAAGGCTTTCGCGAAGGGTGGGAGGGCCCGCTACTGGAGATTCGCAATCAACCTCGAACGCGCCCGACGATCTGCGACCGCTGCAAGATTCGTTCGATTTGCGGCATGTGCCCAGCCAACGGGGAGCTTGAAAACGGCGATGCAGAGTCGCCCGTGGATTTTCTTTGTCAGGTAGCGCATCTGCGTGCCTACGCACTCGGATTTGACGTACCCGAGCACGGAGACTGCAGCTGCTGCAAACCTGGCGAGGTGCACGACGAATTGTTGGCGTCGGCCGAACGCATTCAAAAGCAGGAATCTGATCCAAGCCTGTG
This sequence comes from Candidatus Cybelea sp., assembly GCA_035603235.1. Classification (GTDB taxonomy): domain Bacteria; phylum Acidobacteriota; class Terriglobia; order Acidiferrales; family UBA7541; genus Palsa-295. Next base: position 67,724 of record DATNKU010000009.1, on the reverse strand, counting down.
GGCTGGCGGCAAGACGCCGCCTCCTGTGTTCAACGTGCTGCAACCGGCAGGGGGATGCGCGAGTGGCGGCTGCGGATCGTGCGCGACGCATCATGCGTAAAGGGACCAAAACGGCCAAGTAATGAGCGACGGGAATCAATCAGAGAAAGAAGATCGGAAGCCTTATGAGGCTCCTCGGATCATTCGCGTAAGTTTGCGGCCCGATGAAGCCGTTCTTGGCCATTGCAAGATTTCCGGCGTGGCCGGGCCCGGCAACAGTTCGTGCGGCGCATTATTTTGCCGCACGCCGGGTTCCTGATAAAGGCGACTACCCCTGTGCCAGTCATTCAGTCAAAAATCGCGCGCACCGAGGCCGTTGCCCGGCCGAAGGCAGTCGAAAGACGGCGGCTCGCCTTTCGGGTAGGCGGGACGAGCTTCGGGCTTTTCAGCGACGACCACATTGAACTGGCGCTTGATCCGAGCATGCGCGATTTTGTCGTGGAACCGAGCTTGGGCGATATTCAAATTCAGGTGGGGTGGACGACCAGTCTCGAGATTCCGCCGGGAGAGCCATTATTTAATTCCGGAGGCCTGTGGAGACTTTTTGAGGAGTCCGGCGGTTATCGCTTTTATTTTTCGACCCCATATCTGGGCGCCTCCCCCTACAAAACCGCCTGGTTTGATCGCGAATTCAGCCGCGGGCATCTGCTTCTGTTTCGCCCCTATTTCGACGAGAGCAAGCCCATCTACCCTCTGGAATATCCGCTCGACGAGCTGTTGATGATTCACCGGCTGGCCTGCGGCGAAGGTGTCGAAATGCACGCAGTGGGAATCGTCGATGAAGCGGGGCTTGGACACCTCTTTCTGGGGCATTCGGGCGCAGGCAAGAGCACGACAGCCCGACTCTGGAAGTCGGAGTCCAACGCCCAGATTCTGAGCGACGACCGGATCATTCTTCGCATACGTGACGGCCGCATCTGGATGTACGGAACGCCCTGGCACGGCGACGCGGGCATCGCCTCTCCGGAATCTGCTCCGCTTTCCAGGCTCTATCTGCTGGAACACAGCCACCACACCGAGCTGGTCGCGCTTCCGCCGGGACGCGCCGCAGCCGAGCTTTTCACTCGCAGTTTCGTGCCGCATCACTCGCCCACAGGTCTGCAATTCACCTTGCGATTTCTTGACCGCGTGGCGCGGGAAGTTCCGAGTGCGATCTTCCGATTTCTCCCGGACAAAAGCGCAGTGGAGGCGATTTACCGTGAGGGAGCCTAGGCCGCAGGAATCGCGCGACTCCCTGCAGTTCGCGGTCTTGTGCGAGACCGCACTCGGCGACGGCTTGCGGGTGCGTTTTCGCGCCGATGGCCGCAGCATGCAGCCGAATGTGCTCGACGGCGACACGGTCGTCGTGGCGCCCATTTCGGCAGGCAGGCCGGGGCGCGGCGACATCGCACTCACCCGCGGCGAACAGGGATTCGTGCTGCATCGGGTGGTCGGATGGGACCCTGCGACCGGCGCGATCGTGACACGCGGCGACGCGGGCCAGCAGAACGATGCGCCTGCGGAAAAGTTGCTGGGTAAAGTGATTGCGATTGAGCGAGGCGGCCGAACGATCTCGACACTGGCCCCCGGAACGACCCTGTTGCACCGGTTTCGCACTCAAATGCACCGCTCGGTGCGCGCCGGCGCGCGCCGAGCGGACCGCTTTCGCACGGCGCTTGCGCCCGTTGCGTTCATGCTTTTCGCCGTACTGCTGCACGCGTCTCCGGCGGCGGCACAGGCAACGCTTACCATCACCGATGGTGCGGCACCGAACCCTGTGGCGTCAGGCGCAAACATCACCTACACACAAGTCGTCGCGAACACGAGCGGGAACGCAGCAACCGGCGCGAAGCTGACCCAAAACACCCCAGCGAACACCGTTTTTGAGTCCGTCACGCCACCGACGGGATGGACTTGCGGCACGACACCCGCCGTCGGGGGCACAGGCGCCATCACCTGCACCGACGCGACCGTCGCCGCCAATAGCTCGGGAACTTTCACCGTTGTCGTCGAAGCAAGTCCGGAAGCCACTGGCGGGTCAACGATTACCGACACCGTCACAGTGAGCTGGACCGGCCCGCGAGGCGGAGGCAGCAACGTGGGATCTGCATCGGTGACGGTGACGGGAGCCGATATTTCCATGACGCAGACCGTGGCGCCGGCAACTGTCGCGCCCGGCGGGACGATCACCTACACCGAATCGGTTACGAACAACGGACCGAACACGGCGAGCGGGGTCACGCTCTATCAACAGACTCCAACCAATACGACGTTTGCTTCGATTACGGCAGCGGCCGGTTGGACCTGCACGTCACCTGCGGTCGGCGCGACAGGGCAGGTAACCTGCACGATTGCGAGCTTGAATAGCGGAACCTCGAGCGGGAACTTCACTTATGTGGTGACAGTTGGCGCAAGCGTGGCGGCGGGAACGACAATCGTAAATACGGCCGACGCGAACTCGGGGACGAGCGATCCAGTGTCTTCGAACAACGCAACGACCACATCGGTTCTTGTAGAGGCCGCAGCAGATGCCGATATGGCTGTCTCGATGCAGGCTTCGCCATCTCCGGTATACGTTTCGTCGCCAATCACGTACACCATTCAGGTCTCGAACCTGGGGTTGTCGTCCGCATCGGCAGTCTCAGTAGTTGATACGCTGCCGTCGACTCTAGCCGGCGCTTCCGCTACCACGTCCTCAGGAAGCTGCGGAGCCCCAACCGGCGGCACGATTACGTGCAGTCTCGGAACCGTTGCAAGCGGAGCGGGTCCGATCACGATCTCGGTTACGGGAACATCTCCGGGAACGGCTGGAACTCTGACGAATTCTGCAAAGGTCAGTTCGACCACAACCGATCCAGTCTCCTCGAACAACACAGCGACGGTTGTCACGGTGGTCCAGCCGCTGGTTTGCGGGACGCCGGGGAAGGATGGCGCGGGCGGAACCCTGACCGGTGTCGTGAATACGTATTACGCGGGCACCGGCACACCGGCTGCCGGCGCTACCAGTATCACGGTCACGACTCCGTCGTCGGGCTCGGCGACGCAAATTGGAGTCAACGACCTTCTACTCGTGATCCAAATGCAGGGCGCACAAATCAATTCCACCAATACAAGTTCCTACGGCGACGGGGTTGCCGGCGATCCGGCGTCCGGCTCGACCAGTCTGGGAAATTCCGGACAATTTGAATTTGTGACTGTGACGGCAGTTGCGGCAGGTACCGGCACCGAGACGCTGACGATTCAAGGCAGCGGCGCCGGTGCCGGCCTGCTGAACAGCTACGCAAGCGTAGCTGCGTCGAACACCAGCAGTCCGCCGCAGGGAATACAGACGTTTCAAGTAATTCGTGTTCCGCAATACTCGTCGGCGACGCTGAGCAGCACACTGGCCGCGCTCGCATGGAATGGCTCCGTCGGAGGTGTCCTGGCACTGGACGTTTCCGCTCAGCTTACCTTGAACGGAACGGTAGTTCTTGACGGTCAGGGTTTCCGGGGTGGCGGCGGGGCGAGCTTGGCAGGCGCGACGGGTCTGCTTTCGACCGACGTCGTAACACTTTCAACGCAGGCCGCGAATGGCTCAAAAGGCGAGGGAATTGCCGGCACTCCTCATTACGTCGCACCGTCGGTCGCCTCGATCACGCCTGCGACCACCGCGACCAGTACAGCGCAGACCTATCTGGAAGGGCTGCCAAACGGGAGCTACGCCCGCGGTGCGCCCGGTAACGCAGCCGGCGGTGCGACCGATGCCAACCCTACGTCCAACAATCAGAACAGCGGCGGTGGAGGCGGTGCCAATGGTGGCACCGGTGGAATAGGCGGTTTCGGCTGGGACAGCGCCGGCATTGTCGGAGGATTCGGAGGAGTGGCGTTCCCAGCGTCGACCGCAGCTGTCGTGATGGGCGGAGGCGGAGGAGCGGGCACGACGAACGACGGTTCATACTGGAATCCAACCACCAACGCCGGGAACGCCGATTGTGGAGCAAACTGCACTGGCATCTACAGCAGCGGAGTTGCTGGCGGTGGAATCGTGATTATTCACGCTGGCGCGTTCACCGGTACCGGCACCATCACCGCGAACGGCCAGAATGCCCTTGAAACCGAAAACGATGGCGGCGGAGGCGGCGGAGCGGGTGGTTCAATTCTCGTGTCCGCAAACAGCGGAGGACTGACAGGTCTTACGGCGAGCGCCGATGGCGGAAACGGCGGAGTAACTTGGCCGGAACAAGCTGCCGGGACGCCCTTTCCGGGCAATCGCCACGGCCCGGGAGGCGGCGGTGGTGGCGGTGTAATCATGACAACCTCGGCGCCGGCAGGAGCGAGCGTCACTGGCGGGAATGCCGGATGGTCAACGCTTGCCGACGACGCCTATGGCGCGACAGCGGGTCAGTCCGGAGTGTTTACATCTGGCCTAGCAAACTCGACGACGCCCGGAACGCAATCCGGCGCGTCTTGCGCGGGGGCTGATCTCGCGGTGACCAATGCGGGGACGCCGAACCCGGTCGTGCCCGGCAACAACATTACCTACACGCAAACCGTAACAAACAACGGTCCACTTGCAGCGGTCAACGCATCGATGACCGAAGTCATTCCCATGAACACGACGTTTCAATCGATTGCGATTACCGGAGCGGGAGCCGCTGGCTGGAGCTGCGCGACACCTGCGGTGGGCGCGACGGGCGTAATTACCTGCACGAATGCGAGCGTGCCGTCTGGAGCATCGGGCGCGGCGACGTTCACTGTTGCGGTCCAGGTGAACATTGCGACCACATCGGGCACGCAGATTACGGACACGTTATCGGCCACCTCCGGCACAAGCGATCCCAATCTCGCAAACAACTCGGCAACCGTGCTGACGATTGTAGGCGCGGCGACGACCGCAAACCTCGCAATCACCAATGCCGGAACCCCCAATCCGGTGCTCGCGGGGAACAACATCACCTACACCGTGACGGTCACAAATAATGGCCCTGCCGCGTCAAGTACGGTTGCGTTCACCGAGGCCGTTCCGACCAATACGACCTTTGTTTCGGTCGGTGCGACGTCCGGTACCGGCGGCTGGACCTGCTCCGCCACTGCGATTTCCTGCTCGATTCCCACTCTCGCTGCTGGTGCGTCGACGACTTTCACGGTGGTTGTGACGGTCGGTGCAGGAACTGCCTCCGGAACAGTCATCACCGATACGGCGAACGTCTCGGCGGCCACGACGGATCCGAATCCAACAAACAATGTGGCGACGGTGACGACCACAGTAGCCACTGCGGGTCAAGCGGACCTGGCTGTGACCAAGACGGGTACACCAAACCCGGTCCTGGCAGGCAATAACATCACCTACACCATCACGGTGACGAACAACGGACCTGCGGCTGCCGCGAACGTGACGCTGACAGACACGCTTCCTGCGAACACCACGGTAGTTTCGATCAGCACACCGGCCGGCTGGACGTGTCCTGCGGCTTCCGGTGGGACTCAGACATGCACCAACGCGTCAGTTGCCGCGAACGCGACGGCGACATTCACATTGATAGTGAAGGTGACCGCGGGCACGGCACCTGGCACCGTCATCAAGAATACCGCGAGCGTCGCTTCGTCCACGACGACAGACCCCAACAGCGCAAACAACACAGCGTCGTCAAGTTCGACAGTCGCGTCGCCTTCACAGGCTGACGTCGCGATCGTGAAGACTGCATCTCCGGAGCCCGTAAATCAGAACACCAATCTCACCTACACGCTTCAGGTGACCAACAACGGTCCGGCCGTCGCACAGGGCGTTACCGTTACCGACGTGCTTCCTGCGCAAGTAACGTATACGTCTGTTTCCGTTCCGGCGTCGCAGGGCAGCTGCACCTACACAGCCGCCACGACGACGGTTAACTGCTCGCTTGGATCGATCAGTGTCGGCGGCCTGGTAATCATCACCATCAACGTGAATGCGGCAACATTCAGTTCGGCCACCACGTCTTCGAACACCGCGACGGTCACGGCCAGCACGACCGATCCGAACATGACGAACAATTCTTCGACGGCTGTCTCAACGATCCAGGCGGCTACGGCGGTGGATTTGACGTCGTTCAAGGCCGAGACGATTCCCGGCGGCGGAACACTGCTCGAGTGGCAGACCCGGGAAGAGTCCAGGAATCTGGGATTCCATCTGTATCGTGAAGACGCCCGAGGCCGCCACCAGATTGATCCATCGCTTATCGCCGGATCCGCGCTCCTGTTCCGCGGCGGACAGCCGCAGCACCGTGCCAAGAGCTATCAATGGATTGACGCCCAGGGTGGGTCGCAGGCTTCTTACTGGATCGAGGACGTCGATCTCAACGGTACGCGCACGCTGCATGGACCGATCTATGCAGAACTTGCATCCCCGGGTTCACAACCCGTCTCGCAGGCTCGAACGCTCGGACAGATGAGTCAGTCGCTTGCGCTTGCGGCTCCTGCGGTCCGAGCGGCCGTGCAAGTTGCGCGGGGCCTTGCGACGCCCCACCTGCTGACACCGCTGGTTCCACCGGAGGAATCATCGGCGTCGCTCAACGGCGAACCGGCGGTCAAGATATCGGTGACCAGCGAGGGATGGTATCAGGTCACGCGAAATCAGCTTGTGGCGGCGGGCCTGCCAGCCGGGGCCGACGCCCGTTTGCTGCAACTGTATGCAGAAGGAGTTGAGCAGCCGCTGCTGATTATTGGAAAGCAGTACGGGCCGCTTGGTCCAAATGACAGTATCGAGTTCTACGGCACAGGCATTGACACGCCATTTTCAGGGACGCGTGTCTATTGGCTGGTGCGCGGCTCGCGCCCAGGTACGAGAATTTCCTCGGTATCCTCGCCAGGGAGCGGACCTGCCAGCGCTTCCAGCTTCCCCTTCACGGTGTTGTTTGAGCAGCGCACGACCTACTTTGCGGCTTTGCTGAACGGCGTAAACAACGATAACTTTTTCGGAGCGATTGTCACCTCCGCTCCCGTCGACCAGGTTATCAACGTTGCCCATATTGATCCGACTTCGGCGCTTCCGGTCACCATGGACGTGACGCTGCAGGGCGTGACGGACCAACAGCCACACAGCGTCTCGATTTCGTTCAACGGCGCACCGGTCGGCGAGATGGACTTCGCAAATCAGGCCAATGTCACCAACACCTTTGCCATTAACAGCAGCCTGCTTGCGAACGGCGCGAACACCGTGACGCTTACGGCCCTTGACGGCGACAATGACGTGAACTTGGTGCAGTCGATCGCTTTGCACTACGCACACACCTACGCGGCCGATTCGGACTGGCTGAGCGCGACGGCGTCGACAGGCAATACCGTGCATATCGACGGGTTCGCGAACGGGCAGATCCAGGTGATGGACATTACAAACCCGCTTGAGATCACGCAATTGACGGGCGCAGTCGCATCCGACGGATCAGGTTTTGGAATCACGCTGGCAATCCCGGGATCACCAGGCACCGAACGTACCCTGCTTGCCTTCTCAAACGATCAAATTTCGGTGCCAGCGGCCCTTTCCTTCCACGCACCCAGTTCTCTTGAACGGCCGCAACCAAGCGCAGACCTTGTCGTGATCGCGTATCCGGATTTCGCGGCAAGCGTAGCGCCGCTGGTGAAGCTCCACGAGACCAAGGGTGATTCTGTCAGCGTGGTGACGACCGATCAGGTCTTTGACGCGTTCAACTTCGGCGAGCGCAGCCCATTCGCGCTACAGAGTTATTTGCAGCTTTTGGCTACCAGCTGGCACACCCGTCCGCAGGCCGTTCTACTTGTTGGCGGAGCATCGTTTGACCCTCGAAACTATCTCGGGTTTGGCGACACCGACTTCGTTCCCTCGCGGATGATCGAAACAGCCGCGTTCAAGACGGCTTCCGACGACTGGCTGACCGATTTCAAACAGACTGGTTTTGCGACAATACCGACGGGGCGCCTGCCCGTGAACACGCCGGCTGAAACGGACCTGGTCGTTTCCAAGATCGTGGGTTACGAGCAAGGGGGCGGCGCGGGCAGCTGGAACGAGCAGGCACTGGTGATCGCGGACCAGAACATAGGAGTCGACTTCACCACGGAAGCAAATTCTGCGGCCGCCGATCTCCCTGCGTCGCTTGCGACGACCAAGATCCTTGCCGACGGCCAGGATCCCACGGTAATCAAACAGCAGATCCTCGCCGCGCTGAATAGCGGAGCACTCGTGGTGAACTACACAGGTCACGGATCGGAAGAACAATGGTCCTTCTCCGATCTGTTGGACGATACGTCGGCCACAAGCCTTTCAAACGGTGACCGCCTGCCGGTGTATCTGCTGATGGATTGCCTGAACGGGTTTTTCCAGGACGTATACGACACCGCTTTGTCCACCTCGCTGATGCTTGCGCCAAACGGTGGGGCCGTGGCCGTATGGGCATCATCCGGGTTCACCAACGCTCCACCTCAAGCAACGATGGACCAGGCACTTCTTGGCGAATGGAAGGTCAATCCGGCACTGCCGATTGGCAAGGCGATTCTGACGGCGAAGGCGGGAATCGTGGACCCGGACGTGCGCCGCACCTGGAACCTGTTTGGCGATCCGATGATGCAGCTGCAGCTCCCTTCAACCGGCCAAGGCCAGTCCTCCGGTTCGCGAAGACCCTCGCACTAGAAAAATCCCCCCGACCCCCGGCGCATCCGTTCAGTGCCTGGATGTTGATCTTCGCCCCGCGTGATGGCATGTTGAGACAGGATGGCCTCCGAAGCGCACCGATCGAGCAGTTCTTTCACCCGTACGCTGGTCATCAAGACCTCACGCCGCACCGAGCTCAGGGACGTGACCGCTGAAATCGAAGCGGCTGTCCGCGAGTCCGGCTGCATCGACGGGCTGTGCCATCTCTACGTCCCGCACACGACCGCCGGAGTACTGGTCAACGAAGGCAATGATCCTGCCGTCGCCCGCGACATAGAAGCCGCGCTCGACCGGTTGATCCCGCACTCCGCCGGCTATACGCACGCCGAAGGCAATGCCGATTCGCATATCAAGACCGCGCTGATCGGTTCCTCTGAGACGCTGTGGATCGAGGGCGGCCGCCTGGCGCTGGGTCGCTGGCAGTCGGTGTTCTTTGCGGAATGCGACGGCCCCCGCAGCCGCGAATTACGCATCAAGATCGCCTGCGACCGCGTGCCCTGATCCCGCGGGCGAAGAAGCGGCCGGCGCCGCCCGGCCTAGCGTACAATCGTCGCTGCATGTCCTTCCGCTCCGGATTTGTCGCGATTGTGGGCCGCCCCAACGCGGGGAAGTCAACGCTCGTCAATACGCTGGTCGGGCGAAAGGTCGCCATTGTTTCACCGCGCCCCCAGACCACGCGGAATCGCATTCAGGGAATTCTGAACCGCGATGGCGCGCAAATCGTTTTGATCGACACCCCCGGTATCCACCAGGCGAAAAATGTCCTCAGCCGGATGATGATGGATGAGGCGCAGCACGCGATCGAGGGCGTGGACGTGCTCTCTCTGATCGTGGACGCCGCGGCCGATTTCGGGGCAGGGGATCAATTTTCACTCGATTGGGTCCGGCGATTCGACGGGCCGGTCTTTCTGCTCCTGAATAAGGTGGACACTGTCCGGAAGCAGCTTCTGCTGCCGCTCATCGAGCGCTACTCGGGACTGTATGATTTCGCGGAGGTCTTTCCGATCTCCGCTTTGACCGGGGAAGGCTGTCCGGCGCTGGTGGACGGTTGGCTGGGGCGGCTGCCTGAATCGCCCCCCTATTTTCCGCCGGACCAGTTTACCGATCAGCCGGAGCGCTTTCTTGCCTCGGAACTGATTCGCGAAAAGGCCATTCTGGCGACGCGCGAGGAGGTGCCCCATGCGATCGCCGTGCTGGTGGACACCTTCGAGGAAAAGAAGGAGCTCGTGAAGATTCGCGCAACGCTCTACGTTGAGCGCGAAGGGCAAAAAGGAATTCTGATCGGCGCGCGCGGCGAGACCATTAAGAAAATCGGCACGCAGGCGCGCAAGGAAATCGAATCGATTCTGGGCACCCACATTTTCCTGGAGTTGTTCGTCAAGGTCCAGCCCAATTGGCGGCAGAACGCCGTGCTTGTCCGCCAACTCGATTGGCACAGGCAGCTCGAACAACTGGCTGGGGAGTGAGGCGCTTGCCGGCGGGGGCTCCCCTAGGAGGCCTTTGAGGGAGCGATGCCGAGCGAACGCATCTTGCGGTACAGGTGACTTCGCTCGAGGCCGAGCGCCGAGGCAGCCTTGGTCATGTTCCAGCGATTCTCTTCCAGTGTGCGCAGCACGAATTCTCGCTCGTACGCCGAACGCGCCTCCTGCAGACTCTCGTAGGGTTTCTGCGGGCTCTTGGATGCGCCGCGAAATAGCTCGGGCGGCAGATGATGCGGCTCGATGCGCGGCGACGGGCAAATGATCACCAGCCGCTCGACCAGGTTGCGCAGCTCCCGAACATTGCCGGGCCACGGATACACCAGCAGCACTTCCATCGCAGGTGCCGTAAACTCCTTGGGCTTCTTTCCGTAGGCCTCGCAGAATTCCTTCAGAAAGTGCCCTGCAAGAATGGGAATATCTTCGGTGCGCTCGCGCAGCGCGGGCACGTAGAACGGAATCACGTTGAGCCGGTAAAAGAGATCCTCGCGAAAAGCATTGCGGCCGATCTCGACCTCAAGCTTCTTGTTCGTGGCCGCGATCACGCGAACGTCCACCGTCACGGGCAGGTTCGAACCGAGCGGTTCGACACGCTGCTCCTCCAGCACGCGCAGCACCTTGGATTGCGTTTTCAGGCTCATGTCGCCGACTTCGTCGAGAAACAAGGTGCCGCCGTCGGCTTTCTGAAACTTTCCGACCTTGTCTTCGCTTGCGCCCGTAAAGCTGCCCCGGCGATGTCCGAACATCTCGGATTCGATCAGCTCCTCCGGAATCGCAGCGCAGTTCACTTCCACAAACGGCTTTTGGTTGCGCTGGCTGCTGGCATGGAGCGCGCGCGCCACCAGTTCCTTGCCGGTGCCGCTTTCGCCGTAGATCAGAACGCGCCCCGTCGTTGGGGCAGTGAGGGCGATTTGCTGGCGCAGCGCCTTCATGGGAACACTTCCGCCCAGGATCTGGTGCCGCCCCTCGAGTTCAGCGCGAAGTCGTCGGTTTTCATCCTCCAGACGCACGTATTCCAGCGCGTTTCGCACGACCACGACGATTTTTTCGAGTGAAAGAGGCTTCTCGACGAAATCAAACGCGCCGAGCTTGGTCGCGCGGACGGCGCCTTCGATATTTCCATGTCCGGAAATCATCACCACGACCGGTGCGCCATCCTGCGACTGAATGCGTTCGAGCGTCTCGAGGCCGTCCATCTTGGGAAGCCAGATGTCGAGCAGGATCAGATCGAACGTGTGTCGCTCGATTTTCGCGAGGCATTCCTCACCGGATGGGACGCTGTCGACTTCGTAGCCCTCGTCGCGCAGGAGGGCTCCGAGCGACTCGCGGATTCCGTCTTCGTCATCAACGATGAGTATGCTTGGCATGGTTCGGTGGGTGTCCTCAGTTGGCTTGCGTGGATATTCCTACTTCGGCGGCAGGGAAACGGATCAGGAACCGGGCTCCGGCGGGCATGTTGTCCTCGACACGAATCGTGCCATTGTGCTCGGCGATAATGCGGCTTGCAATCGCAAGGCCCAGTCCCGTGCCGCGTCCTTTGGTTGAAAAATGAGGCAAGAACAGCTTGGCCTTATCTTCGGGCGAAATTCCGCGCCCGCTGTCGGAAACCTCGATCACCACGGCATCTCCGTCGCTTTCGGTCCGTGTAGAGACGCGCAAGCGGCGGATCGGTGAGCCTTCCATGGACTCCGCTGCGTTGTCGATCAGGTTCGCGACCACCTGCCGGATGAGTTCCGGATCCGCCTTCACGGACGGCAGTGAACCCGCAAGATCGGTTGAGACAACAATGCCATCGAGCCGACCCTGAAACAGCTCAAGCGCGCTCTCGACGATGGGGTTCAGGTCCGCCGGCGCGAGCCTGGCGGCGGGGAACCGCGCAAACTGCGAGAATTCATCCACCAGGGATTCCAGGGTCTGTACCTCGCGCTCGATGAGGCCAGCGCATTCGGCTGACAGCTTTTCAAATTCGGTGCGCTGCGCTTTCGGATTTGCAGCGGCTGAACGATCCAGGTAGCGCAGTAAACGCTGCGCCGAGAGCTGGATGGGCGTCAGCGGATTCTTGATCTCGTGCGCGATCCGTTGCGCCACTTCCTGCCAGGCGGCCGCTTTTTGAGCTCGCAGCAGGTCCGTCAGGTCGTCAATCACCACGATGAAGCCGGGATTGGATCGTCGCGGGCCAAGCGACGTAACCGTTACCGCGGTCCGAACCAGGCGACCACCGGTCGCGATTTCAATTTCACTCGATGCCGCGCCCATTCGCAGCGACCGCCGCATGAGATGCAGCATGGCGCGCGCTGCCTCGTCTCCGACGAGTTCCGGCAGCGTATGCGCCGTGCGGGCAGAATCCCCCAGAATCGTGGCCACAGCAGTATTCACACGTGCCACGTCACCGGATGCGTCCAGCGACACGACTCCGGTAGGAATATTCTCGAGGATTGCCTCCATCAGCTTGCGGCGACGCTCGCGTTCCTCGATCGCCTGCTCCAGGCTTCGTGTGAATTCGTTGATCTGCCGGCGTCCTTCGCCGAGCTGTTCGGTCATGCGGTTAAAGGAGCGTACCAGGGTGCCCAGTTCGTCCTGCGCCTGCACCTCGATGCGATGGTCGAAGTTCCCGCGTGAGATTTCCCGCGTGGCCTCGGCGAGCGCCTGAATCGGCACGGTCACCTGCTTGGAGAGGAAAAGCGCAACCCACGTGGTCGTGAACAGCAGAAGCAGCGTCACCAGCATAAGGGCCAGCAGAATTTCCCTTTTGTAGGCGCGAAGATGCTCTTTTTGCTGATGGTAGGTGTCGGTTTGCGATTCGATGGCCGCATATCGCTCGGAAAAGTCGCTGGGCAAATGGCGCGCGACATAGAGCGTCCCATCTTTCAACGGAGCGCTGCCCGCGAGGTACAGCTCTCCATTCACCTTCCAAACGCGCGCTCCGCTCCGGATGGTCTGGACCGATTCGGGTGAAATCGCAACCGAGACCGTATGTCCGGGGCCCTGGACGCCTGAATCGACGCCAGCCGGCTTGGTGAAGTCCCAACTCGACGTCACCCGCCCGTTCGCATCGGCGACCCAGGAAATATCGATGGCGTGGTTGCGTCCGAGAAAATCTTCGACCGGCGCCCCGTGAACTGCCGCCTCGGCGGCCAGGCGATTCAGACGGTCAAATTCGGTGGTCTCAAAGTGAGTCAAAAGAATCTGGCTCTGTTCGTTTGCGATTTCAAGCGGGCGAGGAAACCAGTTGTTCAAGGTCCGGTTCACCAGCGCGTAGCTGAAGAAAAACAGGAACACGATGGGCAACAGCGAAACTCCCATAGCGCCGAAAACCATTTTAACTTTGAAGCGCGAGCCCATCTGTCCGCTGAGCCTTTCCGCTCCGAGACGCACCAGACTGCGAGTGAGAATCAGCGAGAAGACCAGCAGCGCTGCAACGATTAAAGTTGAGAGCGCGAAAAAGACGACAAAAGCATTCCCCTGCTGCGGCCGCAACGGGATGTTGAGCGATCCCAGCGTGAATACGGCCGCCGCCAGCAACACGACGACGATTCCGCCAATCGCCAGCCAAAGATCGCTCTTGCGCCGCCGCTTCAACTTATCTTCCCTCCTCGAGGTAACGTCCCAGCGGGCACTGGTGGCACACGGGATCGTGCGCGCGGCAGAAATTCTTCCCAGTGTTTACGATCAAGGCATGAAATTCGTTGAACCGTTTTACGTCTCCGGGAAACTCGCGCTCGAACATCCAGCGGACATCGTCGTATTTCGCATTCTCGTCCGCCCAACCGTGCCGCAAGAGCAGGCGCTTGGTGTAGGCATCGACGACGAATACCGAGTGATCCCCTGCGTACAGAAGGATGGAATCAGCCGTCTCGGGGCCGATGCCGAATACGCCGAGCAGCTTTTCCCGCAGCACGATCGTGGGGGTCGCAAACATCCGCTTAAGCGAGCCGCCGTATTGGGTGCGCAAGAACTCGCAAAAGGCCTTCAGCTTCCGTGCCTTTTGCCGGAAGTAGCCGGACGAGCGTATCAGGCCCTCCAGTCGGTGCAAGGGTACTGTTCCGAGCGCTCTGGGGGACAAAAGGCGAGCCTCCCGCAGGCGCAGAATTGCGCGCTCCACGTTTGTCCAGGATGTATTCTGGGTCAAGATCGCGCCGACGATTACCTCGAATTGCGTCCTGCCAGGCCACCAGTGCTGAGGGCCCAAGGCGGTGAACAGGGAGTTGTAGTATTCATCCAGCGGCGGACGGTCACCTGCGAGCACCTCGCCTGGGAGCAGGCCTTTCGGGGCGATACCAGCCAACAGCTGTGACCGAGCATCAGCGGTGATTCGCACCCGGGACGGGTTAGCTAGCTGTGGTGCCGGAATACTCATGGAAGTCACAAGATAACGGCGCCGGATCGCCATGTCAAGCCGTACTGTTGTATCTAAGCCACACTATTGTGGTATGTCGTACGCATGGCCGATTTGCGTCGAAATGGGGCTGTATTACCCGTTTTTGCGCTCAAACTCGCGCATAAACGCGATGAGCGCCTCTACCGCCTCTGGAGTTACGGCGTTGTACAGCGAGGCTCGCATGCCACCGACGTTTCTGTGCCCCTTGAGTCCGGCGATGTTGGCGGCTTCAGACTCCTTGACGAACCTTGCCTCGACGGCTTCATCGCCGCCTGCGACCCGGAAGACCACGTTCATCTTCGATCGCGATTCCCGTTCAACGGGGCACCGGTAGAGGCTGCTGGAATCGATCGTGTCATACAGCAGCTTCGCCTTGGCGGCGTTTCGCTTCTCGATCGCCGCAACCCCGCCCTGGGATTCAAGCCATTCCAGAACGAGCCCCACGGTGTAGATCGCGAACGTGGAGGGCGTGTGATACAGCGAGCGCTCCTTGATTTGGGTCCGATACTGGAGAATCTTTGCGATCTTGTCGCTTGCGGAGTCGGCCAGGTCACGCCGGATGATAACGACCGTAGCTCCGGAGGGCCCCAGATTCTTCTGCGCGCCCGCAAAAATCAGGCCAAATTTCCGGACGTCGATCGGCCGGGAAGCGATGTCGGAGGACATGTCTGCGACCAAAGGGACGTTCCCTGTCGCAGGAATCGTGCTCCACTGGGTGCCCTCGATCGTGTTGTTGGTGCAGATGGCCACGTAGGAGGCATCGGGCGCAAGCTTGATCTCGTCATTTCGCGGCAACCGGGTGAACTTGTCCGACTCGGTTGAAGCCGCCAAGCGATACTGCGCGATTTTCTTCAGCTCCTCGATTGCTTTCGCCGTCCAGGAGCCCGTGTGCAGTACATCCACCGGCTTTCCGGCCTGATACAGGTTCATCGGCGCCATGGCGAACTGCAGGCTCCCGCCGCCCTGCAAAAACGTCACCGCATATTCATCGGGAATCGCAAGCACGCGGCGCAGCAACCGCTCGGCATTGTCGACAATGGCCTCAAATTCCGGCGAGCGGTGGCTCATCTCCATAACAGACATGCCGGTGCCACCGTAGTCGAGCAGCTCTTCCCGCATGCGTTCGAGTACCGAGAGCGGCAACGCTCCCGGGCCTGCGTTGAAGTTGAAGGCTCGCTTCGTACCGCGTTCCGAGGCAGTCAAAGGGTTCACAGAAGGGATCCTTGGCGCGAGTTTTGTTGTCTCCCGGTACCCCGCAAGGTGGTCCGGGACGTCTAGAGTAACAGAAGTTCGCGGGCGCTGCGTGCACTCCCGGCCTCACCGCGTGGATGGATGAAACCGGGGTTCACGCACGTTATAGTAACTGCAGGAACCGCCAACGGCGGAGCACCCGATGACGAGGAGAACCCCGAAATGAAAGATTCGCGACGCGCAGCACTTCGCACAGTTCCGTACCTGTTTCTCGCAGTGGCACTGCTGGCAATGGCCTACCCGGCGATTCATGCACCCGCCATCCAGGCGGATGATCAGGCGGTACCAACAGTGGGCAGCATGGCTCCGGACTTTACCCTGAATTCCCAGGAAGGCACACCGATCAGCCTCCACAGCTTCCGCGGAAAATGGGTCGTTCTCTACTTTTACCCCAAGGATCAGACCCCGGGCTGCACCATCGAGGCACACGGCTTTCAACGCGATCAGGCCAAATACGACGCAATCAACGCCGTCATTGTGGGCGTCAGCGTCGACACGGTTGAATCGCACAAGGAGTGGTGCGCCAAGGATGGCATGGCTTTCAAGCTGCTCTCGGACGCCAACAAGCAGGTCGTTGCCCTCTACGGATCGACAATGACTATCCCGCAGGCTCCCCAGCTCGGCATGGTCGCCGCGCGCAACACGTTCCTGATTGACCCGAGCGGCAAGATTGTCAAGGAATTCATCAAGGTCAATCCCACCGGGCACAGCGAGGAAGTGCTCGCGGCGCTCAACGATCTGCAGAAGGACTCGAAGTAGCATAGCAGGCACGAGCCGTGGTATTTATGGGGCAGGCAGGGCTCACCGCAGTTTGCCTGCCCTGTTTTGTTCACGGGAATCGCCACAACTGTGACTGCGCGGCAGGACGAATTTGAGCGTATTGCCATGCCACACTCCCGGAGCTTGCTCCGGGTAGCGCGGCGGCTTGCGTCGGATCCTGCGGCAGCCGAGGATTTGGTTCAGGAAACGTTTTTTCGGGCGTGGCGCAGTTTTGACCAGTTTCAGGCCGGCACCAACATGCGGGCCTGGCTGTTCCGAATCCTGTTCAACGCGTTCTACGCGCAGGGACGCCGGATCAGCGCGGGCCCGGTCCTGGTTTCTCTTGACGCTCCGGGCCGCGAAACCGAGCCGCAATCCCGGTCCGGGCCGTCGCTCGCAGACGTCGCGGAAATCTCGAACGCGTTCGGGGACCTTTCCTCGGAGCACCGCACAGTGCTTTTGCTTGCGGTCGTCGAGGGCTTTACGTGCCGCGAGATGGCGGGGATTTTGGCACTGCCGATCGGCACGGTGATGTCGCGGCTCAGCCGGGGGCGTCAGGCGCTGCGAGAGCGGCTCGCTCCTGCGGCACCGAAGGTCTGGGAGGCGCGAGCGGGTGCAGGACCCGCAGGGAAAGACATACGATGAATTGTGCTGACATAACGGAGATCGCGCCGCTTTATATCTCGGCGGAACTTGACGCGCGGCGCGCCTCGGAATTCGACGCGCACTTGCAAACTTGCCCCGCGTGCAGGTCCGAACTTGAGTCCCAGGCTCGTCTGGATGAACGATTTCGCGAGGCGCTTCTGGCCGATGAAGTGGACGTGTCGCGCGTCAACCGACGCATTCGCGAACTGATTGCCGCCGAGTCGTCCCGACCCGCAGCGTCTGTTTCGCGGCCACGCCCTGCACGTTTGGCCGCTGCAGCCGCGGGTGTTGCTGCGGCGTTTCTTCTCTTGATAGCGGGTTACCTGCTTGTTCCCGGACACGTTGCTCGGGTTTACGCGGACGCCGCCCGGGACCATCAGCTGGAAGTCGTCCTCCGGCAGGCTCGTCCATGGATCGTCGATCCGGCGGCAATAGCGGCGCTCGCTGTTCAACAGGGGATTGCCGATCCCGTGCCTCCGGAATTGGGTTCGGGCTACCGTCTGGAGCGCGCAAAGGTATGCCGTTTGGACGGGCGCCTGTACCTTCACCTCGTCTACTCGGACGGCACACGGGAATTCTCCCTGTTCTTGCGGCAGCGTGACGGCCAGCATTTGACCGGTCCGATCCGCGGCTTCGCAGACGGCAGGTTTCTGCGAGCGGCGAGCGCAGGCGACGAACACCTGTTGTCGTTTGAGACTTCCCACCTGACCGCCATGGTAGCGACTGACCAGCCCGCCGACGCGGCAAAGCGCTTCGCCAAGGCTGCTTCGGCCGCGCTCTAGGGCCGAAGTTTGATCCCGTCGCTTGATCCTGCCGGTGCCCGCCTTGAACTTTTGCCATCCAACCATTAGACTGAGTGGCTTGCACTTGTTTCGCGGAGCCTTACCGAATGCTTCTATCGCGGGATTATGTCGGTTACATGGCCAAGGAAATCGTAAAGCGTCTGGTGGCCGCCAAGATGATCGAAACCAAGGACATCGAAAACCTATCGCACCAGGTCCGCCAGGTAATGGCCGACGAGGTAACGATCGAAGACCGGTTGAACGAGGAAGCGCGCGAAATCCTTGCCCGTTACTCGGACGAGATGCGCCGCACCGGCGCCTCCTACCAGGAAATGTTCAAGAAAATCAAAAGCCAGCTCGCCCGGGAAAGGAAACTCATCCTCCGCTAAGGAGGGCGCCCACATGCGACTGAGCCGCGAAAAGACGGTCCGCCTTTCTCACCGTGTCATCGACTTTCTGGTTTCCAGTCCCAGCGTGGACTTCGTCGAGGATCGCGATACGATCCGTCAGGAGATCGTCAACATCCTCACGTCGCTATTGAAGCTTGAGGAACAGGTGGACACCGAAGTCCGTGCCAAGATCACATCGCAGAAAAAGGAAATCCTGGAAGGCAGCGAGGAATGGGACATTATGTACCGCAAGTACTACGCCGAAGGACTCAAGCGCCTGGGCGTTGCCGAAGTTCACACCCACTAGAGATTGGCGCCGGGGAACCCGGCGCCCACCGGTTCCAACCTTTGATCTGACAACTTCCTATTATTGCTGCGGCTGCTGCTGATCCGGGTCCGTCGTGCGGTGCTGGAGGGTCGGCCGGTCGCTATCATCCGAAGATGGATCAGACGACGGCGTCGAAGTGGTGTTGCCGCCGTTCGACCCCCCGTTGGGATCGTTGGGGGACGTATTGCCGCCCTTGTTCTGTGCGGTGCGCTTGCGCAGCGTGGGCTTGTTCGGATTTGAATCCTTCACTTTGATGTTCGCCTCAATCAGCTGCAGGCGCGCCTTCACCGTGTCGAACTCGGAAGTGGTTACGATGTACTGATCCCGCGCAGGCAGGATCGTTGCGATTTCCTTCTGAATTGCCTCAATCCGGTCCGGAGTCGGCGGGTGGGTGGAGAAAACCTTGGGTATCGTCCCGGGCTGCTTCTTTTCGTCTGCCTGCACCTTCTCAAAGAAAGAAACGAAGGAATTCGGGTCATAACCGGCTTTGTACATGTATTGCAAACCCAGATAGTCGGCTTCCGCTTCGTCGCCACGCGAGAACTTCAAGAACGTGAGCGGGATCGCGAAGTTCATGCCCTGGTAAATTGCGTAACCAGCCCAGCTATAAGGAATAAAGATCATGGCGGGAATTGAGGCGAGCTGGACGATCGTGCTCTTGGTCTCTTCTCTGGTTCCGTGCCGGGCGCAGACGTGCGCGATTTCATGGGCCATCACGCCCGCAAGTTCCGATTCCTCATCGGCGTGCAGGATCAGCCCGCTGTTCACGTAGAAAAATCCGCCGGGAAGCGCAAACGCGTTGACCACGTCGGAATCGATGACCTTGATGGTGAACGGTACTTGCGCGTCGGAATTTCGGACCAGGTTCTGCCCCACGCGGTTCACGTATTCATTGATCACGGGATCGTTGATGAACTTCGCGCTCTTTTCCACTTCTTGGGAGAGCTGCTTGCCGATCGCGATGTCGTGCTCAAGCGAGTACATCTCGGGTCCATGCCCGACTTTGCGGTTTCCGATTGCGTTGACGTCCGCTTCGCTGCCTGACTTCACGTTCGGACTATCCTGCTGTGTCACGGTGGGTGACTGCGAGGTCGAAGCCTGCCCACCCGGAGTCTGCGTAACCGGGGCTTGCGCGGGTGGAGTCTGGTCTGGAGGTGGCGTCGCCTGTGGAGCCGGCGACTGCGCCGTCGCTGGCGGCGCCTGTTGACCCTGAGCTGCGGCGACGCCGGGAAGCGTTACGAGCGAGGCCACGACGAGCGTTGCGATCCACTGGGCCGCGAAAGATCTTCGCATCGATACCTCCGGAAGGAACCTGGCCGCATTATACACCGGTCCGGGCTGGTTCTTTCACACTGCCGGCTTGGATGGCACATCTGGCAATATGGTTTCTTGAGTGGTTCAGAAGAATGGCCGGTGGCTCGAGAACTGTCAGCCATCCCGAAGCTGTTGCTTCAGCCGCTCGAGGTCGTCCCGAAGCTTGGCGACGCGACTTGCGACGGAAAGCTGGTAAGCAAAGAAAACAGCCCAGACCGCTATCCATGCAGCCAGGAGAAAATGAAAGTTTCTCAAGGTAACCCCTTTGTTAGGACGGTGTGTGAATCGGCGCTCCGCAGGTCGACCGAAAGACGAAGCTCATCGAGCTCGTATCGCAGGCGTTCGAGGCGGTAGCGATCGATCAGGACCAGTACCGTCATCGCTACCATCGAGACGATGCAGATGACCAGGACCTTCCCCATCATGGCGTCGAGACCTGAATCAGGACCACCCATGATGACCGGAGCCGGGTGCTGGGTCCTCCAGAGCCGGTTGGAAGCGTAGACCAGCGGCGTATCGAGGAAGGCAAAAATGCCAAATATGGCGGAAAGGGATGCCCGGCGTTGCGGGTCTTCAATCAGGCCTCGCAACAGCAGATAGGAAATATACAGGAGCCAAAGGATGAATGTCGTGGTGAGGCGCGCGTCCCAAGTCCACCAGATTCCCCACGCGGGGCGGCCCCAGAGCACACCTGTAATCAATCCCCCCGTGCAGCAGACGACACCCACTTCGACGGAGGCGACACCGAGCCAGTCCCATTTGGGTTTTCGCGTTGCGAGCCACGCGATATTGGCGACGAATGCGAGTGTCAGTGCACAGAACATCGCGACCCAACACGATAGGTGGAAATAGAAAATGCGCATCAGCTCGTGCATGGTGCGTTCGTCGGGAGCGATGAACAGGGCCGCGTATCCGGCAAAGAAGACGAGCAGGGCAACAACAGCCGTCGAGACGCCGCGTCCTTTCATTGGCTCAAACTCACTTCATTCCTCCAGCAAGAAATCAGAAAGCAGCCACGAAGCAGTCAGAAACACGATATCAAATCCAGCAAGGAATGCGAGCCAGGCGCGGTCAAGCGCGGGCTGCTCGGCAAACAGCGACGCCGTTGCCTCCACGGCCGCAATCAGAAGGGGCGCAAGAATGGGGAGCAGCAAAAGCGGCAACAGCAGCTCGCGCATCCGCGCGTGTGCCGCGATGGCCGAGAATACCGTGCCGGTGACAACCAGACCGATCGTGCCCAGTAACAGAACCACTGCCAGCCGCCCCACAATACCCCCGATTGAAATATTGTAGAGAACTGCGAAAACGGGAACCAGGATCGCTTCAGAGATCGCCATAAAAACCAGATTCGCCAGCATTTTCCCGAACAGGATCGCGAACGGCGAAACGGGCGCCATGCGCAGGGCGTCGAGCGTCTGATTGGATTGCTCGCGCGCAAAAGACGGATTCAGCATCAACGACCCGGAGAATAGAAATGCGATCCAAAGCAGGCCGGGGCCGTAGCGCCGGGACTCGCCGGCCGTGGGATCGAAGGCGAAGCTGAAAAGAACAACGACGACCAGTGCGAAGACGACCGTCGTGCTCAGCAGTTCGCGCGCGCGGAACTCCATGCGAAGTTCCTTGGTCAGCACGATAGCGGTCGCGCGCGCGGTGGTCATATCAGGCTTCCGAGCGCAGGGCGGACAGCAGCGGTTTTGGATCGCCGCGCGATCCGCTATCACGCTCGATTCGCCCGGCGGTGAGCGAAACGGCGCGGGTGGCAAGGTCGAGCGACTCATTCCGCGCGTGGGTGCTCATCAGCACAGTTGTGCCGCTGTCGCGCAGTCGCGCAAGCGTGCCACCAAGCCAGGCGAGGCCCTGGCGGTCCAGACCGGCCGCAGGTTCGTCCAAAAGCAGCAGTCGTGGATCGTGCAACAGGGCTCGCGCGATCGCCAGCCGCTGCCGCATTCCGCGCGAAAACGTGCGCACGATGCTTCCGGCACGCGAGGCCAGGCCGCAGGACTCAAGCGCCCGTTCGACCCGCATGCGAATGCCGCCGAGCCCGTAAAGCTGGCCGAAAAATTCGAGGTTTTCCCCGGCCGTCAACTCGTCATACAGCAGCGTGTTGTGGCCAACCATCCCCAGCAGCCGGCGCCGGTCGCCCGATTCAGCTGCAGGGAATGTCACGCGTCCGCTGGTGGGTGTTGAAAGCAGCGCGGCGATGCGCAGCAGTGTGGTTTTGCCGGCGCCGTTGGGGCCAAGCAGCGCCACGAATTCTCCGGGAAGAATTTCAAGCGTCACACCCCTGAGCGCGAGCAGCGAACCGAAGCGTTTCTCGACTTGATTGAAGGCAATCCCGAGGCGAGCAGCTGGACTGGCCGCAGAATGCAGTGACCCGGAACCGGAGGGCGCCGGCGTTGACAGGGGGCCTGACAAGGCCGTCAGCCTTTCACCAAATCGCGAAGGGCTTTCTGAACGCGATCGCGTTCATGGGCGTAGTTCTCTTCGGTAATCGTCCCAGCCTCACGGCGCAGTTCAAGGCGAAACAGGATGTCCTTCAGCTCATCAAGGCTGCCGCGGACTTCGCGGTCAAGGTTTGCCGAGGCACTCGCGGCGCCCAAACCATCGGCGGCAGAGCGACTTGAGTCCGCAGGACCTGTCTGGATTGCGGTAGATGCAGCCGCGGGCGGGACGTTAATTGCGGCCGAGTTTGCCAAGGTCGCTGCTTGAGGCTGACGCGCAAGGAATATCAAGCCGAGCAGGAATAATGCGACGAAGCCGCCGACAAGAACCCACTTCAGGCTGTCCAGGCGAGCAGGCAGTGTCGTGACGCTTGCGACCGGCGCCTCGTTGCCGGACTCGATCCGGGAATTAACCGACGGGTTCTGCGAATCGTCCCCGGCTGGACCGCCCGCTGCTGCGCCATCCTGTGCGGCAGAAGGAGGCGGTGCTGTGCCAGAGACGGAAACCGATACGGGCGTGTTGGCCGCCACTGAATCCCGGGTATAGGCACTGAAACCCTGGGCTTGCCCGGCGGCGATAAATCCGCTCGCTGAGACTCCGACCGACGGGGGCGCAAAAAGCCCAAGATGTTCGACGGCGTATTGTGAAGCGAAGTGCAGATTGGCCTGATTGCCGGTGTAGGGCACCTTATAGGACAGGCTCACCTGACTGTCGCCTGGCCGGAACGGGAACGCGATCGCCTGTTGGTTGTGGCCCTTGTCGATGGGACTCTGCACCACGGGCATGCCGGAGGAGCCGACCGCAGAAACGCTCGAGAGTTGCGCGCCTTCGGGCAGCGAAAAAACAAACGACCCGTCGGCGCGGTAATACGCAAGTGGCGGCGCGGTTTTGTTCGAGATGTTGTATTCCTCGGTGACGGTCAAGTCCGAGCCGACGGGCTGAAAGATGATCGCGTGCACCGTGACAGCGAACGCGTTCGGCTTGTCCGTCGGCTCAAACACCTCGACGTCCACGGTCGTTTTGTCCGGCGTCGCAGGCTCGTGATAGTTCACTCCGCGATAGACTGCGCGGATGAGCATTGGTCCTGCGCCAAGCCCGGGATTGTCGAACCGGTAATGACCGTCAGCATCGGTCTTGGTGTTTGCGACCGGCTGCATGGTGCCCTGAAGCTGGATCAAGATCATATCCACGCCGGCGGCTGGTTTTCCGGTCGTGCCGTTGCGGACTGTGCCGGTGACCGTGCCGGCGAAGGCCGCTGAGGCCAGGAAAAAGAAAAGCATCCCCGCGGGAACCAGCAATCCGCCGCGCCAAGAATTCACGGGCGACGCCCTTTTTCCGAAGCAGCCTGTCGGGTGGCAGGGGTCGGTGAACCGCCAGTCAATACATCCATGTCGGCGAGGACTCGGGCGGCTTCAATTTCCAGCGACTGCTTGATTTCGTCGTAGTCCACTTCGGAAAATTTTCCCGCCCGATGCTCAAAACGGAGATCGCGCAGATTTTCGTAAATCGCGTCGCGCCGCTCCATCAACTGGTCGAGCTTGGTGCGGTGCGGAGCGTCATCGGAGGCCTCCGGCCGCACGCCGAACACAAAAACCATGGTCGCAAGCGCCAGCAGTACGCAAGCGACAGCGATATCCACATTACTCATCGGAGTGCCTGCTAGCTTCCTTGCGAGCCCGATCAAGCAACTCAGGCGGGATTGCCGGCCCGCCAGCCGGTGCCAGGGCCACGCGACGACGCCACCGGCGCACGACCTCCCAGATCAGAAACAGCGCGATCAGCGGGGCGACCACCGGAGCGATCCAGACCAGTGATGTAAACCCCTTTTTCGGCGGATCGGGAAGTACCGTGGGGCCGTATTCCTGAACGAAGGATTGCAGGATCAAATCGTCTGAGTCCCCCCGATCCACGCGTTGGGAGACTTCCTTCTGCATCGCTTTCGCCGTGTCGCACGGCCCGGAGAAGGCTCCGCCGGTATGATTGCATGTGCCTGCAGTATCGTTGCAGCCGCCGCACATGCACATCACTTTCTTGCTAAGGGCCTTGGCACGAGCAGAATCGTCTGCGCGCAAAACCGGCGCGAGCGCGAGTGAAACCGCGAAAAAAAGTGCAGCGGCGACAGCTCTCGTCGCAAGGCTCACAGGTTTTGTGTCACGAGCCATCTCAATCATGGGGGCCGGACTTGCGGATGGGCGAACTTGTGACCGGACTGGCTGCGGGTGAGCCACCCGCGCGTCGGGCAATCGTGTCACTCCAGGGCCTTTCCGTAGCGGGCCGGAGCACCATGGCCGGGCGCCTGTCCGGAATCATCGCAAGGCATGTCCCAAGTACCATCACGATTCCGCCAAACCAGATCCATTTCACCAGCGGATTCAGATAGGCGTGAATCACCGGCAGGTTCGTATCCGGACTCCGGCCCGCATACACGACGTAGAGGTCATGCACCGGGGTGCTTTCGTTGGCGACGATCGTTTCGGTTACCTGGCTCGCCAGGAAGAGCCGGCGCTCCGGGTAGAGCATCATCTGCGAGTGGCCGTTGCGGAAAACCTCAAGGGTGGCGCGCTCGGATTGGTAATTGTCCGTGGAGGGCTGGTCGAAGTTCTGGCACAGGATCGTGTAGGGGCCGATCGTGAGGCTCTGGCCGACTTTCAATTCCTTCTGAATGTCCTGATTGAAAGCCGAGCCGGCAATCCCCACAAAAATAAGAACCATGGCAAAGTGGACCACGTAGCCGCCGTAGCGTCGCGTGTTGCGCATGGTGAGTTCACCGACCGCGGACAGAAGATTTGAGCCGTCGCGCGAGGCAATCACGCGGGCGCCGCGGTAGAACTCCGAAAAAATTGTCAGGGTGACGAACGCGGAAAGGATCAGGCAGACCAACGGGTAAAAACTGCGGAACCCGAATGCAAATCCCGCTCCGCCGGCGAGCAATCCGCCCGCGAGCGGCCACGCAAAATTACGCTTGAGTGCATCGGTCGATGTCTTCCGCCACGCAAGCAAGGGGCCCACGCCGGTAAGGAACAACAGAAACAGCGCGATCGGCACATTGACCTTGTTGAAAAACGGCGGCCCCACGCTGATCTTGTTGCCAGTCACCCATTCCGAGAGTACCGGGAAAAGGGTTCCCCACAGTACTGCGAAGCACGCGGCCAGAAGAATCAGATTGTTAAACAGGAAACTTGATTCGCGCGAGACCAGCGAGTCGAGCTGGTTATCGCTGCGCAGGTAATCGCGATTCTTGTACCACGCCGCGAGGCAAACGACGAAAACGATCGCGAGGAAACCGAAAAACCAGCCGCCGATGGAAGATTCCGCAAAGGCGTGGACCGAGCTGACGATGCCGGTCCGCGTCAGCGAGGTTCCCAGAATACAAAGCATGAACGTAATGAAAACCAGCCACACATTCCACACCCGCATCATGCCGCGTTTCTCCTGCATCATGACCGAGTGCAGAAAGGCGGTCCCGGTGATCCATGGCAGCAGGGCCGCGTTTTCGACAGGGTCCCACGCCCAATAGCCGCCCCAGCCTAGTACGGCGTACGCCCAGTGCGCCCCCAGCAGCACGCCGATTCCCTGAAAACACCAGGCGACCATCGTCCAGCGGCGGGTGATGTGAATCCATTTCTCGCCGGGATAGCGCCCCAGCAATGCGGCGAGCGCGAACGCGAACGGTATGGTGAAGCCGGTATACCCCAGATACAGCATGGGCGGATGGATGACCATTTCCGGGTACTGCAGCAGCGGATTGAGGCCGCTGCCTTCCGATAGCCTCGCCATGTGCATTACGCCCGCAGAATCGGCGCTCGCCAGCACGTGGAACGGGCTGGCCACGAAGTTATTCAGAATCAGAAAGAACGTCTGGACGCCTGCAAGCGTGACACCCACATAGGGCATCAACTCCGGATGCTTCTTTCGATTCAGGAAAAGCGCGAAGAACACGTAGATAGAAAGCAGCCAGCTCCACCACAGCAGAGATCCTTCCTGCCCTGCCCATAGAGCCGAGAACTTGTAATAGATCGGCAGGGCGTGGTTGCTGTGCGCCGCAACATAGGCCAGCGAAAAATCGTCTGTGAAGAAGAAGTATTCAAGCGAGGCGACGGCTAGCGTGATAAGCCCAAAGACCGCCATGCCGGCATTGCGCGCGCTCTTGGCGAGCAGAGTGCGGCGCGTCAGGATCCCCACGATCCCGGCGACGAAGGCGTAGACGGTAGCCAGAAACGCGAGAAGCAGTGCGAACGAACCGAAAATATCCAAGCGGGTTCCCCCTGGGGATTCTAGCCCTTGTTAGGACCCTTGTCGCTCGCGACGGGCGCGCCGATGGGAGAGGCCTCGTACTTCGAGGCGCACTTTGCCTGCACCTGTTCGGCGACAAAGCCGCCTTCCGGCATCAAGCGGCCTTCGACCAGGGCCTGCGCGCCGTCTTTGAACGTATCGGGAAGCGGATCGTTGCCGACATAGCTGACCGACAAGTCCTTGCCCTGTTCCTCGAGGACGAAATTGACGCGTCCATCGCGGCGTGAAATCGATCCCGCGCGGACATTGCCTGAAACGCGCATGCGCTGATGAAGCGTGGAGCCCTGCAAGGTCGGGAGCTCAGAAATCGTGTGATAGTAGGTCTTGCTCTGCGTGTAACCGACGTAAGCCAGTGCCAGCAGCGTGGCGACAATAATCCCTGAGCCAACTAGGAATTTTTTGCGCGCTTTCATTCTGGTACCCCCGTCTGCCTGGTGGCTGGAAGCACAAAGTCTAGCACATTCGCCGAAAGCCGCTTCAACGTTCGCCCGTTTGGCCAATCGCCCTGGCCAAACGACCAGTCAAAAGCGAACGACCGAACGGCTTTCCGTCGAGAAGGATCAGTCGCGGCCCCCAGCCGTTTGCCTGAAAAATGGGAACCAGACTTTGCGTCTGCCCTGACAGGAACGCGACGAGTTTTGGTTTGTAGGAAACGTTGACGCGTCTCAGCAGCATGCCCGCGGCTCGCTCGAGTGCCTTTGCCGGATCGCCCCGGCCGTCAAGCGCGCATTCCAGTGCGCCAACAAGAAAGAAGCCGTGGCGCTGAAACTCCGCGAGCGACGCATCTTCGTCCAAGTCCGGGCCGGGAGTCACGCCAGCGCAGTTCACCAGCACGTCAAAGTATTCGCGCGATTCAGGCGAGCGTTCCGACCGGTCCTTGGTCGCGCGATAGAAGTAGTCTTCAAAGCGAACGGGAGGGGCCGCGTCAACCAAAAGAACGGATATGTGGATGGGCCGAAAACGCGTCGCAAGCTCGAGCCGCTCGATACGCCGGCGGATGTGCGCATCGTCGCACTCCGCGCCGCAACTATCGCAAACCGGCATTCATGATTCCCCCTTGCGAGGCGCCAAGAATGGCACGGACAAGGAATTCCTGGCAAGCGCGCAGGTTCGGACAGAAAGCGAAGGCGCGGCGGGAACACCAAGCGGGCATTGTGAAGTGAAACTTCAAGCTGTGGGTCAGCGTGGCCGAAAACTTCTCATACAATCTTGAGGGGTATTGATCGGTGTACGGCAGCCCTTATTGACCGCTTGCGCCATCGGTGCCGGTCGAGCCGTCCAGAGCAGTTGGGCCCTCTAGGGCGCCTGCACTGCTTCCAGTCTGCGGTTCTTCCGTGACGGTTGCGGCGACAACCTGGGTCGGGCCCAGTTTTGTGCGCAGGCACCCTACCAGCTCTGGTGCGAGCTCGGAGATGGTCATGCCTTCTGAGACGATGAATTTGCAGCTCAATATGGGGCGAGCCTGATCCTCATCAGAGAGCTGGCAGTTCACTCGGCAATATTGGCACTCCTGATTCCAGCAAAAACGTCCGTAGGGAATGGTTTCGGGGCTTATGAATTGAAAGGCGCGGAGCAGGGAATTTCTCTCGGGAACCAGGAACGTCTTCCCCAGTATGGTGATTTCGACAAGTCTCTCGTACGGCCGGAATACCTCCGACATGAGCGGTGCCTCGCCTTCAATCATGGAACGGATCCCCTGTAAGTTAAAGCTAAACGAGTGGACGATGGCGGGCAACGAGAACCGGGCGAGCCGTGCCCAATGCTTTAATGGCAATAATAAAAAGGAGGGTCCGCCCGCCGGTGTAAACCGCGGAGCAGCCGCTGTGCCGCGGTCGGCGCCCAGGTCTAGGCGGCGGAAACGAAATCGGCCCGGGTCTGGCCGACAGACCGGGGAACCATGACGATCATCGTGTACACGCCGAGCGCAATGCCAAGCGGGCCGGAGATCAATCCCAAAAAGCTCGCGATCAGCGCAAGTGTGCGACTCGAGGCACCGCCCTGCATCAGGGCGATGGCAGCGAGGAAGGAAAACAGGGCGGTGACAACGGCCAAAACCACCGCCGCCAGCATCGCGAAATGAAACATGCTCATCCAGAAGAAGGGATTGGCAACCCGGTTGAGCAAGGCGCCCCACATGAGAGTCAAAGTCGGGCCGTTGATTACGATCAAGGCAGCCTTTGCTATGCAAAGCACGCCGTAAAGGATCCACAACAGCCCGAGCGTTGCGAAGCGTGAGGTATTTGTGGCCATGGGGTCCTCCCACTCTACTGCAGGCACGCGGTAGAGCGTGAGTCTAGCGTAGCGCGCCCGTCTGGCGTCGGCAATACGGTAATCACCTGGGGAGGATGGCTGGTAGCCGTGACCGTTGACAGCGTGCCGCTCGCGGTGAGTTCCGTTGGTTCTGGGCTGGGTACCCGGGGACGGACTCCGCTTAGGCAGCCTTCGCAGCCGGACAGCGTTTAGGTGAAAAACTGGCCCATATGGCGAAACTTGGCGTAGCGTTGCTCGAGCAGCGCCTCGGGAGAAAGTGGCGATAGTTCGTCGAGCGCTCGCAAGAGAACCGGAGCGAGCAGCTTTGCCGTGACGGCGTGGTCGGTATGAGCGCCGCCTTCAGGTTCGGGGACGATTTCATCCACGAGTTTAAGCCGCAGAAGATCGGGCGCTGTGATTTTCAGCGCGTCGGCGGCTAATTCAGCCTTGGTTGAATCGCGCCACATGATCGATGCGCATCCCTCAGGTGAGATGACCGAGTAAATGGAATTCTCAAGCATCATGACCCGGTCGCCGACGGCAATCGCGAGCGCGCCGCCGGAGCCGCCTTCGCCGGTAATCGTGACCACAATGGGCACCGGGAGCCGGGACATTTCGCGGATGTTGTGCGCGATTGCCTCGGCCTGCCCCCTCTCCTCGGCATCGATACCGGGATACGCTCCTGGCGTGTCCACGAACACAAAGACCGGCCGTCGGTATTTCGCGGCGATCTGCATCGCACGCAGGGCCTTGCGATAACCTTCCGGCTTCGACTGGCCGAAATTGCGCGCCAGGCGCTGCTTGGTGTCCCGCCCTTTCTGGTTGCCGACGATCAGGACAGGCCGCCCCTGGAACCACGCCATGCCGGTAATCAGCGCCGGGTCGTCCGCAAAATTCCGGTCGCCGTGAATCTCACTGAAATTTTCAAACAGCAAGCGGATAAAATCGTCGGTGTACGGTCGTTGCGGGTGGCGTGCGAGCTGGACCCTTTGCCAGGAAGCGAGGTGCGCATAGAAATCGCGTTTCAGCTCGTCCACTTCGCGGCGGATGCGGTCGATTTCGCCGGCAGTGGCGTCGCTTGGATCGGTGAGGCGGCTCAGCTCGGCGATGTCCCGCTCAAGCGCGTCGATTTCGACCTGCCGCTGTTCGTCGCGCCCCGGGACGGGGCGCTCGTCCTGTTTGCCGGAATCTGCGTTAGGGGGCGGTGCGATCGGCTGTCGGGTTCTTGCGGCCGGGGCGGCTAGCGCCGCCTTGGCCTTGCGTTCGTCGGCTTTAGCCTGCAGCCTGCGGAGTTTCGCAAGCGCGCGCAACCGGCGCAGGCGCTCGCGGGCCAGCTTGTGTTTCTCCTTCTGCTCTGGCGAATCGCTCATTGCAGCACCGCAACGGAATCGCCACCGCAAATCTGCTGCACGCGCTCAATCAGATCGGGATCGGCCCGCACCGCACTGCCCGCGTCAATCGTGGCCTCGGTTCCATCATCCTCGACAAGCTCGAAAGCGATTCGGCAGCGGCCCGGGCGGCTTGCGAAAAGTTCATGCAGCTGGTCAATGATTGCTGCGTCCATAGAACTGCGGCTCACTCGCACGCGCAACAGACTGGGTGCGGCGGTCGCCCGTGCGGCGCCGTTCAGCACAGGTTCGCGCACCTGGTCGAGCAATCTCGCATCGGACACTATGACGCGGGTTCCCACGTCCTCGATCGCCACGCGGCCTTTCACCAGCAGCGGAGTAGCAGCCTTGAGTATGGCTTCAAGCTTTTGAAACGATTCAGGGAAAACCAGTGCTTCGCATACACCCGTGCGGTCCTGTAGCGTCAGAATCGCCCAGCGTGCACCGCGACGCGATCGCATCGGGCGCAACTGGACGATGATACCGGCCACCACAATGTCCTCGCCGTTGCGCCGACTTTCCAGCGTCGATAGCTCGGTCGCCTGGAGTTCCTGCAACCGCCCGGCGTATTTATCAAGCGGGTGCCCGGAGATATAGAAGCCCAGAGTGGAATACTCGGCGGCGAGGATTTCGTGCTCCGGCCATTCGTCCACATCCGGCAAGATCTCAGGAGGCGGAGGCGATGACGCCGAGGCCGCGCCCCCGAAGAGCCCGTGCTGACCACTTTCCTTGGCGCGCTGCAGTTTCTGCGCGCGCTCGATTGCGCGATCGATCACGGAAATCATCTGACCGCGATGCGCACCCAGGCCGTCAAGGGCGCCTGCACGCACCAGACTCTCGAGCACCCGCTTGTTCATCAAGCGCGAATCGACCGATCCGCAGAACTCAAAGAAGTTCGTGAACCGCCCCAGCGTGTCTCTGGCAGTGAGGATTCCCTTTACGGTGTTCTCGCCCACGTTCTTGATCGCCGTGAGCCCGAAACGAATCGAGTCGCCGACCGGCGTGAAATTCAGAGCGCTTGAATTCACGTCTGGCGGCAGAACCGTGATGCCCATACTGCGCGACTCGTTGATGAACTTAACGACCTTTTCGGTATTTCCTGTTTCCGACGTGAGCATGGCGGCCATGAATTCAACCGGATAATGCGTTTTAAGCCAGGCGGTCTGATATGCCAGCAGAGCGTAGGCGCAAGAGTGAGACTTATTGAATCCGTAGCCGGCAAACTCCGCCATCAAGTCGAAGATCTTGGTAGCCTTTTTCACCGGCACCTTGCGCGCCTGGCAGCCGGTAAGAAATTTCTCACGTTGGGCAGCCATCTCTTCCGGCTTCTTCTTGCCCATCGCGCGCCGCAGCAGGTCGGCATCGCCCAGGGAGAAACCCGCCAGGCGGTTTGCGATCTGCATCACCTGTTCCTGATACAGAATCACGCCCCACGTCTCGGAAAGAATTTCCTCCAGCTCGGGCAGATCGTAGGTGACTTTCTTCTCTCCGTGCTTTCGCGCGATGAAATCCGGAATCATGCCGCCCTGGATCGGCCCGGGGCGGTACAGGGCGTTGAGCGCAGTCAGATCCTCAAGCCGCGTCGGTTGGTAGCGTCTCAGAATGTCGCGCATCCCGTGCGATTCAAACTGGAAGATGCCGGTCGTGTCGCCGCGAGCGAACAGCGCGTAGGTCGAGGCGTCGTCAAGCGGGAGCGCGGGCAGGTCAACGGCCACGCCGCGGTTCTGCTGGATCAGGCGCACGGCGTCATCGAGCACGGTGAGCGTGGTCAGCCCGAGAAAGTCCATCTTTAGAAGACCGATACGCTCCAGTGCGTTCATGTCGTACTGGGTCGTGACCTCATCCTTGTTTGACTTGTACAGCGGAACGATTTCTGTCAGCGGCTGCGGTGAGATCACGACGCCCGCGGCGTGCGTAGAGGCGTGACGCGTCAGCCCTTCCAGGCGCAGCGCCACCTCGACAAGTTCCTTGACGCGTTCGTCGGTTTTCCGCAGGGACTCGAGCTGAGGGGTTTGTTTCAGAGCGTCCTCGAGCTCGATATTCAGCGTGGCGGGAATCATCTTTGCAATCTTGTCCACTTCGCCATACGGCATGTTAAGCGCGCGGCCCGCGTCCTTGAGGACGGCCTTGGCCGCCATGGTGCCGAAGGTAATGATTTGCGCGACGCTCTTCTCTCCGTACGTCTGGCGGACATACTCAATTACCTCGCCGCGCCTGCGCATGCAGAAGTCGATGTCGATATCGGGCATCGACACGCGTTCGGGGTTCAGGAATCGCTCAAACAGCAGATCGTATTGCAGCGGGTCCACGTCGGTGATCTGCAGCGCATAGCTCACCAGGCTTCCCGCGGCGGAACCGCGGCCTGGCCCCACGGGAACCTCCTGTGCGCGCGCGTAGCGGATAAAATCCCAGACGATCAGGAAGTATCCGGCGAAGCGCATCTTTTGGATCATCTGGATTTCCGCCGACAAGCGACTCTCGTATTCAGAAAGCGAATGGCGCAGGTGATTCTCGCGCGCGAGGCGTTCCAGTTGTACCGCGCGTGTCGAGAAACCTTCCCGCGCGACCTTTTCGAAATACGAATCGGTGGTATGCCCTTCGGGAACCTTGAATTCGGGAAAGGGGTTGCTCACACGCTGGATCTTCACGTTGCAGCGTTCGGCGATCGCCAGTGTGCGCGACACAGCGTCGGGAAGCTCGTGGAAGACCTGGGCCATCTCTTCGGCCGTCTTGAAATAGAATTGATCGGTTGCGAACTTCATCCGCTGGCCGTCGCTCATGGTCTTCCCGGTCTGAATGCACATCAGGACTTCCTGCGCATGAGAATCCGACTGGGTCAGATAATGGCAATCATTTGTTGCGACCAGCGGAATGCCGGTCTCGCGGGAGAGACTGACAAGATCGCGGTTGATGCGCGTCTCGATGGCCATACCCTGGTCCTGCACTTCGAGGAAGAAGTTACCCTTGCCGAAGATGTCGCGCAGGCGATAGGCATTCGTGCGCGCCTGATCGTATTTCTCAGAAAGCAGGGCATCGGCCACTTCGCCCCGCAGGCAAGCTGACAGCGCGATGAGGCCCTTGCTGTGGCGTGCGAGGAGTTCGTGATCCACGCGCGGCTTGTAATAGAAGCCGTCCAGGTATCCGGTCGATACCAGCTGGATCAGATTGCGATAGCCTTCGTCGTTCTCACACAAAAGCACCAGGTGGTTCGAGCGCTCGGCTTCAGCGCCGCGATTCTTGTGATTGTCCGGCGCAACGTATACTTCGCAGCCGATGATCGGCTTGACGCCGTGCGTAGTGGCCTGGTGATAAAAGTTTGCAGCCGCAAACAGATTGCCGTGGTCAGTTACGGCAACCGCCGGCATCCCACGACGTGCGGCTTCCGCAGTGAGTTCCCCAATTTCGCACGCGCCGTCCAGAAGAGAGTAATCCGTGTGGAGATGGAGGTGAACGAAGTTTGACCCGGACGAGGAAGCCATGCAAAACCCATTCTAATCCAGCTTCGAGCAAACGTGTACGCAATCCTGGGATGTACCGCAGCGTCGCATGATCGCACTTCAGGACTTTCCGGGACTTAAATCCGAATTAACGGCCGTCCAGACGATCGGCGAAAACGGTGTTACTGAAGGGGATTCGCTTGAAGCGCTGGGTTTCAACCAAGCACCGAACCGATCTCGGTCGGTCGTCCAGCCCCGTGCTAGAAATCGTCGGACTGCTGTGTGTAGGAGAATCCGGGCAGGTCCGCCGCGCCGCCCGTGTGTGCGACCTTGACGCGCATCGGAGGCTCGTTCTCCGATCCGGTCTTGCGAAGGACGGCAAACGAGGTCAGCGCTTCGTTGTAGATCTTCGTGACCAGGAAGGAATCGCCGGTGCCGTCCTGCTTCCAGACTTGGCCGATTTGTACTTTTTTGACAGGCACCTTACGAATGTAGACATATTCTTCGGAGGCGTCAATAACGCATCGTCGCGCTGATTCGCCGCGAAAACCTGCGACGCCGGTTGCACCCGAGTTGTTGGTTCGGACGTGACTTCGGCTTGTGTGACGCAAGTGTCCCCCGGACGCCCTCCCGCGATCCGCCCACAGCCCTGGATGCCCGCCAGTTTTTCTGGAGTCGCACGCTTCGGTTATGGCATCTTACTAGCTGGAAACCGAAACCATGCCCGCTGCCAAGAGCCTCGCAGTCGTCCTGTTCCAACTGGGTGGTCCGGACTCTCAAGCGGCCGTCGAGCCGTTTCTCTACAATCTGTTCTGCGATCCCGACATCATCAACTTTCCCGGGTCGTTTCTTGCGCGCAAGCCGCTGGCCAAGCTCATATCGGTCACGCGCTCCAAGGTTGCGGGGCAGCATTATGCCGCGATTGGCGGCGGTTCGCCGATCCGCCGTCTCACCGAGCAGCAGGCGCGGGCACTGGAGCTCGCGCTGCGCCCCCATATTCCTGCGCGCACGATCGTGGCCATGCGCTACTGGCATCCAGACACCAGCGAAGCAATCGCCGCACTTGAAAGTGCGCCCTTTGATGAAATCGTGCTTCTGCCGCTCTACCCGCACTATTCGTTTGCAACGACCGGCAGCAGCCTGAAGCAGTGGAACCGCCTCTACAAGCCCAAGGTTCCGGTCCATCTCATCGACCATTTCTTTGATCATCCGGACTATATCGCCGGAATCGTTGAGCGCATCAACAGCGTTCTCCAGCAACTCCCGAACCCCGAGGAGGTTCACCTGGTATTCAGCGCGCACGGCCTCCCGATGACGCTGGTCGAAAAGGGGGACCCCTATCCTCAGCACATCGAAACGTCGGTGCGTCTGGTTCGCGAGCTCGGCTCGTGGTCCAACCCGCACGTCCTTTGTTTTCAGAGCCGCGTCGGCCCGCAGAAATGGCTCACGCCTTCGCTCACCGGTACGATCGAGCGCATGGCAAGCGAGGGCCAGCACCGTATGCTGGTGATTCCGATCTCGTTTCTCACCGAACACATTGAGACGCTGCACGAAATCAATATCGAAGCTCGAGAGTTGGCCGAATCACTCGGCATCACGGAATTTCATATGATGCCGGCGCTCAATGATTCGCCTCTGCTGATACGAGCGCTCGCCGATCTTGTCCTCCGCGCCGTAGGCCGTCGCTCCGGCGTCGCCTCGCTCGCCTTGTAGCGCGCCCGGACGATGCTGGGGTGCATTCGGCGCCGAGCAGCCCTTGGTCGGTGTCAATCTGTGCTCAACGCAGGCGCGATCGCCATTCCCACCCGAGCTGCCGTGGTATAAACGTAGCGTGGACTTCGCACTCACCGACGAGCAGAACCACCTTCGCCGCACCGTCCGCGAATTCGCCGAGGGGGAAATCGCGCCCCATATAATGGAGTGGGACGAGACCTCGACTTTCCCCTCCGAGATCATTCCCAAGCTTGCCGAAATGGGTTTTCTCGGGGTGATATTCCCGGAGAAGTACGGCGGCGCGGGAATGGGCTATTTGGAATACGCCATCATCATCGAAGAGCTGTCCCGCGTGGACGGGTCGATCGGCATCATCGTAGCGGCCCACAATTCGCTCTGCACGAATCACATCTATAAATTCGGCGATGAAGCGCAGAGGTTGAAATATGTGGTTCCGCTGGCACAGGGAAAGAAACTCGGCTGCTGGTCCCTCACCGAGCCCGAGGCCGGCTCCGATGCCGGCGGCACGCGCACAGTCGCGACAAGAAAAGATGGCACCTGGCTCATCAATGGAGCGAAAACGTTCACCACCAACGGCCACCACGCCGACGTCTGTGTCGCCATGGCCGTAACGGACGCGTCGAAAAAGCACCACGGTATTTCCGCCTTCATCATCGAGAAGGGAACTCCTGGGTTCCGCCCGGGCAAGAAGGAAAACAAGCTCGGTCTGCGCGCGAGCGATACCAGCGAGGTTGTCTTCGCCGATTGCCGCGTCCCTTCGGAGAACATTCTGGGCAGCGAGGGCAAGGGTTTCATCAACAGCCTGCAGATACTGGACGGCGGCCGCATTTCCATCGCATCGCTCGGCTTGGGCATGGCCCAGGGCGCCTACGAATGCTCGGTCCGCTACGCCAAGCAGCGCAAACAGTTCGGCAAACTCATTTCCGAATTTCAGGCGATCCAGTTCAAACTCGCCGATATGGCCACGCAAATCGAAGCAGCGCGTCTGCTGACCTATCGTGCCGCATTCCTGGCGGATCGGGCCATCGCGGCGGGCGATTACGACGCTCGCATCACGACCGAATCGAGCATGGCCAAGCTCTATGCCGGAGAAGTTGCCGTGCGCGTCGCTAACGAAGCAGTGCAGATTCACGGGGGCTACGGCTTCATCAAGGATTACCCCGCGGAAAAATTCTATCGCGACGTCAAACTCTGCACCATCGGCGAAGGAACCAGCGAGATACAGCGACTGGTGATTGCCCGTCAGCTCCTCGGCAAGTAAGCAACCCGACGGCCGAATCCCGCGCGTTTTCGGCGTACCTGCGGTTGGTATCTCGCGTCGTTGGGTTGACACCAAACGGAACGTTGCGAACGCCGAACTCGCGGGCGCGCAGTCCCCGGTCCTTTACCGTGTCAAATCCTGATGTTAGTCTGGGCGCCATGAAAGGCCAACTGGAGGTCGCAACTCCCGCTCAATATATGGCGAAACTCAAAGAACCGCGCAAGTCCGACGTCGCCGCGCTCGACCAGTTGATCCGCAGTGCCACAAAACTTGAGCCGTTCATTCAGTCCGGCATGCTCGCCTACGGTCACTGCAGGTTGAAATATGCCGGTGGGCGCGAGGCCGATTGGTTTCGTATCGGGGTGGCTAGCAACGCAGCCTACATATCGCTGTACCTCAGCGCGGCCGACGGGACAGAAGATGTGGCCAAGCGTTACAAGCAGGCCCTTCCGAAGGCCGACATCGGGCGCTGTTGCGTACGGTTCAAGCGCCTAGGTGACCTGGACCAAGCCGCGCTCAAGAAAATGATCCGCGAGGGCGTCGGGAGTTAGCGCAAACGACGGCCTCATCCTGGTCGCGCGAGCTGCCGTTCTTCGATTTGAGCTTTCAGCTTTTGACTTTCAACCTGCCGTAGCCAACGCCGCAAGGAGCCCGCCATGAAACTCGGAGAGATCGCTGAGAAACTAGCCTGCGCCGTTGACGGCGACGCAAGCCTTGAAATCGCTGGCGTCGCCGGGATCGAGGAAGCACGGGGCGGAGACCTGACATTTCTGGTCAACCGCAAGTACCGCTCGGCGCTGGAGACGACGCGCGCCTCGGCGGTCCTTATCGCGCGGGATGAGCCGCGCCCGCGCATCGCGGCGCTGCGATCGGCCAATCCCTATCTGGATTTCGCGCGCGCAATCGAGCTGTTTCACCCGACGCCACGCTATGCTCCGAGCATCCATCCGACTGCCGTCATTGCAGAGTCTGCCAAGATTGGAGTCGGCGCGCACATCGGCCCGTACTGCTTCGTTGACGAGGATGTCGAGATCGGCACCCACGCGGTTCTGCACAGCTTTGTGTCGATTTATCGCGGTGCGCGCATCGGAGATCATTTCTTCGCGCACTCGCACGTCTGCGTACGCGAAGATTGCCGGCTCGGTCATCACGTTTTGCTGCAGAACGGCGTCGTCATCGGCAGCGATGGTTTCGGGTTCGCCCGCGAGGCTAGCGGCCACTGGCACAAGATGCGCCAGGCGGGCATCACCGTCGTCGGGGATGATGTCGAGGTTCAGGCGCACTCGGCGATCGATCGCGCGACCGTCGGCGAAACATCGATAGGCCGCGGCACGAAAATCGACAACCTCGTGCAAGTTGGTCATGCGTGCAACGTGGGGGAAGACACGCTGCTCTGCGGCCAGGTGGGTCTCGCCGGTACGACGCAGGTTGGCGATCGTTGCGTTCTCGCCGGGCAAGTTGGCACCGCCGGACATCTGAGTATCGGCGACGGCGCCACGATTTCGTCGCAGAGCGGGGTACCTTCGGATGTTCCCGCCGGTGCGATCTACTCCGGATATCCCGCCATGGACAATCTCGCCTGGCGCAAGTCGGTAGCCGTCTTCAATCGTCTGCCGGAACTGCAGCGCGAACTCCGCGAACTTCGCGAGGAAGTTGCCCAACTCGGTCGAGCACGAGGCTAGAGAGCTCGGAATCTGCGGAGCTAGACTGCGCGGGCGGTCGAAATCGAGGCTGCGGTCGCGCGGCGCGCGCGGACACGAAGCACCTTGCGCTGATTGGCTTCGAGGACCTCGAAGCGAAGCCCGTCGAACTCGACCACTTCCCCGGTGCGTGGAACGTGTCCGGCGACGCTGTTCAGAAGACCTGCAATCGTCGTCACATTGGAATGTTGTGCTGCGGTTTCAAGCGCGACGCCGAAAAGCTCGGCGATTTTATCCACCGGCACGCTGCCGCGCAGGACCATCGCACCGCCGCCTTCACGAATCACGTCGGGCGCGGGTCGCCTGTCTTCCTCGCCAATCTCGCCTACAATTTCCTCCACCAGGTCCTCGATGGTCACAACTCCGGCGAGTAATCCGTACTCGTCAATCACGATGGCCATCTGCTGGTTCTTACGCTGCATTTCCTTCAGCAGCTCGGAACCGAATTTCATTTCCGGGACAAATAGGGCCGGCCGCATCAACTCTCGTACCGTGCGCCTTCCTGCGTCGCGGTCGGGAACCTCAAGCATGTCGCGCGAGACTACGATTCCGGCAATGTCATCCATCGTTTTTTCATATACCGGCAGCCGCGAGAATTTTGTCGCGACCACGCGCTTTCGAAGTTCTTCGAGCGACGCACGGGCCGAAATAGCCACTACGTCAGGCCGCGGTGTCATGACATCTCGGACACGTTTGTCGCCGAATTCCACGACCTGCTCGATCAGGCGCGCCTCATCCTGCTCGATGATCCCTTCCTCGGTCGCCGCGTCGACCAGCGCTTCGATCGCCTTTTGCTCGGCCGCGGGCGCGCTCGGCTCCTCCTCGGAAATTCGCAGTACCGAGACGGCGAGATCGAGCACCGTAAGAATCGGCCAGATAATCCACAGGCACAGCCGCACCGGAGGCACCAGCGGCGATACCCAGTGCCCACTGGTGCCGGCAAGCAACATCAGCGGCAGCAACTGCATGGCGATGACGACCTCTGCGCCCAGCAGC
Organism: Candidatus Cybelea sp.; assembly: GCA_035603235.1. GTDB lineage: Bacteria > Acidobacteriota > Terriglobia > Acidiferrales > UBA7541 > Palsa-295. The sequence goes on along the minus strand of DATNKU010000009.1, from coordinate 28,243 downwards.
AGGACAATTTCCAGAGCGGTTTGCCAGCGGTCCGGCTCAAAGTAAACGATGCCGAGCGCCGTGATCGTCGTTACCACAACGATCCAGAACCGCGCGAGCAGGCTGAATGCGAGGCCCGCGCGCGCCCGATCCATTTTGAAGCGCGGCTCGATCTCGGTCTCAAATGCCTCGAGGTGTTCGTGAATCTGGCCTCGGGACGCGCGGCCAAGCTCCCGATACACGCGATCGAGATAGGACACGACGATCAGACCGGCCGTCAGGATTGTCACGCCCACGATGTAGAGGAGAATCGGCATCGTCTAACCCAGGCCGAGCGCGCGCCGCAACCGCCGCTCGCGGCGGTCCATTTCCCCCGCGTCGGTCTCGTGATCATAACCCATCAAATGAAGCATGCCATGAAGGATCAGAATCCGCATCTCCTGGGCGAATGGCCGGCCTAAGCGCCGTGCGTTGCGCCGCGCGACTTCTGGCGCAATCGCGATGTCGCCGAGGTAGGGGGCCGGGGAATCGGGTGTTGCAAACAAAACTGGGGAAAACGAATCAGCCTTCTTGCGAGCGCCAGAACCTCCGGGTCTTCTCAGCGGCTCACCGGCAGGAAATGACAGAACATCGGTAGCCGCGCTCTTGCCGCGATACTCGCGATTCCACCGGGCGATTTCGGAGTTCGTCACCAGGCAAACGGTGACCGAGGTGGCAGGCAGGCGAAGTGCGTGGCGAGCGCGGGAGACGAATTCCTTCAGGTCCCGGACGGAAACGCGGACACGGCGCTGGCGATTCAAGATCATGGAAGGCTGTGTCGCGCGCCGATCGAACGAGTTGGCGCCAGACTGGTCTGCCCTGCCGAATGCCATCGGGTGCGCGACGTCATCGCAACTTCAAAGTCGCGTCACCTGCCGCGGGCTTTCTTGGCCGGGTGCGCCTTGGGTTTCGGGCGCACGGCCGGCGCGCGCTTGTGAGCGGCATGATGCGCTTTTGCTGCATCTTCGTGCTTCGCTTGAGCCCTTGCGCCAATGGCGGCTGCCGCCGAATGCGTCGCTTTGGTTGCGCTCGGCGGAGTTTTCGCCGGCGGATGCGCAGCGTCAGGAGCGAGCTGCGGCGGACGCTTGTCGGGCTGCTTTGCGTCTTTCGCATCGGGCGTTTTTGCGGCCGCAACGGATTCTTTTCCCTTGGGCTTTTTCTTTTCCTTCTCTTCCTTTTTCTTCGGTTCTTCCTTAATTCCCGCCAGGCTGCGCAGCGCCTTGGTGCGGTCCTCCGGAGACCGCGCCTTGCCGCGAAGCTGCATTTCAAAAAGCTGCTCGATGATCTTGTCGAACTTCGGGCCGCGCGCCACGCCCAGCGCGTCGAGTTCGCCAAAGGGCAGCGCGAGCCGCATCGGCCGCCATTTCTGTACATAGTTGCGAATCTTCGAAACCGCGCGCGGATTTGGCAGCTCAACCTCGATGAACGCAAGCATCTCCGGGGGCAGGGAAGCAAGGTAGAAATAGGCGTCGCGGGCCGAGTTGGTCTTGCGGCCCTTCAGAATCTTGACCACTTTCTGCGCTTCGGGAACCAGATGCGCAATCGCATCCACCTCCGAGGAACGGAACTCCATGTTGCGCAGTGCTACGGCGGCCTCTCTCGCTTTCAGGCGGCCGATTACATAACTGGTGACGGCGACTTGCGGGCGCGGACGGATCCCGGCGGCGAGCAAATTGGAGCGGATGCGCGCGAGCTTGTTCAAACTCTCATAGTCAGGCTTCCGCTTCTGCAATCTGGGATGGACCGATGCCAGCAATCCTCGCGTTTCCCATAGTTTCAGCGTCGCCGTCGGGTTCTCTTCTCGCGCGAGCGCACGAACTTCGTGGCCAGCTTCGGCGCCTTCGATGTTCTCGTAGAGCTGGCGTTCCATCGCCAGTTCAAACCATTCCTGCGTGCGCGCCTCCATCTTGGCTCCCATGCGGGCGCAGTAGCGCAGGATGCGCATCAGTCGCACGGGTTGGTTGGTGAAGGCGTGAATGGAAAGCGCGCGGACCTCCTGCCTTTCCAGATCGGCGAGGCCGTTGGTGGGGTCCAGCAGCAAGCCGCGCGATTGCGCGTTGAGCGAAATCGCAATAGCGTTGAACGAGAAATCGCGCCGCCGAAGATCTTCCATGATGCCCCCGAAATGGTATTCGGGTTTCGCACCGGGCTTGTCGTATACGTCGTTCCGCGCCGCCGAAATTGAACCGTCGGCATCGCCGGCGAAGATCATCTCGAAGTGACGAAGTTTCTCGCTTTCCCAGACAACGCGCGCTCCGCCTTTTTCCAGCTCACGTACCATGCGAACCGGGTTGCCCTCGACTGTGAAATCCAGATCGCGGATCGGCTGGCCGGAAATCAAATCCCGGATGGCGCCGCCCGTGAGATAGACGTTCATTTCCTGCGAACGGGACAGTTCCTGGACCCGTTCGAGCGTGGCGCGCTGCTCGGGCGAAAGCCTGCTTTCGAGCAAATACATGTAGTCGGGCATGAAGTCGTGCTCCTTCTCGCTGGCCCCGCCGGAGTTTCAGGCGCGCGGGTGGTGCGCCCTATAAACTTGTTTCAGTCTCTCCTCGACCACGTGCGTGTAGATCTGCGTGGTCGAGATATCGGAATGGCCCAGCATCATTTGTACGGACCGCAGATCGGCCCCGCGATCCAGCAGATGAGTCGCGAAACTATGGCGCAACATATGGGGTGTCAGAGCCTTCCGGAGCCCCGCTTTGCGACCGTACTCCCCAAGCTTCTTCCAAAATGTGATGCGTCCCACCTTGCGGCCTGCCTGATTCAGAAAAAGAAAGGGTGACGAGCCCTCGCCCAGCAGCTTGGGCCGACTCGTGCGCAGATATCGCTGCACCGCCTCGAGCGCCTGCCGCCCGACCGGAACCAGCCGTTCCTTGTCTCCCTTGCCGATACATCGCAGACATCCGCCTTCGGCTTCCAGGTCGGCCACGCGCAGCCCGCAGAGTTCCGAAACGCGCAGTCCGCACGAGTACATGAGCTCGATCATGGCCCGGTCGCGTGTGCCGGCAGTCGCGGTCGTGTCCGGTTGGCGGAGCAGCCTGTCTACCTCGTCAAGACTCAGGAATTCGGGGAGGCTCTGTCGGAACCGCGGCGATTCGATGGTGGCCGCCGGATCATCCTGAACGTAGCCCTCTACCAGGGCATAACGGAAAAAGTGCCGGATGGTGACCAGGTGTCGCGCGACTGACCGGCTGTCGAGTCCCTTGCGGTATAGAGTTCCCAGGAAATCCACAATGTCGGCTCTTCCCACGTCGCTTGCACCCAGCTGGCGCTTGGCCGCGAACGCTGCAAATTTCGTAATATCGCGCCGATACGCTTGGATCGTATTGTCTGAGAGGCCCTTTTCGACCCGCAGGCCGTTCAGGAATGTCCGAATCTGGGTTTCCACGTTCTGGCACTTTCCTTCATCCAAGGACGTACGGGATCGGCCGCGCGGGTACGGTCAAACGTAGGGCCGCTCGTTGGTCGCGTAGGTGTCGGCAAATATGGCTGATAGAGGCCACGAAGGTCAGGGCCAGCGACCGCCCGCTGTAAAATACGCCCTGGAGCTAACCCTTTAAGCAACAACAACTTGACAAAAAATCAGCCCTAACGATAACATAATCCCTGCGGGCATAGCAATATCCCCACCCAAAAATGGCCTCTGAGCTGTGAAAAGCCGAGCCCCAGCTTCGACGCATAAGAAGGTCGTAGTCTTGCTGCTCGACAGGTCGGCAGTCCAGGGTTATCTAAATCCCGCCATGCTCGGCAGGTCGGGCGAGATTGACCTCCTGTCAACCGACGGTGAGCAGAGGTCGCTGCCGCTCGCGGACGTCAAATCCGTCTATTTTGTCCGTGAGTTCAAGGACCACTTTGAACCGGAGAGGAAGACATTCCTGAGCCGTCCCAAGCTCGACGGCCTCTGGGTCCGACTGCGTTTTCACGACGATGACGCCATGGAAGGGATCGTCTCGAACAATCTGCTGGACCTTCTGGACACTGGGGTGCGGCTGACTCCCCCCGACCTGCATGGCAACGTTTTGCACATGTTCATTCCGCGCACGGCCCTGGCCGATATGAAAGTCCTGGGGGTTGTCGGCGTGGCCCGGCGCTCGCCGCGGGCGACCAGGGACAGCCCCGCGCTACCTGAAGTGCAATCCAAGTTGTTCAGCGAATAATCTGCAGAAAAGACATATTGGCTCTTTACACCTCTGAGCCGTGCGTTATATTGGCCCATAGGAACGGGCCAATGCTTCCACTCCATTTGCAGCCGGAAAGCCACATCCCCTTATACGTGCAGCTTCGCGATCAGCTGCGGGCGCTGGTGCATTCCGGCGAGCTTCGTTCCGGAGACCGCATCCCTGCAAGCCGCGAACTTGCCGGCCAGCTCGGCGTCCACCGCACGACGGTTGCGAATGCCTACGCGGAACTGGAATCGGAGGGACTGATCAGCGGCCATGTTGGTCGCGGCACCTATATTTGCGGCAGCCCTGTGAAGCAGTTTTCTCCGCCGCCTCGCACGAATGGGAACGGAGGAAGCATGCGCTGGGAAGCGCTATTTGCCGACGACCGCGGCGAGGAGAGCCTGAGCCGCATGATGCCCGAGGTTCCTCCGGGCGCGATTGCGTTCACCGTGGCGCGGCCCCAGGCCGAATACTTTCCTCTCGAGGAGTTTCGTCGCTGCGCGAACGACGTGCTCCGCCGCGACGGGGGCCGAATTCTGCAGCTGGGCCCGACCGACGGTTACGAACCGCTCAGGAAGGAATTGATCGAGCTGTTTCGCGGCGAAGGATTGGTTGTTCGAGGAGAACAGCTGCTCATCAGCGACGGCTGCCAGCAGGCGATCGATCTGGTTTGCAAGGCCTTCCTGCGGCCAGGCGATTCCGTGGCTCTTGAAAATCCCGGCTATCCCGGCGCCATCGCGATTTTTGCCGGCGCGCGGGTACGCACCCTGGCCGTGAGCGTCGAAACCGATCCCGCCCGCACCGGCCATGTGGGTCTCGATGTGGACAATCTTGAGACCGTGCTACTGCAAAACCGGGTCAAATTCCTGCTTATCACTCCGGATTTTCACAATCCTACGGGCACGGTTTTGCCGTTGGCCGAGCGCCGGCGGCTGCTGGAGATCGCCGGCCATTACCAGGTTCCCGTGATTGAAGACGGCATCTATGCGCGCCTGCGGCTGCGCGGCAATTCCATTCCGTCGCTTAAGACGCTCGATACGGCTGGGAATGTGATTCATCTGGACAGCTTCTCCAAAACAGCATTCCCCGGCCTGCGCGTCGGCTGGTGCATCGGTCCGGAGAGCGCAATCGAGCGCCTGCGCTTGGTCAAGCAGTCAACCGACTTGCACACCGACCAGCTTTCGCAGGCGGCCATGGCCGAGTTCATGCGCCGCGGATATTTCGCGCGACATCTTGTCAGAATGCGAAAGCTATACCGCGATCGCCTTGCCGCGATGGAAGAGGCGCTCGAGCGGCACATGCCCGACGGCACCTCCTGGACGCATCCTGAGGGCGGTATGTCGCTCTGGGTAACTTTGCCTTCCGGTTTTGACGCCGGCGAGCTGCTCATACACGCCCGCGAGCGCGGGATATTGTTCTTGCCCGGGAGATACTTTCAGTCACAACAGCCGCGGCCCAACACGCTGCGACTCGGTTTCGCGGCCGTAGATGAGAAGCGCATTGCACAGGGAATTGAGAAGCTCGCCGGGCTGCTCGAGTCTGAGCTTCGCAAGCGGCAGCGCGGCGGTCGGGACGAATCTCGCTCTCGAGTCGCGCTGATCTGACGATCTGACAGGGATGCTGCTGAAACCAAATCTGGAGAACCACTGTTTCGGCTGCGGCGGCGCGAACGAGCGCGGCATGCAGCTGGCGTTCGAGCAGGATGACGTCACGCGACACATTCGCGGCGTGTTTCGGATCGGGCCCCAATACCAGGGAGGCCCGGGGTTCGTTCATGGCGGGATCGTCGCGACGTTGCTGGATGAAGTGATGGCCAAGGTGAATCGATTCGAAAAGGATATTGCGGTTACAGCAGAGATGACGGTGGAATATTTGAAACCGGTTCGGGTGGAACAGGAAGTGACGGTCGAAGGCTGGGAAGTCGAGCGAAACGGACGGTTACGGACGCGGCGGGGCGAGATTCGCGATTCTTCGGGCGTCGTGCTGGCGCGAGCGACCGGCAAGTTTGTCGAGATCGATCCGGCGCGATTCCGTCCGGCGGCACAGGCAACCAGCGGAGCATGAAATCAAAAGGGGAGAAATCATGGACTTGATGAACAACAGTTTGTGGCGGGTGAAGGTTGGTTTGGCGGAAATGCTGAAGGGCGGCGTGATCATGGACGTTACCAACGCCGAGCAGGCCAAGATCGCCGAGGACGCGGGAGCTTGCTCGGTGATGGCGCTCGAGCGGGTACCTTCTGACATCCGCAAGGAAGGGGGGGTGGCGCGTATGGCAGCGCCGCGCGTGATCCGCGAAATCATGGATACCGTTTCGATTCCGGTGATGGCCAAGGTTCGCATCGGCCATTTTGCCGAGGCGCAGGTGTTGGAGGCTCTTGAGGTTGACTACATTGACGAAAGCGAGGTGCTTACGCCTGCCGACGAGGAGCACCACGTCTGGAAGCACGGTTTCAAGGTGCCGTTTGTTTGCGGCGCTCGAAATCTAGGGGAAGCCTTGCGGCGCATCGCCGAAGGGGCCGCGATGGTCCGTACGAAAGGCGAAGCAGGATCCGGAAATATCGTTGAGGCAGTGCGGCACATGCGCGCGATCGTTGGCCAGATGAAAAAGCTCACTACGCTCGGTGAGGAGGAACTGGTGCATGAGGCGAAGGAACTCGGCGCGCCGTTCGAACTGGTCGCGTGGGTCGCGAAGAACGGCAAATTGCCGGTGCCGAATTTTTCCGCAGGCGGCATTGCCACTCCGGCGGACGCGGCACTGGTGATGCAGCTCGGCGCGGAATCGGTATTCGTCGGCTCGGGAATCTTCAAATCCAGCGACCCGGCGCAGCGCGCGCGCGCCATCGTAAAAGCGACCACGCACTACAAAGACGCGAAAGCCGTCCTGGAAGCCTCCGAGGAGTTGGGTGAGGCAATGAAGGGGCTCGACGTCCGTCAAATCGAGGAAAAGGACCTACTGCAAACCCGGGGATGGTGAGGATTTGACCGGGAGCATCGTTCCCTTTACGGTCGTGACCGGGAATTCTTGGGCACGCGGCTCGCAACACAGCGATTGGTAACCGCCAAAATGCAGATCGGTATTCTCGCAATTCAAGGCGACTTCGATGCACACGCCAAGGCGCTCAACCGCCTTGGCGCCTCGCACAGCTTCGTGCGCCGGCCCGAGGACCTTGCCGATGTTGACGGCATCATTCTGCCGGGCGGAGAGAGCAGCACTCATCTCAAGGTGATGACCGAGGAGGGCCTGTTTGACGCGCTGAAGCGATTTGCCTCAAACGGCGGTGCGTTTTTCGGCACGTGTGCCGGCGCCATCCTGCTCGCGCGCGAGGTGCACGGCCCGGCGCAGGCGTCGCTCGGCCTTCTCGACGTAACCATTCTGCGAAACGGCTACGGCCGCCAGCTCGCAAGCGACGTTCACATGGGCAAAACGAAACTGAGCAAGGAACCGCTCGAGATGGTATTCATTCGCGCGCCGATTATCGAATCCGTGGGGCAGGGAATTGAAGTGCTCGCCGAAGACGCCGGCCATCCGGTGCTGGTACGCCAAGGGCGTGTCATGGCCGCTACATTTCACCCCGAACTGACCGATGACACAACCGTCCATGAGCATTTCCTCAAATTAACCGCCGAGCGATAAAGCCCCGGCCGTGCTTCCACAAAACGAATGTGCCGCAGAAAGGGGATCGGGGTGGACGGACTTCGTCTAGCGCGTTTCTGGAGCCCCCTCGGCTCGAGTCGCGGTCACTGAGCCGAGTCGAGACTTGTGAATGGTTCTGGGGTGAGGTTTTGCTGCTCGAGTGCGAGACACTCCCCGAGCTAATCGTAATATTCGGCACCGAGATGGGTGATGAGTTCCTCGCCCATCATCCATCGCAGGGTGTTCTTCAGTTTCATCGACTGGATGAACAGATCGTGCTCGGGGTAGAGCTCACGGGCGCACATGGGCGACTTGAAATAGAAGCTCAGCCACTCCTGGATGCCGCGCATCCCGGCGCGTTTCGCCAGATCAAAAAACAGCGCGAGGTCCAGGACAATCGGCGCCGCGAGAATCGAGTCTCGGCACAGGAAATCCACTTTGATCTGCATCGGATAGCCGAGCCAGCCGAAGATGTCGATGTTGTCCCAGCCTTCCTTGTTGTCTCCGCGGGGCGGATAGTAGTTAATCCGGACCTTATGGTGGATTTTGCCGTAGAGTTCCGGATAAATGCCCGGCTGCAGAATATATTCAAGAGCGCCAAGCTTTGATTCTTCCTTGGTCTTGAACGAGCCGGGATCATCCAGCACTTCACCGTCCCGATTGCCAAGAATATTCGTCGAAAACCAGCCGTTCAGGCCCAGCATGCGCGCCTTGAAGGCCGGCGCCAGCACCGTCTTTAGCAGCGTTTGACCGGTCTTGAAGTCTTTTCCGCCGATCGGCACTACCTTGGTTTTGGCATATTCCTCCAGTGCGGGTATGTCCACCGTCAGATTCGGCGCGCCATTGGCGAACGGCACGCCCTCGCTGATTGCCGCCCAGGCATAAAGCATCGAAGGCGCGATGGCCGGATGGTTGGTCTTCATGCCCTTTTCGAATGATTGCAAATCCTTGTGCACATCCTCTGCCTTGAGGAACACTTCCGTCGAGGCGCACCAAACCATCACCAGCCGGTCGCATTTGTTCTTTTTCTTGAAGTTGCGGATGTCTTCTCGAATCTGCTCGGCGAGGTCGAATTTCGTCTTGCCCTTCTTGACGTTCGTGCCCTGCAGGTTTTTGACGAAATTCTGGTCGAACGCGGCTTTCATCGGCTTGATCGTCTTCAGGAATTTTTGAACTTTTGTGAGGTCCTTCGCGTCAAGCACGCCGGCCTTCGCGGCCGCCTGATAGGCGTCATCGGGAAATACGTCCCAGCCCCCGAAAACCAGATCGTCGAGTTTTGCAAGAGGCACCAGATCCTTGATTTTGGGGACGCGCCCTTCGGTCCGCTTGCCGAGCCGAATCGTGCCCAGTTGCGTCAGCGATCCGACCGGGACAGATTCGCCTCGTCGCACGAGTTCGACGCCGGCCATGAACGTGGTGCTGACCGCTCCCATTCCGGGCATCAGCACTCCCAGTTTTCCCTTTGGCGGAGCAATACTCGCAGGCCTGCGCATTCCGTTTCTCCCTGATCGTCGTCAGATCTTGTCGTCGGTTTTTCTTGAGCGAGGCCGAAGGATTTTTCGACGGCTCTCGTACGCGCCCGCTAAACCTTGAGCGATGCGCCGGATGGACCGAAGCAAAACATGATGCGGCATCCCGCAGTCATTTGCAAATCGATTCCGATCGTCGCAAACGCCTTAAGTCGTAGAAAGCAGGGCGGCGTGCTGCGCCTTGCGACGGCTCCCCGGGCGGTTCGGCGTGTGGCCCCACGCACCCGACAACTCGACTTCTCGCGTCGGGCCCTCGTCACCGCACAAGGATCCGCGCTAGAATGGTTCCATGGCCAAGCAGCGGGACACCTCGTCGCTCGCAAGCATCTTCAGCTCCGCGGCAAACGCCGGATTCCGGCGCGCCTACCAACAGGTTCAGGTTGACGAGCGGAAATACTTCCGGCACATCCAGCGTGCCCACCGACTCCCGGTTGAGACCTGGCACGACATGTTTCTGCTGGGTCCGCAGGTGATTGACCCGATCGCCGCAAGCACAATCCGATCGGCATCAAGGATGGCAGCGCTTGAAGGCGCTGGGCTGGGACTCGGCGGCTTCCTTACCGTCGTACCGGACATGGGTATTCTTTCGGCGATCACCCTGCGAATGCTTCAGAAGCTGAGCCTGCTCTACGGTTTCGAATATACGACCGAAGAAGAGACCGTCAGTCTTTGGATTGCGGCGGCGAGCGCGGCAGGGTTGGATCTGGGGCGCGATTTCCTGGAAAAACAAGCGGTCGAACGGCTCGTGCCGCGCATCATCGACCGGATGGCGGTGAAGGTGGGCGCCGAAGTCGCCGAAAAGTGGGCGGGAAGAATAATCCCCGTGCTAAGTGCGGGGGCCGCGGGCGCGCTGAATTACTACTTTGTCCGGGGCTGGGGCCGCCGCGCCCAAAGGCATTTCCTGGCCCGTCATCTCTCCGTACTCGCCCAAGCGGCTCGCCCGCAAACACGCGCGTTGTCTTCGACCCCCTTGCTACCGTCCGCCTCGACTCGCTGACGACGCGAGGTCTGATTCTGGAGCGCCGCGCAAACCTGCACGGATTGTTCGGCCTTGACGGAAACTCACTGCTGCCTCTCGAGAGCTGCGCGATCCCAGCCCCCGAGATTGGCGCTGGCCTCGTAGGTACTCTGAAAGAACTCCAGCACCGCGGCAGCAGGATCTGCGGAATTCCGCACGGCATCGTAGGGAAGCAGGAACTCGCCGATCTTTTCCTCGTAGAATGCCTGGACTGGTCGGACCTTGCTGTCCCGAAAGCCGGGCGGTTCCGGCGCGGCGTACGCATAGAACATGGGCGCGTCGAACCCGCCATTGCCCGGCCACCATCCCACGCTGCTTACCTCGTGCGAGTATGCCTCTCGAGTGATGACGTCCGCCGTCGGGCGCGCCGGAGCGCGGCGCCCGGAAAAACGAGAGGCCGCCAGATCGAAGCTGCCCCAGAAAAAATGCACTGGGCTTGCTTTGCCAATAAAACGAGCCCGGAATTCCTTGCTGATTGAGTCCACGGTCGCGAGTGCTCGCCAGAATCGATTCGCGAACACGGGGTCGTAGGACGCGTGGATCATATCCTGATCGAAGCGGATCGGATTCGGGATCTCGACAGGCATCGGCCAGATTTTGGCCTCGATGCGCAGCGCCGCAAGCGTTGACTTGAACTCGCGGTAAAAGTCGGCCACGCTGCGGGGTGCCAAGGCAATCGTCCTTGTTTCGGCGCGGCTGGTGGTGAACCGAAGGACGTGGTCGATGAAATCGAACTCTGCCTCGAAGATCCCCAGCTGATAGGGAACCGCTGAAGTCGCCAGTCCCCGCGCGCTGAGGTACAGGGGCACCTCCCACCAGTGATTCAGCCGCGGGCTAAGCGCCAACCGCAGTTTGCCGACCATCTGCAGCCACAGGTGCAGCGTGTCGCGCGTCGTGCTCCATTCCGGCAGCGGCAGCGCCGGCCAAACTTCTGCCCTCGGCAGTCCCGGGATGATTGCTTGGCCCGCCATCTCGCCTCCGGTCGCGCTCACACTTCGATCTCGTCCACATAGCACCATCGCCAGTCCTCGCCCGGTTCGATCGATTGCATAATCGGGTGATTCACGGCGTGGAAGTGTTTCGTCGCGTGTTTGTTCTTCGAGCTGTCGCAGCAGCCCACTTTGCCGCAGATGAGGCACATCCGCAAATGGACCCAGGTATCGCCCATCTTCAAACACTCTTCGCACCCTTTGGAGCTGGGCTTGACCTTTCGAATTTCTTTCACATGCGGGCAGGCAGGGGCCATGGCAGACGCTCCTTGTAACTGTGATCTGAAAACACTTGCAGTCGCCTATGGTAAATCAAATGCGCCGCTGATAGCACACGATTGAGTCCTCTCGCAGCGGTCAGGCTTGAGACACCACGGTCGCCGCCGAACGCGAACAACTGGAACGCATTGCTGCTTCGCCGCTAGATCGTTCAGTTCGGTCTGTCGGTCACAATTGCTGTCCTTTTTCTTGATACGATTTGGGCGGAGACGAGTCTTCCCGAGCGTGCCGGTGCCGGATTTGCTTTCATCCGTGGTGTCCGGGCCTGCTCGTCTTGCAAAGCGGCTCGACCGTCAGCCAATCGATCACATGGATACGCACGTGCCTCCAATTCGGAGTTCCCGCATCCGGCGAATTCGCCGGGCCGACCTGCCCGTCGACACGGTCAAGCTCGCGCGCTTCCTGATTGGCAAGACGCTGGTCCACGACCTGCCGCAGGGCCGGGTGAGCGGACGGATTGTTGAAACCGAGGCCTATCCTGTGGGCGACCCCGCGGGCCACGCTTTCACGGGTCACTCGCTGGCGAATGCCTCCCTGTTTCTAGCTCATGGCACGGCGTACGTTCGTTTCACCTACGGGTCATGCTGGCTCTTTAATGTAGCAAGCGAAATGCCCGGTGTGGGCGCCGGCGCTCTGATCCGCGCGCTCGAGCCCCTGGATGGAATTCGATGGATGGAGCAGAACCGACGGGTTTCAAGGCTGCTCGACCTGACTCGCGGCCCGGGGCGCCTCGCCTCGGCGTTGAGAATCGATAAACGCTTCGACGGGATCGATCTGTGTTCGAGGCGAAGCCGGCTCTGGCTTGGTACCGCCGCGCGACCGGTGGGAGCAATCGGCATCAGCACGCGCATCGGGATTACGCGAGCAGCCGATCGCCGGCTCCGCTTCTACGAGCGTGGAAATCCCTTCGTTAGCGGTCCCCTCTGGCTTCGCCCATAGTTCGCTTCAGCGCCCCGGCGCTTTGTGCAACCCCTTTCTTCTGTTGCAATTGTGGCAACTCCGGCATTCCTTACAATTGACGGTTTCGCCCTTCGAGACCACATTGTGAACGTACCTCTCGGAGGAATCTAATGCGCGATGTTGCACGCCTCGGCGTGGTTTTGTTGTGTTTTGCCGCCCTTTTTAGCTTGCCGACCTCTGCCGCACATCGCCGCGTTCTTGGCGTTGTGGGCCAGACCGATCGAGGTCACCTCGACAGTCAAAACGCCGTCATGGGCGCAGACGTCTATTCCTGCGACAACCTGGACACCGAGGTCGGGGGCGCGATGCGCGTGCAAATCGGTCCAAGCCAGGTCTACCTTTCAACCGGCAGTGCCGCCCAACTGGAGGACGATGGGAACGAAATCCAGGTATTGATTAACGCTGGAACGGTGGGCTTCTCGGAACCTGCAGCCGGCAACGTCTCGATTCGCACCCCCGCGGGCCTGGTCCGCCCGGGCGGCGGTTCGATCTCGGCGGGGGAAGTGACATTCAAGGGAGCAAAGGAAATTGTGATTTCGGCCATGCGCGGAAGCCTCACTCTGGACAATGGCGGCGAACTTCGCACCATTCCGGAAGGAAAGTCGGCGGACGTCACTTTCGAGGACACCCTGGAACAGGGTTGCCATGACGCGGGAGCTGACGAACAGCAATCACAGCACCCCACCATTCGCAAGCCAATCGGATTTGACATTATCGCGATCGCAGCGGTCGGGGTTCCGAGCTATCTTCTCTGGCGGGAACTCACAGAGAGCGATTCAAAGCCTCACCAGTGAGCCTGTTATCGCGGCGAGGTGGAATTCGGTACTCCAATATCTCATCCAACGGTGACCCATGCCTGTAAGAGAAAATATAGAATTCGTGCATCGCGCAATCGCACGCTTCAATGCCAAAGATCTTGAAGGCTACCTGGAAATGTTCGATAAGGCCGTTGTATTTCACGGCCTGTCGCGACGACTGAAACCCGGCGTGGGCGGGCTACGCGAATACTACGCGGCGCTCCGGCTGGCGTTTCCGGATATGCGGCTCGCAAGCGAGGATGTGATCGCCGAGGGTGAGAAAGTCGCCAATCGTTATACGTTCTACGGGACTCACAAGGGCGACTACATGGGAATCGCACCGACGTCCAAGCTGATCATATCGGCCGGAATGGTGATTCATCACTTCCGTGGCGGCAGGTGCGTGGAAACCTGGCAATCGACCGACGCACTCGGATTCCTGACCCAGCTTGGTGTGGCCCAGCCGCTGCCTGTGAAGTAACAACTTGTCGCTTCGACGCGTCACGGATCCGCTTGCAGTTCTTTGCCATATTTCTCGAGCAGGAACTGCACGCCGACGTACCCCATGAATTCCGGCTGGCCGCTTGAATTGCCGCTGAAACTTCTACCGGCCATGAACAGCAACAGCAGCCCTTTGTGGAATTTGTACCGTCCTCCGGCATCGAAGGTGGTGTCGTGCGGCAGTGCCCCCATCGCGTAATCGTTGTAGATTTCTCCCACGATTTCCAGTTTCGGCGTCACCTGGTGTCCGGCGGCGAAACCGATAATCCGCTCCTGCCTTGAATGCCACGGAAAATAGTACCCGACTTCGAAATCCAGATTTACCGGTCCGACCGTCTTGGTGATCTCGACTGGCAGCAGGAACCTTGTTCCACTGGTGGCGATTCCGGGCTTGATTGCAGCACCCAAGCCGGGTGGCTCGACCTGCGGAAAGATTGATGCGTTCCAACCGCCCTTATTGTCCAGGAATCGCCATTTCACGCCGGGGAAGGCGTTCCCCCAACCTGTTTGAACCGGCTGACCGGGCTCCCTCTGAAGAACGTAAGGAACCTCATAGGTAAGCTGGATGCGATCGCCCAGTCCGAAGTTCAAGTCAATTTGCGGGATTTGAAGCACGTCTTGATGCTGGCGCAAGACCTGCATCACACCGAGATTGATTTCCCAATCGCCGTTGCCTGGCGTACCCGGGTCGTTGGTCAGCAGCGGCGGCCCGCCTTGTGCGCGGGCCCCGGATGGAACGGCGAGCAAACAGAGAGAAGTCAGCCACCACCAGAACCCGCGACGCCGTAAGCGGCTGCGGCGTGGGTGGGTCCATGGAGGTTTCACAGTAGGACGTTGTTCCGAGCGACCGAAACGGCTAAAAATGCTGCCGAGGAGCAGAAGTGTACCAAAAGTCGGCCGACCTGCTCTATCGAGATTCAGCTTGAACGCAGCTTGCTGGCAGGTTAAAGCAGCTTCGGAAGACTACAGTCCCGCCAGTGTGGGCTGTCCCCAAACTCCCAAGAAACGATAGCGAGGTCTGGGGGCCTAAGCGCCCCCCGTTCCGCCCCAGCTTCATCCGACTGAATCGAGAACCTCCTTGCGCGGACGAACTTATTTCTCGGGAAGTTTGTCCGCAAGCTCGCTCGCCAGCTTATGAACATCCGTTGAGGTGCTGAAGGACTGAATTTCTTGTTTGGACGCCTCCACGTTCACGCCCACGTGCTCGCAGAGTTTCTGCAACATCTGAAGGATCGTCGTCAACTCCTGCTCGGAAAGCATGCCTACTTGAAGGTCCAGATGAGACCTCTGCTCGGACTGGCGCGACATCCGCCCCTGACTGATGAGCACGAAGATCGTTAAGAATACGCTTTCAGACGAGACAACGAGCGCCAGCACGCCAAAGGGAAACGGATCGAATGGTTTGACGCCCGGAATGATTCCGAGGTTCAGCAGCCCCCATCCAATGATTAGAAGCAGGTTTCCAGCTAGAAATCCTACGTTGCCGACGAGCCCTGTAATTGCATCGCTGGTCCGCTCCGTGAAAGTGCGGCGACCGAGCGCGTCGTGCTCGAGTTTCGCGATCGCATCGATGTTGCGCCCCGTCGGATTCTTTCCGGTTCGGGAGGGAGGCCGATTGTCCACGCTTGGGCTCCTGTAGAGCTGATTTTAATCAATTCGTTTGTTACTGAGCTTGGGCGATGGGGGCGCACTTGATCGAGTTGTCCTAGCACTGGCCCGTGCGCGGCTCGCGGATGGGGGAGGCTGCGCTTAGCGGACTACCGGGCGCGAAGGTGCAATGCGCGCCGAGAATAGGTGCGGAGGCAGCCCTGGCGGGAGAAACAGCTCCGGCCGACAGGAGCATGCCCCCAGGTCGCAAACCTCGCTTCGCGAACGACCAAAGATTTTCGGGAAACGCACAATCCGCCGAAACGAACATCGAGGCGAACGTTGCTGCGAAATCGAACTAGTTTTCGTTCGCTCTAGTGGACCAGATCCATGGCCTCACGAACATGGCCTCGAGCTGCGTTGATATGTTCAAGCGCTCTTCGCTTCAGCCCATGGGTTTCGGGGTTATCTTCTTCCTTGTCGATATCGCTGAACGCCTTGCCCAGCAGCTCGTTTGCTCTCCGCAAGCGCCCACCCCATTCCAGATGGTCATCCACTGCGACATGATCGTCGATATTCTTGCCGTCGTCGATTGATGCGGCTTTTATCTCGTGTATCGCCTTATCGATTTCCGAGATCGCGTCCTGTTCCTGTTGTTGCAATGCGCCGTGATTCGGACGCTGCAAATGTGCCCGCGCATCTCGCAGGTCAGAAAGTGCGTGCAGATATGCCGGATGTTGTTGCGCTCCAATGGCGGGAATGGCAAGAGCCACAAATCCAAGGACACAGAGGAACCGGACCAGTTTGAACATGAGGAGCCTCCTTGCTCGACGAATCGAACGCATGTTCAACTAATAGGAAGCCTAAGTCCATACCGGGACTGCTGTAGGTAGACGATAAAC
Organism: Candidatus Cybelea sp.; assembly: GCA_035603235.1. Classification (GTDB taxonomy): domain Bacteria; phylum Acidobacteriota; class Terriglobia; order Acidiferrales; family UBA7541; genus Palsa-295. The sequence goes on along the minus strand of DATNKU010000009.1, from coordinate 11,863 downwards.
CAGCGCGAGGAAAGATTGGGCCTAGGCGGCAATCGGCGCAACGCCCCCATCCTAGGTGCGTGCGGCACCGTGATCTCGATGTTTGCGCCGCTGCGAGGAGAAGCGCGCCGCCGATCGCGCTTCCGGCGCCTAGGTCGGCTCTTAATGTAGCCGTCGCGGAAGCGATCAGAACGCGAAACGAGCACCGATCGTGGGAGCAACGTTGTCGGGGAAGTTGTACGGGACCCCAGGGCCATGCGGAATAGCGATGTCCAGGCCGCCGCTCACCCAGGAGTAGGCAATTCCGGCGAAACCGTCGAAACGCTTGGTGAAGTGATGGTCTAGATAGAGCGACACCTCGTTGAGGGTGCCCGCGCAGGAACTGCGGAAGCTGGTGACGGGTACGCAAGTCTCGGGATCACGGCGGAAGTCGTTCTGCCGCTGTTGATACCAGGACAAGGTGATGTCAGTCTTGTCGTCTAAAGCGTATTTCACGCCCGACCACCAGATATTCAGCAGCTTTTGAGCATCGAGGTTGTTGTCTTCGACCCCGCTCATAAAGTAGCCGCCCTGGTCCGAGGCGCCTACACCCAACGGGTGCGACGGGTTATTCTGCCAGATGTATTCGTAGCCAGCATAAAACTTGAACGGATCCCACGCATACTTGGCAGTGACCATAATTGCGTTGTTGTCGGTCACGATGCCATATACCGTGTTGTACGTGTCGATCAGATTGGGACCCGTGATTTGGACCATATTAACGCTGTCCACAGTCGACTGAAACGCCTGCGACGCACTTTGACTTTGAGGCCCTAGCAAGGGGTTTAATACGCTGATCGCCTGGTTGTAATGCTGGTAGACGGCGTCGGCTGAGAACTTGCCGAGTCCTCCGCCGAGGTCGAACCCCCAGGCATTGTTATGCGGCTCTTCCGGCGTGCAGCCGGCGGCAGTCCAGCCTGCGACGGCCGAGTAGCACCCGCCATTACCATCTGCGAATTTGTACATCGCGCCGAAATGGATCGGGCCATAGGTTATGCGATATTTCAGGGCGTCGTCCCAACGGCTGTCCTCGGTGTCACCGCCGCCGGCCATCGTGCCGTTATACCCAATATAGGAAAACGCATAGCTGCCGCCGGCCGGATCGTATTGGAGCATCGCATCGGTACCCAGAGAGCGTTGACGACCGAAGGTCAGCGTGCCGAATTGCGTCGATGATATGCCGGCATAGAATTCGTCGTTGAAGGGCTGGCCCGCGCGCGCCCCGTCGATGGCCTCTGAATAGCTGGCCCGCGGAAGGCCGTTGTTGTTTATATCGGTAAGTGATGCGTTGGCGAGCAGGCCGGAATTCGGATTGATGCCGGTGGAAGCGTTGAACACCACCGACCAGCCGGGTGCAAACTCTTCCTTGCCTCTGACGCCCAGACCCGTCTGCTGCAGGTTGTTCGGTGCGACGAGGAATCGAGAGTGATTGCCGTTTCGGTTCACCAGAGATTCGCCTTCATAGTTATAGCCGTTCACCGGTAATCCGTGGCTGACCCAGCCGATGCCGACGTCATACGCACCGAACAGCGTGACGCCGTGCCAGGTCAGCGCGCAATCGCTGGTGGCGAACTCGTGTCCGCTCGTGCAGGGGTCGGAAGCTTTCCGCTGCATGGTAATGTCGACTGTGGCGCTCTGGCCAACCGTCGCGCTGATTCCCGTGCGCGTTTCGTCGGCAAACCCTTGTTTTGCCGCTCGAACTTCGAGGCGCCCCGGAGGCAGGCCGGACGCTTGGAAGTGGCCTCCGCCGTCGGTTGTCACCGTGAGTGTTACACGTGCGCCGGCGTTCTTGATGGTCACCGAGACATCGGGGAGGGGCGCACCGGCTTGGTCCGTCACCACACCGGAAAGGCCGGAAGTCGAAGACGCTACTTCAGCCGTGGACTGCGCGCGTGCAGCACCATTCATGCAGAAAAAAATAATCACGGATGGGAAGATAACGGAGCGAGACGTCACGGGTATTCTCCTGATATTTCCATGGGGATAGATCGGGCCGTCTGTTCGAAAGCCGGCGACAGTTTGCGAATCTACGTGGTTTATTCAGATATGTCAAACTGATTTGATTCGATTTTGGTTCGATCGGGTTCGCTCGAGGGCCGTATGCCGGGCGGGGGGATTAACATCTAGGGTACGTCTTCTTCGTTGCGACTATGGACGGAAAGTCGTGTGGGAGGCCTGCGGGACATCCGAGTGCTGCTTAGCGGGAAACGCGCAAATACGTCTCGCGTACTTTACGAACTCGCGCATCAAATTGACTTGATAACGCTGCTGCCTGAAGGCAACGCGATTCGCTGAAAAGTTCGGGTAGTCTACTGGGCGTGCGATGTCCACTTGAAATTTGCCTCACTCATATCTCAGCGCCACCATCGGGTCGACTCGCGAAGCCCGCCGTGCGGGAACATAGCACGCAAACAGCGCGACGACGGTCAGCAGAGCGGCCGTCACCGCGAACGTGATTGGATCCCACGGCTTTACTCCGAATAGCAGGCTACTCATCAATCGTGTAAGCGCCAGGCTGCCCGCCACTCCGATAACGACGCCAATCAACGCCAGCAGCATTCCCTGTACGACAATCATTTTCTGTACATTCCCTGGCTCCGCCCCCAACGCCATGCGGATGCCGATCTCCTGCGTTCGCTGCTCTACCGAGTACGCCATGATCCCGTAAATGCCCACCCCAGCAAGCAGCAGCGCAATCGCCGCGAAAACCGTCAGCAGCTTCATATTGAAGTCCTCGCGCGCCGTCGATTCTTCGACCACCTGATCCATCGTCCGGATATTTCCGACAGCCAATCCTCCGCTGGTGTCGCGCAACTCCCTCTGAATTTCGGTGATCACTGAATGGGGTTCGACGCGCGTGCGAACCAGCCAAACCAGCGGCTCAATCCCGTTGTCGAGAGCAGTAACGGCGTCGGGCACCTGCGCCGTCGGCACATACATCTCGGGGAAAGGCGTGTTATTCAGTCCTCCATCCCGTACATCGACGACGATGCCGATCACTTCGCGCGGCGGCTCCGCAAACTGAGGCCCCATGCCTTTTCCGATCGTGATGCGCGACCCCAGCGCGCCGCCTTTCGGCCAAAACTGTTTGGCCATGCTTTCGTTGATCACCACCACGGGCTCGGCCGCTGCGGAGTCGCGCTCCGTGAATGCCCGCCCGGCCAGCACCGCAATCCGGTACACCTCGAAATAGCCCGGAGCCACGCTGCGCCACCCGCCTCCCCCCGTATAGGGGCCATCGGTCAGCGGACGCCCTTCGATATTGAATGGAAGCCCATATCCGCCCTCCAGCGGAAGGCAGCAGCTTCCCGCTGCCGCTTCCACTCCCGGCAAGCTTTCCAGTCGCTGCTGTCCGTCCCGCATCAGCTGCGCCACCGCCGCTGTCTTCTCGAAACGCGCGCCGCCGAGCGACATGTCCATCGTCAGAATGTTGTGAGTCTCAAATCCAGGATTCACCGTGCGCAGATCCAGGAACGTGCGGATCAGCAAAGCCGCGCCAACCAGCAAGATCATCGCCAGCGCCATTTCGATTGCGACCAACAAGGACCGGGTCTTGTTCTGCCGAAGCCCTGTTCCCGATCGCGAGCCGCTTTCGTTGAGCGTGGATGCGAGATCGGTGTGAGACGCTTTCAGCGCAGGAATTACTCCGGAAAGCACTCCGGTAAGCACCGAGATCCCGAGCGTAAACAGCAGCACCCGCCAATCGAGCGCAATACCCGTTCCATGCTCGCCGATTCGCGGGATGTTCCCTGGCCTGGCCATGTCGCCCGAGTTCAGCGCCAGCAGCGTGCGCACTCCGAAATAACCGAGGTATAGCCCCAGCGCCCCTCCCGCCACCGACAGCAGCATGCTTTCCGTCAGCACTTGCCGAACGATTCGCCCCCGCCCGGCGCCCACCGCCACGCGGATCGAAATTTCGCGCTTTCTCAGGCTGGCCCTGGCCAGCAGCAGGTTTGCCACATTCGCGCACGCGATCAGGAGCACAAACGCCACCGCTCCAAAGAGAATGAGCAGAGACTTGCGCACTCCAGAAACCATCACGTTCCGCACCGTCTCAACCGCGAAACTCTGCTGCGGTGCCATCATGTTGGGAAACTTCCTCCGGTATTCTTCGGCGGCAACCTTCATGGCCGCATTCGCCATGGGAACCGTAATGCCGGACTTGAGCCGAGCGCCCGCGAATAAGTAGTTGCCTTGGTTCGCGGTGTTCGGATCCGCCTGTATCGGCAGATACAGGTCCACGTCGGAAAAATCGGGCGAAGGAGTGGGAGCCATCACACCGATCACGGTGTACGGCTCGTTGTCTAGGTCGATTGTCTTGCCGACCATATTGGGGTCGGCACCGAACCGACTCCGCCAGAGCCCGTTACCGATTACCACCAGACGCGGCCCGTTCGGCACATCTTCTTCCGCCGTAAACGTCCGTCCGGCCTCCAGTTGGATCCCGATCAACCTAAAGAAATCCGCCGATACGTGCATTCCGCGCAACTGTTCAGGAACATCGCCTCCGGTCAGGCTGACGCGCAGGTTGCCGATGTCGTGAAGGCAGAATTCCTCGAGAATCTGCGTCTGTTCCTTAAACAGAACGTACTTCGGGATCGAAATGATCGGGCTGCTTCCTTGCGGAAACGTCTGCATCATGAAGATGGCGCGGTCCGGATCGGGGTAGTCGAGCGGCTGGAGAAGCACGCGGTCGACGACCGTGAAGATTGCCGTCGTGGCGCCAATTCCCAGCGCGAGTGTCAGCACGGCAACCAGCGTGAATCCTGGGGACTTGCGCAACATGCGCAAGCCGAAGCGAACATCCTGCAGCAGCGCCTCAAGCCACTGAGCGCCGTGACCCTCGTGATCGGCTTGCCGCGCGAGCTCGCCGCCAAGCCTCGCGTCCAGTTTGACTCATGTAGGCCTCTTCTCGCGCTTGGCCCGGTGAGTGTGCGTAATCCCTGTTGGCGTTGTGGCCGACAATTTAGCCTAAAACGTCTCGCTGCGTAAACCGTTTCGCGCCAGGGCCTACGGGACTCGATAGACCAGCAATCCGTGCCGGGATTGCCGAGCGTAAGGCGGAGACATCGACACTCACCACGATAGCGCCGGGGCGCAGGACGTTCTCTGTGCCTGAGCGGATCGCAGAGCTACGGAGGTTCGTACGAGAAGGACTACGTGACATTCGGGGGCTGATCCCTGGCAAGCACGCGAATAATGCGATAGTGAAGCGAGAACTTCGTCAGCACATCGAGTCAACCACGCTTCGGCCTAAAGGCCATGCGACGCGCTAGAAGGGCGAATGGGAGCTGTTGCGCGATCCGGACCCTGTTGGATGTGGTCCATTTCTGATCGTAGATCTCCCTGTGACGCGGATGATTTCCTGTGCGATCGCCGCGCCATTATCGAGATGGGCCTGCTGAGTTTTCCGGCTCCCCTCCGATTTCGCAACTCCGTTTTCAGGTCGTTACGAGGATGCTTTTGGTCGGGTCGCGGCGCATCGCATATATGTCTTATTGGCTGCCTTGGTCTCTGGATCCAGGAGCTACCTCCAGCAGGTCTTTGCGGTCCACTTTATTGATGTCGTCAATGATCTTGGCATACGCACGCGCCACCGCTTCTAATCCTGGCGCGGGTACGATTTCGGGCATGTCGGTGTGGTAGAAGATCGGCGACTCAAGGACTTGTACGGTCGGCGCATCGGTCTGCACATGTTGTATGTCCCCCGCACATTCCGGCTCCATCGTGTCCCAGATGGTCACCCCGAACATCTTCCAGTCGCCCATGACAATGGAAGCCAGCTTGCTGCTGCCGTAAATCCACCAGCGTCGCGAATCGATGTTGTCCGAGTATCGTACGACCGGGGACGGATCTTCATATCCGGCGCGGATGTTGGTCTGGACCACCGAGACATGCTCAACGTTGATGATGAGCGCCGTCTTCGCTAGAAACGTGCTGCGATTGTTGTGCATCCAAAGCGTGCCAAAAGATCCGTTGTGGTGCCCCGCCGTGGTGACAAACTTGATTGTCCGCCTCCTCTGCGCCTTAGGGATTTTCGAGAAGTACTCGGCCAGCCCAACCATCACCGCCATCCCTGAGGCATTGTCGAGCGCCCCCGTGAATACCGCGTCGTGATGCGCTGTTATGATGACATCCTCATCGGTCATGCCCGGCAGTATCCCCCACACGCTGGAATCGGTAAGCCCGGAACGCATCTCCATCGTGTATTCCGCGTGCACCTTTACCGGCCCCTTTTCCATCAGCGTCCGGAGCGCGTTGGTGTCTTCTGTGCCCATCGTGAATGTTGGCAATCCCTGAGCACTGTTAGGACTTGGAGCCACTTGGATCTGATAGTTGCCTGGGATAGCCACGTTAATCAGCACGGCCGCAGCGCCTTTGTCTGCCGCGCGCTTGACGGACCCCATCCACTGAGCCGAGTTACTAATGACGCCCGGCGTTGGCTCGCTCCAGATGACCACCAGCTTGCCATTTACGTCCTTGCAATTAGCGAAGTCCGCTTCTGTTCCCAACCCGACCCAGACGGGTTCGAGATCCAAGCCGCCCGCCGGAAGTGCCTTACCGCTCGCCCGCAGCGTCTTGAAGGTCAGTGTTCGCCCACTGCCGGTTGCAGTCAAACCCCAGGATGTGGGAAACCACTGCGGTGGAAGGTCAAAGCTCTGTTTGTGCACATCTTGCAGGCCGAACTCCTTGAACTTGGCCGCTACCCAGTCCTCCACCAGGACATCGTTCTTGGTGCCTGCGGTTCGGCCCCATAGCAGGTTGCCTTCGTCGCGATCTTTGAGCGAGAAAGCGACGATCTGGTTGACGTAATCCTTCATGTGATCGCCCTGCAAGCGGCCATAGACTTCCTGACCCGGAGGCAGCGGCATGCGAATGAAACTCGAATCGAGATCGTGCGTGTACTTGATCACGTTCGGTGGAGGCGGGGGTACTGAGTTCTGTGACTGAGTCTGGATCGGCGACGTAGCTAGCGAGCCAAAGACTACCAAAGCAACTGCCCTTAGCATTATTTTGTTGCGCATATCATCTCCTAAGACCGTCCCGCTCGTTGCCGATCCGTCGGTCCCGCATCGGGTCAACGCTCATGTATCCGGGAAATCTGTCGACATCTCGCTGCGACTAATTCTTAGTCTCAACCGGCTGTACTTCCCACAGACACCTTGATGGTCGTCGCTGCGCGGCGCATCGACCGGTTCAATTGAAATGAATACACCGCCCATCTGGGCGCCTAAGTACCATGCCGATAAACGACTTACAATTGACATTCGGTCAACAGCCTCTTGACCGCAGGTGTAAATCACAGGCCGTCTTGACGATCTGGTTGACCGAAATCCGGCTAGACCAAGTGGGGTAACTCATCTCGTGAGATCAGCAGGTGGATTGATCGGGCCTGTCCGGGCGGTCGCGCGATGAGTCCGCGTACTTCGAGGGTCAAGACATCTGGTCTACTGTTGCGGAGAGATCCGAAGGTACAGCCGCATCTCGCCCTCTGAGGGTGAACATCTGTGGATTTCGCTGTCGTAATGGATGAAGGCCAGGTACCGGCCCTCTTTATCCGTATAGGTTTTCTGCATAGCCACCACAGGACGTTCGGGCTGGTGAAAGCCTGCGTGGTTCACTTCATCGGTGAATGCGTCTTCTTTCAGGGCCCTGGCGATGGCCCTGATCGAAGCCGAGCTAAAGAACTTGACCCGCATGGCGGCGACTGGACTCGACACGCCAGCAATCCGGACTGGGATCACAGAGCGCGAGGCTGAGATATCCGCGCTCACTACGAAAGTGCTGGGCCACAAGACGGGCTCTGTCTGGCAAGCACGCGAACGTCGCGCTGGTGAAGCAGGAACTTCATCAGCATATTGAATCAATCTCGCTGCCGCCCCGGGGGCGATACGATCCGCGACAAGGGCAAACGGAAGTTGCTGGGCGATAGGGAATGTGCCGAGGGGCAGAGTTGAACTGCCTACGCCGGCCTTTTCAGGGCCGCGCTCTACCGGTGAGCTACCTCGGCACCGGCACAACAAAAGATTCTACGGAAAAGGCGGCGCACTGGGAAGGGAAAAGCGCCTTAAGCGATCTGGTATAAAAACAAAGACGAAAAGAAACTGGCAGAGGGATACCGAGCATCATCTCACCAGCTCGGACGAGCCGGATATCTGTTCAAGTGAGATTCCCGGTCGGCACCGCTTCGCCTCGGGAAGCAAGACCTTCCTGATCTGATCGTCACTTCATCGAGTCGTCGAATTCCTTCATCCAGTCTTTTGATTTGAGGACTTCCCGGGGTTTGGAGCCGTCGGCGGGACCGACGATCCCATCCTTCTCCATGAGATCAATCAATCGCGCGGCCCGGCCATAGCCGACCCGCAAGCGCCGCTGAAGCGTTGATGTGGACGCCCGGCCCATTTCCAGGCACACGCGCACGGCGTCCTGATAGAGGTCGTCGTCAACTTCTTCGCCGCCTTCGCCTCCGTCGGCCGAGCTAGCCATGTCGTTGTCGTCCTTCGGCGGTTTCAGAAGCTCCGTGTTGTAAATCGCCTTGGCCTGCTCGCGCCAGAATTCGCAGACCGCCGCGACTTCGTTCTCGTGGACATACGGGCCATGGATGCGGTGCAGGCGGGATGATCCCGCGGGCAAATAGAGCATGTCGCCTTTGCCCAGCAGCGATTCCGAGCCGTTAGTATCCAGAATCGTTCGGGAGTCAACTTTGCTCGCCACGCGGAACGAGATGCGCGCCGGAAAGTTGGCCTTGATCAACCCGGTGATGACGTCAACCGATGGCCGCTGCGTTGCGAGAATCAGGTGGATTCCTACCGCGCGGGCCATCTGCGCCAGTCGGGTGATGGATTCCTCGACGCCGTTTGTATCCACCATCATCAGGTCAGCCAGTTCGTCAATTACGATCACTAGGTACGGTAGCGGGCGGTGCTCCTGGTCATCCGCATTTTCAAAGAGTGAAAGCGATTGACCCTTCTCGAATGTGCGGTTGTACTGCTCGATATTTCGCACGCTGCGCTGCGCAAGGAGCTTCAGCCGACGTTCCATTTCTCGCGTCGCGTTTCGCAGGACGTTGGCCGCAACTTTCGCGTCCGTCACGACAGGCGTGTACAGATGCGGGATGTCCGCATAGAGTCCCAGCTCAAGGCGCTTCGGATCCACGAGCACGAGCTTCAGTTCGTCGGGCGTGGATTTGTACAGCATGCCCATGAGAAGGGAATTAATGAAGACGCTTTTGCCGGTGCCGGTCGAGCCAGCGATCAGCAAGTGAGGCATTTGTGTCAGGTCAGCGGCCCGGATGCGGCCGATCAGGTCTTTCCCCAGTGGCATGGTGAGCTTCGAGGAAGAATGTGAAAACTCCGGCGACTCGATCACGTCGCGCAGCGCGATCGTCTCGCGCCGTGCGTTGGGCACTTCGATTCCGACCGTTGATTTTCCGGGTATACGCTCGATCAACAGCGACTCGGCGCGGAGCGCAAGGCACAGGTCTTCGCCCAGGCTGGTGATCCGGCTGTACTTGATCCCTGCCTCGGGCTTGAACTCGAATGTGGTAACCACCGGCCCGGGGTTGATCTGGGTAATGTGGCCGCCGACTTCAAATTCCGAGCATTTCTGCTCAATCGCCCGCGCACACTCCTTGAGCTCGGCTTCGTCCATTTTTTCGCCGTGCTCAGCTGCACGCAGCAAGCTGGGCGACGGCAGCCTGAAATTGGTTTTGCCCTGGGAGATCTTGGGTTCAGGAGCAGCTTTTCTGGGAGGCGGCGGTGGTGCCGGATCGTGGAACTGGATTACGTGCGGTCCGCGTTCACCTTGCGCAGGGGTGCGGTCAACCGGGTCCGCTTCTTCTTCCTCAACTTCCTTCACTGAGACACGCTGTTGCGCGACGGGGCGGCGGCCTGCAATCTTGATGTCCTCTACCTGTTTGCGAAGCTGGACCGACTCGCGCTCTTCGCGCCAGGCTTTCACGCGAGCGATCCACTGTCCGATCATGCCCTCGCTGGCCATCGGTTTCTTCAGCCATGTGGCGGCCGCGCTGAATGAAAAACTGGTCGTCAGGAACAGAGCAGTCAGCAGGAGGGCAATCGAGACAAGGTTTGCGCCGACTGGATTCAGGGCTGCACGCAGCCCCTGGGCGAACAGTTTGCCGAGAAGACCGCCGGCGGGCAGCGCGCCGCGAACCTCCGGCATGTGAACTAGAGTCATTTCTGCAGAGAGCGACAGCAGTAGCAAGCCCCAGCCGATAAGTTTCGCGGTGGGAGCCACCATCAGTTGGCTGCGGAACCAACGCATGGCCACCAGAAACATTCCGATCGGAAACAAGAACGCGCCATAGCCAGCGAGTTGGAAAAATAGATCGGCGGTATGCGCGCCTACAGGACCAATCCAGTTCCGTGCCGGGCCCGAGCCCGGAGGCGCGGCCGAGACGTTGAACGATGCGTCCAGAGGTGAATACGACAGCAGGCTCAGAGCCAGCAAGACTGCGAGACTCAAGCCTACGAAGCCGATCATTTCATTGAAGCGCTTGTTTTCCGTTGGTGTTAGAACGCGCACAAAACTCTCCTCGGGCGATGGGGGGAAGGCCGCGTCACAAGCGGCGTCGCAGGCCGGCGGCGCAAAGTACACCGCAGCAACCGCGACGCCTCAAGGCTGGGTCGCGCGGGCGCTGTCGCGCGAGACCCATTCGGAGGAACGCGAGTACGCAGGTGACTATAGCAAACGGGATTCGGGAGTGAGTAATGATATCGGAGGTCGCGTGTTCCAGCAGCCAACCTGTGAAGCAGCGCCGAACCCTCCAGATTAACGCGCCCCTGCCGGGCCTTCGGCGCGATTCGAGCTTGCGAGCGCGGACGGAGCAACGACGGCCCAGCCTTACCCGTGATCATCGAGTCGCTTGCTCGCTTGGGAGTCTGTCGCGGCAAACACCCGGCGCGGAGCGACCCGATCAAACCGCTTGCGACCGCAAACCGCAACCCGCCGTTGGTTGCTGTTTGTCCACACGCGTGGATTTCGCAGACACGAACTGATTGCCGCACGTACTCGGAGTGTTTAAGATGCACGCATGTCCATTTGGCGCGTTCTGATTCTCGCTTTCGTTCAAGGTCTAACAGAGTTGCTACCGGTGTCAAGCTCCGCACACGTGGTAGTGGTGGAAAAACTCATGGGGCTGGATCCGTCTTCGCCAGAGATGACCCTGCTGCTGGTTATGCTTCACACCGGAACAATGTTCGCGGTCATTCTGTATTTCTGGAAGCAGTGGAAAAAGGCATTCTTTGAATCCGCGGCGGCCTTTAAGAGCTTTGCGCTGCTTTTGATTCTCGCAACCGCCTTCACCGGTGTTGTGGGAGAGATACTGAACAAGCTCATCGAGAAGTTCTGGTTTCACAGCGCACCGAATGCGGAAGTCGAAGAGCTGTTCAGCCATCTGGAACTGATCGCTCCCGCGTTGTTCGCTGGAGGCATTCTCATCCTGATTGCAGGAGCGTTCGAGAAGCGCGCGGGGCTCGCAAGCGCAGCTCCAGGCGTAGGCCTGAACGCAAAGCAAGCGGGCCTGATAGGTTTCGTGCAGGGGTTATGCCTTCCGTTTCGCGGGTTTTCGCGTTCCGGTGCGACCATATCAACGGGGATGCTTGCGGGTGTCGCCAAAGCGCGCGCCGAGGAATTTAGCTTCGCGCTGGCAGTCGTTTTGACGCCGGTGGTGGTTGCTCGAGAGTTGCTGCGATTGGTCAAGGCCGAACACGTGAACGGAAGCGCGGCGCTGACCTCGGCGATGATCCCCGGAATTTTCGGGGCATTCTGTGCATTCGCGGCGGGACTGTTGGCTCTGAAGTGGTTGAGCAAGTGGCTCGAGGGC
>DATNKU010000013.1:0-16818 GCA_035603235.1 Candidatus Cybelea sp. | reverse complement strand
TTCCCGGCGGTCCATCCGCGCGAGCCGTATTTTGAGCAACTGCGCCGGATGATTCGCTTCGACGTGATGGCGAAAGCCAAAGGCAGCTTCGTCTGCGATGCAGTCCATGGATGCGGCGCGGGGTGGCTGGATCGCATTCTCGCCGATCAGGGCATACCCGAAACTGAAATTCGCGCCGAGCGCGACGTGCTCTTTGAAGGAACCGGTCCTGACCCTTCGCAGGAGAATCTCGGGTCGTTGATGGAAGCCGTTACGGAAACCAAAGCGCTCGCGGGCCTGGCAACCGACGGTGATGCCGATCGTTTCGGTATCGTGGACCGCGACGGCTCGTTCGTTTCTCCCAACCACATCCTCGGCCTGGTGTTCGACTATCTGCTTGAGACGCGCGGTGAAAAGCTCGGCGCCCACCGCAGCGTCGCGACCACTCAGTTGGTGGATGCGGTGGCCACACTTCACGGCGTCAAGGTTTATGAGACGCCGGTGGGCTTCAAATATGTCGGCCCGCTCCTACGCGAAGACAAAATCGCGCTGGGTGGGGAGGAAAGCGCCGGCATGACGATTCGCGGCCATCTTCCGGAGAAAGACGGAATTCTCGCCTGCCTGCTGGTCGCCGAAATGATTGCGGCGCGTCAGGCTTCGCTCGCCGAACAGCTTCGCGATCTTTTCAGGCGGGTCGGTCGCGAATTCTGGCCGGTGCGCGTGAACCTTCATCTTCCTGAAGAAACGCAATCCAAACTGCCCGCCCGCTTGCGCGCTGATTTTCGAGAATTCGCCGGCCGCCGTGTTACGCACACCGACCGCACCGACGGAGTGCAACTCACATTTGACGACGGCGCGTGGGTCCTGATGCGCCCGTCCGGCACCGAACCTGTTGTGCGCATCTACACTGAAGCGGCCACGATGGCTGAATCGAAAAAACTCGCCGAAGGCTCGCGCGCCTGGATCGTGCAATGACCGAGCCGACGATGAGCTTTGCCGCCCAATTGCGCGAGTTCCTGCGGCGGAACGCGAATTGGTTCCTCGCCGCCGCGCTCAGTCTGCTGCTACTTCAGGATGTTTTCGGCACGCACGGGGTCCTAGCCATGCGCCGCGCGCAGAAAGAAGCGACAGCCGTGCAGCAGGAAATCAATTTGATCAATGAAGAAAACCGCCAGTTGCAGGACCGCGTGAAATCGCTCAAGACCGATCCCCAGGCGATCGAACATATCGCCCGAGAAGAAATGGGGCTCGCGCGGCCCGGGGAATACATTTTCAAGACTTCTCCGCGGCCCGCAGACGCCTCAACGCCTTCCCCGCGATCCGCGGACCCGCCTAGGAAACCTTAGCCGCCCTTCGCTGTTGACGGAATGCGCCGATTCGCGCCAGGATGTCCGGGCCGCTCCCCTTCCATCGTCTGCGGGCCACCGCCAGTAGCACCATCGCCGCAAAAATCACGAGCAAGCCCAGCGTCGCCATGGGAATCGTCTGTGAGCGCTTATGCAGAATCGAGAATCGCCCGTAGACGAATTCGATATGCACCCAATAGACCAGAAGCGACGCCTGCCCCAGCTGTATCAACGGGCTGAAGCCAAGTTCGCCCAAACCCCAGCAGCACCACGCATAGGCCAACCAGGTGATGGTCAAAAGGACGCCTACTCGGGCGAGAAAGAAGTTCGGGCTCGCGTGCCAGTAGTCGTACACCGCGTACAGGTGCATTGGCAGCGCGTCCAACCAGGACGACAGGAAAAACAGTCCCACGCCTGCCGCGCCGACCAGCGCGGTAGCCCGGCCCGGATTGTTCGCCGACCATTCAGTAAAAAGCAGAAATCCGGTGGCGAGTCCGGCGAACGCAAAGGCCGTCCAGGGAAAGATCGGGAAAAGCCAAGCCTGCGGGACCTTAAAAGTATGGACGCCGTTGATGTAGGACTCCAGATACCACGGCAACCACTGGGGACGCCAAGTCGTCCACAGAGGCGGCGTCGCAAGCGCTATGCCGAGTGCGACGCCGAAGGCCAGAACGGTGCTGGCGGCCTGGCTTCGTGCGATCCAGTTTGCCGCGCCCATCAGCATCAGCGAGATCCCGATCACGTTCAGCACGTCCACACGGAGCAGATCGGTCCAGGGCGCCCACGGCTGCCCGAGTGCGAACTCCTGCACGCGAAACAGCAGCCCGAGCGCAAGGATTTCAGCTCCGCGGCGGATTGTTGTTTGTGCGATTGCGGCGGGCGCGATTCCCTTTTGGCGCATCCGGTCGGTCAGCAGCGCGCAGGAAATTCCGGCGAGAAACAGAAATAGCGGAGCAGGGAGCGTTCCACCCAGCTGCGACCAGCGCATGAACGAAGTCTCGCGGGCCGCGCCGCCCAGCCAGGAATCGTAGCAATGCGTCTGGAACATCACCACGCAGGCCAGGCCGCGCATCCAATCGATGTAGGCGAGCCGTTGCTTTCCAGACGTTGCTGCGTTTGCCACGCGACAGCATCGCCGAGGGCGAAGGGCAAATCAAGTTCATATCTCCCGGCGGGCGAGGTCCGCTAAGATCATCGCTCATGGCAGGAGCTACCAAATCCTGGCAGATGAGTTTCCCGGCAGCCCTCGTCGTGTGGGCGCTGGTCGTGGTAGCGGCAGCTCTGGAAGGCGTTCATCTGCGCTTTCATGGCCTCGCGTTCGTTGTCGCGCTGGCAATCGCTGCTGTTCTGTTCGCATTCGAGCTGTTCCTGGCATCGCCGCGCGTTCTCGCCCTGGCGCAACGCGCACTGGGCAGGCGTGGCACGCTCGTCGCCCCGCTGGTGCCACTTTTTGCCGTCCTGATCTATTCGCTCGCGGTAACGCGCGACTGGCGAATGTTGCTGCTCGGCGCTGGCTATGCCGTCTTGCCGGCCCTTCTACTTGCAAGCAGCGCCGGAAAATCTCCGGGTACCTGGGAAGACTACGCCGCGCTGCTGATCATCTGGCTACCGGTCGCGCTACCGGTTCCCTATCGTCTGATGTATCGCGTATTCCCCTACCCTCCGCCTCTGACGCACACGCTTGCGGTTCTGATGGCGCTTGGCACGGCGGTTGCGGCGTTCGTGCTGCTCCGCCGCCTCGACGGGGTCGGCTATGCCGTCGCCTGGGGGCGCGGCTTCACCGCCCAATTTGCGATTCACTTCGCCCTGTTTGCCGCGATCGCTATACCGGTTGGAATCAAGATGGGTTTTCTGGTATTTCATCCATCGCTTGCGCGCGCGCGCAGTTCACCGCTGACCGTACTTGGCGTGCTGTTCTTCACTGCGTGGCCTGAGGAATTTCTGTTCCGCGGATTGCTGCAGAACCTGCTTTCGCGAGCACTTAAGAATCAATGGGCGGGGCTGGTCGTCGCATCCATAATCTTTGGCCTTTCGCACATCTTCCATGCGCCATTCCCGAACTGGAAGTATGTGCTGCTAGCTACGGTCGCTGGCCTGTTTTACGGCCACGTCTGGATGAGGACCCGCTCGCTTGTGCCCGGCACGATCGTCCACGCTCTGGTGGACATCTCCTGGCACATCCTTTTCCCCTAAGTCCGCTTGCGGCCTCAGCCAACCGCTCGGGCTTGCTTTGGGAACCACCAAGTAATTCCGTGACCGGCGCCGAGCTCCTCAAAACCGACGAGGCCGGAAACGCAGAGACTCACAAGGTGATCTCAGGTCACTCGCATTTGATTCTTCCAGTGAGTTCCTGGCAGGTATTACCTTCGCTCGGTTCTGCGCGCAGCAAGCTGCTGAGCCCGGCGGTCGCCAAGCCTCTGGCCCAGATACAGCGCGAGATTGACGGCGATGAGCGAGACAAACAGCAGGCCGACCGTGCGTGCGATCGGCATACCCAGCTTGTGCTCGTTCCAGAAGTAGTAGCAAACGAATCCGTTTGCCAACAGAAGCAGGAACCTGGTCGGCGTCTTCACTTTACGATCCCGGCCAGCGGGCTCGACGCCGTGGCATACAGTTTCTTCTGGATTCTCCCGGCCAGAAATGCCTTGCGCCCCGCCTCGACGGCCGCGCGCATCGCCTCGGCCATCAGCACGGCATCCTGCGCACCGGCAATTGCGGTGTTCATCAGGACGCCGTCGGCGCCCAACTCCATTGCAATCGCCGCATCGGAGGCCGTGCCCACGCCCGCATCCACGATGAGCGGCACCTCGGTGATGCGCTCCCGAAGGATGCGCAGATTGGCCAGATTTTGAATCCCCATGCCCGAACCGATCGGCGCGCCCAGCGGCATTACCGCAGAGACGCCTGCGTCGACGAGCTTGCGAGCCACGATCAGGTCGTCGGTCGTGTAGGGCAGCACGATGAAACCTTCCTTGACCAATGTCCTGGTCGCCTGAATCAGCTGCTCGGTATCGGGAAACAGCGTCTGCTCGTCGCCGATCACCTCCAGCTTCACCCACTCGGAAAGACCGACTTCGCGCCCCAATCGGGCTGCGCGCACCGCTTCATCCGCCGAATAGCACCCCGCGGTGTTCGGCAGGATGAAAATCTTTTCGCGGTCGATGTAATCCAGAAGCGATTCTTTCGTGCGATCGGTCAGGTTCACGCGCCGAACGGCGACCGTCACCATGTCGGCGCCCGAAGCCGCGTGCGCCCGCGCCATCTCCTGAAAGCTGCGGTATTTTCCGGTGCCGACGATCAGCCGGGAGTTAAACGCGCGTCCTGCAATCACTAATTGATCAGTCATCGAATTCTCTCCACCGCTATTCTACTCCGCCCACGGTCTCAGCCGTAGGTCCTGCGCCCCGATAGGCGATACTCAGCCCTTTTCCTACTGGCACAACCATGTGGTCGAAACCCTGAAGGCTTTCGACTTCAGAAAGATACCCGGCAATCTCAGCGGGATGCGAAAGCGCGTTGTCAGCCAGAACCAGAACCGCCGGGGCGAGCTTCGGGACCAATCGTCGGACCTGTTCGGGTGCGCTGGTTCGATCGGCATCGAAAAATACGAAGTCGAACGGACCAGCGAGTTCTCCCACGATCGCCGTAGCTTCTCCCAATCGCAGCTCCACATAGTTCAGCAGTCCAGCACGAGCCAAGTTCGCGCGTGCCATCGAGTGTCTATTCGGGTTGCGTTCGATCGAAACGATCTTTCCACCCGTCTCGGCGACAGCCGACGCGAGGTGGATCGTGCTGTAGCCGTTTGAAGTACCAATTTCGAGCATGCGGGTGGCTTTGGCAGCTCGAGCCAGGATGCCAAGCAACTGGGCCGTTTCCGGCTCGAGATTGAGCATCTTCCTGGCGCGATCGGTCTCCCGGTCGTCGTTTTCGCGCCCCTGGCGTTCAATTGCGGCAAGCAGATCGATAAGTTGGCGGTTCATCGCTTCCCGTGTCTCGACCCGACCCTCCCGCTCTAGGTGGTTCGCTGCGGCCTCGGTTCCTCCACGTCCGCGTACAGCCTCGCGATCACGTCCTGATATCGCTCTTCTATCACTCGGCGCTTCAGCTTCATCGTGTAGGTGAGCTCGCCGCTCGCATATGTGAAGTCCCGCTCGATTAACGCAAACCTCTTGGGCTTTTCATATTGCGCCAGGGGCGCCGTCAGCCTTTCGAGTTCCCGCGTGTAGAGATCCCGCACCCATGGGTCGGTGAGCATCTGCGCGTGAGTGGAAAATTCCCGACCGGCCGTGCGCGCCTGTTCCTCGATCCCTGCGAAATTGACGACGACGAGCACCGAAGTAAACTTTCTTCCGTCGCCTACGACCATTGCGTTTGCAATCAGAGGCGAAGTCTTGAGCAGGTTCTCAATCGGTGCCGGCGCCACGAACTTGCCGCCGGAAGTCTTCAGCAATTCCTTTTTACGATCCGTGATCAGCAGGTAGCCGTCCTGGTCGATCCGCCCAATGTCGCCGGTGAGCAGCCAACCGTCGGGCGTGAAGGCTTCACGCGTCTGATCGGGTTTGTTGTAGTAGCCCTGCATGACGCAGGACCCTTTCACCAGAATCTCGCCATCGGCTGCAATTTTCACTTCCACGCCCTGGATCGGACGCCCCACGGTGCCGACCTTGTAGGACTTCGGCGTGCTCGCCGATACCACCGGCGACGTTTCGGTAAGGCCGTAGCCCTGATAGATCGGCAAACCGACGGTCCAGAAAAACTCCAGCAGCTCGACTGCGAGCGGCGCGCTTCCGGAGGTAAACGTACGAATTCTCCCTCCCATGCCGTCGCGGAATTTCGAGTACACCAGCAGGTTCGCAATCCGCCAGCGCAGCCGCACACCCAGGGAAACCGTCCGGCCATAGGCGCGCCACGGTGCAGCCTGAGTTGCCACCTGGATCGCCCAATCAAAGATCGCCCTCTTCGATCCGGTTTCTCGACGTCCCTTTTCGATAATTGTCGCGTAGATCTTTTCAAAGAATCGCGGCACCGCCGCGACCATCATGGGCCGAACCTCGAGGAGCGCCTGAGATACCAGCTCGGTTTGCTCGATGTAGGCCACGCTGATGCCGCGGAAAAAATAGCTGTAATCGACCACCCGCTCATAGACGTGCGAGAGAGGCAGAAACGACAGCGCGAGATCTCCCCGGAGGGTTTCGACGTCCCTGGTCGAATCCAGCGCATTCGAGGTCAAATTCGCATGACTCAGCATGACGCCCTTGGGCTCGCCAGTGGTGCCCGAGGTATAGATGATCGTCGCGAGTTGTTCGCCAGACACTTCGGCCCCACGGCTCCGGTACTGCGCGATGTCCGAATCGCCAGCGGTCGCAATCAGCGCCTCATAACGGAGGATTTCACCGCCCAGGTCGGCGGGAGGTGCGACGGAGATTGCATGTTCAAGCGCCGGCAACTGGGCGCGACACTCGGCGATTTTGCGGGCCTCTTCTTCGCCTGAAGTGAAGACCACACGCGCCCCGGAGTCCTTCAGGATGTAGGTGAGTCGATCCAGCGATTCGTGAAAATAGATCGGAACGCTTACCGCTCCAAGCCCCTCGATCGCAAAATCCGCTATCGCCCACTCGGGACAGTTCGGGGCGAACAGACCGACACGGTCGCCTGGCCGGATGCCGAGTTCAGCGAGAGCTCGGGCGAGGCCGGCGACTCGCCGCAGCATTTCCTGCGCCGAGATTGCTTCCCACGTTCCGGCCTGTGAGCCGTGTTGCGCGCCAGGTGGGGTGCGATACATCTGCGCCCTGGGATTCGCGTAGGCGTCCACCGCGTCGAGAAAGCATTTCGTGATGGATGGGTACTCTGAATTCATCGCCGCCACTCTAGCCCATTGTCCGCGCGCGACGCAATCAGGCCTCTGGGTCAGCTACGAGAATGGATGCCCATAGCTCACGCTTGCACTCGGCTTGATCCGTACTAAGATGATTCCGTGAATGCTCCGATCAAACGCAGGGCTTCACAGGGAGTCCAGCGATGGTGAGGCTCGCCGAAGGGGAAGTCGCCCAATACGTGCCCGTGCGTGCGCCGCGCGGCAGTTCGCTTTCGTGCAAAGGCTGGCAGCAGGAAGCTGCGTTACGGATGTTGATGAACAACCTCGACCCTGAGGTCGCCGAAAAGCCCGAGGATCTGATCGTATACGGCGGGCGCGGAAAGGCAGCGCGCAATTGGAAATGTTTTCACGCCATCGTCGCGTCGCTCCGAAGCCTTGAAGACGACGAGACTCTGCTGGTGCAATCCGGCAAGCCCGTCGGCATCTTCCGAACGCACACCTACGCACCCCGCGTGCTGATCGCAAACTCGAACCTGGTTGGACATTGGAGCGACTGGAAAAACTTCGATGAGCTGGATCGAGTGGGCCTCATGATGTACGGCCAGATGACGGCCGGAAGCTGGATCTATATCGGCACCCAGGGAATTCTCCAGGGCACCTACGAAACATTTGCAGCCGCCGCGCGAAAGCACTTTCACGGCGATCTTGCCGGCAAGCTGGTAGCCAGTGGCGGCATGGGTGGTATGGGTGGCGCACAACCGCTCGCTGCGACCCTGAATGGCGCGGCGTTCCTGGGAATTGACGTTGATCCGGAACGGATCAAGCGCCGCGTGAAGTCCGGCTATTGCGATGTCATGGTGAACGACCTGGACGAGGCGCTGCGGATCCTGAAAAACGCTGTCCGAACGCGCGCGGCGACATCGGTCGGCCTGGTTGGAAACTGCGCCGACGTGATTCCCGAACTCGCCCGCCGCGGCGTCGTCCCCGATCTACTGACTGACCAAACCAGCGCGCACGACCCGGTGGGCGGCTATATCCCGCAGGGGCTCAATGTCGAGCAGGCAGCCGAACTTCGCACAAGCGATCCGGACACGTATCGCAAGCGTTCGCTTGAATCGATGGCCCGGCACGTCGAGGGCATGCTCGCGCTCCAGAAGCTGGGCGCGGTTACGTTTGACTACGGCAACAACATTCGCACGTTTGCTTTCCAGCAGGGCGTGAAGAACGCCTACGATTTTCCGGGCTTCGTGCCCGCATATATTCGCCCGCTTTTCTGCGAAGGCCGCGGTCCTTTTCGCTGGGCCGCTCTTTCCGGTGAGCCCTCCGACATCCATCGCACCGATCAACTCGTTCTTGAGATGTTCCCTCACGACGAGATCCTGTGCCGGTGGATCGCACTTGCGCAAAAGCGTGTTCGGTTTCAAGGTCTGCCGTCGCGCATCTGCTGGCTGGGTTATGGCGAGCGCGAGAAATTCGGCCTGGCGCTCAACGAGCTGGTCGCGCGGGGCGAATTGAAAGCACCGATCGTCATCGGCCGCGATCACCTGGATTGCGGCTCGGTCGCCTCACCCTACCGCGAGACTGAAAGCATGCGTGATGGCTCGGACGCTGTAGCTGACTGGCCGCTGCTCAATGCCCTGCTCAACACGGCGAGCGGCGCGAGCTGGGTTTCCATTCACAATGGCGGCGGGGTCGGGATCGGTTACTCGCTGCATGCCGGGCAAGTTATCGTCGCCGATGGGACCAAAGAGATGGCCACGCGCATCGAACGCGTTCTCACGAACGATCCCGGAATCGGTGTCGCCCGTCATGTGGACGCCGGCTATCCCGAGGCCATCGACTTTGCCCGCAAGTCCGGAGTGAAAGCGCCCCTGCTCTGAGCAGTCGAACACGAGAAGCGGTAGTGTTTTGCAAATGTACGCGTTAGTATCGGGGCCGCTCACATGCCCGATTGGCTGATCACCGGCTGCTCGGAGCTGCTCACGCTGCGGGGTTCGGTCCCGCGACGCGGAAGAGCCCTGGCGGAACTGGGTCTCATCCGCGACGGCGCGCTGTTGGTCCACGGCGATCGCATCACTGCAGTGGGGCCGCGTCGCCGCATCGAGCGCCTGAAGGAAGCGCGTCGGGCTGAAAAACTGGATTTCGGCGGCCGCGTGGTCCTGCCGGGATTTGTCGATTCGCACACTCACCTGATTTTTCCATCGAGCCGCGCAGCCGAATACGAGCAGCGCATTTCCGGAAAGACCTACGCGCAGATCGCTCGCTCCGGCGGCGGAATCCATTCCACAGTAAAGAAACTCCGGCTCGCGAGCTCCAGTTCTCTTCGCGAACGCGCCTCGGCGCATCTGCGCCAATTCGCTGCGCACGGGACCACGACGCTTGAGGCCAAGAGCGGCTACGGCCTGGATTGGAAGAGCGAGCTGAAAATCCTGGACATCCTTCAACAGCTGCATCAGGAGCAGCCGCTGGATATCGCCCGGACATTTCTGGGAGCGCACGTGGTCCCACCCGAATTCAGCGGCCGCCCAGACGCCTATGTGGATCTTCTGGTGAAGCGCTGGATCCCGACGGTTGCAACCGCGGGACTTGCAGAGTTTTGCGACGTGTTCTGCGACCGCGGAGCCTTCACGCTCGCGCAGGCGCGGCGGATTCTCGAAGCGGGGCGCGCGTGCGGACTGGTTCCGCGCATCCATGCCGACCAACTGGTTCGCACCGGAGGGGCGCGGCTTGCGATCGAGCTGCACGCCGCAAGCGCCGATCATCTGGAAAATGTGGATGCCGGTGACATCCGCGCTCTCGCGCTCTCCAACGTCGTTTGCACTCTGCTGCCGGGCTGCTGCTTTCATCTCGGCCTTGGGCACTTTGCCCCGGCCCGCCAGCTGATCGATGCAGGCGCCATTGTTGCGCTGGCGACCGACTTCAATCCAGGTACGAGCCCGACGCTCAGCATGGCGATGATCCTGTCGCTTGCCTGCACACAGATGCGCATGACTCCCGCCGAGGCCATCGCCGCCGCTACGATCAATCCCGCCTACTCGCTACGGCTGCATGACCGCTCGGGTTCTCTCGAGGTTGGCAAGTATGCAGATCTCGCTGCGTTTGACGTGGCGGGCTATCGTGAAATTCCGTATTATTTTGGCGTGAACCTCTGCAGCCTGACCATGAAACGCGGTGCGATCATCCACTCCAAGAAGCGTTAACCTATGAAGCAGCTCGTCGAGTGCGTTCCGAATTTTTCCGAAGGCCGCCAGGTGGCAAAGATAGACGCGATCGTGGATGCGATGCGCGCAGTACCAGGCGTGTATCTACTGGCGCGCGAAAGTGACGCGGACCACAACCGCAGCGTCGTGACGCTGGTCGGCGAGCCTGGCGCAGTCCGGGAAGCAGCCGTGCGCGGCGTTGGCAAAGCCGCCGAATTGATCGATCTCACACGCCAGACGGGCGCGCATCCCCGCGTGGGCGCAACCGATGTGGTTCCGTTTATCCCCATTGAGGGTGTCACCATTCAGGATTGCGTCGAGCTCGCAGGTCAGGCCGGGCGCGAAATCTGGGAGCGCTATCACATCCCCGTCTACCTCTATGAAGCTGCCGCGCAGTGGCCCGAGCGCGTAAATCTTGAAAACATACGTCGCGGCCAGTTCGAAGGGCTTCGCGAGGAGGTGTTGCGGAATCCGCAGCGCGCCCCGGACATCGGCGAGCCCCGGCTGCATCCGACGGCTGGCGCAACCGTCGTAGGCGCGCGGAAGTTCCTGATCGCGTACAACATCAACCTGAACACCCCCGATCTGGATATCGCCAAGCGCATTGCCAAGACAATCCGCTTCTCAAGCGGCGGAATGCCCTGCGTCAAGGCCATGGGAGTGGACCTGCGCGCGCGCAACCTCGCGCAGGTATCGATGAACCTCACCGACTTCGAGCAGACGCCGATCCACCAGGTCTTCGAAACAGTAAAGCGCGAGGCCGAGCGCCTCGGAGTGGGAATTGTCGGAAGCGAAATCGTCGGTCTGATTCCCAGGCGCGCGATCGAAATGACCGCCGAGTTCTATCTGCATGTCGAGAACTTTTCTCCACAGCAGGTGTTAGAGAATCGTCTGGAAGAATCTCTGAGCGCGCCGACGGGAAAGCCACCGGTCTCACTTGCCGCACTCGCGCAGCCATTTATCGACGTCGTTGCCCGTCCCACGCCTGCGCCCGGAGGAGGATCGGTTGCGGCAGTGGCCGGCGCGCTGGGCGCTGCACTCGGACAGATGGTGGCGGACCTTTCTCGCCGGAAGAAATCCCTTGCGGCATTCGCCAAGCCGCTCTCGGACATTTCCGACGAACTGCGCAGCGCTTCGCAGTCGCTCGCCGAGGGAATTGACCGCGACGCGGCTTCGTTTGAGGCCGTGCTCACCGCGCACCGAATGCCCCGCGAAACCACCGAAGAACAGGATCGGCGCAACCGGGCGATCCAGGTTGCGCTCATGGCGGCGGTGGAAGCGCCCTTGGACGTTGCGCGCAAAGCAGCAACAGTATTCGACAAGCTCGGGCAACTGGAACCCATGGCCGCACCGTCTATGCTTTCAGATGTCCGCGTGGGCCGAATGATGGCCGCGACCGCTGTGCGCGGAGCGCTGGAGAACGTGGGCACCAATCTTGAGTCCATCACCGATGCTGCCTTTGACAGCCACACACGTTCCGAGGTGCTGTCTCTTGCGTCACGAATTGTCGAAAGTTCCGTCGGGACCGGCCGATAAGTTAAACTGAGAAGTCCTGAGGTGAAGAAAACGTGAGAAATACAATTTGCCGTACCGCTGGAATCGTAGTGCTGGCTGTCGGTTTCCTGGTTGCGGCTGTCGTGGTCGCTCCACAGCACAGCTCGGCGGGGTCGCTCAGCACCGCTGTTGTGGGAATGTTCCCGAAACAGGTGGGAGAGTTCGCCTATGCCGATCTGAAAACGGCGCGAAAGTATCCGTGGTTTCCGCAGCTTCGCGAACAGCTTTTGCCCAGCCGTTTCCGCGACTTCGAAAAATTCCTTACATCGGCCGGAGTCGACCCCAATACACAGGTGGATGAACTCGCCTGGGGCGCGATTTCGCCCACCAAGACCACGACGGAAGAAGTGGTCGGCGTGGCCCTGGGAGCGTTCGATCCATCTGCGAGCGAGGAGCGTTTCAAACAACAGAAGCTGCCCATGGTGGAAGTTCACGGATACCACCTCTACGCGTTCGGCAGCGGTGCCGCCTCAAACGATCTTCTGTTCATGTTCATTGATTCCAACACCGCGGCCTTCGGACAACGCGGCGCACTGGACAAATTGATCGATGTTCGCACCGGCGTCACCGAGAGTCTGCTGACCAACGACGTGCTATTCCCGTTGATCGGGGAAGCCAACGGCAGCGGCATCATCTGGGCCGTGCTCGACAAATCCTACGCGCACCTCGCCATGCAACAGTTGCTGCCGGAGGCAACGCAATTTGCGCAGGCCAGCCCGATCATTGAGCGCATCCGTGCGCTGACAATTGGCGTAGTGGCCGACAAGGGCATCGACGCTCACTTTCAGGCAGTCTGCGCAAGCCCGGACGATGCGAACCTGTTGGCCGCGGGCATGCAAGGTGCGCTGATGATGCGCCGGTACCAGGAAGCGCAGGATCACCCCGACCTTGCAGGTGCGCTCGATCAAATCAGGCTCGCACCAAGTGGCGACCGCTTGAAGATCGAAGCTCCCGTGAGCCAGGACCAGCTACTGTCATTGATCAAGACTCGAGCGTTTGCGACACCGATGTAGAAGTTATTCCGGACACTGTTCCTGATTAGGCGGTTGGTCGACGGCAGATGTATGCGGTTGGAGTTCGGGCGAGATCGGCGCGCACCCCAGGTCAGATCGGTGAGCCAGATTTTGCCGCGCTGCAGGATTTAAGCAGCGTGACTCGCACGAGGCCTTCGCGGCCGTCGCATTGGATGCGATCGGTGGGTGTTCCTTCCAGGCGCTTGCGGATTCCCTCCGCCCGTGCGCAAGCCGGCGATTCGACAGTCACTTCCAGCCGGTCGGAAAACTCTTCAACGAGAATCTTGGTCTTTGAGGCGGCGCCTGCTTTGCCGTTGGCGGACGCCAGCATCTCGCCAGAAGCCTCGAGCGTGGCACGAGCGACATCCTCTTGAGTTTTTTCGGGCAGCCCGGCTCGTTTCGCTGCGTGGGAGATGATCGTTCCAAGCGACACCATCAGGCGCGCATCGTTGTCGAATGAGCATTCAATGCGGCCGGTTCGAGGGGGTGAGGCCCCCGGAGTCGTGCCGGCGGGTTCAGCGCTCATCGGAGGCCTTCCGTTTCAACCACTCGCACGTCGCACGCCTCCCGGCAATCGGGGCAGTAGTACAGACCGTCCTCACAGAGTCGAACACCCTGCTGTGACTGGCAAAAACAACAATACTTCTCGCAGGTGCATTCCGCTTCCGGTTTATCGCATTGCGTGCAAACGACAGTCACTTTGGCGATCCTTCCGGTGAAACCCGGCATCGCCTACTGTTGATAGTAGGCCACAGCCGCGCGCGAGACAAGCTTTGTCGGCACAGCCAGCGGCTTCGTGGATTTCTTCGCCGGAAGAAACCGCCGCTGGGATTGTCAGTTCTTCGTGTTCCGCGCCTTTTCCACGGGTAATGCGCGCTGAAGAGCGATGGACGGAGTGATTTCCGCGGCAGCGGTCGCCGGTGAGGGGAAAGAAAGCTCGCGGCCGTCGGAGATCGCAGCGGCTGCCTCGGTCAGCGTGTCGGGCACGGGCGACGCCATCGGCACCAGGGCTCCTTCGGCCTCCTTCAGAAACGTCAGGCCATTTTCGCGGCCGTTCCAGTCAATCGACAGCACGTCGCCGAGTGAGACCTGGTTGGTCGCGAGCAAGCTCGCAAGCGGATACACTACATGGCGCTCGATTGCGCGCTTCAGGTGGCGCGCTCCGTATTTCAAGTCCGTTCCTTCGCGTAGCAGAAACTCCCTGGCCGGCGGGGTCACGCGGAACAGGAATCTGCCCCGGGCAGTCTCCAGAACGCGCTGTTGAACCATGCCCAGCTCAATTTCCAGAATCTGCTCCAGCTGCTGCGAGCGCAACGGGTGGAATACAACGACTTTGTCAATCCGGTTCATGAACTCGGGCGAAAACTTCCGCTTTGCGGCTCCCGAGGCCGTGCGCTCGACCTTTTCGTCCAGGCCGACCTGGGATTCGGGCCGCACCAGAGGTGCGAAACCCAAACCGCCGGTCATCAGCTCGGTGATCTCGCCGCCGCCGAGGTTCGAGGTCATGAAAATCATCGTCTGCGACAAGTCCACTCGGCGGTTGTCGCCAAGCGTGAGCGTTGCCTTGTCCAGAATGCCGAGCAGCAGTTGCCACAGCGCGTCCGACGCCTTCTCGATTTCGTCGAACAGCAGGAAGCTGATCTTCAATTTGTCGGTATGGTGTTGCGAGAGCGCTTCCTGAGTGATCAGCGGATGCGTCTCGCGGTGCCCGAGGTATCCCGGGGGCGAACCGATCAGCTTCGCAATCTCGTGCGAATGCTGGAATTCGGCGCAATCCACCTTGATCACCGCGCGCGGATCGCCGAACAGCACCTCCGCCGTGGCTTCCACCACGCGGGTCTTTCCGGCTCCGGTCGGTCCGAGGAACAACAGATTCCCTACCGGCCGTCCCGGTGAATTCAGGCCGGCGCGAAACACCTGGTACAGGTCCACAACCGCCTGTACCGCTTCGTCCTGCCCGACGATTTTCCGACGCAGCCCACCCTCGAAATCGCGCGATTCAACGCTGCGCAGGGTTGGGTCAAGTTGTAGTGCTTGCGCGCCCATGGTCGTACTCCCTACCGGAACTTTCTGCCGCTCTCAGGATTGCGCGGTTCGGAGCGCTCGAATTGATCGAGCTTGACGTCCACCGTCGAACGAAGCAATCGCAATTGCGTGACCAGTTCCCGGCTCGAATTGGCTCGATCGGTCAGCACCAGCATCGGTGGCGAAAGATCGGCCAGGTCCAGGTTTAGATTTCGAAGAGAATGCATCAGGTTCTGCAAATACAGCGACCGTATGTTGAACAGCTCAACCCGGCTGCTCACCCGCTCGCGCAGGTGAGACCAATCCAAGTCAAGGAAAGGGTGGCTCCGCGATACTGTGCGAACCACTTCGTCAGTAATACGCGGCCGTTCCCCCAGCCGCGCGAGCTGCAACTGCTGCACTTTCCCCTGCCGGCGCACGTTGTGCACCAGGAAATAGGTGTTGCCTTTTCGCCGAACGAAAGCCACAACCTTCTCCTTTTGGCCGGGCACTACGTTTGTTGCTTGTTCGTAGTGTATGGTCCATCCACTACACGGTCAATGGTACGATGCAATAGATGGAGTGGAGTTGCATCGAAACGGTTAATGCCTGTGAGGAAATCGGCCGAGGGCCGCAAACGCTGTAAACAGGGGTTTTGCCGCACTTTTCGCAAGAAATGGGTGGGCCAGAATCTATCGTACTCATTTGGATGCTGGATCGATCGCCCGAGTCGCCCGCAAGGAGCCGAAATCCATGTCCTGGGATCCTGTGTATCGCCTCGTTAAGACAATCCCGCGCGGGCGCGTGACCACCTATGGAGAGCTCGCGCGAAAGCTTCGATTTCGCGGCGGCGCTCGCGCCGTTGGCTATGCGATGGCGGCGTGTCCGCGCGGCCGCGGCATTCCCTGGCACCGCGTGGTGGGAGCCGGAGGGCGCCTGATCATCCGCGAACCGTACAGCAGCCTGCAGCGTCGGTTGCTTGAAACCGAAGGAGTCGTGATTCCGGGCACGCGGATTGACATGCGGCGTTACGCCTGGTTACCGAAGAAGAAATCGCCCGCACGCAAGCGGGCGAAGAAGGGCTGATTCGTGCCGCTATCGTGATTGTGTTATAGAATTGTGCTCCCCGAGACAAAGGGATTCATTCCGTGGGCGAACCAATCATACAGGTCGAGGATCTATACAAGAGCTACGGCGACGTGGAAGCGGTGCGTGGCGTGAGCTTTGCGGTCCAGGAAGGCGAAGTGTTTGGTTTGCTGGGACCGAACGGTGCGGGCAAGACATCTTGTGTCGAAATCCTCGAGGGTTTGCGCACAGCCGACCGCGGCCGGGTGCGTGTCTGCGGCCTGGATCCGGAAACAAGCGGCGAGCGCTTCAAGGAGAAGATCGGCGCGGTCCTGCAGTCCACTTCCCTTCCGGACAAGCTTCGCGTGAAGGAAGCGATCGAGCTTTTCGCGCAGTTCTACCGCAAGCGCGCGAACACCGATGATTTGCTCAGGCGGTTCCAGCTCGATGAAAAACGAACGGCCTTCTACAGTCATCTGTCGGGCGGACAGAAGCAGCGCCTGGCGCTCGCCATGGCGCTGGTGAACGATCCGGAAGTCGTGTTTCTCGATGAGCCGACGGCGGGCCTGGATCCGCAGGTTCGCCGCGAAATCTACGACATCATCGAAGAGCTCAAGCGCGGCAAGAAAACCGTGTTGCTGACCACGCACTATATCGAGGAAGCTGAACGGCTGTGCGACCGGGTTGCGATCGTGGATCATGGGCGGGTGATCGCTCAGGGTACTCCCCGCGAGCTGAAACACCGCTCCGCCGGCACGACGCGCATCGAGGTTCGCCTGGCGCGCCCGTTGAGCGACGGTATGCTCGGTCGTCTGGATGGCGTTGCAGACTGCCGGGAGTTT
>DATNKU010000052.1:0-41679 GCA_035603235.1 Candidatus Cybelea sp. | reverse complement strand
GACTTTCCCACCTCGCTTGGAAATCCCGCCCAAACCGCGGGATTCCCACTTTCCCACAGTCACGACGGCGGTACTCTCTCAACCTCATACCGGACATATCGTGTACTCAAAAAAGCGGACATTTTAACTTGCTACGGACATGCGGGCATCGGCAGCCGGAATTCCGGGCCCGAATTTCAGTTTCCTCCAGCAGTTCCGGTCTCAGATCTGAGAATAGGGCGCCGGAGTCAGTACGGCGTTGTCGACGTTCGACACCAGATCCTCGAATGTGTATTTGGGCTGGCCGAACAGTACCTTCGTCTCCGGAGCGGACCGGAATGCGTCCCAGGCCTTGTCCCGTTCGGCGAGGTTTGCAAAACCGATCATATAGGTCAGGTTCGGCATTCGCGCGCCGATCACCGTGTCGCCGAAAAAGACGGGCCAGAATCCGGCCTTGAGGAAAATGGGAATTTCGCCCTCGTTTACTTGGGCCACCTTCGCCTGATGGTCCTGATCAGTTGAACTCTCATAGGTGCGCAGTTCGAATAACCGCGGCAAATGTTGGGCTGTCGCTTCAGGTACGGTCAGCCTGGGCGCGCCCGCAAGCGCCTGCATCAGCGAGCTTTCCATACGCACGAACGCGGGTGACTTCGCCGGAGCGTTCAGAAAATCCGAGGCCGCTTTCACATATTCGGCGTCTTGGCTCAGGCGCGCAGCGGAGCTCACCAGTGTCTCAACCGACGTGCTCGGCAACAGCACGTAGATGGACGGGCCCTCGGGGCCGATCGATACGTTGAAGACGCCCACTGGGGAGATTCCCAGGCGATTCAGTCCCGGCACTAGGGCGCTGCGGAAATAGTCGTCGGCAAGCTTTCTTTGCGGTGTGAGCAGGTGATACCGCCGCAGCTCGTAGTATTGCCGGGCGCCCGGACCCAGGGCTTGCTGAGATTGTAGAGCGTAACCCAGCGGCGCGGTGGCTGCCGATGCAAGCGACGTAGCGAGAAATTTTCGTCTGTCCATGCTGCGTTTCTCCTGCTATGGCGCGACATCGTCACACAAATGGATTCGCTGGTCCACTGCCTTCCCAAGCGGAATCTCGCGGATTTACTACGGGAGTCTCGAGGATCGCTGGGCCTTCCTATAAAAATGCTAGAGCGTGAGGCTGCGCGGAAGTTCACCACGCAGCCTCGCGAGTCCGGTGTACCAAAACAAGCCGCCGAGGGAAGCGCTAGCGTTTCTTCCGTTTCTTGGGAATCGACTTTTTCGTACTTCTTTTTTTCTTGGCAGGTTTCGGTTTGCCCTTGGCCTTCTTAGCTTTCGGGCGCGGCTTCTTCGCCTTCGCCGCCTTGCGCGCGGGCTTGGGGGGAGCTGGAGCGGATGGAGCGTCCTCTTCTTCCGGCTCTTCGTCGATGACGATCTCTTCGACTTCTTCTACGACTTCCTGCGGCTGCTCCTGACCCTCTTCTTCGTCGTCGAAGGCGGGGAGTTCGTCGTCTTCCTCATCGTTCATTTTCGCGTGAAACATTCGATCCTCCGTGGGGGTCGAGGTCTTGCCGGACAGCCTCACTCCTCGGCCGCATATAATCGGAGTGTCGGAACTTTGTCAAGGCGCAATGGATCGAAAAAACGGTGGGGTCGCCGCTGGTTCCTTCGATCGACGCTCGGAGGGCTGTGAGCAAAGGGAGGGAATTCGCGTATCCCGCAGAATCAACAACACTTACTGTTTCTAGAGGTTCCCTAGCGTTGGATCGTGAGTACGTCGCCTGCCTGCAGGGGCCGCTCGGCGAGGAAGGGATTCGACTGTCGTATGGCGGAAACGGACGTCTGGTAATCGTGCGCGATCGAATAGAGCGTTTCGCCGGGTTTCACCCTGTGTTCTAGGCTTTCTGGCGCATCGGATTTTCGCGTGGAGACATTCTCAAGGCCCTGGTGTCGATTCTCTGCGGACTTGCCTTTCGCTTGCGGAATCTCAACCGTCTGGCTACCTGCATATATCCGCAAGCGCGCTCCCCGCGCAACATGCCCACCGGAAATATGATTCCAACGCTTGAGCTGATCGACCGTCACATCGAACCGGCCGGCAATTCCTTCAAGCGTGTCGCCGCGCTGCACGCGGTAACTTACCAGCCGCACAACGGGCGGCTGCGTCGGCACATTGAGAAGGAAACCCGATGGCACGGTTGCATGAGGTTCCAGGTGGTTCGCCGTTTCGATCGCCGCGACGGTCACGCGGTAACGACGTGCGATGTCGGTGAGGGTTTCACCCTGTTCGGCGGGATGCAGGCGCCAGCTCGTCCACTTGTCTTGGGGGACCTGTTGCACGTTTTCTTCGAAAGACTTCGCTGCGCCGGTCGGCAGCTTCAGCGGAAATCCCGCATCGTTCGGCGTTACGTTGCGCAAAAGTTGCGGATTGAGCAGCCGCAAGTCATCAAGATCGGCACCCGATGCGTCGGCCACCAGCTGCAGGCTGATTGAGTGATCCAGCTTGACTGTTTCGGTCTGCGCTGGCTTCTCCGGACTTACCTGGACGCCGTAACCCGCCGGGTCCTTGGCCACCAACGCCATTGCCAGGATGATCGGAACGTAATTCTGGGTCTGCTTCGGGAGCGCGTTGCGCTTCTGCAGCTCCCAGAAATCGGCGTAACCGGTGCGCTCGATCGCGCGCGCGACATTCAATGGTCCCGAATTGTACGCGGCCATGACGAGATACCAATCGCCAAACATGCCGTACAGATCGCGGAGGTGGTGGGCCGCAGCGCGGGTCGCCTTTTCCGGATCACTGCGATCGTCCACCCAGTAGGTGCGCTCGAGATCGTATTCCTCGCCGCGGTAGGGCATGAACTGCCAGATGCCACGGGCCCCGGCACGCGAAACTGCCTGCGGCAGGAAGGCGCTTTCGGCCTGGGCGAGGTAGATCAGGTCCTGCGGGACTCCCTCTTCCTTCAGAACCCGCCGGATCATCACGTCGTAGCGGCCGGCTCGGTCCAGTCCGCGTGACACAATTGCTCGGCCTCGGGTGGTCGTAAAGAAGCTCAGATATTGCAGGACCGAATCATTCACCGTGAGCGGCAGGTCGTGGCGGACATTGATCAGTTCCTTCTCGGCTTTGAGCGCCAGCCGCGGGTCGCCCGCCGGCAGCGTCAGGTCCGCAATCTCTTCAATCGGGGCGGGTTCGCCGGGCAAGTCGGTTTCGTCTTGATTCGCCACAGCGCCGGACGCTTCAAGATCGCCGGGTTGGACGGCCTCGCCAATTTCATCCGAGAGTTTTGCAAGCTGGGGATTGAAGTCAGCCGGGAAGCCGCTGTTCAAAATCATGGCTGCTGCGAGATCGAAGTCTGCCTGAGCCTTGTCAAGATGGGCAGCCTTAATTTCCCTCTGGCCGGCATCGTACGCCGCCTGGACGTTGTCCACCAAGATATCGATCTCGGGCCGCTTCCCCGTGAACAAAGCATGCGCCGTTATAGGGTGCTGGGGGAGCGGAAGTGGCTGGCTCGCGTAGCTCGGCGAGGGCGCGGGCGTAACGGCCGGCGGCCGCACCTGCACAGGGGTCTTCGCGGAATCGTTGCAGCCGGCCAGAATAGAAGTGCCAGCCGCCAGAACGAACCAGACTGTAGCCCGATGATTCACTCTTGGCCCTTGCCGCTTCATGCTAGGAAAAATATTACGGGGTGCTTACGACCCGGTCAATGGGACTTGACTGGCGAACGTTGACCGAAACAGGACATAGGGTACTAGCGCGTTCCCGGTCGCCGCAGCGACGCTTATACCACCTTGGAGGAAGCAATTACTAGCGTCTCGGGGGTTCAGGGGTAATCGGCTGGCGCGGGCTAAGCCAGGGCCTGGCGGAGATCGTCAATGAGGTCCTCGGGATCTTCAAGGCCGACTGACACGCGCACCGTCCCGGGTTCGACACTAGCAGCCCGGAGCTCTGCGAGTGTCATGTTGTAGTGCGAGGAATAGATCGGCAGGATCGCAAGAGATTCGACCCCGCCCAGGCTTGCGGCCAACAGAAACACACGAATGCGATCCCCGAAGCGCCTGGCCCCGGCCAAGCCGTCCTTGTGGTCAAAGGCGAGCATGGCTCCAAAGCCGCGCATCTGACGCCGGGCGAGCTTGTGATCAGGGTGCGACGGGAGACCAGGGTAGTGCACTCGCGCCACTTTCGGATGCCTTTCCAGGTACTTCGCAACAGCCATGGCCGTCCGGCACTGGCGCTCGATTCGAACCTCGAGCGTTTTCAGCCCGCGGATCAACAGGAACGCAGCCTCGGGATCCATGGACCCGCCGATCTGGATGATATTGGAGCGCACCTTGTCCATCAGCACTTTGCTGCCCGCAGCGGCGCCCGCAATCACATCGGAATGGCCCGAGAGGTACTTCGACGCGCTATGGAGAACGATGTTGAACCCCATCGAAAGCGGCTTTTGCAGTACGGGGCTCGCGAAGGTGTTGTCGACGATGGAAACCAGTCCCCATTCCTGGGCGAAAGCGACCGCTTTGTTCAGGTCTACGAGCCGTAGGGTTGGGTTCGTCGGAGTCTCGACGTAGAGCGCTTTGGTGCGCGGACCGACGAGTTTTTCCATGCCAACGAGATCAGCTTCCACCAGCCGAACTCCGATCCCGAAGCGCGGGAATATATCGCGCAGCAGGCGATAGCTGCCGCCGTACAGCTGCCGTGTGGCGATCACTTCATCACCCGCCTGGAGCACGGACAGAAGTGCGGCCGAAATCGCTGCAGTGCCCGAAGCCGCGACCACCGCCGCCTCGGCTCCCTCGAGGGCTGCGATCTTCTGCTCGGCGGTTGTGAGCGTGGGGTTCCCGTAGCGGGTGTAGATGTATGCCGGGCTTTTTCCTTCCGCCCACCGTTTCATCTCCTCGGTGCTTGCAAAGGTGAAATTCGCAGTACGCGCAATGGATGTTCCCACGGCAGTGCTGATCCGGAATTTTTCCTCGCCCGCATGAATCGCGAGCGTCGCATCGCCCCACCGTTTTGTTTTCGAGGACTTTTTCATGATGGCAGGAGCTTGACGCATCCGGCCGCGGGATCGCAAGCGCCAATTTGGCTACCAACTCTGCCCATGCATCCCAGTAGTCTTGACTCCGGAGTTTGAAGCGTACAGAAAGCAGACAATTGAGTTGAGAATTGGTCTCGCCATTGCACTCCAGTGGACTTGTCTGCCTGTCCCATAGGATTTTTGCGGGTTCATGGGTCGACAACATGAATCCGACAGAACCCGCAGCCGAACTCGGCGCTGGGATATTGGTAATCCTGGCGGCCCCCAGTCGGATTGATAATGACCGGCGTTATCTGAACGCGCTGGGACTAAAACCCAAGCTCCGGAGGCTTCGCCTTCCGTTCTCTATGGCTTTCTGGATGAACCTGATCTAATACGGGGTAACGTCCCAGAGGTTCTATGCAAAGATATGGGCAAGCCGTCGAAAGCCGCTTTGCGCTCCAGTCGTGCATCGGAAAGGGGAAAACCATGAAGAAGGTCGGGAGTGTACTGCTATTGTGCGCAGCCACGCTGTCCCTATCCGGCTGCGCATGGCGGAATCTGGGTCCCTGTTATGGCGTCGGTTGCCCGACCTTTATGATGAGCAAGAGCACACCTCCTGCGAGCACCGCCGTGAACTCCCGGCGAGCAAAGCCGGAGTACAGCGACAACGCCCGGGCTTCAAACGCGAAGGTCTCACCCGCTTCAACCAATTCCGGCCAGTAAGTCGGTTTCCAGGCCGCCTCGATTCGCCCGTCGCGACGCAACCGAAACGGCGGGATCGGCGCTGGGCGGTTATGCCGAGGCCGCGGCCGCCGTCTCCTCCTCGCCCGCGTGGTGCGGTTTGTGCGCCGCGATCACTTTCTCTGCGATTTCGGCTGGCACAAAATCGTAGTGCGAGAACTCCATCGAATAGCTTCCACGCCCCTGGGTCATTGAAATCAGTTCGTTTGCGTAGCTGAGCATTTCCGACAACGGCACGAGCGCTTTGACGACCACACTGCCGCCGCGCGATTCGCTTCCGCTGATTTTTCCGCGGCGGCCACTCAGATGACCCATCAAATCGCCGGAGTATTGATCGGGAGCGTATACGTCGACGTGCATGATCGGCTCAAGCAGCGCCGGTTTCGCCTGCTTCATGGCTTCCTTGAAGGCGAGCGAGCCCGCGATCTTGAACGCCATGTCGCTGGAATCGACGTCGTGGTACTTGCCGTCGTAAAGGCTTGCGCGGAAATCCACGACCGGAAATCCGGCCAGGTACCCGCGCTCGGCGGAATCACGGATCCCTTTTTCAACCGAAGGAATCCAGTTCTTTGGAATCGCGCCGCCGAAGACATCATCCACGAACTCGATTCCCTTACCGCGCGGAAGCGGTTCAAGCTTGATTCGGCACAGCCCGAACTGCCCGTGCCCGCCCGTCTGCTTTTTGTGTTTCCCTTCCGCATCGGCCTTGCCGCGGATGGTTTCCCGGTAGGGGACCTTGGGCGGTTTTAGAGTCATCTCGACGTGGTAGCGCTTGCGAAGTTTTGCGACGACCACTTCGATATGCTGTTGCCCGGCGCCGGAAAGCAGGAATTCCTTGGTCTGGGGGTCGCGTCCGAATCGCAGGGCAAGATCCTCTTCCAGTATTTTGTGAATCGCCACTCCGATGCGGTCTTCATCGGCGCGGGTCTTGGGCTCAACCGCAAAGGTAATGGACGGTTCGGGAATGCGCGCCGGCGGATAGAAGATCGGAGCGTTCTTATCACCGAGCGTGTCGCCGGTCGTTGTTTCTTTCAGTTTCGCGATCGCGCCCAGGTCACCGGCAAACAGATCGTTGACCGCCACGGCCGTTTTCCCCTGCATCACCTGCAAATGCTGAAAGCGTTCCTGCGTGCCGCGGTTGAAATTGTTGATCGTCGCATCGTTCTTCACCACGCCGGAAAGCACCTTGAAATAGGTGATCCGCCCCGCAAAGGGGTCAGCGACCGTCTTGAAGGCGAATAGGGAAGCGGGCTCCGATGCGGCAATATTGCGCACGACGGCGTCTCCCTGGTGGTCCGGGGTGGTGTGGCCCACGGCCTTTCCGCGAAACGCAGGCGACGGGAAAATCTCGACCAGGAAATTCAGAATCGCGTCGCTGCCGATGTTGTGAAGGGCAGAGCTAAGCAGGACGGGAAAAATCTTCTTGTCCCGGACTTCCTCGTGAAGCCCTTTTTTCAGGTCCTCGACCGGTAGCGTGCCCTTGTCAAAAAATTCCTGCATCAGCGCGTCGTCACCTTCAGCCACCATTTCGACCAGTCTTTCGTGCGCAGCCTTGGCCTGTTCGGCGAGGTCGGCGGGAATCTCCTCGATGATTGCCTTGCCATTGCCGCCCGGCGCATACCGCAGCGCCTTCATGGTCACCAGGTCCACGACACCGCGGAAATTCTTTTCGGCTCCTATGGGCAGCTGAATCGGAACGACGCCGCGACCGAAAACCTGCTCAAGCGAGCCGAGCGCGCGCTCGAAACTGGCAAGCTCGCGGTCCATCCAGTTCAGCAGGAACGCACGCGGTTGATCGTATTCCGTTGCGTAATCCCACACCTTTTCAGTGACGACCTGCACTCCTGCCGCAGCGTCCACGACG
Source organism: Candidatus Cybelea sp. (assembly GCA_035603235.1). GTDB lineage: Bacteria > Acidobacteriota > Terriglobia > Acidiferrales > UBA7541 > Palsa-295. The sequence goes on along the minus strand of DATNKU010000052.1, from coordinate 34,098 downwards.
ATCAGCGCAGCATCGGCAGCAATCAGCGAAGATTTCGTCTCATTGACGAAGGTCGAGTAGCCGGGCGTGTCGAGCAAATTGATTTTCGTTTCTTCCTGTGCGTTCCCGCCGGTTTCAGCCGGAGCGCGCCATTCGGCATAGGCGACGCCAGTGTTGATCGATATCTTGCGTGCGATTTCCTCTTCGTCCCAGTCGGTCGTTGTCGAGCCGTCAGCTACCTTTCCGAGCCGAGGCGTCATCCCCGCCGTGAAAAGCAACGACGACACAAGCTGGGTTTTCCCTGTGTCGCCGTGGCCGACAATGCCCACGTTGCGTATCCGATCCGTTGTGTAGGATTTCATGGTTCACCTCGTTGGAAGCGAGATTCAAATGTCGCAAATGGAAAATCCGGTACCTGCTGAAACAGTCGCTGAGTGAACGGGCTACCGCCCCGGATCAGGTGAGAACAGGCATTTCGCGTGGGAATCTTGCGGACAACAAACTTCGTGCTGTGAGTTGGGATCAGCATCACGAACCCGCCCCCGGCGGTTGCGCGCGATGAACCCTCCGACCTTTGGTCCGCATACAGAGGACCCAAGGCGATGATGGCGGGATGCTAGCACAGGCATCGGTGCGCATTCAATCCCTCGACTGAGCCGGGCGATCGGCGGACTCCGCCTATTCAAAAGATGAATCCGAGCGCGTCGAAGTATGCATCGTCCACGGAGTCCAGCCGCCTGGATCTTCATGCTATATTCTGGCGGTTTCAAGCGCCCGATCCGTCAAGCGAGAAACAGGTCGTACCGAGCTGCGATGATTGACGATCCCGTACTCTGCAATGATTGGCACGCCGTGGCTTGGGTCTCGAAGATCAGGGACTCGGAGCCCATTCCTATCCGCCTGCTCGGGAACGAGCTTGTCCTGTGGCGCAATCGGGATGGTTTGCATGCCTGGCGCGACCTGTGCATTCATCGCGGCTCGAGGCTCTCGGCCGGACGAGTCACGAACAACTGTCTTGCCTGCCCCTATCACGGCTGGGAATATGATTCGGGGGGCCGCTGCGTACGCATTCCCGCCCATCCGGAACAGCCGCCTCCGGCGCGCGCCCGTGCCACAGTCTATGCGGTCAAGGAAAAATACAATCTCGTGTGGGTTTGCCTGGGGGATCCGCAGAAGGACGTTCCGGTTTTCTCGGAATGGGATGATTCCTCGTTTGAGAAAATCATGGCTGGCCCGTATCTGTACCGCGCCAACGGCCCGCGCGTGGTCGAGAACTTTCTCGATGTAGCGCACTTTCCATTCGTCCACGGGGGCTATCTGGGTGATCCCTCGAAGGCGCAAATCGGCGACTACGAAGTCCAGGACTTCAACGGCGGCATTATCGCCAAAGACATTCCCGTGTGGCAGCCCGATCCGGACGGCACCGGCCGGCCCGCCAAGGTGTTCTACACCTTTCACGTGCTGCGTCCGCTTACGGCGTCTTTTACCAAGATCCACGGCGAGAATTGCTTTTCGATGTTTGCCTCTGTTACTCCCGTTGGCGACCGCGAAAGCCTTGCCTGGCTGATCATCGCGCTGAATTACCCACACGGGGCGCCCGCCGAAGAGTTGCTGCGGTTTCAGGACGTTGTCACCCGGCAGGACATTCCTATCGTCGAGGCGCAACGGCCTGAACTTCTTCCGCTTGATTTGCAGGCGGAGCTGCATTTGCGTTCCGATCGGGCCGCCATTGCCTACCGCCAGTGGCTGAAAACTATCGGCCTGCGGCACGGAACGGCCTGAGCAGAAATGGCCCATGCGATCGCAGCTCCCTCGGGGCGGGTCCGCTGGTTCGTGCCGGGCGACTGGGACGGCTTCTTCGCCCTGTTCTTCAGCGGATTTCCCGACCTGCTGCTCATCGCCGGGCTCGCTCCTCTGTGCGGTTTCTCCGCAAGTATGGTCACCACGCGTATCCTTCCCGGCGTTGCCTTGTCGATTTTCGCTGGCAACATTTTTTACGCCTGGCAGGCGCACCGGCTCGCCGAGCGCACCGGCCGGACCGACGTCACCGCCATACCGTTCGGCGTCAATGCCCCGACGATTTTCATTTATGTCGCGCTGATCATGCAGCCGGTATACGAGCGTACTCACGACCCGAACCTCGCGTGGCAGGCGGGGCTCTTCGCCTCGCTTTTAAGCGGCGTCATTCAAACTGCGGCGGCTTTCTGCACGGACTGGCTCCGCCGCACCACACCTCGGGCAGCGCTTCTGAGCCCGCTTGCGGGAACGGCCATGGCTTTTCTGTGCCTGGATTTCGTTCTGCGTGTGTTTCAAACGCCGGAACTCGGACTGCTTCCGTCGATCGTCGTTCTGGCAATCTTCTGTTCGCGAATTCGACTGCCTTTTCGAATACCAGGCGGCCTGGTCTGCCTCGTGGTGGGAGGGGGGCTGACGGCGCTCCTGAAATCGACCCATCTGTATCATTTGGAGCTGTCGCCGGTGTCCATGAAACCGGGAGTGTATCTCCCGCACGCCTTGAACCTGGTCTCGCTCGTGACCCACGGGGAGGGATGGAAGTTTCTGTCTGTAATTCTCCCCATGAGTGTGCTCGACACAATCGTATCCTTGCAGGTGCTGGAGAGCGTTCAGGTCGCCGGAGACGACTACCCGACACGGCCGTCGCTTCTTGCCAACGGTCTTGCCACCTTGGCCGCGGCGCTGTTCGGCAGCCCGTTCCCGACTGCGCTCTACTTCGGGCACATGGCGCACAAGGAACTCGGTGCTCGTTCCGGCTACTCGATATTGAGCGGTACCACGACGATGCTGGTGTGTCTTACAGGTCTGGTCGTTCCCGTGCTTCGTGTCGTTCCTCTGGAAGTTGTCGCGATGATCGTGGTCTGGTTCGGCCTGGTGATGGTCGCGCAGGCATTCACCGAGATTCCGAAATCCCACGCCATCGCCGTGGCTTTCGGGCTGATTCCGATGCTCGCGTCATGGGCCGTGGGGCTGATTGACGTTGCACTGCGCACGGCCGGGTCGAGTTTCCTTCAGAGCGCCCCGCTGTTCGGCGGCCAATTGTACGTCTATGGATTAATTGCCCTGAGCCAGGGCGCACTGTTGATTTCGATGATCTGGGCCGCAGTAATCGCCTACCTGCTGGATCGACGCTTCCTCCATGCTGCTGCGTGGCTCGTCGGGGCCGCCGTGTTGTCCTTGACCGGATTCATTCACGCGTTCCGGATCACAAGCCGGGGCGTTGAAACTGTCATAGGTGTCTTCGCGGCCCCTGCATTTGCGCTCAGTTATCTGGCTGCCGCGATTTTCCTGATCGGATTCCACTTTTATGCGGTGCGGAATACCGAGGTGAGCCGAGCGGCCGAGAGTGTCTGATGCGTTCGCGAGGCCCGAACTTCGCAAGACGCCACCTTTAAGGATCGGACCGTGCCTGCGTGTGTCCCTGCGAAGCGCTTGCACCGTCGCGGCATCGGGGTAGAATACGCTCGCATTGGCGCCGGCACCGGGCGCGGCGGTAGATGTTTGCGAGCGAGGGAGAAAACGCGTATGTCACCGGAACCAGCGGCGTTGTCGACATCCGGATTTCGGATGCGAATCGACGCGCACGAAGAAGCGATCGTCATCTATTGCATCGGCCGGCTGACGAGCGAGCACGCGAGCGCCCTGAAGACGCAGGTGAGGGAAAAGCTCCCACACACCAAGCGGGTCATTCTGGATCTGCAAGAGCTTGTTCGGATGGACAGCTCCGGACTGGGGGCAATCGTAGGCCTGTATGTTTCAGCGAAGAAAGAGAAGTGCGAACTCCTGCTGATCAATTACAACAAATCCGTCAGGGACCTTCTGGGGCTGACCAGCCTGCTGTCCATGTTCGAGGACTGTGCGCGAACGGGCATGCGAATCCCCTGAGGCGAGATCGCCGGGCTGCTTACGGCTTGCTGTTCCCGCAGGCGAAGTTGGCCGCGTCCATCGTGTCTCCCGCACCTTTGTAGATTGCCACCTGCGGATACGGGCAGGCGGGGTGCGTTTTGTCCACCGCGCCGCCCGTCCGGTGGGTATTGATGATTTTATCCGGCGCAACGTTGGTCTCGCGCCACTTCTGGACCACATCCATTGCGTCAAACGTGCCGTCGCTGCCAAATCCGAAGCCGGGGCACATGCCCATTCCCGGCACCACAAAGAGGCGGAAGAAATCCTTCGTTTTGGCAGGGCCACCCATGGCCTTCTGCACGCTGTTGTAGTAATCGATCGCGCTTCTCGGCGGAATGATCGCTTCATCCCAGGACTCGTATAGCAGGAGTTTTCCGCCATGGTCCTTGAACGGCTTCAAGTTTGGATCGTTTGAGTTCACCAGGGCGCCTACCTTCGAATCGGCCGTATGCGTGTCTCGATCCACATCGAACGTCCGGAAATCCCAATGGGAATCTCCGAATACGACACTCTTGAAGAAACCGGTGCTGATGCTCAGCGGATCGGGACCGGCGGCCATCAGCCCCCACCCCATCTCGCTGCCGGGATCAAAGCCAGGATAGATCTGGGTGCCGTCGGAGAATTTCGGTCCGGCGTAGATCCGCTTTGCTGTTTCCACCTGCGGGCCGGTGAGACAGGATGCGTTGTCGGTGTTGCCCGGGCACCGTATCGTCTCGGGATCGAACCGGCACCGGGTGGGATCTTCGATGACACCATCGCGGACGCCGTCAAGGGTGTCGCAAGCGTCGAGCGCCGCCCGGTGAATTACCGCATACTTGCTTGGCGGAATGTATCCGGGCGCCTTCACGCCATCCTTGAGCGACAGCCATGTGACGTACTCCGACATCGCCTGCAGGTGCGTGATGTCGTATGCCGGGTCACCGGCAGCGATCCCGTCGAAATCCCCGGGATACTTCTGCGCTTCGGTGAGAGCTTGATTGCCGCCCTCATGACAGCTGCTCCAGAAAGACAACCTGGCTGGCTTGCCGTAAAACGCCCGGAGGAGTTCCTTTGCGGTTGTAGTGGTCACGTGCACCGCGCGATATCCCCAGTCCGCTACTTTTTCCGGATGGCCGATGGCCCAAACGTCGGGCGCCTCGTTGGTCGCGCCCACATCGGCGTGGCCGGTATCGGTCGACGCGGTCGCGGAGCCATGCGCAATCTCGCGAACCAATCCCCCGTAGCTGATCGATCCAATGAATCCCGGATTTCCGATGCCGACGTATTTTCCGTTCCAGTTCGCTGCGATGGGAAGCCATACCTCAAAGGAAATGTGCGAATCGCTTGTCGGCGTCGCGAATCCGACCACGCGACAGAAGGGAACTGAAACCTTCAGTCCCGGCGGCGTGCCGAAACGTCCGGGAGTGCTGGGGACTTCGAAATCCGGCGGCGTGCTGATCGATGCTGCCGAGGTGATCGTGACGTCTGAGATCTTGACAGACGTTAAACTCTCGCAGGACTGCTGCGCCGACGCGGCCTTGGGAATACAGAGAGCACCCGCAAACAGGGCTGCAAATACAATCCCGTGCGCACGCTTGTTCATATGGATATACTCCTGGGCCGCGACCGTCGCCCTTCAGATTTTTCAGTATCGGGCGCGGATTATACACCGTAATTTCAGGCGCCGTGGCGTGCTTGCGCCGATTTGGTAATCGCGTAGAATACGATTCGCACCGCACGGGAAAGGCACCCTGATGAAATTTGGCGGCATACACTTGATGGGTCTTCCGCGCCCCTGGACAAGTCAGTCCGAGCAAGCCCTTCTGAACGACGCTTTGGACATAGCCGAGCTGTCCGACCAGTGCGGATTCGATTACGTTTGGGCGACCGAGCATCATTTTCTTGAGGAATACTCGCACGCCTCGGCTCCGGAGATATTTCTGGCCGCCTGCAGCCAGCGAACCAAGAACATCCGCCTGGCGCATGGCATCATTCAGACTCCCCCGCAAATCAACCATCCTGCCCGCGTAGCCGAGCGCATCGCTGTTCTGGACTTGATCAGCAACGGTCGCTGCGAATTCGGAATGGGTTCCGGGGCGACGACAACGGAGCTGGGCGGATTCCTGGTGCCGCAGGAAGAAAAGAAGGCGATGCAGATCGAAGGGATGCGCGTCGCCGTGCGAATGCTGGTGGAAGATCCTTTTACGGGATTCGAGGGTAAGTATGTGAAGGTGCCGCCCCGCAACCTGGTGCCCAAGCCCTTGCAGAAACCGCATCCGCCGCTCTGGATGGCTTGTTCCAGGCGCGAATCGATCCTCGACGCTGCGAAGCTGGGATTGGGCGCACTGACCTTTGCGTTCGTCAGCGCAGCCGAAGCGCGTCAGTGGGTGAAGGATTACTACACGACGATCGAAAACGAGTGCGAGCCGCTGGGGTATGCGGTGAATCCGAATTTTGCTATCGCCACACCGTTCTTGTGCGACAACGACCAGAAGCGGGCTGAGGCGACAGCCGTTCAGAACTACGGCTTCTTCGTTTACGCGATGGGCCACTACAGTTTTTTCGGCGAGCACCGTCCGGGCATAACCAATATCTGGCAGGAGTACACCACGAATCCGAAGGAGCCTGTTTCGCCCGAATTCATCGCCCAGGCCTGCGTGGGCACGCCACAGAAGCTGCGTCAGACGCTCGGCGATTATGAGGACGCCGGGATCGATCAGGTGATCGCTGTCAGGCAGGTTGGGCGACTTTCACTTGACCAGCAGTGCGATTCGCTGCGCCTGTTCTCGCAAGAGGTGTTGCCGGAGTTTAAGGATCGCGATCAGTCGAGCGCCGGAGCTCGCGCCGAACGCCGCGCCCGGATTTCCGACAAAGCCATGAAGCGAAAACCCAAGCAACAACAGTCCTGGGGCGATGCGGTGATCCCGTCAGCCGGACGCCACTAAAAACAAAAGGGCCGGCACGCACCAGCAAAAGAGGTGCGAACCGGCCGCTCGAGCTGCGACCCGGTGGCCAATCCGTCGCGAGTTACATTCTGCCTTCGTCGCCGGAGGGACCGTAAATTGAAGGAACGGGCACCTGATTCATCCGCAAGTAAACCGAGAGCTGGCCACGATGATGGATCACGTGATTCAGGATCATGCCCCGGAGTACGGCGATCCGCGGCATCGAGAAAAACGTCTTTCCTCCGTTCATCAGCGTCCAGGTTTTCTGCAGCTCCTCGTCGCTCGCCTTTGAGATTGCGGCGCGGGCTGAGGCCACGTTCTTGTCGAAGATTTCAAGCAGCTGCTTGCGCGAAGTCATGACGGTTGGTTGAGTCGGCGTCCCTCCTGGCGGTGCGAAGTCGAAGGAATCACCCTGAAATGTTGCGGCAGCGAACCCGGCCATCTCGGCGATGTGACCGGCCAACCGTCCCATGGCCATCGAGGTGTCGTGCGGTTTCCATGCAGTCTTATCTTCCGGGACGCGTTCTAGCGTCTTTCGCGTGGTTGCCATTTCGTGTTCGAATTCGGGTAGGAATGAATCGCGAATTGCCATAGTGCCTCCATTGGAATCCTAGGTTTCGTCCGGTGATTTTACCCCAACTGTCTAAATTGAAGGTAATCCGACGCCTGAAGGCTCGACCTAGATCTGGCCGCGTCCGGCTGAGCGCGTCAGCAACGGGGATGCCTCGCGAGTCTCGGGCGGTTTGCCGGTGTCGACCTTTATTGAAATCGGCTGAGGGGCGCTCCCGCGAGTCTGTTTCCAGGTGTGTAGAATGCGGTGAATCACAGTGATATTGGGGCCGATTGCCAGCAGCCACAGCGCCACATCGATGCGGTTGGTCAGCGCGCCCAGAATCATCAGTACGAGGCGCTCGGGTCGTTCCCAGAATCCGATTTCAGACGTCGGCACCAGCGACTCTGCCCGCGCCTTCGCGTAGCTGACCATCACCGACCCGGCCATCGCCGCACCCGCCAGCACCGCGTAACGGAAGCGGTTCACCTGCGCGTAATAGACGAGCAAACCAAGAAACAGCATCAGGTCCGCGTAGCGGTCAAGAATCGAGTCAAGAAAGCCCCCAAACAGCGACACACGATTCTGGAGGCGCGCAACCGGTCCATCGAGCAGGTCGCACAGACCGGCAAGAACCATCATCCCGCCCGCGGCGGCGAAGCGTCCGGCCGCGAACAGCATCCCAGCCCAGAGATTTGCGACCAGCGCACACCAGGTAATGACGTTGGGAGGGATTCCCGTGGGAGCCAGGACGGCAGCGAGACGGTCAACTGGCCAGGAGACGTACCGGCCGATCGCGCGAGTTAGCATGAAGTCCAGGTCACTACGCTATTCCTGGTCATAGATCGTCGTCAGCCGCATAACTTCGTATTCTTTCACGCCCGCCGGGGTGGTAACCGAAACTTCATCGCCAACTTTTTTCCCGAGCAGCGCGCGTCCAATGGGAGACGTCGTCGAGATCAATCCCTTCGTCGCGTCGGCCTCTTCGATGGTCACCAGTTTGTACTCGATTTTCGTGGACTTCGCAACGTCCCGCACCACTAGTGTCGAGCCATACGCGGCGCGGTCCTTCGGCAGATTGTTCAGATTGAGCATCGAGATGTCGGCCATGCGCTGGTGGAGCTGGCCCAGGCGCGCCGAAACATACGCCTGGCGCTCCTTGGCGTATTTGTATTCGGCATTCTCAGAAAGATCCCCATGCGCACGGGCGACCTTTATTTCCTTCGGCAGCTCGTCGTGCAGTTCGTGCTCCAGGGCGGCGATTTCGTCCTTGAGCTTCTTTTTGATTTTCTCGGTCAGATCGATCATTGGGTGCTTGAGGCGTCCCGCAGGGCCCTAGCTTGGGCGGCGCGCGGGACGTGCTTGGCTACATAGGGAGTATAGAGGATTTGCGCGGCGCGCCGCAAATCCTGGGACGGACACGGGCTCCCCGGACTCAGCCGCGAATGGACTCTCAGGCGGTCGCCGTCCTCGGATGCAGACTGGACTTGTAGGAGCCAGGCTCGATACGGAACGAGATGCTCAGCCGGTTCCAACTGTTGATCGTAGCGATCGCCAGGGTCAGGTTTGCAAGTTCCTCCTCGCTGAACTGCTTGGCGACTGCCTGGTAAACCTCGTCGGGGACGTGGTTTTCGGCTATGAGCGTGACCGCTTCGGTCCATTCCAGCGCCGCTCGCTCGCGTTCGGTGTAAGACGGAGTGTCCCGCCACGCATTGAGCAGGTAAAGCCTTTGCTCACTTTCACCTAGGGCACGGGCATCCTTGCTGTGCATGTCGAGGCAGTAGGCGCAACCGTTGATCTGAGAGGCGCGCATTTTAACCAGCTCAAGTAGCGGCCGTTCCAGTCCGCAAGATGTCACGAAGCTTTCCAAAGCTGCCATCGCCTGATAACCCTTCGGCGAGGCTTTGAACGGATTTAGACGACGTTCCATTTTTTGGTGTCCTCCTTGAAGCCCTATAGAAGTATAGCTCCGCCGGTTGGCAATGGGCGAGTGCGGCACATGCCGGGGGCGAGACCGCCAGTTCCGCTGTACAATTGCGTGAATCCCAGCGGTCGGAAAGGGAACCCGGGGCGCGCCAGTGAATATTGAACTCAACGAGGAACAGAAACTACTGCAACGCAGCGTGCGAGAGTTCGCAGAGGCGGAGGTGAAGCCGGTTGCCAAGGAGCTTGATGAGACCGGACGCTTTCCGCGCGAGCTAATCCGCAAGGCTGCGGAGCTGGGGTTGACCGGAGTCTGCATCTCTGAAAAATACGGCGGCGCCGGGATGGATCACATCTGCTACTCGATTGTGATCGAGGAAATTGCCCGTGCCTGCGCTTCGACCAGCGTCATCCTGTCGGTCCAGAACTCTCTGTTTTGCGCCACGATCGAGCAGTACGGCACCGAAGATCAGAAACAGAAATTCCTCGTGCCCTTCGCGCGGGGCGAGAAAATCGGCTGTTACGCACTTACCGAGCCGCAAGCCGGGTCCAACGCAGCGGCTCTTTCAACCAAAGGCGTTCGCAAGGGCGACCGGTACGTCATCAACGGCGCGAAGGCCTGGATTACCAACGGCGGCGTGGCTGACGCGGGAATCATCTACGTAAACACACAGCCTGACAAGGGCGAGAAGGGCATCACGGCGATCCTGGTCGAGAAAGGCACGCCAGGATTCTCGGTCGGCAAGGACGAAAAAAAACTGGGCATACACGCCACGGCTTGCACGGCGCTTTCCTTCGACGATTGCGAAGTCCCGGCAGCAAATCGGATAGGGGAGGAAGGGCAGGGCTACAAGATCGCACTGTCAATGCTCGACGGCGGACGCGTCGGCATCGCCTCCCAGGCCACCGGAATTGCGCAGGGCGCCTTCGAGGCGGCGCTCGCCTATGCACGCGAGCGGCAGGCCTTTGGTCATCCGATCGCGGAGTTTCAGGCGATTCAGTTCATGCTGGCGGACATGGCCACAGAGATCGACGCGGCGCGATTGCTGGTGCGGCGCGCCGCCTGGAAACAGGATTCGGGCGCTCGCTTTTCGATGGAGGCAGCAACGGCGAAGCTATTTGCAAGTGAGATGTCCACGCGCGTCGCGCACAAAGCGATCCAGATTCACGGCGGCAATGGCTACAGCCGGGAGTATCCCGTCGAACGCGCCTACCGCGATGCGCGCATCACTGAAATCTACGAGGGGACGAGTGAAATTCAGAGGCTCGTCATCGCTTCCTGGGTGCTGAAGTCGATCGGAACTTGATCACCCGGGTTGGCCCGCCCAATCCCTGGATCTCAAGCGACTTGGAACCAATAGAGTTCCCGCAACGCGCCCTGGGGCGCGATTTTGATCTCAGTGTATGCTGGCACCATGCTGGAGCTCGATTGCAGCCAGGAATTCGATCCTCGGCAACAGGAACAGTTCTTCGCGGCAGTTCCGGAACGCCCCGGAATTCTCCTGGTCGAGATGTGCGCGCCGGGGGCTCACCCGCATCTTGTCCGAACCGCGGATCTAAGGCGTTCCGCCGAGCGGCTGCTTCGTCCTCAGGAACCGGGCGCGAGGCGTCTGAACCTGCGCGAGGTGGCCGCGCGAATCCGCTACCGGCTTACGGGTTCGAAATTTGAGCAGACGCTCGCGCTCTATCAGCACGCGCGGGCAAACTTTCCGGATCGCTACCGCGACCTACTGCGCTTCCGTCCCGCCGCGCTGCTGAAAGTGAATCTGCGCAACGACTATCCGCGCTGCTACGTCACCAGGCGTCTGGGCGCTGACACAGGATTCTACTTCGGGCCTTTCGCATCGCGCCGCGCCGCCGACGCATTCTCGGAGGGTTTCCTCGATCTGTTCAAGATCCGGCGCTGCCAGATTAAGATTCGCCGCGATCCCGGCTTTGCGGGATGTATCTACTCGGAGATGAAGATGTGTCTCGCTCCGTGTTTTGCAGGATGCACCAAGCAGGAGTACGACGCCGAAGTCGGCCGTGTGCTCGATAGCCTGGATACGTCCGGCGAGGCCCTGAGGATGAGTGTCGAGCGGGAAAGGGAAGCGGCGAGCGAAGCGCTGGATTTCGAACGTGCCGCGGCACTGCACAAGCGTCTGGAAAAGATCTCCGCAGCTCTCCGCGGGCTGCCCGAGCTCGCCAGGAGAATTCAGGATCTCGACGCGGTCATTCTCGAGCGGGGGGTGCAGGAAAAGACCATCGCGGTTTTTCCGCTTCACGCGGGAATTCTCGCCGAGCCTTGTTTTCTCGATTTCGCGGAACTTTCGAGTCAGCCGCGCTCGGTTGAAGCGATCCTGCGGGAAAAACTGAAACCACCCATGCGCGAAGATACGCCCGCAACACACCGGAGTGCAGAACCAGAAACAAGCGACCCTGCCCAGGCGGTGGACTTGCGCGCAAGATACGGCCTGCGCGCGGCGCCTAAGGAGTTGGCCGAGCACCTGTCGCTTGTGGCGCGCTGGTTTTACTCCAAACCGCGCGAAGGCGAAATCCTGTTTCGCGAGGATGACTGGCCCTACCGCCGGATCCTGCGCGCCTGCGGAAGGTTGCTCGCACCCGGCAACCAGGCGGCCGCCGAAGCGCAGCAAGGCGACCGCGTAAAGAAGGCACGGCCCGAATCCTAGGGAGCGGAGTGCGCGATTGCATCGTACAATTAATCGAGAATGGCAGAGCGACACACCGCGCGAAACACGGATGCCGCAACAGCCCCGGCGCGTTCGAGATTTCAGGACACGATCCGCTCGCTGAAGTACCGCAATTTCCAGCTTTTCTTCAGCGGCCAGCTGATTTCGCTGGTCGGAACCTGGATGCAAAACGTGGCTCAGGCGTGGCTCGTCTACCGAATGACGGGTTCTTCAGTTCTTCTGGGCGTCGTTTCGTTCGCCGGCCAGATCCCGGTGGTTCCGCTTGCGCCGCTGGCGGGAATGGTCGCGGACCGGATGGATCGCCGGAAGGTCGTGATCGCAACGCAAACCGCCTCGATGGTTTTGGCGCTCGTGCTGGCCGTCCTAACTCTCACCAAGCTGGTGGACGTATGGGAAGTGGTCGTTCTCGCGGCTCTGATGGGCGTCGTGAACTCATTCGACATCCCCGCGCGCCAGTCGTTCCTGGTCGAGATGGTCGGTCGCGAGGATTTGATGAATGCCATCGCGCTGAATTCGTCCATGTTCAACGGCGCCCGGATCATCGGTCCCGCGATTGCCGGAATACTTGTTGCGAGCATTGGTGAAGGCTGGTGTTTTTTCGCCAATGGCGTGAGCTACATTGCCGTGATCGTCGGCCTGCTTATGATGCGGATGCCTCACCGGCGTATCGAACGCAAAGGTGTATCGGCGCTGGAACACATTGCGGAAGGATTCCGCTATGCGCGCCAAACGGGGCCGATTCGGGCGCTGCTTTTGCTTCTTGGCCTGGTGAGTCTCGTGGCCATGCCCTACACGGTGCTCATGCCGATTTTCGCTGCGCAAATTCTGCACGGCAATGCCCGCACGCTGGGAGTCTTGGGAGCGGCTACAGGCGTCGGCGCTCTGGGCGGTGCGCTCACCCTGGCTTCGCGGACAAAAGTTCACGACCTGGGACGCTGGGTTGCGATCGCTTGCGGCGCTTCGGGCGCAGCGCTGATCGGCTTCGGGCTTTCGCGCTGGTACATCCTTTCAGTAATCATGCTCGTGCCGGTCGGCTTCGCGATGATGACGCAGATGGGCGCGTGCAATACGCTGGTGCAGGCGATGGTGCCTGACCGGCTGCGCGGCCGGATTATGGCCGTATATGCCATGATGTTTATGGGCATGGCACCGCTCGGTGCTCTGCTTTCCGGCGAGGTCGCCGATCATATCGGCGCTCAGTGGACCGTCGCTCTGGGCGGCGCGCTCACCGTCGCCGGCGCAATCGTGTTCGCCCAACACCTGCCGAAGATCCACGTGGAAGTCGGAGAGCTGATCACCGCACAAAGTCTGGAGGCTGACGATTCGGTCCAGCAAATGGCCGCGCGCATCATCTCCTGACTTTCTGGTCCCAGCCGCTCGCATTAAACTGTTCTGATATACTTCGCCATCGTCGCAATTCTCGCCGCGAAGCGAGGCCCGATGTCTTCTCAAGCTAGTTCGAACGACAAGCGCATGCCCGGCTGCGCCACGGCGCAGGGTACCCTGCGCTACGCAGCCCGATTTCAGGGCCGCGCAGCGGCGGGACACTTTCGCGACGTGCAGGCCGGGATGGTCTTGTCCTCGATCGGCATCGGGACATATCTTGGCGAACCAGACGATGCGACCGACCAGGGCTACGCGAACGCCATTGTCGCCGCCGTTGAAGGTGGCATTAATGTCGTGGATTCGGCGATCAATTATCGTCTGCAGCGCAGCGAGCGCTCCGTGGGCGCCGCCCTCAAACTGCTCGCCGCCAGGGGTTTTGCCCGCGACGGAATCGTTGTTTGCACCAAGGCCGGCTTCCTGACTCCGGACGGCGAGATGCCGGACGACCCGAACGAATATTTCTTGCGGGAGTTTATCGAGCCGGGAATCTTTCGTCCCGAAGATATCGCCGCGGGCTGTCACTGCATGACTCCGCGTTATCTTGCCGACCAGCTCGAACGCAGCCGCCGCAATCTGGGCGTTGATTGCGTGGACGTTTTCTACCTGCACAATCCGGAAACGCAACTGAGCGAGGTACCGCTGGAAGAATTTCGCCGGAGGCTGGGCGAAGCGTTTGCGTTTCTTGAGTCCGCCGTGGCCTCGGGGAAAATAGGGGCGTACGGCCTCGCCACGTGGAACGCCTTCCGCGACGATCCAAAGTCCCAGGGGTATCTGTCGCTCGCGTCTGTCGAGGAGATCGCCCGGGATGCCGGCGGGGCGGAGCATCATTTTCGCTTCGTGCAGCTGCCCCTGAATCTCGCCATGCCCGAGGCGCTCCTGCGCCCGAATCAGGTGGTCGAACGCAAGACCATGGCAATGGTGCAGGCCGCACGCGCTCTGAAAATTACTCTGGTATCGAGCGCGGCGCTCCTGCAGGGTCAGCTCACCCGGAATTTGCCGCCCTATATCGCTGCGGCTCTGGGCACCCAGAAGGACTGGGTGAGCGCGCTGCAATTCGCGAGGTCGGTTCCCGGCGTCACGACTGCGCTTGCGGGCATGAGCCACGTCGAGCACGTCCGCGCCAATCTGGACGTAATTGGTATCGAGCCCGCCCCCCGCGACCAGTTTCTCAAACTATTTGAGCCTCGCGGTTAGGGTCTCGAACTTCGCCTTCACCCCGTTCCTGTTTCAAGCCACGCGTCGATGGCCGGGCCGAGCTCACCCAGGTGACCGGTGAAAAAGTGGTCCGCGCCCTCGACAATCACCAAGCGCTTGGGCTCCTGGAGCGTCGCGAATAGCTTCTCGATAGCGGGGCGCGCCCCGAACTGATCGTTTCCGCCTTGAACCAACAACTTTGGCTTCTCGCACGCACCGAGGAAGCTCATGTCGATGTTGTCCACCGGCAATCCCAGCCCGATCAGTTGCCCGACCCGCGCGTCTCCGCAGCCCACTCGCAGGCCCACCGATGACCCGAAACTGAATCCAGCGACCAGAATCGGCTTTCCCGGAAAATCGGTGGCTAGGTAATCAATTGCCGAGCGAACATCGTCCTGCTCACCCCGACCGCGGTCGTGCACGCCTTCGCTTTGCTCGACGCCGCGGAAATTGAATCGGAGCACGGTCGCGCCGCGCAGGTGAAGCGACTTCGCCGTCTGAAAGACCACCTTGTTGTGCATCGTGCCGCCGTACAGCGGATGGGGATGGCAGACCAGTGCGACGAATTTGGGATCGGGGACAGCCGCCGTCCAGAGCAAAGCCTCCAGACGACCGGCTGGGCCTGCAAGAAACAGACTGCGATGGAAGACGTCCGCCATCAGGATGTGCGCGAATGCGCCTTCGGGGAAGCCGCGGCGCGAGCGTTTTTGTCGGAAAGACGTGGGCGATTCAGAGTTTCCCGGTTCTTGACCATTCCACCGCGACCGACGCGATCAGGGCGTGCTTGCCAGCTTCCAAGTTCTCGATGGGCGCCGGGCCGTGCGCGTTTTCGATGGGCTCGACACGTACGACTCGCCCGGCTACCTCGCCTGTTTTGGACCATTCGCCCCAGGGAATCATCGAGAGAACCTTGTCGCCCAGCGCGTAGATGTGCGAGGTTTCAAACCGCACACCATGCTGCGAAATATCCTGCGTCATGAACTCTTCGGGCCATGGGGTTCCAGCCAGGCGAACGAAAATCGGCAGAGCGAAGGGAATCCGCTCCGAACCCCGGCGTTCTTCAGTGGAGGGTGGCTTCGCAGTTCGCGGCGTCGATTCGAACCGCAGCCCAACCCAGTACCCCCCGCCGGCGCCACGTTCCACGCGAACGATCCGCGCCGGCGTTTCCGGCTGGGTCGAGGTGCCCGCAGCGGGATCGAACGGGAAAGCAACCCAGACGCGTGCCATCTTGTCGCATCGTTCGTGCCGGTGAAACAGCATGCCGTCCCGGGAGGCGTCGACGGTTCGTGTCGTTTCAAGGCGCATGCCGAGAGGGCCGGGCCAACGGATTCGCGCCGGCAACTTCAGTTGGGCGCGCGGGTGTTTCCGCCGTTCGACCGATGTCACAGGCTCGGACATGGCCCACATCGTAATGGCAGCGCCTCGCACAGGTCAAAACTTAGTCGTCCTATGCTGCGTAGCAGTCACCGGGCCGTCCAGGCGGGGGAAACAGGCCGCTGCGGGCACGCCGTCGCCGCAGCTCTGCTTCGGCGACCGAGCAATCCCTGAAAATCCATTGCGTGCTTCCGGGAGCGATGGTAGCGTTGCCTTGTCCTCACGGACGACGGACGGAGGGCTCATGGAGAACGGTGTGGAGCGTCGCGCCGCCCGGCGCTTTTCAATGATGCTTCCTCTGCGAGTCCGGTTCTCGGCAGGAGACGGAATTGCCGAGAAACCAGGCGAGACTCGCGACGTGAGTTTCCGCGGGCTATACTTCGTGATTGAAGCAAACCTGGAGTCGGGCAGCTCGATCGAGTTCGTTCTCACGCTTCCACAACAGATTACGCTCGCAGGCGATGTGCACATTCGCTGCTATGCCCGGGTGCTGCGCGTGGATTCGCAAAACGGCCGCCGCGGTGTAGCCGCCCAGATCGAGCGCTACGAATTCCTTCCTGCCCTGGCCTGAGTCTCGCGGTTGTTGGCTTCTCTGCGTAAGTGCCCACAGGATGTTCGTTTTCTCCAGGACCTCCAAAATCTCTGTGGCCCTGTGTGCGGCACCAGGTTCTGTCTTTCGGGCGCGTGTCCACGGCGCCCCCGGACAGAATTTGCTTCTCTTATCATTTCCGCTGGAGCAAGATTTGGTTTCGGAGAACCAGCATGGCCCGCCACACCCTGCTCATCGATGCCGACGACACCCTTTGGGAAAACAACATCTTCTTTGAGAAGACCATCGACGATTTCATCACCCGCCTCGAGCACCTTGGCTATACGCGCGAATATATCCGCCACATCCTGAATGAAACCGAACGTCGCAATATTCGTCAGCACGGCTACGGTGTGCGCAGTTTCCGGCGGTCTTTGGAGGAGACCTACCTGAAGCTTGCTGGCAATACTGCGCGACGCGATATGGTGAAGAATATTGAGCAAATGGCCCAGGAGCTTGAAAACACGCCGCCGCACATCCTCGACGGCGTTCCCGAAACGCTCGCCTACCTTGCCAAGCACCACCGCCTGATTCTGCTGACCAAAGGCGAGCCCGCCGAGCAGGCAGCCAAGGTCGAACGCTCCGGCCTGCAGCCGCATTTCGATGCGATCGAGATCGTGCTCGAAAAGGACTCTGGAACCTACGGGCGGATGATCGAACAATTCAAGATCGTGAAATCGCACGGATGGATGGTAGGCAATAGCCCGCGCAGCGACATCAACCCGGCACTGCAGTCGGGCTTGAACGCTGTCTTCATTCCGCATTCGGCGACCTGGGAGCTGGAAAAATCCGAGCTCGAAAGCGGCACGGGCAAACTGCTGATTCTTTCGACGTTTCGCGAACTCCGCGCGCATTTTTGATCGCCTTCGGAAGCTTGGCGGGAAAGTCCTCACAGTCCAAATTGTCCGCGCCGCGCCTGGCCCGGCTCCTTCCTGTCGTGGTTTTTCGTGGATACACTTGCACAGGAATGGAGGGCAGGACATTGGCCACGGACTACCGAAGTGAATTTGCAGATTTCGAAGGGATGGCGTACTTGAACGCGGCGCTGCAGGGGCCGATGCCGCTGGTTGCTGCGCGCGAAGCGCAGGCGGCCCTGGAATGGAAGAAGCGCCCTGACCGGTTGGCCGACACCGCCTACTTTGATCTTCCCGATCGAATCCGGGAAAAGATTTCGCGCGTGATCGGCGCCCGCCCCGATGAGATCGCCGTTACCAGCGGCGCGAGTTCCGGATTGGCTTCGGTCGCCGCGGGAATCGATTGGAAGCCGGGCGACGAGGTCCTGGTTGGCCGCGGAGAATTCCCGGCACATTTCTCGACCTGGCTGCGTTACGAGAAAGCGGGGAAGCTGCGCGTTCGAGTGGTTGAGCCGCGCGGCTGCTTCATCACCGCGGACGACTATATCCGGCACCTTGGCCCGCAAACGCGTCTGATCTCGGCGAGCTTCGTGAGGTTTGACAACGGGGCAAGGCTCGACTCCCGGCCCCTCGGTGAGGCCTGCCGGAAAGTCGGCGCGGCCCTTCTGCTCGACATCACCCAGTGCGCGGGTTCGATGCCCATCCAGATCCGCGAATTGGGCGCCGACATGGCCGTCTGCAGCGGATATAAATGGCTGCTGGGACCCTACGGAGCGGGTTTTTTCTGGATCGCTAGCGAATGGATCGAGCGGCTGCCCCTGGGTGCGGTGTATTTCATGGCTCTGGAAGGTGCGCGCGAGTTTCACGCCATGCCGTCTGAAAAGTTCCAGCCCGTACCCGGCGCACGGCGGTGGGATTCGCCGGAAACCGCAAATTTCACGAATCTCGCGGCGTTCGATTCCTCGCTCAATTTATTGCTGGGCATCGGCCTGGATGCGGTCGCGCGGCATGTGGACGGCCTGGTCGGCGAACTCATCGAGCGCCTCCCGCGCGATCGCTGCGTGCTGGCCTCGCCCGAGGAACGCTCAAGACGTGGGCCCTACGTTTGCGTTTCCGCGCGAAAGCGCGACGAGACTCCGGCGCTTTATGAGAAGGTGCGGGCGGCCCAAATCCACGTGAGCCTCCGCGATAATGCGCTTCGGATCGCCCCCTATCTGTACAACACGTCGGAGGATATCTCGCGCCTGATCGGGGTTCTTTCAACTCAAAGCTAGAGGCAGCTCAAGTCCCAAGCCCTTCGCGTCTGGGCGTTATTCAGGGCCGTTTGATCCTCTACTCCCTGGGATTCTCGTAGCTGAACGGGACGTAGATGACACCCTCGAAATCCGCCGGCGTGCCGGCGTGCGTTCCCGGCTGAAACTTCCACCGCGCGAGAGCGTGTATCGCATTGTGGTCCAGTTGCGGATCGAGTCCTCGCACAACCTGGATGCTGTCGACCGATCCATCCTTGCGGATGATCGCATAGAGCACTACTTCGCCCTTCACGTGCGCCTTGATCAGCTCGGGGGGATACTTGGGATCAGCCTTTTCCACCGGTACCGGGCAGGCAACCAAGTCCTTGTGCAGGTAGGGAGGGCCAGTGTGCTCGTTCAGTTCGGCAAAATCCATGATCCAGCTGCCGCTCGCGCTTGTCAGGTTCGGCAGGTTGACGTGCAGCGTGTATACCTCTTTTCCCGACAGAATTTTTTCAGGCGGCATGCTCGGATCAAACTTGCTTACGTCCGCCGGGCCCCGGCTCGTGGTGGATGGTTCGTACGGCGCCATTGGTTTCAGATTTAGTCCGCCGGCGCGACTCCCGGATGGCGTAATTCCGCCGTTGCCCGCGCGCGGCGCTGCGCCGCTGATGCTCACCGCTGCTGGCAGAGAGCCTCCACTGGCTCCACCCTCCGTGTTTGCGACACCGGAGGACGCCGATCGTCCGCCGCCATTTTCCCCTGCACCTGCTGCTGCGCCTGCGGTTGCCCCGGGCGTGCCCGGTCTTGCCCCCTCCGGCGAGATTGAAATCCGCGCCGCGAGATTTCCGTCCGGCACGCTCACCTGGGGTGCGGGCGGCGCGGGCGATGCCGAGAGCGCAATCAGGCGCCGCAGGCCGGCATCGCCCTGGTCCGCGGCAGCTCCGATTTCCGGCGCAGGCCCGGCGTCGGCTCCCGTTGCGTGCCTGCGCGCGACCGCTGTGGACATGGCATCGAGCGAGATCCTGGGACGCGCAACGGACGCAGGCGACGGAGCGATGTTGATGGGACCGGCATTCTTTTCGGTGTTTGAGACGTCCGGCGCGACAGCGTCCGCCACGGCTCGATGCCGCAAGCGAGGTGCGGCAGCAGTGGGCGCGAGTTCAAGATGCGGCCGCTTCAGATTGGCATCGGACCACTCGACGATATTCGGCAGGGGTGTCACGATTTTAGGCGGCGCCGGGGGGGCGTCGGGACGTATCAGCGTCTGTCTCGGGTGCGTCACACGCACGGGTATGGAAATGATCGTCTGGCGCGGATGAAACGCGTCCGCTCCCTGCGAGACAGGCTGTTTGGCCGGGTCGTCGGGCTTCTGTTCCGGCTTGGGTATATTCGCATGCAGCTGAATTCGAGGGAGATCCTGCGGCTCACCGTACCAGGTCAGCTCGATCTGTACCGGCGCAAGAGTGGGAGTCACCTGGGGAATGAATCCCCAGATCGGCAGAATCAGTATCCAAATCACGGCCACGTGCCAGAGCAAGGAAGCGGAAAACGCCCGGCCCGGAAGCCTTGGGCGAATCCAATCCATGCGGAACCCCGGTGTGTTCTCGACTTCGCTGTACGCAGGCGGCCGGGGCCCGCTGATAAAATCACGCAGGCTGGAGCTGAATTCCTCGCGCGGCGACTCCCAATCTATTCCGAGATCAAGCCTCGGCAAGCGCGAGTGTGACGGGAGTTCCTCCAGGTAGTCTTCGCCTGAACGCGTCTCGACTGGAAGAATGGTCTGCATAGGTCGGTGCATTATACCCGAACCCTTAGGATGCGCCCGGGCTAGGCCGCGGCTGCCAGCTGGTAGAAACTTAGCATCGATTCCCCCTGCTCGATCTCGCGCATGCATTCCAGCCGGTCCAGCCGCTCGGGCAATTCCAGGCGCCAATGGTGTTCGACGATTACCAGCCCGCGAGGCGCAATCAAATGTGAGGCGTCGAGATATTCGAGCACCCTTGCATGTTCTGGCGCCTGAACGTACGGGGGATCGAGAAAGATAAAATCTGCGAGCGAGTGCCGCGCGGCGAGCCGTTCCAAAGCCGTCATCGCATCGGACTCGATCAACTCGGCTCCCTCGCGAATTTCAAGCGCCGCCAGGTTCTCGCGCACCAGACGCGCGGCCTTGGAGTTGGACTCGACCAGGATCACCTCGCGCGCTCCTCGGCTCAGCGCCTCAATGCCGATTGCTCCTGTGCCGGCGTAAAGATCAACGAACAGAGAATCCTCAACGGCAGGCGCAAGGATATTGAAAAGCGTCTCGCGCAGCCGGTCGCTCGTCGGACGCAGTGGCAGAAGCCCCGGCCCTTTCAGCGTCCTTCTGCGAAATTTTCCGGCGATCACGCGCACGGTTTCGTCCCGCCTGTTTCATCAACCGTTCTCATCCACCCTCTTCATCCCACCGATGCCAGTTGATACCTTCTCCGCCAGGACGGGTTGAGCGATTCCAGCCGCGCGACCAGAGCGTCGGTGCGCTCCGGGTTTTCGGCCAGCGCAAACGCTTCTCGTCGGGCAAATTCCAGCAGTTCGTGATCCCGGAGCGGCTGCGCGAACGCAAACGCCGCGTCACCGTGCTGACGCGTACCGAAGAACTCACCGGGGCCCCTCAGCTTCAGGTCGCGCTCGGCGATTTCAAAGCCGTTGGATGTGGCCACCATTGTTTCGATGCGCTCGCGTGCCTCCCCGGTGATGGTTTTCGGCGCAACCAGTATGCAGTGGGATTTTTCTCTGCCACGCCCGATTCTCCCGCGAAGCTGATGAAGCTGCGCGAGCCCGAACCGCTCGGCGTGTTCGATCACCATCACGGTTGCATTCGGCACGTCCACACCGACTTCAATCACGGTGGTTGCGACCAGAATATCCAGCTCCGCGCGGCGGAACCGCTCCATGACCTCGTCCTTTTCCTCATTCTTCAGGCGGCCGTGCAGCAGGCCCACGTGAAGGTTCGGGAACACGGATTTTGCCAGCCGCTCGTATTCCGCCGTCGCAGCTTTCAATTCCTGCTTGGATTCCTCGATCACCGGATAGAGCACAAAGCCCTGCCGCCCATTTGCGACTTCCCGGCGCAGGAATTCCCACACACCCACCAGCTGCGCCTCCGAAGCCCAGCGCGTCTCAATCGGCGTCCGTCCCGGCGGCAATTCGTCGATGACGGAAAGATCCAGGTCGCCGTACAGCGTCAGGGCGAGCGTGCGCGGGATGGGCGTCGCGGTCATAACCAGCAGATGCGGTGATGCGCCCTTCTCGATCAGCCGCTTTCGCTGCAGCACGCCGAAGCGGTGCTGCTCGTCCACGATCGCAAGTCCCAGTCTTGCAAACTTCACCGGATCCTCGATCAGGGCGTGGGTACCCACCAGCAATTTCGTTTCGCCGCTTTCGACGCGCGCAAGCACGGCTTCCCGTTCCTGCTTTTTGCGGCCGCTCACAACCAGATCGACTCCGTATCCCGCCGGCTGGAAAATACGGCGTGCGGACAGGTAATGCTGCGCGGCCAGAATTTCTGTCGGCGCCATCAGTGCCACCTGGTAGCCGTTCTCGATCACGATCGTCGCCGCTTCCAGCGCCACAATCGTTTTGCCGCTTCCCACATCGCCTTCAAGCAACCGGTGCATCGGGTAGGGCCTCTCGAGATCGGCTGCGATCTCCGCCAGCACCTTCTTCTGCGCTGCGGTCGGCTTGAACGGCAACATGCGCTTCAGTGCCTCGCGCACTTTTTCCTCGCGCACGCGCATGGCAATCCCTGTCTCGCGATGCTCCCTGAGGCGACGAAGCACGAGCGCAAGCTGATAGTAGAAAAACTCCTCAAAAATCAGGCGGGTTTGCGCGGGACTCCGAAAACTGTTGAGCAGCTCGATCGATTCACTTTTCGGCGGGAAATGCGCATACTGCAGCGCCTCGCGCCGGGTGGGAAAACGGTAGCGCTCGCGAATCTCATCAGGAAGGGCCTCGGGCAGGTCGTTGTCGAAATCGTGCAATACGCCGTGGATGATTCGCCGCAACATCCGCGAGCTGATTCCGCCGACTGCTTCGTAGATCGGAACGATGCGCCCGACCTCGGTTGAATCGCCAGGGCCGTCCTCGTTTGCATTCACAATCTCAATTTGCGGGTTCACCATCTCGATGCGGCCGGGCCGGTATGCGTCCACATCGGCCTTGCCGTGCATCACCAGCTTCTGACCTTGTTTCAGCCGGCCTTCCAGATAGGCCCCGTGGAAAAAACGCGCGTGCAGTTCGCCGGTATCATCCCGCACCGTCACGTGAAACACGGGGCCCCGGCCGCGCCGGAATCGAACCGTGTTCCCGCCGCCGCTGGTGACCTCGGCCAGGATGGTATGCACCTGTCCGGGAACAATCCGCGCGATCTGCGTGAATTGTATGCGGTCCTCGTAGCGGAACGGCAGATAGCCCAGCAGGTCGGCTACGGTTGAGATTCCGCGCGCTTCCAAGGTCGCTGCGCGCTGAGGGCCAACCCCCCGCAGATACTTCACCGGATTGTTCAGTGCGATCGTCACGCTGTTGAAGATCAGTAGGGCGGGCAGCGCCGTTACTTGCCGTCCACGGAAAATGCCAGCAACACGTTTCCGGGGGTGCTGCCCTGAAAGAAGTAACCCGAATTCACATACAGAATTCCGCCGACGATCACCGCTCCGGACTCGTCAAGCGAACCGCCGCTGGCCTTCACTCCGTTTACGGTTTTGTACTCGCGCTCGGTGTCCACGTCCCAGATGATCCGGCCGTCCTTGGTAGAATACGCGCGCAGGTGGCCGTCCACGCCGCCTGAAAAGACCACACCCGGGATCGCGCTGACCGCCGCCGATTGCGCGGGACTGCATCCCGGTTTCGCGCACTCCGGATGGGGTGTTTGCCACGCGAGCTCTCCGCTGTCAACTTTCAGCGCAAACAGCCCGCCGCCGACCTTGGGGTCCAGTTCATACGGGACGCCGTACACGGAATCCTGGCCGGCAGCCGATCCCTGGGCCGCGGGCCGGCGCAGTTCATCCGACACCGCCACATAGACGTTTTTCGCATCCGCCGCTGAGCCCCACTGCACCCCGCCCAGAGTTCCGCCCTGTCCTACGCGCTTCTGCCAGAGCAGCCGTCCCCGCGCGTCGGGATCGACGGCATACACGATTCCCGATTTCGCTCCGGCGATGAGCGCGCGGTGGCCGTTTGGCAGATCCTCCAGAATGGCGGACGATCCGAAGTCAAAGTCCGGTCCCTTGGCCTCGGGACAATTGACCTGCTTCTCTGCCGGCAGGTCGCAATCGATGTTGTAGGCATCGCTTTTGGCCATCTGGCTCGACCAGGCGAGTTTTCCGGTCTCAAGGTCAAACGCCATGAATGCATCGGAGGAGTTCGTCGGAGGATCGGAATAATTGTCGCCGGTGGTTACATACACCGTGCGGCTTTCAAGGTCGACGGTCGGCGATGACCAGATGCCGGCGCCTGAAGGCCCCCAGAGCTGCACGCCTTGAGCGTTTTTGCGCATCGGCTGCGGCTCGCCCGCAATCGTATAGCTCTTCCAGATGACTTTTCCGGTGGCCGCATCGATCGACGAAACACTGCCGCGAAACTTGCAGCATTCATCCTTGGAATCGGCGCCGCTTACCTCCTCAAGCGACGACACACCGACGTAGAGTCTGCCGTCGGCAAGCGTCGGCGCGCCGGTTACGTGCACGTCCGGGTGCGGGTCAAGACTGGTCTCCCACAAAAGCTTCCCGGTCAAAGCATCAACCGCATACACGTTTCCGTGCTGATCTCCGAAGTACGCAGCCCAGCCATCGCCGAGTGAGCCCACGCTGATTGCGGTCCGCACGGCGAAATCGGTGGGGATCACCCAGTAGATGCATCCGGTTGCAGCGTCAAGCGAGTAAACCTTTCGTGCGACGCTTCCGACAAAAAT
This sequence comes from Candidatus Cybelea sp., assembly GCA_035603235.1. Classification (GTDB taxonomy): domain Bacteria; phylum Acidobacteriota; class Terriglobia; order Acidiferrales; family UBA7541; genus Palsa-295. The sequence goes on along the minus strand of DATNKU010000052.1, from coordinate 9,535 downwards.
GCGCCCGCCCACCACCGCAGGCTGGGCGTAGGCTTGATTGGCACCCGCATATCCGAACGCCCATTTCAGTTTCAGCCTGCCGACCCGGTCTGCGCGCAGCCGGGCCATCTCGGCCGGCTGAAAGCGGTGCTGCGTCACGTCCACGCCCCAGCCATTCCAGTGCGGCTGGTTTGCGCGCGGGTCAAACGCCGGTCGGCCCGGCGTGCACAGGTTGTTATCGGTGGAAACCTGCGCCTGGTTTCCGGCCGGGCCAGAAAGAAAGCTCGCAATCGAATCCACCTGCGCCGGGGTTAACCCCGCTCCCTGTGAGCTCATACTTCCGGTTGAAAGCGCGAACCTTATATTTTCCTGCGACATTTGCTTCAGCGCGGCCCGGCTCGGCGCGCGGCTCGATCCGCCGTCGTGGCAACTCGCGCAGCGTTCACGATACAAGGCTTCGCCCGCGCCAACCGCGCCGCCGGTGGTCTGCGACTGCGCGGCGGTCCCGGTGCTTACGGCGATGCCGGCTGCTGCGACCATGAGCGCAAGCGCGCTCAAGCCGGCAACCTTCGTCGCAACCCCGATTCTGCCTCGCATGTCGATTCTCCGGAGCCGCGGTTGGTTCATCGCGCGGATTTCTCGAGCAATTCCTTTAGATATTCCTGCCAGACGGCCGCATAGGTGTGCGTGCCGTGTCCGTGCGTCTGGTCGGAGATCGGCAGCAGGACGAATCGGCCGTTCTTTACCCGGGTGATCTCGGTTTGGGCGATTCCCAACTCCGGAGGATTGATGAAATCATCGGCGGAGTTGATCCACATGACGGGAGCGAGAACCCTTTCCAGATGCGCTGAAGGGTTGTAATTTCTCGAGGCGCTTACGGCGTACAGAAAATCGTTCGCATCAAAGCCTTTCGCATAGTGGTCCCGGTAGGTTTCAAGATAGGTGTCCGCGGCATCGCGCGTGGGAAAACTTTTCTGCATCTGCAAAGGGGCGCTGCCTGCGATCAACTGGATGTCGGCTGCAATCTCAAGAGCCGCGCGGGGCTGGGTGGCATAGTCTCCGCCCTTCCACTCCGGATCAGAACGGATTCCGTCGATCACCATTTTTCTCCACATGCGATTGCGTCCGGCCACTGCAACCGTCTGGCAGGCAAGCGGCATCAGCGCGTCCATGTAGTCGGGATAGGTCTCCGCCCACACCCACGAGTGCATGCAGCCCATCGACGTTCCCAGCACGAGCCGCAGATGGTTGACGCCGAGACCCTTCTCCACCAGTTCGTGCTGGGCCGCCACCATATCGTCGTAATCGTATTGAGGGAAGTGCGCATGCAAGCCGTCGCTCGGCTTGCTCGATTTGCCGTGGCCGATGGCGTCGGGAAGAATAATGAAATAACGGCTGGCATCAAGAAGCTGGCCGGGCCCAAAAAGAACCCCGGCGAAGATCGGATCCAGAAACCCGGCTCCTGTGCCGCCTGTGCCGTGCAGGATCAGTACGGCGTTGGTCGTGTGTCCCGCCGCGTCGCGGACCGGCGTGCCGAGCGTCGTATAGTGCAGTCGTAGTTCCGCCATTGTCTCGCCCGACTTGAAATGAAAATCGTGTGCGACGTAATCGCCCGCGCGTGGCGCGAGCGCATCTGCTACCTGCTGCTGGGTTTGCTGTGCTCTGGACGTCGTTGCCGCGATGATCAGCCAGGCCCCGCAGGTCAAGGCCAGTGCTCGCAAACTCGGTCGCATCGTCGATCTCCTTCGGCTGAACTCTATCACGAGCCGGGCGCCCTGATTTACATGTCGCGCCGGTTGTCTTATATTGGGGCAGTTCGCCCCCCTCTCGGGCGAAGAACAAATGGCGACTGCGCGGCAAATCCTCGGAGCGACACCCCGACGGTGGCTTGAATACCTGATCGCCATTCTTCTCGGCAACGCCATCTATGCATTCTCGCTGTCGCCTCATCTTCCGGCCGTGCTCCGCCACCCTGGTACGACACTGGACTGGGGCGTCCTGGTAGATTTCGTAGTCTGCGCCTCCGTCTACGGCCTGATCCGCTTGGGCATCCGCTTGCACCAGCGCTAGCTGCCCGACCGGGTCGAAATTCCCCGCATCTGACCTGAGGCCAATTTGACCGGAACAATCAGATAGCGGCGCGCGTATTCACTTGGTAGAAGCCAAGGGTTGGCGTCAAACTATTTTCGAGCAGGACCGTGAACCCCATACCTAGCGACGAGCTTCAGCCCCCAGGCGGTGAGCCCCCCTTGGCTGTCTCCCCCGGGAGTGCCAAAATGGCCTGTACGGGTGCTAACCAAGGGCCCGCGGAGCCGTCTATAACTACGGATGCCGGCAGACGACCCCAGTCGGGGGTTGAATCCAGCCCGGCAACGGATACGGTGGGCGCGATGGAAATGGCCGTCGCACTCGAGTCAGATGCGCGGCAGGCAGCGGCAGTGAAAGTCGCGGACGAGCAGGCGCTTGTCCGGAAAGCTCAGGCGGGCGACCGTTTGGCCTTCGACGACCTGGTGCGCCGCTACGATCGCGACGTCCTGCGCTTGGCGGTCAATCTGGTTCGCCGCCCTGAGGACGCCCGCGACATCTATCAGGAGAGTTTTCTCCGGGTGTATCGGAATTTGCACCGTTTCCGTTTCGAGTGCAGTTTCTACACCTGGCTGTACCGAATCGTGACCAATGTCGGGCTCGACCATCTGCGTCGCCGCACCAGCCGACGCGAGGATCAAGCGCCGGTTCCGGAGGAAGCCGAAGGCGGCACCCGCGATTTCTTCGATCGCCAACCCGAGTTAAGGGCCGCGGCAAATCCGGAAAAGAGGCTTCTTGGCCAGGAGCTTGGCGATCAGATCCAGCAAGCCATGAAGGGACTTTCGCCCCGTGAGCGCATGGTATTTGAGATGAAGCATTTTCAGGGCTTGCGTTTGCGCGCCATCGGCGATCTACTCGGCACTTCCGAGGAGACGGCAAAGAATTCGTTGTTCCGAGCCACGCGGAAATTGCGCGCGAGCCTGGATGCCTTCAGGTAGTTGAGTGATCGGAGAATCCGGCATCTCATGAAGATTCACGACTCGAACAACGAACAAGCGAACCAGGGTTGCGAGCAGTGGCAGCCGCTGCTGGTGCTTTCTGCAGCTGGCGGCGAACTCGAGGCGGCTGAGCAGACCCGCCTTGGCGCGCACCTTGCGAATTGTGCTTCTTGTTCTCTTGCGCTTGAAACCGAAAGGGAAGTGCTCGCGCTCCTGCTGCGGCAACACAGCGAGCCGGACGCGACTCTGCTCGCCAGCTGCCGGATGGGTCTGGATGACGCGCTCGACCGCGAAGAAGAGCGTGGATGGTTCCGCCGCGCCTTCGCCATGAGCCTTCCCACGAATTGGCTTGCGCCTCGGCCCGCCTGGAGCGCCGCCGTTTTGTTGATCGTCGGATTTACGGTAGGAGCCGCCGTGCCGCGTCTTCTTCACCGGCCCGTTACCCAGGCGAGCGCGGGCAGTTCAGCTTCACAAGAGCCGTCGGCTGCCGTCACATCTTCCGGTGCCCTGGGTAACGCCTCTCCCTCGTTGACCGCTCTTGATCTGCATTCGGCTGACGTCGCTGGAATCAACTTGTTCCCCTCGGGCGACGAGGGTCCTGCCCGCGTGCAATTGCAGCTCAAGTCCCAGCAGCCGGTTATGGTTGAGGGCACGGTCGACGACAATAATGTGAAAACCGTCCTCCTGAATGTCCTCGCCGGAGGCGACCAGTTCTGCCCCGATATTCGGCTCGATGCCGTCGAAGGTCTTCGCACCCGAAGTAATGATCCCGATATTCGCGCGGCGCTTTGCCGCGCGGTTCGCAAGGATAGCAATGCAGCGGTGCGCCTGAAGGCGCTTGAAGCGCTGGATGGCGCAGGGTCACAGGAAATGGTTCGTCAGACGTTGCTGGACGCTTTGGTGGAAGACCAGAATCCCGGAGTGCGGATCGAGGCCGTCAATGCGTTGCGTGATCTGGCCGCCAAGGGCCAGATGGACTCCGACGGACATTCCGCGGACGTCCTGCGCGAACGCATGCAGAAAGATCCCAACACCTACATCCGCCTGCAAAGCGCCGCGGCCATTCGCGATATCGGCCCGCGCGAAAAGTTCTAAGCGACCAGGAAGACGAGGCAAAGTGACGGCGAGAATTTCCCGACGCAACCTTAAAGGACCCTTCGGCGGATTTCTGGCTGTGTCCGTCGCTGCCGTCCTGATCGTCGCTGTGAGCGCCTCGGCGCGCCGCCAGCCCGCGCAGCCCTATGCGACCCATCCCGATAACCGCCTCACCTCGGATTTAACCGGCTCGGTTCCGACGCACGAGGGCGATCACGTCCGCGTCAAGACCGATCTCGGCAGCATCAACATTCGCACTCAGAGTTCCGACAAGTCCGGAACGGTTGCCTACCACGTCCACCTGGAGACCGATGCTTCGCAGAAAGACGCCGCAGAGCTTCTGAAGAGTTTCACAATCTCGGCGCGTGCCACCGCCGAAGGCGTGCTCTTGAAGGCTGAAGGGCCGGAGCGCCGGGGTGCGGGCCGTCTCTGGGTCACGCTCGACCTGCAAATCCCGAAGAATTCAAGCGTGGATGTCTCAACCGGCGGAGGCAACATCGACGCCGGCTCGATCGAAGGCCGTGTGGGACTTTCGACTTCTGGCGGCAACATTACCGCCGAAAATATCGGCGCCGCCGCGCACCTGGACACCGGCGGCGGCAACATCGTTGCTAAGGATGTTGCCGGTGAGTTGTATGCGACCACCGGCGGCGGACACATCACCATCGGATCGGTTGCCGGCAACGCCACACTCCACACTGGCGGCGGCCACATCCGCGTCGCCTCGGTGCAGGGAACGGCCCATTTTGACACCGGCGGCGGCAATATCACTCTTGAGCATTCCGGAGCCGAACTCACGGCTGAAACCGGTGGAGGCGAAATCGAGGTCGGTGAGGCCGCCGGTCTGGTCCGCGCAAGAACTTCGGGCGGTGGAATTCGAGTCGTTCGCACGTTCGGCCCGACCGACCTTGAGACCTCCGGCGGCAGCATCTATCTGACGCAGGTGGACAGCGCCGTGAAGGCATCGACCAGCGATGGCGGAATCACCGCCTGGTTTGTAACACCGACGAAGACCTCCGGTACCTGCGAGCTTGAGTCCAGCTCCGGCGATATCACGGTGCATCTGCCGCGCGAATTGCCTGTGACGATTGACGCGCTGGTGATGAAGGGCGGCGACCATCGCGTCATTGTCGATCCCGCTTTCCCTCTTAAAGTCAGCTATGACGATTCCCTGAAGGGTGCGCATATCGTCCGCGCCGAAGGCGACCTGAACGGCGGCGGCGAGCTTCTCCGGCTGCGTACCGTCGCCGGAAACATCCGCTTTGTCCTGAGCGATGCAAGCACCCAGCTGGAAATGACCAGGCAACAAATGCTGCAGCTCCAGCAACAAATGGAACATTCGCAGCAAGGCTGGCAGCACAAGATGGAGAAATTCTCGCAGCCGCCATCGGGCAGCTCCGAGGACTCGCACTAAGGGAACTGTGAAGCCCCTGGGTGCGTATAGATGTGCAGGGCTCGGGTCGATATCGAGGCTGAGCCGCAGGGGTGAGTCAGAAAGGGACGCGATCTTTGAATGATCTCGGGTCAAAGGTTGCGGCCTAAAATTGGGATCTTCGGGAAAACTGAACGAATTGCACGATAGGGGGCGTTTTGTGCAAAACAATATTTTAGGGCCTCGGTCTCTTCAGATCCGAGGGTCGCACGCGCTGATTGTTCTGGCCGGCGTTCTTTCCATCTGCCTTCCGAGCTTCGCCAATACCGATCAGGTCTTCCATGAAATCTACAAGCTGCCGGCCGGCGGACAATTTCAGCTGGACAATATCAACGGCTCGGTGCAGGTCGAGGGATGGGATCGCGACGAAGTCGAGGTCCACGCGGTGAAGAGCTCTCAGACCGACTCGCATGATCTCGATCAAGTGAAGATTGAAGTCGAAAGCCATCCCGGCGAAGTAGACGTCCATACCCGGTACCCCACCGGCGAGGGTGCCGAGGTCGCCGTCGAGTATCATATCCGCGTTCCCTATCGCGTTCTGCTCGGCTCGATTCAGACGGTTAATGGCAGCCTGCTGGTGCGAGGGGTGGACGGCGGCGGGGAACTGCGCTCGGTCAATGGCAACGTCGAAGTAACGGAAAGCTCCGGGCGCTTCAGCGCAAAAACCACCAATGGAGATCTGCGCCTGGAACTTCGTCACTTGATTGATGGCGCGCCGATGAACCTTGAAACCGTCAACGGCTCGGTCGTGCTGGGGCTGCCATCCAACGCCAGCGCGGACTTGAAGGTCCGCAATATGAACGGCGAACTCTACTCGGATTTCCCGGTCACCTCGACCGACGCGCTGCCCGGAGCGCGCGCCTTCCATGGCCGTCTGGGACACGGCGGGGGCGGCGCGATATCCGTTCGCACCGTCAACGGCGGTATCCACCTCCTGCGCGAACATCCCGGCGTCTAGGTCCGAACCACCCGGTCGCTCGCCGGTCGAGCGCGGCCCCGGTGTATTTTGGACATTCGCCTCAACCTGCGAGAACCCGCGATTTTGTCCCCTGTAATAGAATCGCAACGGTAGTCGCATCCGCGCTGCAAGCGATTGTGGAAAGTGCGCGGAAGGCCGTTATAGGGGCGTAACCGTGTATACGATCCCCAACCGCAACATCCCGCCCGTTGCACAATCAAGGAGGTCCTATGAAACGCGCTGCTTCCAGCAAGTCCGCGAAGAGGGTCGTCCTCCCCGGCAGCACCCGGTTCGCAGTGCCACAAGCAAAACGAATCAAGAAATCCGACCCCAAACTCCAGATCAAGATCAGTGTCTATGCGCGCCAAAATCCGATGGCGCCCGGACGGGAGCGTTCACCGCTTGATCGGTTGAACAACAGCCTTCCGCGCGATCGAGAATACCTGAATGAAGAAGAGTTCAATTCCAGGTTCGGGGCAGATCCGGCGGACCTCGCCAAGATTGCCACCTGGGCTCGTGCGAGCAAATTGAAGGTACTGGACAGCAGCGTTCCCATGCGCCGCGTGCTCGTCCAGGGGTCCATTCAGGATATCAGCAAGGCTCTCGGCGTCGAACTCGACGACTACGAACATCCGCAGACGGGCCGCTTCCGCGGACGTGTGGGCCAGATTTACATTCCCGCCGATCTGTCCGGTGTCGTGCAGGGTGTTTTCGGTCTCGACACGCGGAAGGTTGGCCGGCCGCGCATTCGCCGGGGGAATTTTCGACCTGTGGATATTGAAACGCTGGGTCTCGGAAGCAGGAAAAAACACGGCACCGCGAGCGTTCCGGCCAGCCCTTTCCCCGGAGCTTTTTTCCCGCCCGCCGTGGCGCAGTTGTACGCCTATCCGGACGAGCTCACCGGCTCCGGCCAGAATGTGGCCATATTCGCCTTCAACGGAACGGGTCCGGATCCGCAGGGCGGCTATAAGCTGTCCGCGCTTCAGAACTATTTCGAAAAGGTTCTTGGCGGCACCACTCCCACAATTACCGATGTTGTGGTCCAGGGTCCGGGCAACGATCCGGGCCCGGATACGGATGCCTCGTCCAATCAAGGAGATTCGACCGGCGAGGTCATGCTGGATATGTGCGTGGTCGGTTCTGTCGCGCCCGGCGCAAGCATCTTCATGTACTTTACCGAATTCACCAGCCAAGGCTGGGTCGACGCGTTGAACCAAGCCATCACCGACGAGAATCAGATCTCGGTGATCTCGATCAGCTACGGAAATCCGGAAGATGATCCGCAGGGCGCCTGGACATCCATGGGTGTTCAGAACGTGAATCTGGCCGTCCAAGCAGCCGCCGCCAAGGGCATCACGGTTTGCTGCGCCTCGGGCGACGATGGTTCAAACGATGGAGATCCTCCACTTGCGCACGTGGACTTTCCGGCCTCCAGTCCTTTTGTCCTAGGTGTTGGCGGAACGACTCTGGTGGCCTCAAGCGGTACGGCCCCAACGATTCAGTCGGAAACGGTCTGGAACGAGATTCTCCACAGCGAAGGCGCGACCGGCGGCGGCGTAAGCGACGTGTTCACCAAGCCGACGTATCAGGACTCCGCAAATGTGCCCCCTTCGGCCAATCCTCCTCATGCAATCGGTCGCGGTGTGCCCGATGTCGCCGCAGTCGCAGATCCTGTCACCGGGGTCGTAGTGATGCTGATTGATGGCAAGCACCTGGAACAGATCGGAGGCACCAGCGCCTCGACACCCATGTGGGCATCTCTGGTTGCCAGGCTCAATCAGGGGCTCGGTGCGCGCTGCGGGTTCCTAAATCCGTTGCTGTACGGAAAATTCTCAAGCGGCGTGCTGCGGGACATAACCGTTGGGAACAACGGCGCCTACGCGGCTGGTCCCGGCTGGGATGCCTGCACGGGCCTGGGCAGCCCCAATGGAGGGCAATTGCTCCGGGGTCTGTCTGGCTCGGGCACGCAAACGCAGTCCAAAGCGGCGCGCGGCTAAGCGGGCGAGGCGCGGCCGGTATACAATACCGGTCGTCTCGCGAACTACGCGTTTGGTTTCACGCGCTCTCGATGCCGTCTGAATACGCGAGTTGGGCTTCTGCCATCATCACTCGCAACTCAATTCGGTGGATACTGGCCGCTGCCGCGGCCTTAGCACTCGCCACTGCTTCTGGATCCGGTGGCGCTCAAGCGCCGGTCTCCCTGCGGCTGTACGTCTTTGACTGCGGCACCTTGCACGTCGCAGACATGGGCCGCTTCGAGCTGAAAAAAGAAGAAGTTTCAACCACGGATCTATCCGTTGCCTGCTATCTGGTCGTACATCCGAAAGGGACATTGATGTGGGATACCGGCGCGGTTCCGGACTCTGCCTGGAAGCCTACCGGAGGCCCGGTCCCGCAGCATATTGTGCTTCCCGACGGAGAACAGCGTGACGTGATCGTTCGACGGTCCCTGCAGTCTCAACTGGCGGAGGTGGGCTACGCCCCTGCCGACATCACCTACCTCGCGCTTTCGCACTACCACTACGACCATACGGCGAACGCGAACGCGTTTGCCGGCGCCACTTGGCTCGTGCGGCAAATCGAACGCGACGCCATGTTCGTTCCCAATCCGGCCGGCGCGGCCCAGCCATCGACCTACTCGGCCCTGCGCAGCAGCAAAACCGTCCTGCTCGCAAGCGACGACTACGATGTGTTCAAAGACGGTACCGTGGTCATCAAATTCGCACCCGGGCACACGCCGGGCCATCAGGTTCTCTATCTCAAGCTTCGGAACACCGGAGGAGTCCTGCTATCAGGTGACCTCTATCACTTTCCGGAAGAGCGCTCGCTCGGCCGCGTCCCAACCTTCGAATTTAGTCAGGACCAGACGCGTGCCAGTCGCGCGGCGATCGAAGCGTTCCTGAAGCAGTCCGGCGCCCAGCTTTGGATTCAGCACGACTTCGCAGGAAACGCCAAGCTGAAGAAGTCGCCCGCATTTTACGACTAGCCCCGCGTCCACGTCCGGAAGCGCTTTCGGGCACTGCGCCAGAATCGGCGGGCGACCCAGCG
>DATNKU010000008.1:0-11980 GCA_035603235.1 Candidatus Cybelea sp. | reverse complement strand
GACCCCAATCAGAAGGTGCGCATCTCGTACCTGAAAACAAAGCGCATGATCCAGTACCGAATTGCCGATCCCGGGATGGGTTTTCGCGACGAGGAATTAACCCACGCAGCCCTGAATAATCCCGAGGACGACCCCATGCTTCACAGCGAAGTCCGCAGGCAGAAGGGAATGCGCCCCGGCGGCTACGGACTTTTCATGGCGCGCGATTTAGTCGACGAGTTGCTGTACAACGAAGTGCGCAACGAGGTGGTCCTGGTTAAGTATTTGGCCACCGCATCCAGAGCCGCGGGCGGCTGACGGAACGCACGGTGCAAACGAAATCATTTTACGGCTGGAAGCTCCTGGTCGTTTTCTGGGTAATCATCGTCCTGAATTTCACCTTCCCCACGTTCGGAACCAGCGTCGTCAACACCTACATGGCCAAGGCCATGCACTGGAACCGCAAGGAACTCGGCCTCGCATTTTCGGTGTTCAGCCTGATGGCTGGCTTGCCCGGGCCGCTGGTGGCGCGTTCGATCAACAGATTGGGCATTCGCTTTACTCTGGTCGTGGGAACACTGCTGTCTTCAGCCGGGGCGCTGCTGATGGCGCTGGTCGTGCGATCAGTGTCCGGTGCAATTATCGTATTCGGGATCATCGTAGGGGCGGGCGCCGCCATGGCGGGCACGATCGGGCCGCAGGTGGGCATGGCGCGCTGGTTCCGCAAAAAACGCGCGCGCGCGATTTCGCTTTTGCTGACCGCTTCCGGCGTGGGAGGCTGCATCGCCGTGCCCACGCTGAGTTGGACCATCGCGCGGTCGGGAGGGGATTGGCGCGCTGCATGGTGGTGCATGTCCGCCATGTCACTGGTCGCGGCAATCGTCTCAGCACTTTTTGTAAAGGATAGCCCGGCCGAGATGGGACAGACGCCGGATAATGAACCACTCACCGATGAGGCCGCGCCCTCCGCCACGGCGCTCTCGCCGGCCGACCACGGGGTTTACAAGACCACCGAAGATTGGACTCTGGCCGAGGCGCTGAAATCGCCCACGCTGTGGCTGTTGGTGCCGACCTATCTCGGATTCTTCATGGGCTTCTTCATCTACATCGCACACGGTGTCTCCCATCTGGAAGGTCTGGGTTATGCGCCAGGTGAGGCGGCGAAATCCATCTTCGTGATTCTGATCTCCTCGCTGATCGGACAATTCACGGTGGCCGCCCTGGGCGACCGCGTTGAGCCTCGCCTGCTTTCGGCCGTGGCCGTCTGTTTGTACGGAGCCGGGACGCTTCTTGCCATCCATGCCGTTACGCCCGCAGTGATGTATTCCTACGCCATTCTGATGGGCAGCGGATTCGGTGCGGCTTTCACGTGTATGCAGACGATTTTGAGCAATTATTACGGATTGAAGGTCTATCCCGCGTTGCTGGGGGTGACCACGCCGTTGGGAACGATTCTCGGAGCGACTGGCCCGCTAACAGCTGGATATTTCTACGATCGCTACGGCACCTACAGCCAGATATTTTCGATCGTGGCCGCCTTCTGTTTCATCAGCGCGATCCTTTATTTGCTGGCCAAACCCCCGGTTCGCAGCTCCCCACGCGCCCGAATCGCGCCTGCCGAAGCAGCCTAGAAGCTGTTCGCACGGCGCATCTGCTCTGGGCTCAGGCAGTTGCGTGCTCACCCGATTGAGTCACAGGGCCATCGGCCCGCGCACCGTTGCGCGTGATCTCATAATCTGATGACATCCAGTCCGAATTTGAATTTGCGTGTTTTGCGCAGCCTTCCTAGAGTGGGGTATGAATGGATACGCTGCCTCCGAACAGCACCAGTACATCGACGTGCTGCACCAGATCGGCGAGCGTATTGCCGCCGCCGATCCGCTCTCGACGGTACTGAAGCTCGTCGTCGAATTCGTTTCCACCGTAGTCAAATGCGACTCGTGCTTTTTGTATGTCCTTGAAGGCGGCGACCTGATCCTGCGGGCTTCCCAGAATTCCCATGCGGAGGTGGTCAACCGTCTGACGCTGCGAATCGGCGAGGGCATCACCGGCTGGGTCGCCGAGAACAAACGGCCGGCGGCGATTGCCAGCCGCGCCTCGTCTGATCCGAGGTTTCAGTCTTTTCGCGAGCTGCCCGAGGACCGGTTTGAGGCTTTTTTGTCCGTGCCCATCCTGTGCCGCGACAAACTGGTCGGAGTGATCAATCTGCAGCATCGCGACATGCACGTCCACAGCCAGCGTGAAATCCATCTGGTCTCGACCATTGGTTTCCTCGTTGGCCCGGAAATTGAGTTGGTGCGGCTTGAGGTCGAAGACTCAAAGCTCTCGGAGCTTTCCGAAGCGCGTGAAATGGTCAGGAGGGCTCAAAGCATCCTGCAGCGCGATCTAGAGATCGCCGAACACGACGCTATCGTTTTGCTGCAGCGGGAGAGCCGGGAACGCAGAAAATCCATGAAGGAAATTGCAGAAGCTGTACTGATCGCCGATAAGATTACATCCCGGCGAAACTCCCGGTTGCCGATGTAGGCTTGTTCGGCGGGATTTAAGGCTTGGCGTGCTCGCGAACCATACGAATCGGTTTCACGATCATGTCCTTCGGCGCATTCACCTGATGGTCGAGCATCGGTGTGAGTTCGCCCTCGTCGGCTGATTTCGGAGCGAATTTCCATTCCGTCGACGGAGCATACTGATCCTTCTGCATTACCACGAACAGCAGCGCCCCGGAACGCAAGCGCGCGTTCAACAAAGGAGCGTCGCCCTGGTCCTTGTGCGTCGGTTCGATCAGGTTTCCTTCCTTGTCAACGCTGATGTCGAAGTTGTTGAGCGTGCCGCTGAGCGCACCGCCTTGTTCCTTGAGGACCAGGATGGCGAAAACCTCGCCGTTGAAATTTGCTGTCCAGGTGCCCACGAATGCCTTCAGGTCTGAAGGATTCTCCTTGGCCTGTTCGGCGTTTGGGTTTGCCCAAGCAGGCAAGCCAGGCGCTGCAAAGACTGGCAGGGAAAACAGGAGAAGAAAGGCAACACAACAGGGCGCTGCTTTGTCCCTGCGTACGGCAGGACCGGGACTCAGGAAATTCATTATGCGCTCCGTTTCAGCCGCCAGTATACGCGAAACGCAAATCCAGGCGAGCCTAGCGCGCAGGCCGCCGCCAGACGGCGAACGGCATTCCCGCGGGATCGTGCAACACAGCCATTTCGTCCCCTTCCGGCAACGTAGTGGGTGGAATCAGAACTGTTGCGCCGAGCCCTTCAGCTTTCTTGGCAAACGATTTCACGTCGTCCACGCCGACGAATAGTTGGACGAAGTTATGTGCCTGTGGCGGTGCCGGCCAGATTCCACCCTGGATACCTTCGGCAGATCCGGTCTCAATTTTGCGGTAGCCGAGCGGATTTCCGGCATCCACCTTCCATCCGAACAGGGCGGAGTAGAAAGTCGCCGTCTCATCCGGTGCCTTCGACACGATTTGAAACTGCAAGACTGGATTCGCCATTTTTCCTCCCTGCTGGCCCTAGCCCGTCGTTCCGGACGCGCACCCTGCACTTTCTCTGATTCGCGCAAGCGCCACCCGCCTGAAGGCACGCTCTGTGAGTTGCGCGAGGCCGGTCTGGTGCCTCCACCGGCCCGTGGAAGTTGTCTTGATCAGCCGAAGTCGCAGCAGCGTGGCCCAGGCCAGATTTACCCGGTCCACGCTCACGCCAGCACGTTTTGCAATCCACCGGCAGTCGGCGCGAAAGTCCGGGTCCCGCAACAGTTCCAGAATCTGCCAGTGGACGCGCTCGGTCAGCACTGCCGTGGCATCGGCCGTCCAGTGGAGCAATCTTTCCTGACGATAAGACGTTGCTGCATCCGGCATTCTCTCAACCGCCAGATACAAGGCCATCTCTTCGGTGTCCAGGCCGAGTTTTCTCGACCAGCTTCGAAGCTGGCCAGCCGGTACGGGCCGGGTTTTGCGAAGTATCTGAGACAGCGTCGAATGGTCGGCGCCAAGAAACGCCGCAAAGGCGCGCAGGGAGTAGCGCGAGTTGCGGTTGCGACGCGCTTCAAACTCCCGGCGCAGCCTTTCGCGGAATGGAAACTCGGACACGGCGCTGATGGTACGGGAACAGCAGTCGGTCGGCAATGCCCCAGCCGCCAAACCGGGGCAACACCTTGCCCCGCCTGAGCCGTACATGGCATCCAAGCTAAGGGGGCAGGGCATCGCTCCCAGCGGGGGCGGTCGAGGCGCCGCCCGATGCCCTTCGCGGCAACGGCCAGGCGTTTGCGTAGGCAAGCCCGGAAGGGGTCTGTTACAATTTTGGAATTCACGGGGCAGGCCGCAAGCGGTTGTGCGGCTTATCATGGCGGAAAACAACAAGAGAAAACCGGTTACCTGGATACTGATCGCTGTGCTCGCGATCGCAGTCCTGGCAGTTCTGGCCCTTCGTCGTCAGGCGCCGGCTGTGAGGGTCGTGAGGGTCACGCGCGAGGATCTGAGCGCCACGATCACCAGTAACGGCAAGGTTGAGCCCATTTCGCCGACCGTTGCTCGGGCCGAGTTCCCCGCGTTTGTGGACAAAGTACTGGCAACCGAAGGGCAGGCGGTCCGCGGCGGACAGGTCATCTTGACCTTGAACGCATCCGATGTGCGATCGCAGCTCGCCCAGGCCCGCGCCGATCTGCTTTCCGCAAAAAATGACCTCAGAAATGCGCGTGCCGGAGGTCCGCCAGACCAGGTGGCACAGCTCGACGGCGATTTGCAGGCCGCCCAGGTTCAGGTGAAGAACCTCCAGACAAACGAAAAGGCGCTTGAAGGTCTGGTGGCCCAGCATGCGGCCACGCAAGATGAACTCGCGCAGACCCAGTCGAGCTTGGCCAAGGCCCGCGGAAATCTGCAGGCGCTCGAGGCGAAGAAACAGGACCTGACCGAGCGTGCGTCCGCCATTGTCGAAGGAGCGACCCTGCGAGTCAGCCAGGCCGAGGATCTGGTTGAGGCTCTTGAGGAGAAAGTGCGCTCGGCCACCGTCACCGCACCCACCGATGGCACGCTGTATTCGCTGCCCGTGCACGCGGGCGACTTTGTGAAGGTCGGAGACACGCTGGCGGAAATGGCCGATTTGCGCCATGTGCGCGTGCGCGCGTTTGTGGACGAGCCCGACCTGGGCTCGCTTGAGCCCAATCAGAATGTCGCGGTCACTTGGGACGCGAAACCAAACCGCACCTGGACCGGCCATACCGAGGAAGTCCCTAAACAGGTCGTGGCGCGCGGGATGCGCAGCGTGGGAGAAGTCCTTTGTTCGATTGACAACGACCGGCTCGACTTGCTGCCAAACACCAACGTGCAGGTCCTGATCATGGTGCACGAGAGCCACGGGGCGCTGGTGGTCCCGCGCACGGCTGTTCTCGGTGACACGGCCCAGCACTACGTGCTTGTTTTCGGAGACGACAAACTGCGCCGCCGCGACATCTCAATTGGCGTGGCCAGCGCATCGAAATATGAAGTCGTGTCGGGTTTGACCAGCGGCGACCGCGTGGCCCTGCCCGGCGAGAAAGAGTTGCACGATGGAATGGAAGTTCGAGCCGAGGAGACGAATTGAGAACTTCACAAAGACAGTTCGGGGCGGTCGTTTTTGGCGTTTTGCTGGCGGGACTCCTGTGTTCGCCGGCGGCTCTGCGGGCCGATGCTTCCGCCGCAATTCAATCGGCGCAGCATCTCATGAATGCGGGAAACTATACGGGCGCGGTGTCCGCACTGCAGGCCGCAGTATCGGCGAACCCCTCAAGCGCCGAACTGTTTTACTGGCTCGGCCGCAGCTACTACGAACTGCGCGACTGGGACAACGCCATCGCACAGGGTGAGAAATCGGTCTCGCTCGATCCCAAGAACTCCTTGTACCACCAATGGCTCGGCCGTTCCTACGGCGGCAAGGCGGACCGGGATAGAAGTTTTTCTACTGCGAAAAAGGTGAAGGCGGAGTTCAAAGAGGCCGTCAGCCTGAATCCTGCGAATATCGCCGCCAGGCGCGATCTTGAGGAGTATTGCCTGGATGCGCCTTGGATCGCAGGCGGAAGCAAGGACGAAGCGCTTGAACAGGTGAACGCCATTGCGGCGACCGATCCCGTCGCCGGCCATCTCGCGCGCGCCCTGTATGACCGCGAAGGCCTGAAGACTCCCGATGACGCCGAAAACGAACTTCGGCAGGTTCTGGCGGCCAAACCGAAATCGCCGGACCCGTATTTCGAGGTCGCAGACTTTTACCGGGAGTTAAACAAGCCGGCCGATATGGGAACTGCCATTGATGCCGCAGCGCAAGTAAGCCCCAACGATCCGCGCCTTGCGTACTTCCGCGGCGTTGCGGCCGTCCTGACCAACTCGAATCTGCCGAATGCCGAGCGCGATCTGAAGTCCTATCTCGCCAGCACACCGGATCGCAGCGACTGGCCCGCGCATGCTGCCGCTCGCGAATGGTTGGGACGCCTGTACGAAGAGCAGGGAAAGCGCGCCGACGCGGCCGAACAGTACCGCGAGGCCCTGCAGCTTGAGCCCAAGCGCAAGGAAGCCCGGACGCGCCTGGAGAAGCTCGAGAAGTCCCAGTAGCATCGCGCTTAAGGCGCCCGCGACCTACATTCGCATGGCAACTACGCAAAATACAGCGGCCTTCTGGAGCGAGACATGGTCGCTCGCCATGCAGGCATTGCGCGCCAATAAAATGCGCGCAATGCTGACAATGCTGGGCGTGATCATCGGCAGCGGCTCGATCGTTCTGGTGGTGACAGTCGCGCTGGGAGGACAGCGCTATGTGCTGTCGCAGATTGAAGGCATCGGTGCAAACCTGGTTTCTGCACGGGTGATCAACTCCGGCGACGCGGGTTCGCTTGCGATCGAGGATCAGATTACCCCTGGCGACCTCAACGCGGTCAAACTGGCTATGCCGCAACTGGTTTCCGACGCTGCAGGCACCAACTCCCTCCCCATGACCGTGATCTTCAACGGCCAGGAGCGCCCTGTTACTTTCCTTGGCGTGACCCAGGGTTTCAACCGGATTCGCAATATCGCGATTCTGCGCGGGCGCTACTTCGATTCCGACGACATGGACTCGCGCAGCAAGGTGTGCTTGCTGACTGAGGATCTTGCGCGCCGCGTGTTTCCGTTTGACGATCCTGTCGGCAAGGGCATTCGCGTGGGCGAGCTCGTGTTCACCGTCATCGGCGTCTTCAACGAGCGCGTGGCGACGTTCGGGCAAACGGAAATCAAGAAAGAATCCGTGGTCGTGCCGTTCTCCCTCCTGCAGTACTACACGGGAACAGAATATTTCCGGACCTTGGATGTCATGGCCGCAAGCTCGGATGACGTACCGGTAGTGACGCGCGAAGTAGGCGAGATTCTCAAGAGTCGACATCGCGCCGAAGCACACTATCGGGTCCAGAACTCGACTGGGATTCTTGAGACAGCGAGGCAGATCGCATTTGCGCTGATGGTGGTACTGATCTTGATCGCGCTTATCGCCCTGGTCATCAGCGGCGTGGGGATTATGAACATCATGCTCGTCACCGTAACCGAACGCACGCGCGAGATCGGCATTCGCAAGGCCATTGGCGCGACCCGGGACGCCATCCGCTATCAATTCCTGATGGAGGCCATGGCGATCAGCGGTACCGGCGCGCTTGCCGGAATCGCCATCGGCGTCGCAATCCCTCTCCTGCTCAATTTCCTGATCGGCTTCTTTCCCCAGGCCGCAGGTATTACCGTTCCGGTATCTTGGGTCTCGGTCGTGATTGCGTTCGTAGTATCCTGCTCGACGGGCTTGGTGTTCGGCTATCTGCCCGCCAATCGGGCTGCTGGCCTCGAACCAACCCAGTCACTTCGCCATGAATAGCTCCGCAAGACACGGGATCGACTGCCGTCACCGCATTGCCCGGGTTGCCGGAGCCGTCGCGCTCTGTGCGCTGCTCTCCCTGTTTCCAGACGCAATTGCCGTGCGCGCACAGGATTCAGGCAACCTGACATTGCACCAGGCCGTGACGCTCGCCCTCCAGAACAGCCGCGACGTCAAACTCGCGCAGGTGCAATACAACGTGGCGATGGGGGAAGTCGACGTGGATCGCGCCGCTTTCAGGCCAAATCTTTACACCGGTGCAGGCGCGGCCTACACCTACGGCTTTCCGTCCCTACCCGGCGGCGGAGCGCCCTCGGTCTTCCAACTGGACTACACCCAGGCGCTTTTTGATCCCCTGCTGAAAGGCCAGCAGCACGCAGCCGAAGATCGTGCGAAAAACCAGAAACTCGAGCTCGACCGGGTGCGCGCTGACATCATCGTGCGCACAGCGACCGCCTACCTGGAACTGGCCAAGGTCCGCCATTCGCTCGAACTGATGCTGGGCGAACAAGCAAGCGGTGCGAAGATTCTGGAAGCCATTCGCGAGCGTGTCGCGGCGAATCAGGAGCTTCCGATTGAGGTGACGCGCACTCAATTGACTCTGGCCCGTATTGCCGAGCAAGTGGTGAAGTCAGAGGACCGCCAGGCCTTCCTCGATGCGCAAATACACGATCTCACCGGCATTCCGGACGAGCAGTCGATCGAGGTTGCGCCTGAGGACGCCTCGTTTACCGCCGGGCTTGCGACCGCACAATCGGAGGCTGAAATTGAGAGCCTCGCGATCCAGAATGACCGTGGCCTGGCCGAGGCCGAAAACGAGCGCCTGGCGCGCCAGCAGATCCTCAAGGGCGCGCGCTGGAGCTATTTTCCTACCGTGGAGCTGGTTGGGCAGTACAGCGTCCTGAGCAAATTCAATAATTACGACGAGTTCTACAGGAAATTCGAGCGGAACAACGTCAATGTGGGTGTCCAGATCACCATTCCGCTGTTCGCCGCGAAAACTCGGGCGAATGTCGCCCTGGCCAAGAGCCAGCTGAGCGAGTCAGAATTGATCCTCGGCAACAAGCGGCAGCAGGTTCGCTTCGACGTGCAGCAGAAGGCGCGAAGTGTGCGGGAGCTCGAGGCCAGCAGGGAAGTGGCGCGGCTGGATCTTGAGCTCGCTCAGGAGACACTGCAGCTCGAGCAGGCCAAATTCGACCAAAACCGCGTCACTTTGCAGGACATCGAAAAGGCGCGCCTGGACGAAAACGACAAATGGGTGGCATTTCTTGACGCAGACTTCGCCCGCCAGCAGGCCCAGCTCGCGCTGCTTCAGGCGACCGGTCAGTTGGCTAAGGTTTTTCAATAGAACGTATCCAAAAAGCCGCGCTAGGGCTGATCTGCGAAATGCAGTAGAATGAGTGTTCTGGCTGGTGTTGATTCGTAGCACTGGGGGGATATCGTACATGCCGTCCGTAATGAAAACTCTTCTTCTGAATCCGCCAAGTTTTGAGAAATTTGACGGTGGCGCGGGCTCCCGCTGGCCTGCCACGCGCGAAATCGAGTCGTACTGGTATCCGGTCTGGCTGTCCTATCCCGCCGGGATGCTCCCGGGCAGCCGCCTGCTCGACGGCCCTCCCCATCACATCAAGCCTGCCGAGGTGGTCCAGATCGCGCGGGACTACGAATTTGTCGTGGTTTTCACCTCCACGGTCGGGTTCCTGAGCGACTTGCGCATGGCTCGTGCCATGAAGGAACAGAAGCCCGATACCAAGATCTGTTTCGTCGGGCCGCAAGTCCAGATCAAGCCCGCAGAAAGCCTGCTGGCGAGTTCGGATCTTGATTTCGTCGTGCGCGGAGAATTCGACCACGCTGTGGTTGAATACGCGCAGGGCAAGCCGATTTCAGAGATCGCCAACGCCAGTTACGTCAAGGACGGCAAGGTCGTGCACAACCCGTCGCGTCCGCTGATGCAGACCGCGGAACTCGACGAGCTCCCCTTTGCCACCGATGTCTATCAGAAAGACGTACAGATTGAAAAATATAATGTGCCCTTCCTGCTGCACCCGTTCGTTTCGTTTTATACCGCTCGGGGATGTCCGGCCCTGTGTACGTTCTGCCTCTGGCCCCAGACGCTTTCCGGGCACGCATGGCGCACGCGGTCCGTTGAGAGCGTCGCCAGGGAATTCCGCCAGGCGCACAAGATGTTTCCGCAAGCCAAGGAATTTTTCTTTGATGACGACACCTTCAACATCCGCAAGGATCGGGTCCTGGCTCTTTGCAAGGAGTTCAAGCCTGTGGGCTTCCGGTGGTCCTGCACGGCCCGCGTCCACGGGGACTACGAGACCCTGAAGGCCATGGCGGATGCCGGTTGCCGTCTGTTGATCGTGGGCTTTGAATCAGGCGACGCGCAGATCCTGAAGAACATCAAGAAGGGTCAGACGCTTGATATGGGCCGCAACTTCGTCAAGAACTGCAAGAAGGTCGGCATACACGTTCACGGCGATTTCATCATTGGTCTTCCTGGCGAAACCAAGCAAACGATTGAAAAGACCATCAACTTCGCCAAGGAACTCGACTGCGAGACGATTCAGGTTTCGATGGCGCATGCCTACCCTGGCACCGAGCTGTACGATCAGGGCGTCCGTGAAGGGTTTCTTGCCGGCGAGGCGATCACCGACGACGGCGGACACCAGCTTCCTCACCTTGAGTATCCCGGCCTGTCCAAGGAATACATGGTCGAGTCCGTCAACCGCTTCTACGACAGCTACTATTTCCGCCCCAAAGTCGCCTGGCGCATCGTCCGCGACGCCCTCTGGGATTCGCACGAACGCAAGCGCCTATATCACGAGGCCGTGGACTTCATGAAACTCCGCGCGGATCGCGGCAGGTTGTCCCGTAAACGGAAGGGCGTGGACAAGAAAGCCCTTGTTGCCGTGCCGCCGATGAACCCGCGTTCCGGGATCGGCGAGTCGCAAGGGGCATGACGTCGCCGCAAGGCCTGCACCTAAAGACGTTCACGCTGATTCTGATCATGGTCTCGGTTGCCCCGCTCGGGGATATGTTTCTGGGCAAGGGCATGAAGCGCGTGCCCCCGATGACCAGCTGGGCGCCCGCCGATGTGTTCCGCTTTTTTTTCCGCGCGTTCACCTCCGGAACCATCTGGCTTGGCATCGGCCTGCTGCTCACCTTCTTTGTTGCCTATTTGCTGGTGCTGTCCTGGGCTGACTACACCTACGTGCTGCCGGCCTCGTCGATCTCGAACCTGCTCATCGCCCTGCTGGCCTACTTCGTCCTGCACGAAACCATCACACCGACTCGATGGACCGGTGTCGCATTCATCTGCCTGGGCGTGTTCGTTGTCGGGCGAACGCATCTGCGGACCACGGAGCACAGATAGTGTTGACCGGGTTTATTTTCTACTTGCTGAACGTGGTGCCGGGGACGGGCGGCGAGATCTGCATGTCGCGCGCCATGAAGACGGTCGGTGAAGTAACGGACTTTCGTCCGCGTGCAATCATTCGTGTGATCGGCCGCGCCATGAGCGTG
Source organism: Candidatus Cybelea sp. (assembly GCA_035603235.1). GTDB lineage: Bacteria > Acidobacteriota > Terriglobia > Acidiferrales > UBA7541 > Palsa-295. Next base: position 619 of record DATNKU010000008.1, on the reverse strand, counting down.
CCCTGGTTCTGGGTGGGCATCGCCATGATGGCGACCGGTTTTTTTTCACTCCTGGGGTTGCTCTCGGTCGCAAACGTCAGCTTTGTCTTTCCCGCGACGGCCCTCAGCTATGCAGTCGGCACGCTCGGCGGCAAGCTCTTCCTGCGGGAACGCGTAACTCCCCAGCGCTGGTTCGGAGTCCTGCTGGTCTGTATCGGCGTCACTCTGGTGTTCTTCGGGAAACAGTAGACGCCGACCGATGGGCGCCCGACCTACTGGCCCGGGTTCGGCATTTGTGAGATCGTCTGTGGCATGACTCCCTGGACGCACGTTCGCGACGCGCTCCTCCTGCTGGCTGTTGCGCCCTTCGTCTACTACCTCCTTGCAATCATCGCCGCGAGCAAGTTCTTTGGCATCCCGTCCCCGTCCGACTTTCGGCCGCCCATCAGCATTCTGAAACCGATTCGAGGTCTGGATCGCGAAGCGTACGAGAACTTCGCCAGCTTCTGCCGCCAGGATTATCCCGAATTTGAAATCCTGTTCTGCGCGAGCGATGAAGAGGAGCCGACGATTCCGATCATACGGAAATTAATCGCCGATTTCCCCAGGCGCCCGATCCGCCTGCTGATTGGCGCCGAGC
>DATNKU010000049.1:0-11200 GCA_035603235.1 Candidatus Cybelea sp. | reverse complement strand
CGCTGGTATCTATTCGGTCTCTACTGCCTGATTGCCGCCGTCGTCGTAGCCGTCCTGCATCACGCCGGTTTTTGAAGAGCGCGCTAAGCAGTGCCAAACCCGCGCGCGGCAGTGGTGCGAGGTGTGCCCGGGAGCGCGTGTCTAGACGGTTTTGACCATCGAGTAGGCGTCGCGGCCGTCGGGGTAGTATCCCTTCTGTATGTCCCGTTTGTGATATCCGTGCTTTTGCCAGAACGCAATCGCAGGGGTGTTGTCGGTTGCGGTTTCAAGTTCGATCAAGCGAACATCCGCTGCGGCCAAGCGCCGCTCGGATTCCTCGAGCAGGAGCGTGGCCACGCCCCGGCGGCGGTACGCCGGAAGCACATCGATCGTCACAATCGAGCCAACGGCGCGCTCGTGGGCCGTTACAAGAAAACCGGCGACGTCGCCTGAGGCTTCCGCAATCACGCAATCGCCCCCAGGCAGCCGAAGGTAGTTGCGGAGATCGGGCCTGGAATAGGCGAGCGCGGAGTCGAAGCATTGCTGATCGATTTCGTAGAGCACCTCAAAATCAGCGGCACAGTAGTTGCGCAGTGAAATTTCCATGGCTTGCGCTCAAGATTAAACCCGAACAGCACAAGATTACAGGGAGAACAGCGAAGCCACGCAAGGCAAAAAGTCGACCGCCTAAACTTCGAGGATGACCGGCAGGATCAACGGTCGCTTTGAGGTTTGCTTGTTCAGGTAGCGCTTCAGGTCCACGCGGATCTTTTCCTTGATAACGCTCCAGTCCATTTTCTCCTCCGGGCTGGATTCCTCGATTGTTTTCAGGATCACTTCGCGGGCCTTCACCAGAATCTCCTGACCGTCGTCGCTGGGCAGGAATCCCCGGGTCACAATTTCAGGCGGAACCTCGACCTTGCCGGTGTGCTTGTCGATGGCGATGATCGGCACGACGACCCCGTCTTCCGACAAATGCTTGCGGTCGCGCACCACGACGTCGGCGATTTCCTCAAGCGAGCCCGAGTCCACCATCACCCTGCCGGCGGGCACGGGTTCGCGCTGAAAGGCACGGCCGTCGGCTGTGAATTCGACTGGATGTCCGCTCTCGAGCAGAAATATCTGACCTGAAACAGCTCCGACCTGCTCGGCGAGCGCTGCGTGCTGGAACAGCTGGCGGTACTCTCCGTGAATCGGAATGAAATACTTCGGGCGCACGAGTTGGAGAAGAATCTTCATCTCCTCCTGACTGGCGTGGCCAGAGACGTGAATTGGCGCGTTGCGGCCGCCTTCATAATAGACAAGTACGCGGCGTCGGAACAGATGATCGATCATGCGGAAAATGGCTTTTTCGTTGCCGGGAATGATGCGCGCCGAAAGAATGACGGTGTCGTTGGCAGAGATGCTCATCAGCCGGTGGTTGTCGACTGAGATGCGCGAGAGCGCCGACATGGGCTCGGCCTGTGTGCCGCTGGCAAGCACGACGAGTTTCTTGGAGTCGAAGCCCCGGATATCCTGCGGCCGTACGATGCTGCCGTCCGGGATGCGCAGCTTGCCCAGTCCGTGGGCAATCTCCACGTTGTCGACCATGCTGCGGCCGACGAAGCCGACCTTACGGCCTACGCCGCGCGCGACGTCGATCACCTGCTGGATGCGGTGGATCGAACTGGAAAAACACGAGACCACAACTTTTTCAGGAGCAGCACGGAAAAGCTCTTCCATGCGCACGACTACGGCGCGCTCCGATGGCGTGAATCCCGCGCGTTCCACGTTGGTACTGTCGCTGAAAAGCGCAAGCACGCCTTCCTGGCCGTAACGCGCAAAGGCATGCAGGTCGAATGGCTTCCCGTCGACCGGCGTCGGATCCATCTTGTAATCGCCGGTATGGATGACGGTCCCTACCGGCGTGCGAATGGCAAGTGCGACGCAGTCGATCGTGCTATGGGTTACGTGCAAATACTCAATTTGAAACGGGCCCAGAGTGGTGATCTCGCCGGGAGCGACTTCGTGAAGCTTCGCCGAATCAAGCAAGGCGTGCTCCTCGAGTTTCTTGCGCACCAGAGCCAGTGTGAATTGCGTTCCGTACACCGGCACGTTGAGGTCGCCCAGGATGTAGGGAATCGCGCCAATGTGATCTTCGTGCGCGTGCGTAAGGATGATCGCGCGCACCATTCGCTTGTTCTGCTTCAGGTAGGTGATGTCCGGAATGACGATGTCTACGCCGAGAAGTTCCTGTTCCGGGAACATGAGACCGGCATCAATCACAATGATGTCGTCGCCTGAGCGCAGCGCCATCATGTTCATGCCGAATTCGCCCAGCCCGCCCAGCGGAATGGCCCAAAGCGAAGATGCAGCTGAAGATGCGGTCAAGTGTGGCGTTTTCCCCGATACAGCAACTGTCATCGTATCACAGCGGCCCGAGGTCGGCCCGACGTCGGGTGCTGGTGGCCAGAGATCGCGCGAAGCCCGGGCGTTGTCCAAGGATCGGAGATGCAAAGAACGTCGAGAGCGGCCCGCAGCGGCACCAGATATCGCCCAGGGCCTGCTATAGGGAACGCGGAGCAACCACGGATCCAAGCAGCGGAATCTCAGACGGATCCAGGACACCGCACAATGAAATCAGTCGGCAACCACCGCTCGGCCTATTGCTCGAGTGCGATTGCCTGGGTGATAAATTTGCGTGCCTGGGCGATGTGCTGGATGGCTCGATCTTTCGCGCCTGAATCGTCTTGTTCCTTCTGCACGTTATCGTGAGCCTTGTTGAGCAGCTCGACGGCTTTGTTCAGGCCGGCGATCCATCGCACGTGCGAGTCGATGGACGGGTGGTCATCGACGCCCTTGCCGTCGTCGGCGACGGACTTGAGCTCTGCGATAGCGGCATCTATTTCGACGATGGCGCTCTTCTCCTGGTCGTGAAGTTCGCCGCTATCCGGGTGTGCCATGTAGGCGCGGGCGGCGCGCAGCTGTCCGAGCGCACTGTGGTAGGAATCGTACCTGGCAAGTGCGGCGGTCGCGCCGAACAAGGACAGCAGCGCAATCACTGCAGCAGTGAGCGTGAATCTGTTGGAAGCGTTCATCGGCCCAATATCTCCTTCGTGGTTGGAATCTCGGCGCGGCGTGTCGCGCTGCGGCCAACAATCTATCATTACCTCGCACCGGTAAGATAGCTCGGACGGGGCGGGACATGGGCTGGATCGCCCGCAGAAAGCAAACGTTTTAAGACTGTTGGCACGACCGAGCAAGAACAGAAACGCGATGCCATCCGGGACGCGGATTCGCAAATCCGCGGAAAGCCTGTAAGATTGGCTGCGTTCTTGTGAGACATCCGGAGCGACTCAGGTGCGCTCTACAACAGCGTCGAGGATGCAGAAAGCATTCCGGCCCCAGAAAGAGTCCATGAAACGAATTGCGATTCTCGGTTCCACCGGTTCGATTGGCCGGCAATGCCTTGACGTAGTCGATTCGCTGCCCGGCTTGTTCGAGGTAGTGGCGCTGGCGGCGGGCTCAAACGTCGCATTAGTTGCCGAGCAGATCGCGCGGCACCGGCCGAAGCTTGTCTCGGTTGGGACCGAGGACGCTGCGATCAGGCTGCGTGCTTCGCTGAAAGCGCGGGGGGGCACGGCAGGGCCGGCGCCGGAAATTCTATCGGGTTCGCACGGCATTGAATCCGTGGCGACGCACTCGGAAGCACAAACCGTCGTGTCGGCAGCAGTCGGCGTAGTCGGGTTGCGCGCCACCTACCAGGCGATCGAACACGGCAAGGACATTGCCCTCGCGAACAAGGAAGTGTTGGTGGCCGCAGGCGAAGTCGTGATGGCGGCGGTCGCGCGTCGAGGCGTGGCGCTTGTGCCTGTGGATAGCGAGCACAACGCCATTCATCAGTGCCTGCGCGCGGGAACCCACCGAGAGGTCAGACGGCTCGTCTTGACGGCGTCTGGAGGGCCTTTTCGCAGGACTCCTGTCTCGCGTCTGGCCAAAGTGACGCCGAAGCAGGCCCTGGCGCACCCGAATTGGAAGATGGGCGAGCGGATCACGATCGATTCGGCCACGCTGATGAACAAGGGTTTTGAGGTCATCGAGGCGAAGTGGCTGTTCGGAATGGATCTGGACAGAATTCAGGTGGTGATCCATCCCCAATCCACCATTCATTCGATGGTCGAATTCGTGGATGGTTCCATACTCGCGCAGCTCGGGCCGACCGATATGCGCATGCCAATTCAGTATGCGCTAACTTATCCGGAGCGAGTTGCATCTAAACAGTGTGCGCTGGACTGGGCCTCGCTCGAACGGCTGGATTTCGAGGTTCTGCCGCCGCGGAAGTTCCGTTGCTTCGAACTAGCGAAGGAAGCGGCCCGCCAGGGCGGACCCCTTCCTTGTGCCTTGAATGCGGCGGATGAAATCGCTGTGGCAGCGTTTCTGGAGCGGCGGCTGCCGTTCCTCGGGATCGCCGAGGTTATCGAGCGGGTGCTCGAGCAAATGCCGCGCGGCGCAATCGACAGCGTGGATGATGTCCTGGCGGCGGACGGCGAGGCGCGCAGGCTTGCTCGGCTCGCTGTGGATCGAAAGAAGCAGCGCCGGGCGGTCCGATAGCCCAAGGCTGCGGTTCGGGAATTGGCGTTGTTTGGCTTTACGCGCTCAGGCGTTAAACGTCGCATATCGGAAGGCGTCGAAACTCCTGTAAAATCTGCTGAGGGCCCATGACCGACACACTCAGAATGCTCGTCGCCGGCGGCATCGTACTCGGTGTCCTGGTATTGCTCCACGAATGGGGCCACTTTATCGTCGCGAAATGGTGCGGCGTTCGGGTGGACGTGTTTTCGATCGGGTTCGGACCGCGATTGTGGGGAGTAAAACGCGGCGATACCGATTACCGCATCAGCGCGCTGCCGCTGGGCGGTTATGTGCGCATGGCTGGCGACAACCCGGTCGAAGAACGGACCGGGGCTGCTTACGAGTTCCTCTCGCGGCCGAGGTGGCAACGATGCCTGATCGCCATCGCCGGTCCGATCATGAACATCCTGCTGACGTTTGTGGTTTTCATGGGAGTTTTCTGGCTGGTCGGAATTCCCACGCCGGACTATTTCCGCCAACCGGCCGAGGTCATCGCCGTGCCGCACGACGCGCCGCAGACTGGCGTACAGACCGGGGATCGGATCGTCCGCGTGAACGGCGTAACTACTCCCACCTGGAGAGCCGTTTTCGCGCAGGCCGAGAATGCCAAACCTGGCGACTCGATTTCTGTAGTCGTAGAGCGCGATGGCGCCGAATATCCGCTCGCCCTGCCTTTTACGCCTCAAGCATCATCCGATGATCTGTTCGGTTACCCGGCCATGAAGGCGGTCCTTGACGAAGTCCTTCCGGGCACGCCCGCCGACAAGGCGGGACTGCGTCCCGGAGATGTGGTCGCCTCGATTGACGGCCAGCCCGTTGTCACCTGGCCGCAGTTTGTGGACGCGGTCCACAATTCCGAGGGGCATGAGATTCATTTTGAGGTGATGCGCGACGGTCGGGAAATCCCGCTCACGGTGACACCGGCGCGGACCATGGACCCCGACGGCAAGATGGTGTGGCAGGTTGGTGTGCTGCCAGGTACCCAGGACTATTACGAACGCGAGAACTTTTTTGCGTCGGCGAAAAATAGCGCTCAATCGACGGTAAACGGAGTTCGCCAGATTGGGAACGTTCTCGGCGGCCTCGCTAGCGGAAAAGTCTCGGTGCGCGATCTGCAAGGTGTTATCGGAATCGCCCGCGAGTCCGGGCGGGCCGCAAAGCGGGGCCCGGTGGACCTTTTGTTCCTGGCGGCCGTGATCAGCCTGAATCTCGGCTTGCTCAATCTTCTGCCCATCCCGATTCTCGACGGCGGCCACGTCCTGATGCTCGCAATCGAAGGAGCGATGAGGCGTGATCTGAGCATCGCGTTCAAAGAACGCTTCGTGCAGGTCGGTCTGGTTTTCCTTCTGGGCCTTTTTGCCTTCGTCATGTACAGCGACATCATGAGGATCATCCAGACTCACCACTAGGGACTGAGGGCTGCCGCCCGCGGTTTTGTGCCTTTCCCGCGACTGGAATCATGTTTTTGGTATAATGCTGTCTGAGACAATGTCCGTTACCCCTTCCCATCGCGTTTCAACCGGCGAGCGCATCAACGATCACGAGCCAGCGGGCAGGCTGCAGCACGAGCTTAGCTCGCGCGGGATCCGCCTTACGCGCCAGCGTCGCGTAGTGCTCCAGGTCATGGAATCGGCCGCTCGTCACATGGATGCCGGCGAGATCCTGGACCGCGCCCAGAAGATTGACGCAGACATCACTCGCGTGACGGTCTATCGCACGCTTGATCTGCTGAAGGGCTTTGGCCTCATAGATGAGCTCGATCTATTGCATCTTCGCGGACACCGCCATTACTACGAGAGCCATGGTCCCCGAGACCACATCCACGTTGCGTGCATTCGTTGCGGCAAGGTTCGCGAAATCGAAAGCGAGCTTTACGAGGACCTGAAGAAGCAGATTTCGCGGGACTGCGATATCGAAATTAGCATTGCGCGGACCGAGATCGGCGGCGTTTGCGGAGATTGCAGGGCGAAGAGTGTAAGTAACGATTAGGAATTATGACGCCTGCTAGGTTTTCTTGTCGTTTGCCGCCTGGAAATATTCCTTCCCGTGGTCGATGTCCTTCAGGACTTGCTCGCGCAGTTCGGCAGGCCCGGAGAATTTGCGCTCGTCGCGCAGGCGGTGCCAGAATCGCACCTCGAGTTTGCCGCTGGTCAGGGTGTCGCTGAAGTCGAACAAGAATGATTCGATTGTGATCCGGGCGCCGTCAAACGTGGGCCGCATGCCAACATTGGTGGCAGCACGGTAAGTTTTCCCCTCGACGATTGCTTCTGTCGCGTACACGCCGTTCCTCGGAAGCAGCTCCTGATCGGTAGCGAGATTTAGCGTCGGGACCACGAGCTTTCGCCCCTGGCCTGTTCCACTACGGATCTCGCCTTCCAGGGCGTACGGCCGCCCCAACATCCGGCGGGCTTCATCCGCGTCGCCGTCGCGAAGTGCTGCACGGATGGCAGTACTTGATACCACGACTCCGTCCTCGACAACCGGCGGCACGATTTCGACCGCGAAACCCCAGCGTTGACCGAGCCGGCCGAGGAGTCCGACGTCTCCTGCGCCACCGTGACCGAACCGGAAATTGCCGCCCACAAGGACCGTCTGGGCGCCCATCGTATCCAGGAGAAAACGACGGACAAAATCCTCGGCAGACACATTTGCGAGTTCCGCGTCAAAACGCATCACCAGCGCAGCATCAATCCCCGCGCTGCCGATTGCGGCGAGACGTTGCTCGAGTGTTTCAAGCAGGGCAGGGGCGTCAGCCGGCCTCAGGACCCTCGCGGGATGAGGGTAGAAGGTGAGCACCGCGCCCAGCACGCCGTTCCGGCGGGCTCGATTAAGGACCGCACGCAGAATTTGTTGATGGCCGAGGTGGACTCCGTCAAAGTTTCCGATCGTGACGGCAGCGCCCCTTGGGGGGGTGCCGAAACGTGCCATCCACTCTGCGGCCGAATTCGCAACGGCAAGCGGCATCAGAGTTCGACCTCGATCTGCAGCCCATCGTAGGCGAGACGAACGTGCTCGGGCAAAAGCGCATTCGCCTCCGCATGGCCAAGGTCATGGCAGATGTGAGTGAACCAGGCGCGTTTGGGCTTCAGTTCTTTGACCAGCGCGAGCGATTGCTCGACATTGGAATGCGTGGGGTGCGGCACGTAGCGAAGTGCATCGAGGATGAAATCATCCAGGCCGCCAAGCAGTGCCTTTGAGCTCGCCGGCACGCTGCTGAAATCGGTCAGGTAGGCCATCTTGCCCACTCGAAATCCCAGGACCGGCTGGGTACCGTGCATCGCCGGGATCGGTACGATCTGCGCGCCAAATAGCGAGAACGGCCCGTCGATCGTGTGCAACTCGATCAGCGGAAGAGTGGAACCGGGCTGCGCGTCGGCGAAAATGTATGCGAACTGTCTCCGCAGAAGTGCGAGGGTATCAGCCGCTGCGTAGATCGGCACTTCGGCTCGCTGCTTCATGTTGAAGGGGCGAATGTCGTCGAGACCCATAACGTGATCGGCGTGTCCGTGGGTGTAAATCACGGCGTCGAGACGGTCCATCCCGGCGCGCATCGCCTGGAACCGAAAATCAGGAGTGGTATCAATCACCACATTACGGCCGCCCCAGGCGAGCAGGACCGACGGACGCGTTCGTTTATCGCGTGGATCTGTTGATTCGCACACCGCGCAGTGGCATCCGAGCGTCGGCACGCCCATCGATGTTCCCGAGCCCAGCACAGTGAGTCGAAGTGGGGTCATGAGATCAACGAAAGGATCTTACACGCTTGGAGAGGCAACTATCTAGGCGCGGAACCAGAGCTGCTGGGACAGTCTTGGGTCGCTCGGCTCTCACAGAAGAGGGAATGCCACTTTGTCCAACTGCCAATCCGCTGGCCGGGGAAACTCAGCGCGCCAACCCCAATGGGTTGCGAGCAGACGGTACCGGCCACTCTGTGAATCGTCCGGCGGGGGCCGTGCGAGCCGTCATTTCTTGGCGTTCTTTTTGGCCATTGCTTCGGCTGCGGCTTTCGATATTTCCATAAACGTGAGTTTGAGGCTGCCGACTACTTCCATGAGTAGATCGTCATCGACTTTGGCGAGGTTCCCACGCGTTTTCTCGCGCAGCGCATCCAGCATATCGATTACTTCGCGCGCTCCCTCGAGATCCACGTACGCCTGGCCGGTTTGGGGATCGGCCATGCCGCCCATCATCGCGGCGGCGTTGCGTGTCAGGAAGTCCACCAGCATCTGAAAGCTACGTGACGACGGGATCGTCTCTACAGGGGTTTCAGCGGCGGGTGGGGCAGCGACGTCCGTCGATGTTGAGACCGGCGCGGCTTTTGCTTTCGCGGCTGCCCGTGCGCTCTCGGCCTTTGCTGCTGCCTCTTCTTCGCGGCGTTCCTGCTCGACAGCGCCTTCGCGCAAATCGCCCGTCTCGGTGAAATGCCGCCGGTCTACGACCTTGAAGCCTTCTTCTTGCTTGGGATCAGCCACGCTCGAGGTCCTCAATTCTAATAGGCGATTTAGACGGTAAAACAAAAGCTTAACATCCGCATGCCCTTGCGACAAGGCAGCGCGAACACCACGAAATGGCACGGGGGAGCCGAACTCTTTCTGCACCTGGTGGCTTCGCGCCGGGACGCCGGGCGAATCGTCTACTGTTTATGGCGGTTCTGGCAGGTGAAGCTTGTTGCGCTATTGATATCGCCCGTTCCCTTGTACATGGCCTCCTCGGGGTAGGGACAGAGGGGACGCGTCGTCTCGACGCCTTTGGCTGAATCGCCTCCCACAAAACCGGTAGCGATAATTTGATTGGGCGCGACGCCCTTCTCGACCCATTGTTCAAGGGCGCTGACTACGTCGTGGCCGGGATCGTGGAGTCCTGGCGGCACGTTCCCGAAAGATGTCGCGCCGACGCCGCCGGCGCAGTGGGACATTCCCGGGACCATGAAAAGGCGATAGAAGTCCTGAGTGGCGCCCAAATCGCGCTGGCGAGCGGTCTTGCCCATGACGGACTGCACCGTCTCGAAGTAATCGATGCTGTTTTGAGGGGGAATTGCGGCGTCGCCCCAGCCATGATACTGGATCAGCTTTCCGCCCAGCGCTTTAAACTTTGCAAGGTCGGGATCGGTCGAGTTCAGAATTCCCGCGGTTTTGTCGTCGGCTGTTTTTACATCGCTATCAAAGTTGAAAGTGCGGAAATCCCATTTCGGGTTGTCAAAAACCATGTAGGCGTAAAACGTGTTGCCGAAAAAAGCCTGCAGTGTTGGCTGTCCCGGACCGTTCCCCGAGATCCAAACCCGCCAATTTGCTGGCAGCGCTTCGGTGCCGGGCGAATAACCCGGAAAAATCTGCGCGCCGGTTCGAGGGTTCCTTGGTCCGCCGTAAATCTTCCGGACCGCGGCCACTTGCGGCTCGGTCAGGCAGTCGGGACCGTCCGCGCCGTGGCACTGCACAACTACCGGGTCAAAGTGGCAGCGCCTGGGATCTGCGATCACCCCGTCTTTCACGCCGTCCAGGGCGTCGCAGGCGGCGACCGCGGCGTTTTGAAGCACTGGTAGCTTGCTGGGCGGAACATAGCTGGCGGGGTCATTGAGCAACGCTTGCTCGGTCCAGATCGCCCCGACCAGCAGGTGAGTCCAGTTGTTCGCCGGGGCGCCTGCGACGATGCCGACGAAATCGCCGGGGAAACGCTGAGCTTCCATGAGCGCTTCGCGACCGCCGTCTGAGCAACCGACAAAGTAGGAGCGCGCGAGGTCTCTGCCGTAGAAGGCGCGAGTGATGGCTTTGGCCTGCACGGAGGTCTCGTGGACTGCGCGATACCCGAAATCGATCAGCTTCTCGGGGTGCCCGAGAGCCCACAAACCGTCGGTCGCAGCCACGTGTCCGTCGTCTGTGCCGGCCGTCGCATAGCCCCGCAGCAAAGGCACGGCCATCGCCCCCAGGGGAATCGCCCCGGCAAATCCGCCGTTTCCGACTTGCTCGTATTTCCCGTTCCATCCGGAGATGGGGAGCCAGAGCTCGAACCTGATTTCAGAGTCGCCGGTCGGTTTCGCAATGCCGGCCACGCGGCAGAACGCAGGCAGAGGGTCGGTGGGCACTGGTTGCCCGGGGCCTGCAGGGGGCTTGAACGCCCCGGCCGCGACAGAAGTTGCCGATGTAATCGTAGCGCTTGAAAGCGTGATAGCGGTCAGACTCTCGCACGGTTTCTGCGCGAACGCTGGTGCAGGCCTGAGTGCTGCTCCAGATAGTACGACCACACACACGATCCAAGCGACGCGATGAGTCATGTTTAAGCCCCTCCAGCGAAAATGAGGTTGAGCAGTCGCCGCAGCGGTCGCCCCGGTTGCGCAAGTATCTGACGCCGCAGCGGTCCGCGTCAATGAAGCAGGCGAGGTCACCAGCGCCGTCGTCCAAGCCCAGTCTTTCCTTGTTCGACGCGAATCGTCCTTGTAGATTGGCGTAGCGCAAGTAGCGGTTACGGATCGGAGGGTGCGCAACTTCTATCATGGGCCGACGGAAACAAACACCGAAACCGAAGCACCGGAAGGTCCGGCGGCGCCTCGGTGCATCGAACAAAGCGCGGATTTCTATCTCGGCGCGCGACCGGGCTGCGGGGAAACAGTTCGAGC
>DATNKU010000036.1:0-104097 GCA_035603235.1 Candidatus Cybelea sp. | reverse complement strand
ATCACTTCTTGGATCTTCATCGTCCGCTCCATAGCGGCCATCGGGTAGCAGTTCATGCATGCATCTTGCTCCCTGGCCGCTTCGACAAAAGCGGACATATCGTGTGTTAATTAGACCGGACATATCGTGTGCTACTGACAGTTTTGCGTCCATTCGTTGACACCGAGGGGCCGACCACCTAGAATCGCGGCTACGCGGGACGCTTTTCGGAAACAGAAGGTCAGGTCTCGCGTGTCCCCGCCGGAGATCAGCCATCGCACCCGGGTCATCCAAACCCAGAATAGCCATCGTAGACGACGATGCGAACCTGCGGGCCAAGATCGCCGCATCGTTGCGCTCCGAGTTCGAGGTCCTTGAAGGCAAGGACTACCAGACTGCGTACGTTTTCCTGGAAGAATCCGAACTCGACATACTACTGCTCGGCTTGCCGATTGCGTCTGGTGGCATTCGCGAGTGCGCGGAACTGCTTGACCGTCTCGACGGCAGCAATATCGACACGCTGGTCATCGTTTTAAGCTCCGACGAAAAGAAATCGACCGCCCTGAAGGTCATTGACGCCGGCTCCTACGACTATTTCACCAAGCCGGTTGACACCGACGTCCTTCGCCACCTGTTGGGACGCGCTGTTGAAAAGCTCCACATGCAGCGCGAAAACCGCATCCTGCGCAACGAAATCAGCCGCAAAAACACCCTGGGCGATTTCATCGGCGCAACCGACGTGATGCGTCATCTATTCGATTCCATCAAGCGAATCGCGCGGGCCACGACCAACGTGATTATCCGCGGCGAGAGCGGGGTGGGAAAGGAGCTGGTCGCTCGGGCCATCCATGAGCAAAGCCCGCGCCGCAGCCGAGCCTTCGTCAGCGTCAATTGCGCCGCGCTGCCCGAGGCGCTGATGGAGTCCGAGCTCTTCGGCTACGAAAAAGGTGCATTCACCGGCGCAGCCGCCATGAAGGAGGGAAGAATTGAGGTAGCCCATCAAGGCACTCTCTTCCTTGACGAGATCGCCACGCTCACTCCCTCGCTGCAGAGCAAGCTTTTGCGGGTACTCGAAGATCGCTCGCTCACGCGTCTCGGCGGCAAGAAGTCGATTCGGGTCGATTTCCGGCTGATCAGCGCTACCAATGAAAACCTCGAGGAAATGACCAGGGAGGGCCGGTTCCGCGAGGACCTCTATTACCGCATTCACGTGGTACCCATCTTCGTCCCGGCGTTGCGGGAGCGCATCGAGGACATTCCTGTTCTTGCCGACTACTTTATCAGCGTGTATTGCGCCGCAAACGGTGTGCCCGTCAAACGGCTGGCGGACGAAGCGCTTTTGGCGTTTAAGCGCTATTCCTGGCCCGGAAACGTCCGGGAACTTGAGAATGCCTGCCAGAGGGTCGTGGTCATGACCGAGACGGACACCATCTCCGTCGGCGATCTGCCGGTGGAAATCGTGCAGGCTACCGGCCGCGATTCGAAATCCCGATTCCGTCTGCCCGCTGAGGGAATCGATCTGGACAAGGAACTCGAAGCCCACGAGCGCCGCTGGGTTCAGGAGGCCATGCAGCAAGCCAAGCAAGTCAAGTCAGACGCAGCGCGCCTCCTGTGTGTCGACCGCAATCGCTTAAATTACCTGTGTCGGAAATACGGACTCTGAGTAGTTCTCCTTCCGACTTGTTGAATATTTCATCGCCGAGGCGTTATCAGGGGGCGCTTTGGACTGACCGAGCGCCAAGCCTCACCCGATCCAGGGCGCCAGCGTCTGGAATTTTACAATCTCAGCGCTCCTGAAACCTAGCTGAGGGGAAAATCACCCGCCCCGCCCCAACCAGAGCGCACCGCCCTTGAGAGCTGTCGACGACCGGCAGCATTCGCTCCGCCCGTCACCGGGTCCAGACCGGCTTCCGCAGCCCGGAGGGTCCTATCGGTTTAATTACTCAACACGTCAGTTGGAAAGTCAACACAAATGGGACGAGAGCCTTCTGTCTCCAGCTGTTGAATCGGCGTAACAGCTTTAAATCCAATCGGATCCGGTAGTCATGCGGCTATATGGAGTTTGGCGCGATGATTGCATTATGCAACCGCGAAGGAAGCAACACGAATCCCTGGAGGAAAAAGATCATGAAATCAGCCAAGCCAGCAAAAAAGGGAAAGACGCTCGGAACGAAGAAGCTTGAGAAGAAAGTACCCCTGAACGTGCCCGTGAACGTGCATCACGCATAGTTCTTACACACGGTGGTGCGGGAGCGGCCGCGGATAGATCGTCTTGAAGCCCGTTCCTGCAATTCAATGTAGCGCGGATGGTGAAAAGGCTGCCCTGAACGGGCAGCCTTTTCTGTTTTGGCGCGCTCAACCGCTCCCCGCGGTTCTTCAATGGCGTTTTTTCCTACCGGCAGCGCAGTACCCGCCCCCCTATGAGCATGAACGGTCGCTCGTGCCTATTGCGAGCGTGCCGGGAGCCCGCGATCTGTTTAATTACTCAACGCTTCGTTTGGAAAAATATTTTCGGAGGGATGGCAAAGCCTCGGAAATCACCGCCCGGCTCGCGTAAGCCCTGTGGTTACAATCCGCCGTTGACGTCTGTGCTTACCTCGGGTTTGGCGCAAGGATTGCACTACGTAGCTGCGAACCAAGCAACACAAAACCTCTGGGAGGAAAAAGATCATGGCGACAATAGCGAAGCCGGCAAAAAAGGGTAAGACGCTCGGTTCCAAGAAGCTTGAAAAGAAGGTCCCTCTGATGGTGATCAGGTAACGATCGGAGCTGCGGGAACAGCGCCCTCCTGTCCAGCCGAGGGCGTTGAGACGGACCCCGATTTCGATTTAGCGCGGATGGTGAAAGGGCTGTCTTTTCCGGGCAGCCCTTTCTGTTTCAGGGCGCCGAGCCACTCTTGCCCCAAGCTTGTTCCGTACCCTAACCTCCAAACGCTACCAGACCTGCGAGCGAAGCCATCGCCACGCGCCCCGGCCGGCCTGCCATGCCAAAGGACGCGATTTACCGGCGATCTTGGCCGTTCCCGTCATCCCTTCACGGAGCGATCCATCGGGATTCGGGAAAACCGTGACGACAGCGAAATAGTTGGTCAACTCCTGGCCCAGCCGCTCGAGTTCCTGTGGACGCGCCACAGGCCGGTCCGGAGCCGCCGCGGGAAGCACCTGCGAAACCCGACCGTCATAGGTGCGGAACGGGTAGGGCCGCACTTTCAATTCCGCGCGCGCGCCAGCCGGCGTCTCTTCGATCTCCCAATCTCGAACCAGGATGCGTGCCTTCATCGTGCTGCGGTCCACCACTTCGCACAACTCCTCCCCGGCAGCCAGATATTCGGCCACCCTCTCGTCGACCAGGGGTGTGGCCACGACTCCGGCGAACGGAGCGCGAACGGTCAGCCGGTCAACCTTACCTTGGGCGATCGTCCACTCTGCTTCGATTCGCTCCTGCTCTTGAACAGCTGAGGCGATCTTGGCCGGATCCGAGCGCGCCTGCTCCAGACGGACCTCGCTATTGGCCATGGCGAGCTGCTGAGCCAGTATTTTGGCGCCCGATTCGATATCAGGGTTCTTCAGAATCGCAAGAGTTTCTCCAGCGCTTACCGCTTCACCTTGTTTGACGAACACCTGGCGCACTGAGCCAGGCACCTCCACGCGGACGTGGGCATCCCTGCCAGGTTCCAATATGAAGTCTGACGAGACCCTGGTAGGAATTGGGGGAATCAGAAACAGAAGGGCGAGGCCGAGCACACCAGCCTGTTGTGCCCGCGAAACTTTCCAGGCCATGTATACCTCTTTCTTTTCGCGCAACCACGCTCGCACGTGTGGCACGGCATTCTTCAAGCCCTTCCGGACGAAGAAATAGACCACCCCGGCCGTGAAAACGTATCCCCAGCCGCCGAACTTGGAGACGAAGACGTTTGTTACAAACAGCACAGTGAGTATCACCAGGGAGGTGCCGTAGACGATCGCCGTGATCCCGAAGATAAGGTAGATGCGGCGCTGCCGGCGGCTGGCCAACGGCAACTCCAGGTCCTCTCGAAGTATATGTCTGCGGGCCCATGCCTGAAGAAACGCAAAGGCACTTTCGCGAAGGTTGTCGACGCGCAGAAATTCCGAGAGCGCATAGTATCCATCCGCCTTGATGAGGGGGTTCAGATTTAGAAGTGCACCCTGGATCCCGCTCAGCAGCATCACCTTGTACGCGAAATCGTTGCCCAACGAGCCGGGAGCCGTAAAACGCCAGAAGATGGCGGCGATCCCACAGATCACCAGCTCGATCCATATTCCCGCGAATAGAACCCACTGTCGGCGGCCCAGGCGGTCAAACAGCATGATGTCGGTCGTGTCCGTGTAGAACGCCGGCGTAAAGTAGATCAGCAAGAATCCCATTTGATGAACATCCCCGCCGAAATGCTTGCACGTGAGTCCGTGGCCAAATTCGTGGATGCTGCCGAGCGCCAAAAGCAGGAACCAGAAAATCCAGATGTCATACGCGGTCTTTCCCTGAAACGTATAAAGAGAAGCAGTGTCGCGCTGCACTTGCGCCCAGTCTCCGGCCACCAGATAGAGGGCTATGATGAACAACCCGATGGAAAAGAAAACAAAACCACGGGTATACATCCACCCCAGGTACCGATCCAGTTTCGTAAGCGTTTTATTCGGATCCCAGGCCTTGAAAGAGATATAGAGGACGTTGGATTGGTCCACGCGGCTCTTGCGGTCGTCCCGAATCCGCTCAAGGACTGCGAGATTCTTCTCCCCTGCGGACTGCTCCCACACTTCCGGTTCGATGCCGTCCAGGAACTCCATCACCTCGGCTTCGCCCAGGAAATCGTCAGGGTGGCGTTCGTTCCAGGTTGCTGCGACTTCCGCGCGCGTCCTAGTGCCATCGCACAGGGTGAGCAGTTCGTATTCCGAGGGGCCGTAGCGGTTGTAGGAGCTTGTTTCCTCCACCTTAATGACATACGTCTTTTCGCCCGCAAATATCTGTTCACTGATACGCAAGTCTGTTCGGAATTTGGGGCGTCGCAGCCCCTTGGCGAGGACACTCGATGCTTTCAGGCTGGTGGGTCCAAAACGCATATCGGCGGGTCCGCTAAGGCCTCGTGTGGCCCGCGTCCGGCCAAAAGACCCGTACGGCCATCCCCGGGCGCAGATCGGTTATGCCTTTACCGGTAAGTTCCGCGGTCACGCTGTAACTGTCGCTTGCGGGATCAATCACCGGGCTGATCTTCATGATGCGTGCGCTGATCGCGCGACTGGAATCGCTTACCAGGGCTAGGCCGACCGGGGCGCCGTGTGTCGGACGCTGTGGCGAGGACTCCGGAACCTGGAACTGCACCTCCAGTGGAGCCAGTTGGCTGACTCGGAAGCATTTGTCGCCTTTGGCAACCTGCTGTCCTTCTCGGACGTAGCGAACCACGACGGCACCTGGAAACGGTGCGCGCAAGCGCGTTTGGTCGAGCTCGATCTCCAGCCGATGGATTTCCGCCTGGCTGCTTTCGGCCATGGCCTCCCAACCATGCATATCGTATTCGGCGCCCCGGGCTTCAAATTCAGCCTGTTCGAGGTCTGCCTGGCTGGAAAGTCCCAGGTCACGGAGCTGCTGCTGGCGCGTGAGGGCCGCCCCCTTGGCCTTCAGCTCGGCTTGCTTGAATTTCACGTTGTTCTGGGCCACCTGCAAGTCATCGCGCGCTTTGATCAATTCAATCTGAAGTGTGCGATCGTCGAGCTGGCCCAGTATCTCGCCCTTCTTGACCGCGCTGCCTTCGTCCTGCGCTATGGACACGACAACCCCGTCACGCTCGGTGGCCACGTCGACTTGGTGCTCGACGGAAAGCACGCTGAGTACCTCGTGACTCGCCGAGGCGCCTGGCCCAGAACCGGGTCCTGGTTGAGCAGCAGGGGTAACCGCCGCCTGGCTGCCAGAATCGGTGGGGCCAGCATGGGATGGAGAAATGGCCGAAGAATCTCCGCAGCCCGCTGCGACCAAGGCCGTTGCGGCTATCAAAAAAAACGTCGCGCGCGTTTTCATATTCGTTCGTCCCCCTACGGCAGCCAGGCCCAGATTTCTTGCCAGACCCAGCGGAACGGGTCACGCAACAGAGCGTACCCCACCGGATACCATTCGCTCCCGAACCACCCGCCTCCGGCGCGAATTCGTGCGCGGCCGACCATGCCGTCGCGTGCCCGGCCCCCGGAATTATCAAAGACGGCTCGAACCAGAAAGTATTGTTCGCCAGCTTCGGAATGGGTTTGTTCGCCGATCCGCTCGACGTTTCCGGCAAACGTCGCCGTCGGAAAAGCGTTGAGCTTCAGGGCCACGGTGCGGCCCAGGCGAACGAGTCCAAGGTCCGTTTCCGGCACGCTCATCTCGGTTGCCATGCGGTCGCCTTCAACAATTTCGCAGAACGCCTCGCCCGGCCTCAGCATGGTTCCGGCGCGCTGTTCCACGTTCCGAGTAACCACGACTCCGGCGATCGGGGCCCGCAACTCAGCCTCCGACACGCGCTCCTGCTCGAGCTGCACTTCGGCGGCATGGAGATCCGCGCGAATGTTCGCCTGCCCGATCGCGGAACTGTCGCTCTTGAATTCCGCCTCGGCAGAATCATGTCGAGCCTGCGCGAGCGCTGCCTGGGCCTGTGCAAGTTTGACCGCGTCGTCGCCGTCATCAAGCTGCGCGAGCAACTGGCCCGGCGCTACAACATCACCTTCATGAACCAGGACGCGCTTGACGACACCGCCCTCGACGGCGCTGACCACCCGGTGCTCGGCCGGTACCACCGTTGCGTCGGTACCCACACGCAGGGGCCAAGGGACCACAATCAGGAACACGGCAACCGCTACGGCCCGCTCTCCGTAAACGCGCCAACGACCCTTTGGGACGGCGGCTATCAGCTTCTGCCTTCGCGAGGTAAACGGCTGCAGAAGATTCGCAAGAGGCACCTGCTGATAAAGCTGTGCGTTGCGGATCGCAACCGAGGTCTGACTTGCAAGAATCGCGAGTGTCTCCTTATGGTTCTCATTCAGGAAATCGGCTTCGCTGCTCACCAGCGCGAGTACCCCAAGCGCGCCTTGTTCGTCTCGCAGAGGCAGGGCATACAATCCGCCGTAACTGTACTTCTCAAGGACCGAGACGACCTGCGCATGCGCCTCACTCGGCTGGAGCTGCCAGCCATCGGAATGAAGATTGGCCGCAACCACCTCTTTCTGATTTGCGACCCACGCGAAACGGTCGCGGAAATCGTCCATTTCGCGCGTCTTCGGGACCTCCGTTTCACCCGACACCGCGCCGAGCATGAACCGGCCGCGGTCGAAGAAGCCAATCACGCACTTATCGAACGGCACGACCAATCCGGCCTGTTGGACAACTGTTGTCAGGACGTGGTCGAGGTCCAGTGTCGAGGTGATCTCCTGCGAGATTTTCAGCAGGGCGTCGAGCACATGTACCTTGCGCTCAGACTCCAGCAGATTTGCATTGTGCAAGGCGATGGCCGCCTGCTCGCTGACGCTTGCCAGCAGGAACAGTTCGTCCTCATCAAAAGAGCTACCGTCGGCCTTGTTGATCAGCTCGATCACACCCAAGACTTCGTCGTCCTTGCGCAGCGGCGCGGCCATCCAGCACCGGAATTCGAACTCACCGCCAGCCTCGCGGCGCTCTTCCAGCCCCGGTTCATCCGCCGGTTCGTTTACCAGCCTCGGATTCACCTCATGCGCAATTTCGGCGAGTAGACCCTCGGTCGCTGAAACCCTTGTTCCCTCCTCGGCCGTCGGGTCCTCCCCTACGCGGTTCGCCAGATGCATCTCCTGCGAACCAGCGTCCATGAGCCAAATGTTGCAGGCGGCAGCACCGAGGAGCGCGCGGATTTTCTCCGCGACAATGGGGAGAAGCTCGGAAAGTTCAAGCGTGGAGGTAAAGGTCCGTCCGATGTCGTACAGGGCGGTCAGACGATCAAGCGTCGCAAGATGCGAACTGCGCTCCTGTTCGATCGATTCCAGGTTCGTGAGCGCCTGGCCCGCCAAGCGGCTCGCTTCCTCGATGAACAGCGTGTCGTCAGCGGTGAATTCTCCTGAGCGCTTGCCCAAAACCTCCAACACTCCCAGCCAACCCTGCCCGCCCGGCAGACCAGCGTACACTGCGGATTTCACTCGTCCTCGGCTGGCCTCGTCGAGATGAGCAAGCTCATCCACGTCAACCTGCCCCGCGCCAAAGCGCCGTGTCTCGCCCGACTCCAGGACATCTGCCAGAACACCCGCTGAGACGGGGCCGACAGAGAGATTGATCCGCTCGCCGGGATCGTTCCAGCGCGATCGGCACACCAAGCCCGGATCGGGGTCGCCGAGCCAGATGAGAACAGCCCGTGCACCGACAGCGGCGGCAACGCGGGCTGCCACCGTTTTCATCAACGTGTCCTGGTCGCGACACGCTAAAGACACGCTCGCTAGTTCGAAGAGCGCAGCTGACGAATCCATGATTCTCCCGGGCAGGGACACAATGGCAATGCTATCGCGTACGATGTTGAGAAGCGCGATAAAGAGCGGACGGCGCAGCCTAGCAAATGCGGCGCTAATGCGTCAAGGAACTGAATCAATCGGACCCTCCCCGAATTACAACTCTTGATCGAAAATCCCAATTCGGTTAGTTTGACAAGACGCAAAGGGGCGACGTGAACATTCGAATCCGCAAGGCGGGTCCAGCTACGATCCTGGACCTGGAAGGGCCGCTGAAGCTCGGCAAGGACGAAGAAGGTTTCCGGAGCCAGATCCAGCAACTCGTGGAAGCCGGGTCGCTGCACATCGCGATCAATCTCGCGGGAGTCACCGATCTAGACAGCTCCGGCATCGGGTCGCTCGTGCGCGCGTTCACCACGCTTAAGCGCGCTGGCGGGAAATGCACTTTTTTCTCTCCGACCAAGCGCATCCAGATGCTGCTGAAGATGGTCCGTCTGGATTCGGTTCTCGATCTGGCCGAGGACGAAGCGACCGCGCTGACGCGCATCTGATCTTCCCACGAGCGGGACTCGACAGTCCGGCTATACCCGCGAGCTCGGCTTTGAGGCGCTGCGCGGGTGCACCGAATCAAAGTCCGCCTAGCTGAATGTCTTCGCATAGATCCGACCCTTGCGCCAAAGCCACCGGCAACCCTCGCCGGCAGGGTCGATCGGCCCAGCAGGGACAAGCCAGCTGAACCTACATCCTTGTCGGGCCTCTGGCCGAATAGTAGACTGGCTGCCAAGAACACCCAGGAGGCAGTCAATGCCGCGGATCGTTCGTTGTGGGATTATCCAGGCGACCTGTGAATGGTCGCCCGAGAAACATTCACTGGTGGACATCAAAGAGAAGATGATCGCGAAGCACGAAAAGATGATCGCGACCGCGGCGAAGAAAGGCGTGCAGGTCCTCGGCCTGCAGGAGCTTTTCTACGGGCCATACTTTTGTGCCGAGCAAAATGCCCGGTGGTACGAGCTGACCGAGAGCGTCCCCAAGGGGCCGACGCTTGCGCGCATGCAGAAGCTGGCCAAGAAATATCAAATGGTGCTGGTCGTTCCGATTTACGAGGTCGAGATGGCGGGGGTGTTTTACAACACCGCAGCGGTGTTCGACGCCGATGGAAGCTACCTCGGTAAATACCGCAAACACCACATCCCGCACTGCCATCCGGGTTTCTGGGAGAAATTCTATTTCACGCCGGGAAACGCGGGGTATCCGGTATTCCAGACACGCTTCGGAAAGGTTGGCGTATACATCTGCTACGACCGCCATTTCCCCGAGGGCGCGAGGATACTGGGTCTGAACGGAGCGGAGATCGTTTTCAATCCTTCCGCGACAGTTGCCGGCTTGTCGGAGTACCTGTGGGAACTGGAGCAGCCGGCGCACGCAGTGGCCAATCAATATTTCGTCGCGGCGATCAATCGAGTCGGAACAGAAAAACCCTGGAGCATCGGCGAATTTTACGGCAAGAGTTATTTCTGCAATCCTCGCGGAAAGATCGTGGCGCAGGGCAGTCGCGACAAGGACGAGCTGGTTGTGGCGGATCTTGATTTCGACGAAATCAAGGATGTCCGGGCGACGTGGCAGTTCTATCGTGACCGCCGACCGGAGAGTTACGACGAGATCGTTAGGACCAGGACACCGGGCCTGCCGCAGGCCGCAGATTGAGGCGACTCCGATGAGCACCGCAACAGTAACGGCACCGCTGTGCCGCAATTTCATTAACGGCCGCTGGGTCGAGTCTGTCTCGGGACAGACTCTGGAGCGGCGCAATCCTGCGAACCTGCAGGAAGTGACCAGCGTTGCGCCCCTTTCTACGCGGGGAGAGGTCCGCGAAGCGATTGCTGCTGCGAAAGCGGCATTTCCCGCCTGGCGGGACACGCCCGCCCCGGCGCGAGGAAAAATGCTCGCGCGCGCCGCCGCGCTCATGGAAAAACAGAAAGATGCGCTCGCACGCACTCTGTGCCGTGAAGAA
Source organism: Candidatus Cybelea sp. (assembly GCA_035603235.1). Classification (GTDB taxonomy): domain Bacteria; phylum Acidobacteriota; class Terriglobia; order Acidiferrales; family UBA7541; genus Palsa-295. Next base: position 93,657 of record DATNKU010000036.1, on the reverse strand, counting down.
GGCAAGACCTTCAAGGAATCGCTCGTCGAAATACAGAGGTCGATCAACATCCTCGAGTTCACCGCAGGCGAAGGCCGGCGGATGGGCGGCCACACGATTCCAAGCGAATCCGCCAAGAATATCGCCTACACGATCAAGCAACCTCTGGGAGTGGTTGGTGCGATCACACCCTGGAATTTTCCCGTCGCGATTCCGGTCTGGAAAGTGGCACCGGCGCTGGTGGCCGGCAACACCGTGGTGCTGAAACCTGCCGAGTTAACTCCGGAGTGTGCCGCGAAGGTTGTTGAGATTTTCGCCGAGGCGGGAGCGCCGGCGGGCGTGCTGAACATGGTTCTTGGGGCGGGTGAGGAAGTGGGTGATGAGCTGCTGCGCGCCTCCGAACTGCAAGCTGTCTCCTTTACGGGTTCAAACGAGGTTGGCAGCCTGATTTACTCGCTCGCAGCGCGGCAGATGAAGAAGTGCCAGTGCGAAATGGGTGGCAAGAACCCCGTGGTCGTTCTGCGCGACGCCGATCTGGCGCTGGCGACGCAGTCCGTTGTGCTGGGGGCATTCGGGTCGAGTGGCCAGCGGTGCACGGCAACGAGCCGCGTGGTTGTGGAGGAAGAAATTGCCGACCGGTTCGTCGAAATGGTCCTCGCGGCAACGCGCAAGCTGAAAGTCGGCAATGGTCTTGACGCGGATGTGGATGTGGGACCGGTCGTGGACGAGCAGCAGATCAAGACCGTTCTTAGGTATCTTGAAATCGGGAAAAGCCAAGCGAGGCTGCTCGTAGGCGGTGGACGCATGACCGGAGACGCGTATGAGAACGGATATTTCGTCTCGCCGACGGTGTTCGATCACGTGCCCTGGGACAGCACCATCGCCCAGGAAGAGATTTTCGGACCGGTGCTTTCCGTCATTCGCGTGCCGAACTTTGAGGAGGCCCTGCGCGTGGCCAATTCGGTGAAATACGGCCTGTCGAGCTCGATCTACTCCAACGATGCGCGCAAGATTTTCGAGTTTATTGAACGGATCGAAACCGGCATGACCCATGTGAATGCTCCGACGGTTGCAAGCGAGGCGCAGATCCCGTTTGGCGGAATGAAGGCGACCGGAGTGGGCTTGCGCGAGATGGGCCGTGTGGCGATCGACTTCTACACGGAACTGAAAGCCGTGTACATCGACTACACCGCGCCCAAGGGGTAAGTCATGCTCACCGATCCGCGATGAGCGAAACCACGATCCGTCCTGCCCGCGGCCCCCGCGCCGAAGTGTTTGACGCGCAGTCGGTCCGCACGAGCTCCCTGTACAACGAAGATCTGGCGCCTGTGCCGGCCGAGCGCCGCACCTGGGGCACTTACAACTACGCTGCGCTCTGGATCGCCATGAGCGTGAACATTCCTACCTACCTCCTTGCCAGTTCGATGATCGCCGGAGGAATGAGCTGGAAGCAGGCGATTTTCACCGTGTTTCTGGGAAACGTTCTCGTACTCGTCCCGATGCTGCTGAACGCGCACGCGGGAGCGGAATACGGAATTCCCTTCCCGGTGTTTGCTCGCTCAGCGTTTGGAGTGCTCGGAGCGAATGTACCCGCGATGTTGCGGGCGCTTGTCGCGTGCGGATGGTTCGGAATCCAGACCTGGATCGGCGGAGAAGCGATTTACACGATGATCCTGGCGCTGGCGCCCGGCTGGAAGAGTGCAGGCTGGGGCGTGCCGGCATGCTTCCTGGGTTTCTGGCTGCTGAATCTCATCGTGATCTTGCGCGGCATTCGAACCATTCGCTTTCTGCAAGGGATTACTGCCCCGTTCTTGTTGCTGATTGGAGTGGCTCTGCTGCTATGGGCGCGTGCGAGAGCCGGTGGATTTGGACCGATGCTCGCGACCCCCTCGAAATTTCAGACCTTTGGCGAGTTTTTCCGGTTCTTCGTTCCGTCGCTGACTGGGGTGGTAGCGTTCTGGGCGACCGTGGCGCTGAACATTCCCGATTTCACGCGCTACGCAAAGGGTCAGCGCGAACAGATGCTGGGCCAGGCGCTGGGTCTGCCGACGACGATGACATTCTATTCGTTCATCGGAATTGCGGTGACCTCGGCGACAGTGGTCGTGTTCGGACAAGCGATATGGGATCCGGTAGAGGTGCTGGCACGACTGGGAAGCCCCATCGCGGTGGTTATCGCAATGGTCGCGCTACTGATGGCTACCCTCAACGTGAATGTGGCCGCGAACGTGGTTTCGCCGGCGAACGATTTCTCGAATTTGTGGCCAAGGAAAATCAGTTTCCGTACCGGCGGGCTCGTGACTTGCCTGATCGGCGTGTTGATGCAGCCGTGGAAACTGCTGGCAAGCTATGGCAACTACGTTTCCGGATGGCTCGTCGGCTATTCGGGGTTTCTCGGGCCGGTGGCCGGAATCCTGATCTGCGATTACTTCGTGCGGCGCAAGCGAATACTGAACACCGAAGACCTCTACCGCCGCGGCGGAGTGTACGAGTTTTCCCGGGGCGTGAACTGGAGAGCCATTCTGGCGCTGGTGGCCGGCTCCCTGGTAGCGTTCGTGGGCCTTGTCTATGCACCCGTTCGCGCGCTCTACGATTACGCGTGGTTTGTGGGTTTTGGCGTGAGCTTTTTGGCGTATTGGCTGCTGACCGTCGGGCGAGAGACTCAATCTCAGGTCTAGTCGCCGCTGGGAATCGGCGGGGGCGACGACCGAGACGCTTGCCGCATGCGATCGTTCCAACTCATGGGTACGTGTCCGGTATCCACCTCTTTCATCGTGATGCAGTTTTCCACCGGGCACACCAGCGCGCACAGATTGCAGCCGACGCAGTCTTCTTCGATGATGCGCGGAACATGAACACCAAAGCCCCCCGCATTCTTCTTCGCGGAATCCTTGAACGGTTCAATGCACTGATGCGCGCCGTCCTCGCAAGCCACGTAACATAGCTGGCAACCGATGCACAGCTGTGAGTTGATCTGTGCAATGACCTTGTAGTTCAAATCAAGGTCGCCCCAATCCTTCACATTCGGCACCGCGCGGCCGCGAAAATCCTCGATGGTAGGGTAGCCATGATCGTCCATGTATTGCGCCAGTCCGTCGATCATGTCCTCGACGATGCGGAATCCATAGTGCATGGCGGCCGTACAGACCTGGACGGTCGATGCTCCAAGCGCGATGTGTTCGGCGGCATCATTCCAGTATCCGACCCCACCGATGCCGCTGATCGGGATCCGGGAGTTCTTGGCGACTGTGGACAGCAGGTGGAGTGCGATCGGCTTCACTGCTGGACCGCAATATCCGCCGTGAGACGATTTGCCGCCCACGACTGGTCGCGGTGCGAAAGTTGCAAGGTCCACACCCATCAGAGAATTGATCGTATTGATCAGGCTGACGGCATCGGCGCCACCTCGCTCGGCAGCCGCAGCGATGTGCGTGACGCTGGTTACGTTGGGTGTGAGCTTGACGATCACAGGAATGCGCGCGACTTCCTTTACCCACGCCGTAATCATTTCCGTGTATTCCGGCACCTGTCCGACAGCTGCGCCCATACCGCGTTCACTCATGCCATGAGGGCAGCCAAAATTCAATTCGAGCAGATCGGAACCGGCGTCCTCAGCGCGGCGCACCATCGCGTGCCAGCTTTCGCGTTTGGATTCGACCATTAGCGACGCGATTACCAGATTCTTGGGATATTTCTTTTTCACCTCATAGATTTCGCGGAAGTTAATGTCAGGCGAACGGTCGCTGATCAGCTCGATGTTATTCAATCCCATCATCTTGACGCCGTTCAGATCGATCGCGCCGTAGCGCGAACTGGTGTTCACGATAGGTTCGCCGATGGTCTTCCAAACGGCGCCGCCCCACCCTGCTTCGAAGGCGCGCATGACCTGCCCGCCGGTGTTGGTGGGCGGACCCGAAGCGAGCCAGAACGGATTGGGGCTCGTAACGCCGGCAAATTTTACAGTGAGATCAGCCATCTTTTACCTCGCAGGTGCGCGCGGAGAACCGAGCCAGGCGTCCAGGCCGCGCGCGGCGGCCATGCCTTCGGCGACGGCATCTACTACTTCTTTTCCGCCGTTGGTACAGTCACCCCCGGCAAAATATTTGAGATGGCCGGTCTGGTGCTGCTCGTTGGTCTTGATCGTGCCGTTCGAGTTGATTTCCACACCGGGAACCGCCTTCAGGAAATCCGTGGCCGGTTTCTGCCCGACGGCGCGCACGACCATGTCGACATCGAGGGTGAACTCGGTTCCGGGCACAGGCACCGGGCTGCGCCGGCCCTTCACATCCGGTGCGCCGGGCAGGGTTCTCACGCAGGTTAGGCCGGTGACGACGCCGCTCGCGCCCTCGACGCGAATGGGCTGCGTGTGCCACAGGAACGTGACCGCGTCATGCTTGGCGAGCTGAACCTCGTAGGCAAATGCGGGCATCTCGGGCTCGCCGCGGCGATACACAAGATAGACGATTTCGGCGCCCAGGCGGCGCGCCGCGGTCACAACGTCAATGGCGGTGTTCCCTGCGCCGATGCAGGCGACGCGGCGTCCGATCTGGACTTCGTGGAAGGGTTGGATCTTTGTTTTTTCGATGAATTCGATCGCGCCGTACACGCCGTCAAGATCTTCTCCGGGCAGATCAAGCGCCCAGGTCTCGCCCAGCCCCACACCGAGAAAAATCGCGTCGAACTGCCGTTCCAGATCGGCGAAGGAAATCTGGGAACCCACTTCCATTTTTTGCCGAAACTTCACTCCCAGCTGACGGATAAGCCCGACTTCGCGGATCGAATCGGCGGCGCGCGACTTGTAGGCTGCGATGCCGTAAGTGTCGAGCCCGCCCGGCATCTCGTTGCGGTCAAAGATCGTGACGTCATAGCCCCATTTGGCGAGCTCAGTTGCACAGGCCAGTGACGCCGGTCCCGAACCGATGCATGCGACGCGTTTGCCATTGGCGGCACCAGCCGTGAACAGCTCGATTTTGTTGTCGAGCACGTAGTCCACGGCATAGCGCTGGAGGCGGCCGATTTCGATCGGCAGTTCGCCCTTTTCGTGCATCACGCAGGCGCCCTCGCAGAGCGCCTCGGTGGGACAAACCCGGCCGCAGCTGTGCCCCAGAATGTTTGCGCTCAGAATCTCGCGTGCCGAACCGCGCAGGTTGCGGGTTGAGATCTTCTTGATAAAGGCAGGAACGTCGATGTGCGTGGGACAAGCGATCGTGCAGGGGGCGTCGAAACAGTACAAACAACGCGAGGCTTCAATCGCAGCCTGCCGCGGATCCATCGCTGGCGAAATATCGGCAAAGTTCTTTTCGTACTGTTCCGGGGAAAGCTTCGGCGCCGTTTCGCGAAGCGGCATAGGGAAACCGGTTGGACTCCGAATCACAGAGCCGGGTAGGTCGAAGCGCTTCCGGACCCTGTTCGTGCTTGTAAGGCCGCTATTCTAGCATTGGGAAAACTGGCAGGTGGCCATCGATTTTACCCGACTGTGTCGCAACTGAACCCTTGCTCATCTCGCAGTTAGGTTGCGCCATGTTTCGTGAATGCCATAAGATGCCTGCACGCTGATTCGAAGGAGGTTTGATGCGTTTTGATACCGTCATCAGGAATGGCACCGTGGTCACCGCGACCGATACGTACGCGGCGGATGTCGGCATCCAGGATGGCAAAATAGCAGCCATCGCAGGGACGCTGGCCATCGAGAACGCAGCCAAGGTCATCGACGCAACTGGAATGCTCGTAATGCCCGGCGGAATCGATGCGCATACACATCTGGACATGCCGTTTGGCGGAACGACGAGCGCCGACGACTTCGAATCGGGAACGATCGCCGCAGCATTCGGTGGCACGACCACGCTGATCGATTTTGCGATCCAACAAAAAGGCCAAAGCCTGCGTCAGGCATTCGACACATGGATGAAAAAGGCCGACCGCAAGGCCGCGATTGACTACGCCTTTCATTGCATCATCACTGATCTGGGCGACGCACAACTGGAGGAAATGGGTGCTCTGATCCACGAGGGCGTCTCAAGCTTCAAGTTGTTCATGGCCTATCCGGGCGTACTGATGGTGGACGATGCGACCATTTTTCGCGCGATGTCCCAGGCGGCGAAATACGGCGGCCTGATCTGCATGCACGCAGAAAACGGCGGCGTCATAGACGTTATCGTGCGGCGCGCGTTGGCCGAAGGCAAACGTGCGCCGAAGTACCACGCGCTGACACGCCCAACTTCGACCGAAGGGGAGGCGACCGGCCGGGCGATTGCGCTCGCCGAGATGGCAGGCGCGCCCGTGTACATCGTGCACCTGTCGTGCAATGATGCGCTTGAAAAGGTACGCGAGGCGCGCGACCGCGGCGTTCCGGCATACGCCGAGACCTGCCCCCAGTATCTGTATTTGTCGCTCGAGCAAATGGACGCTCCGGGGTTCGAGGGCGCGAAGTACGTATTCACGCCGCCGCTGAGGGAGAAGTGGCACCAGGAGAAGCTTTGGCAAGGCCTGGCGCACGACACGCTCCAGGTCGTTTCAACCGACCACTGCCCGTTCTGCTTCAAGGAGCAGAAGGAACTCGGCAAGGACGACTTCACCAAGATTCCCAACGGCGGGCCCGGGATCGAACACAGGCTGAGTTTGATCTACACCGGGGGCGTGCATGGCGGGAGATTTTCGCCAAACCGATTCGTGCAGCTGGTGTCGACGGCGCCCGCGAAGCTGTTCGGCTTGTATCCGCGCAAAGGCACGATCGCCGTCGGCTCGGACGCGGACCTGGTCGTGTTTGACACCGGCGCCGAGCAGGTGATCAGCGCCTCGACGCACCACATGCGTGTGGATTATTCGATGTTTGAGGGGATTCGCGTCAAAGGAGTGCCGAAGACCGTCCTATCCCGCGGACGAACAGTTATCGAAAAGGGAAAATTCGTGGGCAAGGCCGGAAGCGGTGAGTTCATCCGGCGCCAGGTGTACAACGGAATCTAACTCAAGCTACCTTGCCACCCACGATTTGCTTCAGGATGTTGCCTCCTCCAGTTTCTCAAAGTCTCTAACCCTGGGACATTTCTACATCCATTTGTCGATCGACGCGCTGCGGCCGTAATTCATGTTCCCCACCTGAAAAAACGCGTTGGTCTGGCCGCCGGCCACGACGAGGCTGATGTCTTCGGGTTTGGGAACGACGGGAATGGACACATCGTCCGCCGTCTTCCACCAGGTGGAATAAGGCTCTTCGCCCTTCAATGCGCGCGGATAGAGCCACACGTGTGCGAGGAACGATTCGCGGTACTCCTTCGCCGTAATTGTGGAATTCTTCCAGAGCCACTGCTGCAGCTTTTCTTTGGTGTCATAACCCTGATCGACAAGCCCATCGACGGTGAGCGGATCGAGAATGACCAGAATGTTAAACATTCGTGCGAGCGTCGGGAACATGCTGCTGATTTGATCGTCGAATTTCGGCATCACGGCTCCAGCACCTTTCGCGCCATGTCCCATGCGAACGTCCCAACCGTTGAACAAGCTCACCACGTTCTCCTCGGGTTTGAATCCCTTCTCCACGTGAAAGGGCGTCCATTTGCTGTTCTTTTCGTCTTCGGCGATCACCACGTTGTTGTAGTTCAGATTGTTGCCCTGTCCGCCCCAATACGTCTGGCCGGGAATCGAACCGGAGCCAAGGTTTTTGCCCAGCAACGACCAGGCGCGACCGATTGTGGCGTTGGGCTGGGCAAAAGGGCTCAGTGCACCGGTCGTGTAATTCATGCCGAGCTTGTCGCGAATGGGGCCGTTGACGACCATCGCATAGCCGAACGACGTCGTCGAACCTCCCAGCGCGAGCTGGCCCGTTGACGCAATGGCAAGGACCACCGGAAGGTACGACGGCTCGCATCCCGCCATGACCGCATTGACGGCGACATCCTTGACAGTGTAGTTCCAGCCTGCCGTCTTCCCGACGATTTCGTCCGGTTTATGGCTCGTACCCTTGAGCATTGCCTGCACTCTTTGTTCGGTGGGAATGATGATCGGCATGTAGTCCGTCATCTGGTTGTCCATGAAATACCGCTGGAGGACCTCGGCGGTGTCCGGACCGAAGTACGGCGGCCCGGCCGATACTGGAAAGAGACCCGATTTCTGGTCATCCGCAGTGAGTGGCGTGGTGAGCCCGTCGAGAACTTCCTTCATGAACGGCGCCTTGGTCATGGCATCGGCACCGTTAAGAACCGTAAGAGTTTCCTCGGGCGTTTTGCCCCACATAGGGTGAACGGTGTAGGCGATGCGCAGCGTCGGCATGCCGCGCTCGGCGGCGGTGGACTTCGCCAGATCGTAATAGGCGCGGGTGACAATGGCCACGCTGGGGATGCCCATCTTTTCCATTGTTACGCAGTGACTCACCGTAGCCGGTGTGCAGCCCGCGCAATGGCCGATGGCCATGATCGTAGCGCTGGCGTTGGCCTTGATTTCCGCCCAGAGCGCCGGGTCGTTCTCGGGATACGTACCGGCCTTTTTTCGAGACACGATCTTGACCCTCGGCATGTTCTGCTGGAACCACACACCAACTTCACGGATCACCTCATCGGCACTCATGAAACCGGTGTCAACCAAGTAGACGGTTTTGCCGTCAAGACTACTGTTGACGCGAGGAGCCATGGGATAGCGGTTCACGGGAGGAGGAGTACCCTTGGGCGAAAGCGCCGTCAAAGTTGGTTCGGCACCGGCATCGTTCGCTGCATTCTTTGGAGGCGTTGGATCGGCGTCCACCCGGGAGCCCGCCAGAAGAGCCGGAGACATTCCCAGCAACGACAACAGCCTTCGTCGATTTACTTTCATGTTGAATCGGCCTCCGGAAATTGTCGCGCCCATCCCAAAGTGCGGGCGGAAAGGCTCGTACCGCGTACGAGCGAGATCTAAGAATCAGTCGCCATCAGCAGCTTTAGGGAAAACAACCGACGGCTGTTTAGGAGTCGAGGCTTCAAGTAAAGCCCGGAAGCCAGACCAAGCGGGGATGTTGGGAGAGGAATCGGCCTTGGCAGGATTTCGCCTTCAAGACAGCCGCTTGAAATGGTCGCCCAATCGTGGCGTCCATCGCCTAGATCCTCACGACCGGAAAGATATCACAAACCTCCTGAGTAGACGACATCCGGACCGGGTCGGTTTCATTCGACGACACAGAAGGCAACCCAGCTCGCAAAAGCACCAGGAAACTTCAAACTTGTGCGTTCGCAGAACAGTCGCGCGCTATCTTCCAGCTGCGACCAGAGTGCGCAGCTGTACCCGGGCCCGGTTCACGCTTCCGGAGAAGATACAGACACGGTTACTGGACGAGTCGGGACAGGTTTTCGCAATGGAGAATCGGAGGTTGATTTGTAGAATTATCGATACCAGAGCGTGAAATACATTGACCGAGGTGAGTGGTTTTTACTATCGGCCCGCTTGCCTTGCACCAGGAGGTCTTAAGCGCTTTCGTGAAGTGCAAGTTCCTGAATTCAAAAAATGGTCGGGGCGAGTGGATTTGAACCACCGACCTCCTGGTCCCGAACCAGGCGCGCTAGCCAGGCTGCGCTACGCCCCGAACTGAACAACGCTGAACAGTTTACTTTGGTTCTCTCCCAACGGCAACTCGGCATCGGCCGACGTATCTTTCCGCAGGGCCGCCCTCGAGTGACGCGCCCGGTGGCCCGCCTGTCATTCTATGACAATCTGGCGATCCGAGACGCTTCGGCGTATCGTCGCCGGGACTCCGCTATGCATCTAAGCATGGCAGGGGGTATGTTTCCCTTTGCAGACCAGAAGGCGCTGGTGCAGAATAGTCGGGCTTTTGCCGACAGGTTTTGCGACGTCAGGCTGCGGTCGTATTGGATTGCCAGATATCCCTTGGGAGGATCGATGCTCGATAATGAAAAGTGCGTTTCGTCAGACGGTTCGGGTTCACGTTCATCGGGTGAAGCTTCGTTCCAACGCGCGGCGCGGCTTCGTTCCGTTACGATCGTTCTAGGTGCTGCGATTGCGCTTTCGGTGCTGGGTGTTGCGTCGCGGGCTGGCGCGAAACCTGCAGCCGATGCCGCGGGCGGCGAGCAGACGTATAAATCGAACTGCGTGGTATGCCACGCCGCGGATGGAACCGGATCGGCTACGGGCAAGGCGCTCAAGGCGCCCGACCTGCATTCCGATGCCGTTCAGAAGATGACGGTAGCGCAGATGGAAGCACAAGTCTCAGACGGCAAGAACAACATGCCCCCGTTCAAGAACACGTTGAGCAAGGAACAGATAGAAGGTGTGGTGGCCTACGTTCGCGACACTTTCGGCAAGAAAAAGTAGAAGATTGATTCGCTCGCTCTCTGGCGCCGCATGCGTTGCCGGATCACTTGCCGGCAACGCACGCGAGTAACCGCCGAATCCCCTCGGAGAACGGCTCGGTCTGAGTCAGTAAGCTAACGACCAAATATCCCTCATCCGCGAATTCATAAAAGTGGCCGGGCTGCACCAGAACCGAGTGCTCCTGAAGCAGCCGTATCGAAACTTCTTCGTCTGACTGTACGGCGGGTACGCGCAGCACGGCGTACCAACCCCCTTCGATTTCAAGGCGCGAAACCGAGCCGTGGGGCGGGAGTGTGGCGTCCAATTGCGCCAAATTCGTCTCGATTCGACGCAAAAGCTGCCTCTGCATTTTCTCGCGCTCGCCAAGCAACGCAGGCAGGGCGTGTTGCATGGGCGCGCTGAGCGAAAGATACGTATCGGCAATAATTTCCAGGCGGGACATTGCGTCGCGAACCAGCTCCACAGGACCACTGGCTGCGAGCCAGCCAACCTTCATCTGCGGCAAAGCGGAGATTTTACTCAGTCCACTGAGAACAAATGTGAGCGCGCGAGTGCTTGAAACAAAACTGCCGTGCCGTTGCCGGTGGGAACGCCCCGCCTGGATTTCGTAGTCGAGGAAAACCTCGTCAACCACGAGTGCGAGATTGCGATCCGCGCAAATCCTCTGCAATTGCTCGGCCTCATCGGCTCCGATAAAGTTCCCGGTCGGATTGTTGGGGTGCACCACCAGAACCGCCCGGGTTCGCGGGCCAATCGCCTGTTCCAAAGCGTGAAAATCAATCTGCCAGCCGTGGTCGTAGATCAAAGGAAACGGGCGAAGCTGCACATCCTGGATGGTGGCAAGAAAATCCAGCAGCGGATAGCTGGGCTGGGCGATCGCAATTTCGTCGCCGGGCTCACAGAGCAGGCGAAACAGAAACGAGTATGCTTCGCTAGTCCCCGTGGTTAAAACGAGGCGGTCCGCATCCAGAAGCACGGGTAGATTCTTTTGCCGGTAATACTCGAGTACGGCTACGCGGGCCGAGGTGAGTCCCTTCGGTTCAGGTTCGTACCGCATTGCATCTTTCGCGCACAGGGCTGACAGGATCGCGGCTTCGTCGAACTGGAAACCGCACGTCGTGGGATTCGAGGCCGTGAGATCGAGAACGGGTTTGCCGCTGAGGGTGTGACTGCGTAGTGCGCGCGTGTAGGCGTTTTCCTCGAGTTTCCAGCCGGTTCGTTTCGAAAACATGGCTTACGAGGAGGCCGGTGGCGGGGCACTCAAAATCATGTAGGTCACGAGCGCCGTTCCAATCGCCCGCGACTGGGCATCGGCAATGTCCACGCGGCCGATACACAGCGTCGAACCCACCCTAAGCAGGCGAGAGCGCGCGAAGACGCGGCCTTTCTTCACTGGACGAAAATAATTGATTTTCATCTCAACCGTCGTAATCGGGCGGTGATCGCCGAGATGGCGATGCAGCGCGATCCCGACTGCCGCGTCGGCCAGAACCGCGCTGACTCCGCCGTGGAGAACCCTCGCTTTATTCAACAGATGGGCTACGATTTTGCACTCGATGGTGACTCCATCGCGATGGGTTCTTGAAACCCGCATCCCCAGGAGCTTATTAAAGGGAATGTCGGCCAGGACCCGGCGAGTTTCGCTGACACTCAGTTTGCGTTGGATCATAGTACGCGTTCGTGGGGGTATCCGGCGGTTTCAAGGGCTGACGTGAGTTCAGCGATGTTCTCCGGTCCGCGTGTCTCCATCGTGATATCAATCACCGTATCGCCGAGCAAAACCCCGTAGTACGCTCGGTCATAATTTGTTTCCACAATGTTCGCTTTCTGCCCGGCGATCACGCCCGCGAGCTTTTGCAACGCCCCAGGATGGTCCGGAAGGTGTATGCGCAACCTCACAAGCCGGCCGTCCTTCACCAGACCGCGCTCGATGATACGCGACAGCAGCGAAACGTCGATGTTTCCGCCTCCGATGAAAACACCGACCCTTTTGCCGCTCAGAGGGATCTTGTGCTGCAGCACGGCTGCTGTCGTCACGGCTCCGGCGCCTTCGGTCAGCGTCTTCTCCTTCTCAAGAAGCAGGAGAATCGCGTTCGCGATCTCTTCTTCGTCAACCGTGACGATATCGTCCACGTATCGCTGCACCAGCGGAAACGTCACCGCGCCCGCGCAGCGAACTGCTATTCCGTCCGCGATCGTTACTTTCGGAGCCAGAGTAACTGGGGAACCTTGCCCGATGGCCGCTCTCATCGACGGAAGCTTCGAGGTCTCAACCCCGATCACGCGGACTTTCGGATTGGTCTCCTTAACCGCGCAGGCGACGCCGGCAATCAAACCACCGCCGCCGATGGGGACGACGAGTACATCGATTTCCGGCTGTTGTTCGAGCATCTCAAGCCCAAGAGTTCCCTGGCCGGAAATCACCGCTTCATCGTCGAAGGGATGGATAAACGTCAGACCCAGCCGTTCGCAGCGGCGCAAAGCTTCCTGGCAGGTTTCGTCGTAGTTCGCGCCGGAAAGGATCACTTCCGCACCGTATCCCCGGGTGGCAGTTACCTTTACAATCGGCGTCGTGAGCGGCATGCAGATCTGCGCCGCGATTCCCCGCCGGGTCGCGTGATAGGCGACGGCCTGGGCATGGTTTCCGGCCGACGCGGCGATCACTCCCTTGAGGCGCTCGTCTTCGGTCAGCAGCAGAATCTTGTTGAGTGCTCCCCGCTCCTTATAGGAGCCGGTGACCTGAAGGTTTTCCAGCTTGAAGAAGATCGAATTGCCGGTCAGCTTGGAAAATGTCTCCGAACGGACGAACGGCGACCGGAATATCGAGTCGCGAATCCGCCCTGCGGCGGCCTGGATCGTTTGTAATGTAACCATGGGAAGTCAGCGCCCGATGCCACGGGTGCAACCCTACCATTGTATACGGAGGGGCGAGTGACGGGCCCGGAAAACGCGGTGCTAGTTCACCGGGACAACGGCTTCCATCAGGCCGAAAAGCCCTTCGACGAGAGTCGGGTGGATGTATACGGCACCCTTCAGGAGCTTGGAGGGCGCATTGGCGAGAATCATCAGGCCAAGGATTTGCACTACTTCCCCCCCCTCTGCTCCCAGGATCGAAGCACCCAGAATCCGGTCAGTCTCCGCATCGACGATGATCTTCATGAACCCGGCTGTTTCGCTGCGCTCGACCGCTCGTGAGACGCCGCTCATCGGATACGTGCCGATCTTCAGTTTGCGGCCCGTGGCGCGAGCTTCTTTTTCCGTCATGCCGACGCGGCCGAGCTGCGGATCGGTGAACAGCGAATAGGGAACATAGCGGTTTTCGATGCTCAGATTCTGGCCGTCGACAATATTGGCGTACGCAATCTGATAGTCGTTGTAGGAAATGTGCGTGAACGCGGGTCCCCCCTTCACATCGCCCAGCGCCCAGATCCCCGGAGTACCAGTTTCCAGCCGATCGTTCACTTTTACGTATCCCCGTGAATCCAGCGCTACTCCCGTTTTGTCGAGGCCGAGATCATCGGTATTGGGCCGCCGACCCGTGGCCGCGAGCAGGTGCGTGCCCGTAATCGCGCTTGTCCTCTCACCGGTCACGACCGCGACGGTAATACGTCCCTGCTGGCCTTCAACCTTGTTGGCAACGGAGTTCATGCAAAATTCAACGCCCTCCGCTTCGAGCGCTTTCTGCAACGCCTCGGCAACATCGGGGTCCTCGCGAGGCAGCAATTGGCTTCCCCGTTGAATCACGGTAACGCGGCTGCCGAAGCGCCGAAACATCTGGCCGAACTCCAGGCCAATGTAGCCACCACCCAGCACGATCAAGTGCTGGGGAACCTCTTGCAGTTCCATGATTGATTCGTTGGTCAGATACCCGGCAGTTTCGAGTCCCTCAATCCTGGGAGGGTCTGGCCGCGTCCCCACATTAATAAATACTCGCTCTCCTTCGATGATGTCGTCCGCGATTTGAAGCTTTCGCGGGGCGATAAAGCGGGCGTGTCCGCGGTACAGATGCAGGTTCGGACGCTTCTCGACCTTGCGCTCGTTACCGTTGCGAAAGTGCTCGACGACTGCGTTTTTCAGCGAGACGACGGCGGGAAGATCCACCTGAACGCTCCCAACTCCCACTCCCCACCGCGCGCTATTGCGCGCGTAGTGGGCAATCTGTGCGGAGGCGACCATCGTCTTGGTGGGAGTGCAGCCCGTGTTCACGCAAGTCCCGCCCAGATATGCCTTCTCGATGAGGGCCACTGTCCAGCCATGGTCCGCGAGAGCAAACGCCATTGGGTTGCCGCCTTGCCCCGACCCGATCACAATCGCGTCAAATCTCATCGTGGGTCCTTCCTGTTTACTTCGTTCGCGATATTCCCTACCATTAGGTGATCCCGGTCGCGCACAACACAGATTCATGACCTCATCCGACGAGGCGGCAATGAACCATGTCTAGCGGTCCAAGACTTGTCGTGGTTGACCCGAACGGCACGCGCCGCGACGTCGCTCTCAGCGTGTTTCCGTTCCGCATCGGTCGCCAAGCCGGAAATGAACTGACCCTTCGGGATAGTCGCGTGAGCCGGCAACAGGCTCAGATTACCGACGTCAACGGCACCATGGTACTTGAAGACATGGGCAGCAGCCATGGCACGTTCGTGAACGGCGAGAAGATCATCCGCCATGAACTCAAGGCGAGCGACCAGATCGATTTTGGCGTTCCGGATTCCTACCGCGTCATCTACGTAGGCGAGGGAGCGACGATCGAGGAGCTCGTCGGACGCATTGAGGCCCCGGCGCCTTCCCAGGCCGGCCCGCGCGAGCTTCATCATCTGGGGGTCCTGCTGGATGTCGCCCGAACGCTCAGCTCCGGCGTCGCACTCGAAGACATCCTCACGACAGTCGTCGATGCCGCTATTGCCGTAACGCGCACGGAGCGTGGCGTACTTTTGCTGACGAATCCGGGAGGCAAGCTTGAGACAGCCGTAGCACGTAACGCCCAGCGCGGAACTCTTCGCCCCGAGGAGATGCAGATTTCCCAAGGCGTGCTGAAGCGCGTGTCGAGCTCCCGGCGCGAGTTGATCGTCGGTGATACGGTTGCCGACGCGGCGGCCGCGGGACGCATGAATCAGGGAGAGAGCATCGCGCGCCTGGATCTGCATACGGTCGTGGCGATTCCGATTGATAAAATGGCGGTGATCGAAGCGATTGACGCGACGGTCGCGGCGCGCCAAAGCGAGCTACTGGGGATCCTCTATCTGGACAGCCGCGCTCCCTCCAGCACTTTCTCGCAGCTGGACCGGGAAGTCGTGCGAACCCTGGCCCACGAAGCTGCGACCTTGATTGAGAACGCGCGTCTATTTGCGGCCGCGCGGGTCAAGGCGCGGCTGGACCACGAAATCGAAATCGCGAGCAAGATCCAGCAGGGGCTGCTGCCCAAGGCGTTGCCAAACCTTCCGCATGTCGCTATGACCGGCTCCACGCTCGCCTGCTATTCGGTGGGAGGAGATTGTTTCGACGTGATCGAGCTCGACGGCGAACGCCACGGATTTTTCGTCGGCGACATTTCCGGCAAGGGGATTTCGGCAGCACTGCTTGCGACCTTGCTCCAGGGGATTTTCTTTACCACGGCCTCGATGGATCTCCCGCTTACCGGAATCTTTTCCCGAGTGAACCGCTATCTATGCGATCGCAGCGGCGGAGACCGCTATGCGACTGTGTTCTACGGCGTGCTCGACAAGGCGGGCACCTTTGAGTATGTAAACGCCGGCCATGTTCCTCCATTGATTCGCCGTGGCTCAGGGGTGATTGACAGGCTTGACCTGGCGAGCTTTCCGGTTGGAATGTTTCCCGAGGCCGAGTACGAAAGCGCCTCGGTAAAACTGGAAAAAGACGACTTTCTTGTAATCTACACCGACGGCGTGTCCGAGGCGGCCAACGTCCAGGCGGAGATGTTTGAAGAAGAGCGTCTCCGAGGGCTGCTTGAGAACTTCAAGGGACAAACCGTGGAGCAGCTCGCTGAAACCATTCGCGAGGGAGTAAAGGCCTTCACCGAAGGTGCGGCGCAATCTGACGACGTTACGATCCTGGTCATTCAATACAAGGGCACTGCCTAGTCACATCAAAAGCAGCTTGTTTACATAGAGTTACAAATACATCGAAATCCCGGCGGCGAAAACAATCCTATCTACTATCCCTGTCGTTTGATTGCCGTCCAAATTGGCGCAGGCGATCTCAACACTCGCAGCGTGACCGGACCCGACCCGGCCGCGGTTGTAACCAAATATTAACTCTTGGATCTTTAATATTCCGTTACAATCCCACCCGATGGCTTTGGAAAACCTCCAGATGGTCACTGCAGACGGTTCGCGTGCAGGCCAGCGGATCGTAAGCATGAAGGGCCCGCTGAGCATCCACACGGTCTTTGAGTTTCAGAACGTCGTGCGTGCGGAGACGTCGCCGAATGTGATTATAGATTTCACCGGCGTGCCCTATATAGACTCCGCTGGTCTCGGCGCACTGGTGGGCGCGCATCTGTCGGCGCAGAAGTCCAGGCGCAAGATATTGCTGGTGGCGATGAACACGCAGGCAATCACGCTGCTGGAGATGACGCGCATCCGCTCCATGTTCGCCATTTACCCAACTTTGCAAGAAGCCGAGGCCGCGCCGCTTTAGTAATCACGCTTGGGCGCGCCTTGCGTCCTGTCAATCGGGAGTCAGCAGCCTATCAACCTTCAGTTGCGCAATTGGCAAGACCACCCACGAACCGCCAAAACCCCTCAGTGATTTCGGTGCCGAAACAGCCGTTGGGCTGCCCTCGGAAGACCCCCAGGTAGGTATTTCTGGATGTTCGGCCCGGGGGCCCGCTGCAAACCACTGGTCTCAATGGTCGCTAGCTGCCGTAGGCCAATGGCAGACCTCGCACTGGGAATTCTGCGGCTCCCCTGAGAGAATACGGCGCCATGGGAACGAAACAGACGAGTGTGGTCTCGGGGAGCATCATAAACATCGAACGCACCGAACACGTCGTTTGGCGCGTCCCGGGAACGTGCCCGTGTGTTGGCTTGGCATTACGGAGGAGTGAATCATGAAAGCGATTGTCGTCCACCAATACGGCGGTCCCGAAGTGCTGAAATTCGAAGAGTACCCTGATCCGGTGGCCGGGCCAGGGGAAGTGCTGGTGCGAGTCGCGGCCAGCAGCGTCAACCCCAAGGACTACAAGCGGCGCGCTGGCAAAACCCAGGATTTTGACCCAATCAAGTTCCCCGGACTGATTGGAATGGATGTCGCGGGTATGGTACTCGCCCTTGGATCCGGAGTTGAGAACTTTCATCGCGGAGACGGAGTGTTGGCGATGGCCGCCAACACCTATGCCGAGCTTTGCGTCGTGAAGGCGACGAACCTCGCGAGGTTACCCACGGGACTCGATCTGATCGAAGCAGCGGCTTTGCCGCTCGTCACAACAGCCGGCAACGAGTTGATCTCCCAAGGAGCTGAGGTCAAGACCGGCCAGACCGTCCTCGTGGCAGGAGCTGCCGGTGGTGTCGGACGTTCGGCCGTGTTCACGGCGAAGCATCGTGGAGCGAATGTCATTGCGGGTGTTCTGAAGATACAGGTCGGGGAAGCGGCAAGTATCGGCGCGGATCAGGCAGTCGCGACCGATGACGAAAGCGTGGTGGACAGTCTGCCGCTCCTGGATGCCGTCGCCGATGCAGTTGGCGGCAGGACGGCGGAGAAGCTAATCGCGAAAGTGAAGCCCGGTGGCGTATTTGCGTCGGTTCTTGGAGCACCTCGGAATGCCGAGGAGTACCCATTGGTCAAAGTTGTGTCGGTCGTCTCAGCCCCGGATGCGAAAGTTCTCCAGTTTATGGCCGAAGCCGTCAGAGATGGCAAGCTGCGCATCCCCATTGGCCGGCGGTTTCCACTCAGCGACGCGGCCGAGGCTCAAACCGCGGCCGAAAAAGGCGCGAGCGGCAAGATTCTGCTGGTGGTCTGAACTGCTGTCTACCGTAGAGCGATTCGTACGCCACGCCGAACACCGGTTCTCGGCGACACCACTCGCACCGATAAGTTATGACGTCGCCATCGCTTGAGGCGACATCGCCGCTTCCTGGTTGGAGACAGGCATGCGGTCTAACGTTTCTCGTACGGGTGGAAAATGTAGTCCTTCGCCTTCACCGCCGTGTGGCAAGAGTTTCCGCAGTCTGCGGGGCTGGGATCGGCCGTGAACTTGTCCGTTACCGCGTCGTAGTTGAACAGCGCGTATCCCCAACCGCCGGTTTTCGGAAATCTCTTGCTGTCCTTTTCCATGACAAAAGCTTGGGTGAAGACGTCTGGCACGTCCACGACGAAGGGAGCCTCGGTGCTCTTTTTCGGCTTCCACTGGAGCTTCACGATCATGGAGCCATCCGGGAAAGGCTGGCCGTTGCCCGGAGTGCCGGTCTTGTACGCGTTGATCATCTTCGGATTGGCGACGATCACCTTGAGCACTTCGGTGGTCCGAGCGGAAGAGGCTGTCGCCCAGTCCTCGTAACCCCTGAAGTCGGAGAACGCGATTCCGCCCGGCGATTTCAGCGAGTACTTGTCCTGTGCGTAAACGGCCGCGACGCCCATAACGGCGAGCATTGCAGTTGCCATCGCAATCGTGAGCTTGCTTTTGCGTCCCATGGCTGATCCTTTCTTGACCGAAAGTTCGATTTGCACGAGCGGTTCTAAGACGCGTTCGATTACACCCGGATCAAAGTCCCGTCAATAAAGGACCTGGTTGCGAAATCAGAAAGGTGGCTCATAGCATCCACCTCGCCGGCTTCGGTGTTCGTCTGGACTTGGCGCCAGTCTCGCGGCTGAGAATTTCTGGTAATGACCACCAAAATCTTGTTTACCAATATGCTGCTTCGTCGATCAATCAGCTCCATAGTTTGCCTGCGAGCCAGTAATCGACGCTGAACTTTCCCGGACCCGAGCATATGAGCCAGATAAAGAAGAGCACGTACAGGACTTCGGGAAGATAAAGGAACTGGTCGAGCCAGCGAAGTGGCGAAAGTCCTTTCGGCATGGTCGAAAGCGTGGTGGTCAGGATGGCGACAATCATATCGATCGATAAAACTGCGCAGGCCGGACTCGAAAGAAACCCAACCGTCACCAAGGATCCGCCAACCAACTCGACACCCGACACGAAATAAGCCGTCAGGTGGGGAAATGGAACTCCGGCCTGAACGAGCGTGTCGTAAACAGCTTTCATACCGCCGGGGACTAGCAATTTACTTCCTCCGGAGATGGCGAAGAACAACCCGAGTGAAACGCGCACCAGCAGGACGGCATACTGTTCCACATCACTGCTACCCAGCAGCACAAACTGGAGCAACCGTTTCCAATCCATGTCCTACACCTCCATCGGATGGTCGCTTGCGGATTCCCGTACCTCGAGATTATGCCTCCATCCGCTCGACCCATTGAGCGCGGAACGCCGGGGCCACGAAGGGATCCGCAAAGTACTGCGTTTCCCGCGCAACCTTGACGTCGCTAAACTCCATGATGCTCACGGTGTAGGACGGCTTGCCATCATATGTGAGGATGAACTCGGTGACCCAAAGATCGCCGCCGCCGACGATTCGTCGGATAGAAAACCGCTTGTTGCTCGGCTGACTGGCGCGCTGGTTCTGTATGTTGCTTCGACCGCGGGTTCTCTCACCTGACTGCGGGTATTCCAGCACCGCGTCTTCGTGATAGATGAGGTGCTCGGTTTCAAAATCGCTCGCGTCGGACGCCGCCCAATGCTGATCCAGCGCCGCGCGGATCTGTTGATCTCGTGTTCCAGAACCCTGCTCCTTGTTTTGTTGATCGGTCATCGCGAGCCTTCAATTTGACAAGAAGTTGAATGCTTAGGCGGAATCTGAGTGTGCGACCGGTCGAGTCACGCAGTTCCTTTTATCACCACAGAGTCTACACCGCGTCGAAGCGTCCCAGTCCTGATCATCGGAGAAATACCAGGCTAGGGCTTCCTCCCATCTCGGATCGATTCGAAAACCCTTCCCTGCGCGAAACCCCAACTCACCGATGTGGGGGAATCGTTACAAATTCGGTTGCTCAACACAGATGAACGTCTGTCTCTACTCAAGATTAGAAAACTCGCTCTTTTTGGCCCGACAAGCGGCTGTTCAGACTCTCCTACGGGTTGTTGTTTCGCGGATCGTCTTTGGCGCTGAGGTATTCCAGTCCAAGCGGCCCGATCGCGGTTACTTGCGTGACGTACTCACCGGATTTCGCCCAATGGAAATGGGCCGTGTTGCCGGGGAGAACAATCACCGCGCCGGGAGGATAGGCTTCGAGCTTACTCGCGTCGAATTCGTCACCCAGTCCGATATAAAAGACGCCGGAAATCACGGTGTAGACTCGATCCTCCGGGTGCTTGTGAGGCATCAGCTTCACACCGTGCGGCGCTTTGACCCTGATTGTAAAAGGGCCTGGCTCCGAGGGCTGACCTACGACGACGGCCAGCCGGACTGAAGGTGGGAAGGCCGGGAATGGTTTCCAATCGATGTCTTCGGACAAGATGGTTTTAAAAACCTCCTGCCCGAGTTGGTGAGGCCGGACTTCGCTTTGCTGAGCATGCTTTACGGCGCTGGCTTTCTGAGACATGGAAACCTCCATCGTGTAGAAGAGCAAAACATCACCACAGACTTTCGAAATATGTCAGCCGAGACTGGCTTCCAACACCACCGATCCTTAACGTTCCGGGGTAGAAAATCGCGTTGGGCGCCGGCCTAGGCGCGGTTTCGGAGATTTGGTCGGGGCGTGGAGATTTGAACTCCAGACCTCCTGCGCCCAAGGCAGGCGCGCTACCAGGCTGCGCTACGCCCCGACATGAACTACGTCAAGATTATAAAGGACTTCCCAACAGAACTGTTGCTCCATCTGACCGATCTCGCCCTCAAGTAAGTTGTGGTATTGTGCGATGCGAAAAGATCGCAAAGAGGCTGCCACGCGACTCTCCGGAATTTTTGTCACGCTTCCATGGTGGGATACGCGCGGAGTCGCGAAGGTTCCCCCTGCGGGACAGAAAGAGTAATGATGGCGGCCGGCGATGACCTCTACGGCCAGGCCAGCCGGTTTTCTTGAGGCAAAAGCAATTCTAGACTGTTGAACGGAGGAATCATGAGCATCGCAACCGGCGCCACTCCCATCCAGGCCGAACTCACTTTGCTCGGACAAACTGTCGTCGTGATCGGCGGCAGCGCAGGCATTGGACTTGAAACGGCCCGGCAAGCGCGCGCTCAGGGAGCCAAGCTGATTCTCGCTGCACGCAACCCAGAACCACTAGAAAACGCCTCACGCGAACTTGGCGCGCTAAGCAGCGCGGCGTTCGACGCGACCAATTTCGATCAACTCAAGAAATTCTTCGAGCAACTCCCGACACCGATCGACCACGTGCTCGTGACCGGTCCCGGTCCCTACTACTCGCCGCTCGCGGAATTCGAGATCGAAAAGGCGCGCCATGATGTCGAAGCTCATATCCTGCTTCCGTTGCAAGTCGCTCGCTACGCGACCAAGAAGGTTCGCCCGGGAGGCACTCTCATCTTTATGGGTGGCACGGGCGGCCGCCGCACGACGCCTGGATTCGCTCTCATCTCGGCCCTCACCGCCGCACTTCCAGCCATGACCAAGAACCTCGCGCTCGAGATCGCCCCTGTCCGAGTCAACCTAATCGCTGCTGGCTTCGTCGATACTCCTCTTTCAGCATCGTTGCTCGGCGATCAGTTGGATGCTCGGCGCGAGCAGCTTCGCGCGACACTCCCGATCCGGCGGGTGGTAGGCCCAGCCGACGTCGCAGCGCTGGCCGTCCACATCATGACCAACACCGCGCTGACCGGCGCAACTTACGACATAGACGGCGGCCAGCAGCTCGTGGGGATCTAAACCAGTGATGAATATCCATGCTCGCTGCCATCCATCACAGTGCCGTCACGGGCTCACGACCCGTTAGAGGCCAAGGTCGTCCGCAGGTGCCGGGAAAAACGTCAATCTTGGGTTTCGCCGGTCCAAATAAAGGGACCGGGATTCGCACCAGGTTGACGGCTCTGTTTTCCGCCGAGCTCAGGCAAGGTCGTAGCGATCAAGGTTCATCACCTTATTCCACGCCGCCACGAAGTCTTTCACAAACTTCTCCTTCGAGTCCGTGCATGCATAGACTTCTGCGAGCGCGCGGAGTTGGGCGTTTGAACCGAAGATGAGATCGGCCCGCGTCGCCGTCCACCGGACTTTCCCAGTCTTGCGATCACGTCCTTCAAACGTGTTGTTCGCCTCCGAGGTCGCCTTCCACGCCGTGGCTATATCGAGCAGGTTGATGAAAAAATCGTTGGTCAGCGCTTCCGGCCGCTCGGTGAAGACGCCGAACTTGGTCTGCCCGAAGTTGGTATTGAGCACCCGCATGCCACCGATGAGTACGGTCATTTCTGGTGCGGTCAGGGTGAGCAACTGTGCCTTGTCCAGCAGCTCGACCTCGGCGGTTGCTTCTGCGTTCCCATTCGAGTAGGAGCGGAAGCCGTCCGCGGCCGGTTCCAGCACCGCGAAGGACTGCACATCGGTCTGCTCCTGCGAAGCATCCATGCGCCCTGGGCGGAACGGAACGGACATGGAGACGCCAGCATTTTTCGCGGCCTTTTCGACACCCACGCCGCCAGCCAGCACAATCAAATCGGCAAGAGAGATTTTCTTGCCGGCAGACTGCGAGCTGTTGAAATCACTTTGAATCTTTTCAAGTGCCTTCAGCACCTTCTGCAACTGCTCTGGCTGATTAACCTTCCAATCCTTTTGTGGAGCAAGGCGGATGCGCGCGCCGTTTGCTCCGCCACGCTTATCCGATCCGCGGTAGGTGGACGCCGACGCCCAGGCAGTCGAGACCAGCTGCGAGACCGTCAGCCCAGAGGCAAGAATCTTCTCTTTGAGCGAGGCGACATCCTGGTCACTGATCAACGCATGATTCGCTGCGGGGATGGGGTCCTGCCAGAGCAGTTCTTCCTTCGGAACTTCCGGACCGAGGTAGCGCGCGCGAGGTCCCATGTCGCGGTGAGTGAGCTTGAACCAGGCGCGGGCAAAGGCATCGGCAAGGGCAGCGGGATTCTGCTGGAAGCGCCTGGAGATCTTTTCGTATACCGGATCAAATCGCAAAGAGAGATCGGTCGTCAGCATGGCCGGCGCATGACGCTTTGAGGAGTTGTGAGCGTCCGGTACCGTGCCTGCGCCTGCATCACCTTTTGGCTTCCACTGGTGCGCGCCTCCCGGACTCTTGGTAAGTTCCCATTCGTATTTGAACAGGTGCTCGAAAAAATCGTTGCTCCATTTCGTCGGTGTACTTGTCCAGGTAACCTCCAGGCCGCTGGTGATCGCGTCACCTGCAATGCCGGAGGCATAGGCGTTTGTCCAGCCCAGGCCCTGCTCCTCAATCGGCGCGCCTTCGGGCTCAGATCCCACGTGCTGCTTGGAGGGACCCGCTCCGTGAGTCTTGCCGAAAGTGTGACCGCCTGCGATCAGGGCGACGGTCTCTTCATCGTTCATGGCCATGCGCGCAAAGGTCTCCCGGATGTCCTTGGCTGCTGCAAGCGGATCCGGAACGCCTTCCGGCCCTTCCGGATTGACATAAATGAGACCCATGGTGGTAGCGCCGAACGGGTTCGCGAGATTGCGCTCACCGGAATAGCGTTTGTCCGTCCCAAGCCAGGTTGTTTCAATTCCCCAGTTGACGTCGAGGTCCGGTTCCCAAACGTCCGGACGTCCGCCGGCGAAACCAAAGGTCCTAAATCCCATGGTCTCAAGGGCGACATTGCCCGCAAGGATCATCAGGTCGGCCCACGAGATCTTCTTTCCGTACTTCTGCTTGATTGGCCAGAGCAGGCGCCGCGCTCGATCGAGATTGACGTTATCAGGCCAGCTGTTGAGCGGCGCGAAACGCTGCTGACCTCTGCCGCCCCCTCCGCGGCCGTCACCGGTACGGTACGTACCCGCACTGTGCCACGCCATCCGGATGAACAGCGGACCGTAATGGCCGAAGTCCGCAGGCCACCAGTCCTGCGAGTCGGTCATTAACGCCGCAAGATCCTTTTTCAGGCCTGCATAGTCAAGGCTCTTGAATGCCTCAGCGTAGTTGAATGTCTCGCCCATGGGATCGGACAGCGACGAGTGCTGGTGCAGCAGGTTCAGGTTCAACTGGTTGGGCCACCAGTGATTGTTTGTGGTGCTTGCGCTACTGCTGTGATGGAACGGGCACTTCGCTTCGGTTGACATCGCTTGCTCCCTCCCTAGGGTCAGTCGAAATTTATAATGAACAGAACTGTTACCTACTGCGAATCCATCCCGGCTTTCCGATTCGCGCAGCCGCGCCTGCGGACGCGCTTGATTGATCGGATTTCAATACGCCTTCGACTCTTAACGGGAAGCGTACCGAGGAGCACACTTCATGCAGAGCCCCCTGAAAATAAGTTCGCATTCGCGAAGAATCCGCTTGCCGAGCGAGCGCGAGGCAGGCTTCGGCACGTCGTACCACTCGATGTCCTCAACATTGCCGCAGCGATCGCAGATGAAGTGGTGATGCTGCAGGCCTTTGGCATCGAATCGTGCGGCTCGCCCCTCGATAGCCACTTCACGCACCAGACCCGCCTGCACCAGATCCCGGAGATTGTTATACGTTGTGGCTCTTGATGATCGCGGGTCCATGCGATTCACGGCTTCGAAGATCTCAGCGGCTGTGGGATGGCTGTTGTGTTCCATCAAGAAAGCCATCACGGAGTAGCGCTGCGCAGTGCACCGCAGCCCGCTGCCCTCCAGGGTCCGTTTAATCGACTCGGCCTTCATGAGTAATCTTGAATATATCTAATGTGAGATTTTGTCAAGCTTTGGGTTTTCGCACGGCCCGACGATGCGCTCGTAGGGTTTAGAGACCATGGCGCGGCGGGCGACACGACCCAACCCGATGAGCTCTCTTGCGCTTCTGCTAATTCGTCCAAAACAGTACAGCGGGGCCATCGGCAACTCAAACATACTCTGCTCTACCAAAAAATCAGTATCACGCGTCGCGAGGAGTCTCTGTGAGCAATTTACTGGATTTGGCAG
Source organism: Candidatus Cybelea sp. (assembly GCA_035603235.1). Classification (GTDB taxonomy): domain Bacteria; phylum Acidobacteriota; class Terriglobia; order Acidiferrales; family UBA7541; genus Palsa-295. The sequence goes on along the minus strand of DATNKU010000036.1, from coordinate 68,301 downwards.
TCAGCGCCCACGGTGGACTTGGACGCTGGAACAAAGTGAAATCGATAAGAGCTGCGGCATCGATCACTGGAGCGATCTGGTTCGTGAAGGGTCAGGGTGACGCTTTGAAGGATGTCATCATGGCGGTCGAGACAAACAAAGAGCGGCTGGTGATGGACTTCGTCGGCCAGGACAAGCGCTCGATCTTCGAGCCAGCCCGAATCGTACTGGAAAGGATGGACGGAACACGGATTGATGCACGAGACGACCCTGAAAAATCGTTTGAAGGGCATCAAAGATCCACGCCATGGGATGACATTCACGTGGCCTACTTCAGCGGTGAAGCTTTGTGGACATACCTCAACACGCCTTTTCTATACACGCACGAAGGCTTCGCTACCGAGGAGGTTTCATCGATTCATGTGGAAGGCGAAACCTGGCGGCGATTGAAGGTTACTTTTCCGGACAGCGTGAAAAGTCACAGCCGCGAACAGATCTCGTGTTTTGGGCCCGATGGTTTGCTGCGCCGGCACGACTACACCGTCGATATTCTCGGCGGAGCAACCGGCCTCAATTTTGCCTCGGCATACCGGGATGTCGACGGGATCATCGTGCCGACAAAGCGCAGGGTTTATGCGTATGAGGGGGACTATCAGCTTGTGAAGGAGCCTCTGCTGGTCGCGATCGATATCGGGGAAGTCTCCCTCGCTTAGTGGTTCGCGTTTCTCTCTACGCTCAGCCGGTGCACAGGAGCCTTTATGACCGAGAACTCAATCCCAGCAATCAGTAAAGAAGAAGTCCAGGCATTTTATGACGGATTTCTGCAGGCGCTAAAGTCCGGGGACATACCGTCACTTGAGCGGATCTATGCCGACGACTATCTGCTTGTGCGCCCGAACGGAGACACCCTCGGCAAAAACGAGATCCTCGCAGACTTACGCCATCATTCCATGAGATTTACTTCCTTTGAAGTCACCGACGTCCTGGTCCGGACCAAGGGGTTTGTTGGCATTCTCACGGCCGATGTCCGGAGCACAGCGATTCGAGACGGCGTAGAAATCAAGGCCCACGCCAGGCAGCTGGCAATCCTGTCGAAGGAAAAAGACCGGATTACGATCACCCATTTTCAATCAACCAATATAGTTGGTCCTAAGTGATCCTCGTGCCCCAATACCCGGTCCATCGTCGCGATCGAAGCGACCGGCGCGCGCCTGGGGCCTACACGAATTTCCGGATATCCCTAACAAGTTGACTGTATTGTTTGCCCGCACCTGATGGATGAATATGCACTTGCTTTTGGACCAGTACTCCAGAATGTGCCAACTCGTACTCGTTCATGGGGCGAGCAGAAAGGGCAAAATCAATGACGCCGTCCGGCCATCATCTATTTAGACCCCAAGACGAAGCGCACTCCCGCCCGCGCGCCGGACAGCTCCCTGGGCGGCCAAGCATCCTGCTAGCCACAGTCGATCCCCAGATTCGCCAGGCCATGGGTGAGCTCTTAGAGGGCTACACGATCAATACCGTGTGGGCGACAGGCATTGAGGAAGTTCGATCCGGGCTTGGTCAGGAAGATATCCTGGCCTGTTTTTGTGGCTTTTGGCTGGTAGATGGCACCTACCGCGATGTCGTAAGGCACCTGAAGAATCAGCGCGCCGAAATCCCTGTGATCATTGTTTGTGCGCCGGAGTGCCCGCAAGAATACCGGGACTACCTGGCCGCCCTGAATATTCGTGCGTTCGACTTCATCTGCCATCCGTATCGCCCGATCGATTTGGAGCGAATACTGGATACCGCGATGGCATTCCGCAAGGGTCCAGTCCGGCCATGGACGTCCGCGGCACATTCTACCCACCATTCTTTTGATATCTCCGGGCTTCGCCAAGCCAGCTAGCACCGAGAACAAACAAACCCGCCCAAAAACCCGCCACGGTTCGGGTCGAGCGCCTGTCTTGCGCCATGTGACTGAACCCCGCGTCGCCCCGGGAGAGTTCGATCGGTACCCGCGGGTTTACCTCGCGTTATGCGAAGATAGTACGTACACGACGCGAGCGAATCGCGACTTGGATAGCACCTTGAGGCATGGATGAGCGCTGCGCCACCCATCAGCGTCTTCGCAGAAAACGACGAGCCCATTGTAGGCGAGTTGTTCAGTGTCGATCGGCTGGAGCAGCATGCCGAGAGCCTGGCGGCCGCGCAGACGGTAACGACCGGGCCCGATACCGGCAAGCCCCTGATCGAAAACGTGGCCGAGAACGGCCGCTTGCTGCTTGAGTACTATAGCGCCATCGCCAGTGCGGTTCACCAGGATCAGGCCATCACGCCTGCCGCGCAGTGGCTGCTTGAGAATTTCTACATCGTGGAGGAGCAACTCCGCGAGATCCATGACCATTTGCCCCCCGGATTCCACCGGAAGTTGCCCAAGCTCGCCGCAGGTCATTTGAAAGGCTACCCGCGCGTATACGGCGTTGCCTGGGCCTTTGTGGCGCACACGGACAGTCGATTTGATCCGGAAGTATTACGCCGCTTTGTCAGCGCCTACCAACGCGTGCAACCGCTGTCGATCGGGGAACTTTGGGCCGTGGCTATCACGCTGCGAGTCGTGCTGGTCGAAAATCTGCGGAGACTTGCCTCGCGGATTGTGCTCAGTCGCGACGCACGCAACGAGGCCGACGTCCTGGCCGACAGGCTCCTAGGTACAGGAGGCCAAACGCTGGTCTCTCCCGCGACGGTGCTGCGCCAGTTCGAAAAAAAACCGTTCGACCGGGCGTTCGCCGTTCAACTGATTCAGCGCTTGCGCGATTTGGATCCCAAAGTCGGTCCGATCCTGGTCTGGCTCGATGACCGTCTGGCGGCACAGGGCACCAGCGCCGACGAGATTGTACGCGCCGAACACCAACTGCAGGCGGCCATGAGCGTCACCGTGCGCAACGTCATCACCAGCATGCGACTGGCTTCCTCGTTCGACTGGCAAGAGTTCTTTGAAGAGGTCAGCCTGGTCGACGAGGTCTTGCGTGAGGGAAGTGATTTCGGCGCTATGGACTTCACCACACGCGACTCCTATCGCCATGCGATCGAGGACCTTTCTCTCGGATCTGACCATTCCGAGACCGAGGTTGCCGAACGCGCCGTGAATCGCGCCAAGCAAGCCTCGCGCGATGCTCAATCTGGCCGGCAAGACGACCGACGCTCGGACCCGGGCTACTACCTGATCTCCCACGGGCGGGACGAGTTCGAGCGCGACATCGGTTTTCGACTTCCCTGGAGGCGCCGATTTCTGCGCTGGTACGTCCGCGATGCCGTACCAGGCTATCTCGGCACCATCGCGGTGCTGACCGCCGTCATCCTGGCGTTGCCCCTGTTGCGTTCATGGGAGTTCGGAGCAAGCCCTGTGCAACTGGTGCTCCTTGGACTGCTGGCGGTGGTTCCGGCATCGGACCTGGCGCTTGCGCTCATCAACCGGAGTGTCACGGACTTATTCGGCCCGCGCACACTTCCGCGACTTGAGATTCGCACCGTACCCGCGCAATACCGGACGATCGTCGTGGTTCCCACCTTGCTGACCTCCGAGGATGTCATCCGCGAACAGGTAGAAAGGCTTGAAATTCATTATTTGGCGAATTCCGACGGCGACCTGCGATTTGCATTGCTCTCGGACTGGGTCGACGCCCGAACGGAGTCCTTGCCCAATGATGAGGATCTGCTGGCCGCAGCCAGCCGGGGTATCACCGAGCTCAACAAGCGCCACGGCCCAGCGCCGGGCGGCGGCGATCGTTTCTTTCTGTTCCATCGTCGGCGGATTTGGAACGAATCGGAAGAAAAGTGGATGGGCTGGGAACGCAAGCGGGGCAAGCTCCACGAGCTGAACTCACTACTCCGAGGCTCGACCACGACTTCCTTCATCACGACCGCAGGGCTAGGGCCGGATCCGGTTCCCGGTGTCCGCTATGTAATTACGCTCGACGCGGACACGCGATTGCCTCTGGGTGCGGCAGCCCGGCTGATCGGCACCATGGCCCATCCGCTAAATCGGCCAACGTTCAGCGCCGAACAGGGGCGAGTCACCGACGGCTACGGCATCGTGCAGCCCCGAATCACGCCTTCGCTGCCTACCGACCGGGAGGGATCTTTCTTTCAGAGGGTTTTCTCCGGACCCGGCGGAATCGATCCCTACGCTTCATCGGTTTCCGATGTGTACCAGGACCTGTTTCACGAAGGCTCCTACACTGGCAAGGGTATTTACGACCTCGACGTTTTCGAAGCGGCTCTGGCTGACAAGGCTCCGGAAAACATCTTGCTGAGCCACGACCTCTTTGAGGGAATTTTTGCGCGAAGCGCGCTGGCTACCGACATTGAACTCTTCGATGAATTTCCATCCCATTACGAGGCCGCGGCCGCCAGACAATACCGTTGGGCCCGGGGCGATTGGCAACTCTTGGCCTGGATTCTCGGGGGGCGTGCCGGGTCCCGGAACGGCCGCACGGTGAAGGTGCCGATAATTGGCCGGTGGAAGATGCTGGACAACCTCCGCCGGTCTCTTTTGGCCCCGTGCATGTATCTCACGCTGCTCGCGGGATGGCTGATGCCGGGAATCTCGCCCTGGCTGTGGACTCGATTCGTTCTGGCCATGATCGCCTTCCCTGCCCTGATTCCCTTCTTGGCAGGAATCAATGCGCACTGGGAGGGAATTTCGAAAAGGAGTCACTTCCGCGGCCTTGCTTCCGATTTCTCGCTCGGCTTGACCCAGGCGGGTTTGACGATCGCGTTTCTCGCTTTCCAAGCCTCTCAGATGGCCGACGCCATAGGACGAACGCTCATTCGATTGCTGGTCACCCACAAGCACCTGCTCGAGTGGGTCACCGCTGCGCAAGCCAAACACCGGGTGGATCTGAATCCGGTCGGAGTTTTCACGCGGATGGGCGGCGGCGTCGTGCTGGCGATCGCAACGCTCGCGGCCGTCTGGTTTGAAGGACACCATGCCCTTATGGCGGCCACGCCTTTCGTCTTGCTTTGGATCGCGTCGCCCGCGATCGCCTATTGGATTAGTCTGCCGGCTCGACCCTCCGATCTCGAGCAGTTGTCCGAGGTCCAGGCGCAAGCGTTGCGCAGAATTTCCAGGCGCACGTGGCGATTCTTCGAGACTTTCGTCACAGCGGAGGAGCATTTCCTGCCGCCGGACAATTTTCAAGAAGATCCCAAGCCTGTCGTAGCCCACCGCACTTCGCCGACGAACATCGGTCTCTACCTCCTGGCGACCCTTTCTGCGCGCGATTTCGCGTGGCTGGGAACAACCGAGGCGGCCGAGCGCATCGAGGCTACGCTTGACACGATCGGAAAACTCGAACAATTCCGTGGCCACTTGTTCAACTGGTACGACACCCGCGACCTTCATCCGCTTGATCCCCGGTACGTCTCGACTGTCGATAGCGGAAATATCGCCGGACACCTGCTGGCCCTTGCCAGAGGCTGCCGCGATTTGATTCAGAAACCAGGCGTCGAGGCGAATCCGTTTCCCGGAATCGAGGACGCACTCGGGCTGTTGCGCGAAGCATTGACGAAAGTTGCCGAAGCGCCGCGCGTTCACGCAGTGACGCGGAAACAACTCAGCAATGCGGTCGATATTCTGGCGGCGTCGATTCAATTGGTGCCTCGAAATAGTTCAGAACTGGGATTGAGGATTGCCGAGGCCTGTGACCGCGCTCACACGGTTGCGGACATCGGCCAGGCTCTTGCCCAAGAACTGGGTGATGCCGCGAGTTACGAAGTGCTGACCTGGTCAGCGGCAGCAAAGGCCTGCGCGGATAGCCATATGCGTGATGCCACGATGTTCCTGCCGTGGCTCCGGCCGGCCCTGAAGAACATCGCGACGCCTACGGGAAGCCGCACCCTGAACGTTGCAGACTGGAAAGCAATCGAGCGATTCTTCCCCGAAGACGCGGCGCTGGTGGATGCCCCCGAGAGATTTGAGGGCGCCATTACTGAATTGTCGGCTCTGCGCGCGTCCCTGCTCGGGGATCCGGCGTTGCGCCTGGAACGTCAGGCGCAGATCGACGCGCTCATCCAATCCATCCGGCAATCGGCTGCGCAGGCATCGGCCTTGCGTCGCCGTTTGCTTGCGATCGCAGAGCGGACCGAGCAGATGTTCGAGGCCATGGAATTCGGATTTCTGTTCGACGACTCCCGAAAGCTGTTTGCGATCGGCTATCGCGCCGCGGACGGGCACCTGGATGCGAACTGCTACGATCTGCTCGCCTCGGAGGCGCGGCTTTCGAGCTTCATTGCAATCGCCAAAGGTGACGTTCCCTCTTCACACTGGTTCCGGCTGGGCCGCGCATTGACGCCCGTTGGACGAGGTTCGGCGCTCATCTCCTGGTCTGGCTCCATGTTTGAGTACCTGATGCCGGCGCTGGTCATGCGTTCGCCAGCAAACAGCCTGTTGACTCAAACCTATCAGCAGGTGGTTGCCCGGCAGATCGAGTACGGGCGAGAGCGCGGTGTACCCTGGGGGATTTCTGAATCAGCCTACGCCGCTCGCGACCTGGATTTCACCTACCAGTATTCCAGCTTCGGAGTGCCGGGCTTGGGACTCAAAAGGGGCCTGAGCGAGGATTTGGTGATCGCGCCGTACGCGACAGCCCTTGCGGCGCTCGTCGATCCCTCAATCGCACTCCAGAACCTTGACCGTCTGACCCAGGAGGGAGGCCGAGGAATCTACGGCTTCTATGAATCGCTGGATTTTACAAGCTCGCGGCTCGCCGAGGGCCAGCGCGTCGCAATCGTCCGCGCCTACATGGCTCACCACCAGGGCATGTCCGTTGTCGCGCTCGCCAATGCCCTGCTGGGCGGCGTGATGTACAGCCGCTTTCATGCTGTGCCGATGGTACAGGCGACCGAACTTCTTCTTCAGGAGCGGACGCCGCGCGATGTCCTGGTCGCACGACCTCGAGCCGAGGAGGTTTCGGCCGCAGCACACGTGCGTGAGCCCGTACCTCCGGCGGCGCGCCGCTTTGAAACACCCCATGATCTGACCCCGCGCACCGCGCTTCTCTCCAATGGCCGCTACGCGGTGATGTTGACCTCGGCGGGTTCCGGCTACAGTCGCTGGCGCGATATCGCGATCACCCGCTGGCGAGAGGACCTCACCAGGGATTGTTGGGGGGCGTTCATCTATTTTCGCGACGAACAGACCGGAAGCGTATGGTCAGCGGGCTTTCAACCAACCGGGGTCGAGCCGAGTTCCTATGAGGCCGCGTTCTACGAAGACCATGTGGAGATCACCCGCCGCAATCGTTCCTTGACGACAGCGCTTGAAGTCCTGGTGTCGTCCGAAGATGATGCAGAGATTCGACGTGTCTCGATCACGAATTCAGGAATGCGCGCGCGGGATGTTCAGGTGACTTCCTATGCGGAACTCTCGCTGACAACCCAGGCCAGTGATTCTGCACATCCCGCCTTCGCGAATCTGTTCGTTGAGACCGAGTTTGTTGCCGATGTCGGAGTGTTGCTTGCCACGCGACGCAAGCGCTCCCCGGACGAAACCTCGGTATGGGCGGCGCACGTACTGGTGGTCGAAGGGGAATCCCCGGGGGAACTGCAGTACGAAACAGATCGAGCGCGATTCATCGGGCGTGCCCGCGATCTGCGAAATCCGATCTCCATTATCGATGGCAGGCCGCTTTCCAACACTGTTGGCTCGGTGCTGGACCCGATCATGAGCTTGCGTCGAAGCGTACACATTCCGCCGGGCACGACCGTCGAGCTCGTCTTTTCGACGATCGTAGCCTCTACCCGGGAAGAAGTGCTGAACCTTGCCGACAAATATCGCGACGCCCAGACCTATGAGCGCACTCGAACGCTCGCGTGGACCCAGGCCCAGGTCCAGTTGCACCACCTGGGCATCAGCGCCGAAGAAGCCCAGTTATTCCAGCGACTCGCCAATGCCGTTTTGTACTCCGATGTAACGCTGCGCCCCAGTCCGGCTGATCTGAGCGGCGTCCGGCTGGATCGGTCCGCACTCTGGGCTCAGGGAATTTCAGGTGACTTGCCCATCGTCGTTGCCCGAATTGATGATGCCGACAATTTCGAGATGATCCGACAGCTGCTTCGAGCCCATGAGTACTGGCGTATGAAGCAGCTGTCGGCCGACGTCGTGATTATCAATGAAAAGGCCACCTCCTACGTGCAAGAGCTTCAGGGATCACTGGAAGCTCTGGTCCGCGGAAGTCAATTGCGTCTTTCGCCGGACACACAGGCCGCGAGCGGAAAGATCTTCCTGCTTCGCGGAGATCTGATTACGGCCGAGACGCGGGCGCTGTTGCAGGGCGTGGCCCGGGCCGTGCTGCTGAGCTGGCGAGGAACTCTTTCCGAGCAGATTGCGCGATCGCAGTACCCAGACGCTCCGGCTCCTGCCCCTTCGCCGGCAAAACCGGCTCGTTCAGCCAAGCGCGTGGACGTTCCGGCGCCGCAACCAACCCTTCAATATTTCAACGGCCTGGGCGGCTTCGCCGAAAATGGCCGGGAATATATCGTCGTTCTCAGTGAAGGGCTGCGCACGCCCGAGCCCTGGATCAATGTGATCGCGAATCCGGATTTCGGATTTCTGGTCTCGGAGTCAGGCTCCGGGACTACCTGGTCGCTCAACAGTCATGAAAACCAGATTACGCCTTGGTCCAACGACCATGTTATCGATCCGCCCGGCGAGGCGATTTATCTGCGCGACCAAAGCACGGGTGAGATCTGGACTCCCACAGCTCTCCCCATCCGATTGGAAGAAGCCACCTACGTCGCCCGGCACGGTCAAGGCTACAGCCGCTTCTCGCACGTCTCCCACGGGATCGCCTCCGAGCTCATCCAGTTTGTCCCCGTAAACGACCCGATCAAGATTTCCCGGCTGACGTTGCGCAATGAGTCCGGGTCGGTTCGGCGCATCTCCGTTACGGCATATGTCGAATGGCTTTTGGGCAGCTCACGCTCAGCCTCGGCTCCCTACGTCGTCACCGAGATCGACCCGAAGTCAGGCGCAGTGCTGGCCCGTAGCATGTGGACCGGAGAATTCGGAGGGCGCGTCAGCTTTGCCGATCTCGGAGGGCGCCAGAACTCGTTCACCTGCGACCGCACGGAATTTCTTGGTCGCAACGGATCGCCGGAACGCCCGGCGGCGCTGGAGAGTGGACGTCCGCTTTCTGAGAAGCTGGGCGCGGGCCTGGATCCTTGTGCCGCGCTGCAGGCCGGCGTTGAACTGCAACCCGGGGCCAGTATCGAGCTCCGGTTCCTGCTGGGGCAGGCGGAGAACCAGGATCAGGCCAGCAAACTCGTCATCCGCTACCGCAACGCCGACCTGGATCAGGCGCTCCAGGAAGTCAGCCGTCAATGGGACGACATCCTTGGTGCCGTCCAGGTTGCCACGCCTGATCCCACGATGGATCTGCTGTTGAATCGCTGGCTGCTCTATCAGACGCTCTCCTGCCGGGTATGGGCGCGCGCGGCGTTCTATCAGATGAGCGGGGCGTATGGTTTCCGCGATCAGCTTCAGGACGTTTTGGCGCTGACCGTTTCCAAACGAGCGGTTACCCGCGAGCACTTGTTGCGTTCGGCCGGTCGCCAGTTCGCTGAAGGCGACGTACAGCACTGGTGGCACCCGCCTTCCGGCCGTGGAATACGGACGCGAATATCGGACGATCTGTTGTGGCTGCCCTACGCCGTCATCCAGTTCATCGAAGCCACCGGAGACATGTCCGTGCTGGAGGAGGGCGTTCCGTTCCTGGAAGGCAATGTGTTGTCGGAAGGACAAAGCGAGTCGTACTTCGAGCCACGCGTTTCCGATACGCGCGCGAGCTTGTTTGAACACTGCGCGCGCACTCTGGATTACAGTCTCGCTGTCGGCGAACACGGCCTGCCTTTGATGGGAACCGGAGACTGGAATGACGGCATGAACCGCGTAGGTCAGCAGGGCAAGGGCGAGAGTGTATGGCTCGGGTGGTTTCTGCACATCATTCTATGGGAGTTTTCGAAGATCGCAGATGCGCGAGGCGAGCACAAGCGGGCGGAAACCTGGCGGCTTCACGTCAGCGCGCTAAAGGCCGCGCTCGAACGCGATGGCTGGGACGGCGAGTGGTACCGTCGCGCCTACTACGACGATGGAACACCGCTCGGCTCTGCCACCGACTCGGAATGCCGCATCGACTCGATTGCTCAGTCCTGGGGAATCATCAGCGGCGCGGCGGAGCCGGCGCGCGGAGTGCGGGCTATGGCTGCGGTCGATCACCATCTGATCCGGCGAGCGGCCGGGCTGACCCTGCTCCTGACGCCTCCGTTTGATCACACCTCTCATGATCCCGGGTACATCAAGGGCTACGTTCCGGGAATCAGGGAAAACGGCGGCCAGTACACGCACGCCGCGGTTTGGACGCTGATCGCTTTCGCGGAACTGGGGGACGGCGACAAAGCGAGCGAGCTGTTTCAGGCGCTCAACCCGATCAACCGATCGAGCTCACGGGCCAGCATCCAGCGGTACAAGGTCGAGCCATACGTAGTCGCTGGCGACATCTACGCAGAACCACCGCACGTGGGGCGCGGCGGGTGGACTTGGTACACCGGGTCAGCCGGCTGGCTCTATCGGGCGGGAATGGAGTGGATTCTGGGGTTTCGCGTGCGCGGCATGACGCTGAGCATCGATCCGTGCATCCCTCGAAACTGGCCCAGGTACTCGATGAAGTTCCGCTACCACTCATCGCTCTACAGCGTTCAGGTGGAGAACCCCTCGAGTGTCACTCACGGAGTCGCGCTGACCGAGGTGGACGGCAAGATATTGCCCGGCTCGGCGGACATCTCTCTTGTGGATGACGGCGGAAATCACGTCATTCGCGTCGTACTGGGCTAGCTGCTCCTGCGGAATTTAGTCCCGGGACTGCGCATTCTGAAACGATCGCTTGACGGAAAACGGCCTAGATACGATCGGCCAGACATTCCCGCAATTCCTGCCGCGCTCGCGAGAACCGGATCTTGACAGCCGACTGAGACAGATTCAGGATTTTCGCTGCGTCCTTGCTCTTGTGTTCTTCGATGCCAAGCATCCAGACGACCACGCGAAGTGTTTCGCGAAGGCCTCCGATTGCTTCCCGCAATGCCTCATAATGCTCCCGTTTCGCATATTGAACTTCCGGTTGCGCCGTGTCCGCAGCACAAATCCGCTCGATCGGGTTCGGCCGCTGTCCGGAATCGGAGTCGTAGGTGTCATAGGTGAGGTGTGCGTCCTCTGAGCGCCTCTTGCGCATCACCATCAAGGCTTCGTTCATGGCGATTCGAGTAAGCCAGGTCGAGAACTGGGAAGCTCCTTGAAACTGCTTAATATTGGCGAAGGCCTTCAACAGAGTCTGCTGGGATGCGTCCTCGGCGTCCTCCCGATTGCGGGTGATCCTCAGGGCCACGTGAAACGTTTTGCGCATGTGGGGTTCCACGAGTCGCGCAAAAGCGGTTTGGTCGCCTGCCTGGGCCCGCTTTACTAGAGCCTGCGTGTGGTTCATTCGTGCGTCACTCAAAGCCCTGCGCACCTCTGTTCCGGCGTCTGATTGCTGAGTGACCTGGTCGGCTTTCACGGATGTACCTCGCATTTGCTGGAGTATGAACCGGATATCAGAACTGCCGCTGCCACCGCGGCTATGAATGGAGTCGCCAAACAGGCCCATCCGGGGTGGCAGTCGGCAAATGATTCGTCAAGTAAAGTTGAGCGGTTGCCTCTGACTTCTTGCTCCCAATCGCCTAGAAGGTTAAACAAATCCGCCCGATCCAGCCATCGGTGTCGCGCTGTAAGGAATAGGGGAGATTACTGTATGTCCTGATGACACGGGAGGAGCCGCCTGGCCGGCCCGCGCACCAGGCGGCACAGGCTGCTACCGGTAGCTCGCAGCCTGGAGTGCGAACATTTCCGCATACAGCCCGCCTTCTTTGACGAGCTGATCGTGCTGGCCTTGCTCTGCAATCCCGCCCTTTTGCAGTACCAGAATCCGATCGGCCATGCGGACCGTCGAGAACCGGTGAGAAATCAAGAGCGCCATCTTGCCCGTGGTGAGTTCCGAGAAACGCTCGAACACCTCGTTTTCGGCGCGGGCATCCAGAGCCGCGGTCGGTTCGTCAAGGACCAGCAGTTGGGCGTCGCGCAGGTAGGCCCGGGCGAGCGCAATTTTCTGCCACTCGCCGCCGGATAGATCCACGCCACCTTCAAACCGGCACCCCAGCGGCTGGTCGTAGCCCTTGGGCAGCTTCTGAATCACGCTCTCTGCGAACGTCTTGATCGCTGCGGCGCGGATACGGAACGGATTGTGGGCATCCTCGATCCTGCCAACCCCGATGTTTTCAGACACGGTCATTTCGTAGTGGACGAAATCCTGGAATATGACGCCGATCTCCTTCCACAAGTCCTCGAGGTTATATTCCCGGAGATCCACGCCATCGAGCAGAATCTGGCCTTCGGTCGGGTCGTAGAGGCGGGTCAGGAGCTTCACGACCGTGGTCTTTCCCTGTCCATTTTCGCCAACCAGCGCAACACGTTCTTGCGGCTCGATTCGCAGGTTGATCCCGGACAAGATCTTGCGGCGATTTCCCGGGTAGGAGAACGAAACGTTCTTGAATTCGATGCCCTGACGGATCGGGCGCGGCGCCACCAGCGCTCCTGGTTTCGAACGAATCGTCGGTTCGACGGCAAAGAAGTCGACCAAGTCGGTCAGGAACAGGGCCTGATCGGCGATGCCCGAGAACGTCGTGAACACCGCCTGAATCCCGGCGCTTGCGCCAGCAATCGCACCTGCCAGGAAGGTCAACTGGCCGATTGTCAGCGCGCCAATGACCGTCTGGTAGATCACGAACGCATATCCGCCGTAATAGCCAAGCGTCCCAAGCACGGTCAGCAACACTCCGAAGACGAGTTTGCGCCGCGCGAGCCCGACGTTCTGGCGGTGCAACTCATCGGAAAGGACCTTGTAACGTCCAACCAGGAAAGGACCGAGGCCAAACAGCTTCAGCTCCTTGGCGCTTTCCCTGCTGCCGCCAAGGATTCGGAGATACTCCATCTGTCTTCGCGCCGGAGTCTGTTCGAAGCTCAACGAATAGCCAAGGAAAGCAAAGTGCGTCTCACCCAGGAAGGCCGGCACGACGCAAATAATCAAAAAGACCAGCAGCAGGGGAGAAAAGAAACCGATACCGATCGCCAAGCTGACCGCACCGATGAGGTCCTGAATAAAGCGGCCCATCATCTGGACCAGCATCACGCGATCAGTGCCCTGGGCGCGCGCTCGCTCCATTTTGTCGTAAAACAGCGGATCCTCGTAGCGGGTCAAATCCAGGCGCGAGGCGTGCTCCATGATGCGCGTGCTGATGTGCCGGGTAAACTTGTCGGCGAGCACGGTGTCAAAGTAGCCGAGCAGGCGTCCCAACATCGCAGACATGCCGGCGAGCACAAATTCCAGGGCCACCAGCCACCAGAATGCGTGTGGCAGCGCGGTGTGATACCAGATGTGACGATCAATCGCGTCGATGATGATCTGCGTCACTCTCAACAGACAGACGGGAATCACCGAGACGACGACGCGCGCGGCGCTGCCCAGAACAACGACCTCGGGCGCGCAGGTCCAGACCATCCTCAACACGGGAGGAATCTTGCGCAGAGCCCTCAGGCGCTCACTCCATTTCGCTTCCGGTTTTGATTCTTGAGCCAGGACTTTTTCGTTCATTGCCAGTTTCACCCCAGTGAATTGCCCGCCCCTAATGCTTGACCCGATCATGCTACACAGCATCTATAGCATTCGAGGTACCATACCGAACAGGCCTCAAACCACTCGTAATGCACGACTTATCTAGACTCGAAGTTCCAGTAACCATGATTTTTTTCATGCTCAAAGCAATTTCTATCTAGAACAAAAAGAGAAGGCCATACCTGAAAATCTGCAAGGAGGCCGCGGCATTCCTGGTTGCGCGGGCCTCAGACGGTTTTGTCCTTCGAGTAACAGAGCCGTTCGAGGTTGCACTCAAGGCATTTCGGCTTGCGCGCCTGGCAAATTCGGCGCCCGTGCCAGATCAACTGATGGGAGAACAGTATCCATTTTTCCTGCGGAATGATCTTGATCAAATCCTGCTCGATCTTCTTTGGGTCGGTGTTCTTTGACAGATCCAGGCGCCGGCTGAGCCGCTGCACATGGGTGTCGACGACCACACCGGAGGCAATTCCAAACGCCGTGCCCAGTACGACGTTCGCCGTCTTTCGCGCCACCCCTGGAAGAGTAAGGAGTTCCGGCATCGTCTTGGGCACCTCTCCGCGAAATTCTTCGACGATCTTTTTGCTTGCCCCCATGATGGATTTCGTCTTGTTCCGGAAAAAACCCGTGGGGCGGATGTCCTGCTCGAGTTCCTGCGGGTTCGCATAGGCGAAGGCATCCGGTTTCGGATATTTCGGAAACAGCGTCGCGGTGACGATGTTTACGCGTTCGTCTGTGCACTGGGCCGAGAGTATTGTCGAGATGAGCAGTTGAAACGGGTTGTCGTGCCGCAACGCGCAGGTGACTGCCGGATACGCCTGGTCGAGTCCCTTCAGGATCGCCCGAACGCGCGCCGGCTGCGTTCCCTTTCCGGAGGTCTGCAGTCGATGCCTGCTCGCGGATTTGGGCGCAGTCGCCGGTCTTGGGCGAGGCAATTTTTTCTTTTTCCTGGGACCCATCGAACGAAAATAATAGCACAGCTGGGACTTATAGCTCGATCTGTACGCCCTTCCAGAATGCCACGTAATCCTTGATCTGAGAGGCGGCGGGCTTGGGATCGGGGTAATACCAGGCGGCGTCGGCGTTCCGTTCGCCGTTCACCTCAACATCATGGTAGCTCGCAGTTCCCTTCCAGGGGCAAACCGTATGGGTTTCACTTGACCGAAAGTATTCGGCGCGCAACGAATCCGGCGGAAAGTATTGATTCCCTTCGACAACCACGGTACGACTACTTTCGGCGAGAATCGCTCCGTTCCACAGGGCTTTGGCCACTTTTAACCTCCGGTTTGTCTCAGACCGCGAAGAAGAGATTTTGCGCAAGCGGCCACTCGGCGTCTAACCACTGCCCCGCACAACGATAACCGGAGCGTTCGCCCATCTGGACGACCTCCTTCGGATCGTATTTGTGCGAGCTTTCTGTCCAGATCGTTTCACCCTCGCGAAGATGGAACCGGAAACCGGACTGGCGAATGGTCACGCGCTGCCAGATGGTAGAGCGCAGGTGCATTTCGATCCTTCGCTCCGCTTGGTCCCACCGTACAACGTGCTCGAAATGCCCGAGATCGAAATCTCCGCCGAGTTCCCGGTTGATGCGCGCAAGCAGGTTCTTGTTGAATGCGGCGGTGACGCCGGCCGGATCATCGTACGCCAGGATCAGCGCCGGAACTGGTTTTTCCAGATCGGTTGCGAGCAGCAGTGCATCGCCTTCGCGCAGAATCGATCGAACTTCGCGCAGGAATTGATCGCCCGCCGGCCGATCGAAATTCCCGATCGTGCTTCCCAGAAACAGCACGAACAGCCGCTCTTCGTCCTTTCGCCTTGCGGCGACTTCCTGCAGGCCGTCCAGGTATGCGCGCTCGAAGCCCACCAGGCTGACCAAATCCATCTGTCCCAGCTCCTGCTTGCAGCGGAACAGGGCGCTGCCGGAGATGTCGATCGGGTAGTAGTTCACGCGTTGTCGCCTGGCGAGAGCTTCCAGCACCCAGCGCGTCTGCTGGCCGCTTCCGCTACCTAGTTCTGCGACCACCACCGGCCCGGGCACGCGGTTGACGATTTCGCCGGAGTAACGCTCGAGCATGCGCATTCCCGCGCGGCTCAAGCCATACTCCGGCAAAAGACAGATGACGTCGAACAGTGCCGAACCCACTTCGTCGTAGAGATACTTGGAAGGAAGTTCCTTCTGTCCCGGGTGGCTCAGTCCGACCACGACGTCTGAGCAGAACTCCGACACGACCTGACTTGGTGAGAGGGCCGAAGCCATTCGCGGTGCCGACGCCATAACTTATTCCTCCACACAACGGAATGTCGCGTACACGTGCGGGTAGTGCGGTTGGAACCAGTTGCGGAAGGATCGGCGCAGCATCGATTGATCGGTTCGCGGCGATCCGCCCTTCATGACGAAGTGCTTCCCGTCGAAGAAATCCGCCGAATACCCTGGGTAGAACGGGAACGACTCGAACCCCGGCAAGGGGCCGAACTCCGTCGAGGTCCATTCCCACCCGTTGCCGATCAGATCCGAAACGCCAAATGCGCTTGCGCCGGAAGGATGCGCGGCGACCGGCGTGGGATCCCAGCGCTGGTGATGAAAATTCCCGCGTGTCCAGTCCGGCGGGGCTTCGCCCCACGGAAACGGGCGCTCGCTGCCGTCCGGTGCGCCATAGGCGGCGCGGTGCCACTGCGCCTCGGTCGGAAGCTTCCGTCCGGACCATCGGGCGAACGCGCTTGCTTCGGCGTAGGTCACATAGACCGGGCAGGACGGCGGCAACGGGATCGTTCCAAACATGGCTCGGAAGTCCCACTCTGTCACCGGCTCGGCGACAAAGGAGTTCAATCTCGGCTTCCAGAAATGCGGATGCGCAAGGCCGCTTCGCTGCTTCCATTCCCAGTCTTCGGGCTTCCAGTAGCTGGACTCGAGGTAACCACCGGCGCGCACGAACTTCAGGTACTCGTGGTTGGTCACCGGAAAAGCGTCGACCGAAAAACCCGGCACCTCGATCTGGTGTGAGCCGAATTCATTGTCCCAGCCGAAGCCGTCGGGCAAATCCCGTGATTGACCGAGCGTAGCAATTCCAGCAGAAATTGCGATTTGCCGAGGGCTCGGAGCGGGACGCAAGTCAGCGAGTGTTGCCCCTTGGGCGATTTTTCTGCCGACCGGCAGGTTGTGCAACAGATACGCAAGCGTCTCGGCGTGCATCAGGCGGTGCTCGATTGCAACATTCAGCAGGGTTCCGTCAGCGATTTCCCGCACCGATGAGCCTGCTTCCCCGGCGGCGTATAGCGCATCATCGAGCGCCGTTCGCACTCCCTGGTTGTAATTCTGAACGCGTGAAATGCTGGGCCAATCGTCGGGCGTATCGGTCGGCAAGCCGTCACCGATCGGATCGATCCCGAAGGCAAACAGCTTGTCCAATTCCGGCTCGCGCGATTTCAGAGCCAGCACAGGACCGAACAGATTCCAGTCAAAAGCCTCCAGATGGCCGAGATAGAAGATCAGACGATGCCGTTCGGGGACCGGGCGATCGTAGACGGAGCTGTCCGGCACCATCTGCAGCACGGCGTCGGTGCGCGCACGGGCTTCTGCCATGCGGGACAGCAATGTCGGATGAAGCTGCGGCGCTAACCGGGACGTCGCCATTTGTCACCTCAGTGGTAGGGGGTTCTCTTTGTACTCCCGCAGGGGGCCCCGGGCAAGGGATATTGTTACGGAACATTGGATGCGACAGCCTGGGCGAAAGTGTCGGCTATTCAACCGGGGTCAGCAGAGCCACGAGCCTGCGAAATGCCTTGCCCCGATGGCTGGCGAGATTCTTTTCCTCGGCAGTGGCCTCGGCCCAGGTGCGGCGGCCATCCGGAAAACAGAATATCGGATCGTATCCGAATCCGTGTAACCCGTGTGGCTGGTTAGCGATCAGGCCTTGGGCGAAGCCTGAAACAACAGCGAGCGTTCGGCCCTGCCGGGCAATCGTGATGACGCAAACGAATCGTGCGCGGCGTTCCTCCCCGGTCTTCCCTGCCAGTTCGCCGAGCAACTTCGTCGCCCGCTCGGCGCTGGTTGCGTTCGGTCCGGCGTAGCGCGCGGAAAGAACTCCGGGCGCCCCCCCCAGAACGGGCACGACCAGTCCCGAGTCGTCGGCCAGTACGATCTCGGATGTGTATGGACTGTAATGTAGCGCCTTACCGGCGCTGTTTTCCGCAAACGTAGGCGCAGACTCGTCAAAGGCGGGAAGATTGTGAAAGTTCGGAAGCAGATCAATTTCCAGGGTTGTACCGGCGGCAAGTTCGCGATACTCGCTGAGTTTGCCGGGATTGGAAGTCGCAAGCAGCATCCGCACGGGCATTTTTTTCAGACCGGCTATCGCGCCCGGCTGCGGTAGTTCACGCGCACCAGGTTCTGCTGCAACTTGCAGAGCTCGCGAATGCCACCGGAGGCAAGACCCAGAAGCTCGTGCAACTCCTCGGTTGTGTACGGGCGCCCCTCGGCGCTGGCCTGCACCTCGACGAACCGGCCGTCCCCGGTCATCACGACATTCATATCCACCTGCGCGCGGGAATCTTCCTCGTAGGCTAGGTCGAGCAGAGCCCGGTCATCCACGATCCCGACGCTGGTTGCCGCAACGGAATCAAGAAGCGGAACGGCGCGGAGCATGCCTGCGGCGACCATGCGCTCCAGAGCCAGTGCCAGGGCGACGAACGCCCCGGTGACCGACGCGGTTCGCGTGCCGCCATCGGCCTCGATGACATCGCAATCAATCCAGACCGTTCGTTCGCCGAGCGCCTTCAGATCGGTCGCCGCGCGCAGCGTACGTCCGATCATCCGCTGGATTTCAAGAGTCCGTCCGGATTGGCGCCCGCGAGTGGACTCGCGCGGCGTGCGCTCTTCGGTTGCGCGCGGGAGCATTCCATATTCTCCGGTCACCCAGCCCTTTCCGGTACCCTTCATAAACGAAGGCACGCCGTCGTTTACCGTAGCCGTGACGATGACCCGGGTGTGGCCCGCTTCGATCAGCACGCTGCCTTCGGCGCTGGGGATGAAATCCGGAGTCATCTTTACCGGCCTCAATTCATTGGCTGCGCGTCCGTCTGCTCGCAAGTACTTCTCCTTTACCTGCTGACCGCGTTGGTTCGCAAAATCAGTTTGACGACTGGTGCCGGAGGTGTCAACCGGGTTGACGCGCCCTAACGAGGCGCAGCTGCAGGCGCGGCGGGCGGATTCAGATCGAAAAAGCCCGTGAGGTCCAGGTTGCCTGCGAGCGTATCCACTTCCTGTCCGTGAATCAGGATTTTCAGGCGGCGCAGGATTGGCACGTTGCTCTCAAGTGTCCGTGCAATCGAGTTCACGGCCATCTCCTCGCTCAGTATTCCCGATGGCATCTCGGAGGAGAGAGCGTCGGAGAAATCGGCGATGGCCGTTCCGTCGGGAAGAATGTAGAAGCCCAAGAGCACTGTGTCTGCGGGAAGGGTGCGCTGGCCGGGCGTCGGAGGGTTCACGGTCAGTTCGTGAAGCAGCTGCCAGGACCGTTGCACCGGATCGGCTGAGAGCGGCAACTGGACCTGAACGGGTGCAATTTTGTCCGCCCCAGCGGCCCAGAAAATCTTGGCGTTTACGGTGACGTCGGTCGGCGTGGAAATCGGTGGCGCCAGAACCTCGTGGCGCGCTTTTTCATCGGCAGCTTGGGATTCGGCGAAGCGCTGCATGCGCCGGTGCAGACTGCGAAAACTGATCAACCCGAGCACGACGGCAACGACCAATATTCCGATTACGATCTTCATGGCGCGCGGCATTATCGAGATCCTTGCGAGCTTGACGGGCGCAAGGCCTCCGTTGCGAGTGCAATCGCGTCGGTGAGCGGTCCGGCTGAGGCGGTCAGCACGCTCGGCGTCGGCATGGACACACTGGATATCTCAATCGCTACAGCGGGAGATGTGACCGAGCGCAGCACGCGCACCGGAACCGCCGTGGCAGCCGCAGGAGACCCGGTGAAGGCTTGCGCCAGTTCGCCCTGAATCAGATCCGCGAGGCGGTGGCTCGCATCAAGAAACGGCCGCTGCGCTTGGTCCCACTGCAATAATCGGGGCGGCGCGGGATTCAGACTTTTCGCGTCTGCCGCGGTCCCCCCAGGTGCGGGCACAACGGGCGCCGAAAACTGGGTGTAGTAGGTGCGCACCGTGCCGTCTGCTCCAGTCGATGCCACGTGAAGGCTGACGAAGATGACGTCGCGGAAGGCGTTGGCGACGGCGGCACGATCGTCGTAGGACGGATTGGAGTCATCGTTGCGGGTCAGGATGACGCGATAGCCGCGCCGCTCGAGTCCGGCGCGCACCGATCGCGCAATTTGCAGCACGACGTCCTTCTCGACCTCGGTTTCGCCACGCGCCCCTGTGTCGCTGCCGCCGTGCGCAGGATCCAAGACAATTACCGGCCCCGTCGGAGCGGGCGGTTGTTGGGCAGCCTCCGGGACCGGTGCAGGTGCCGGTGCAGGCGAAGTCTGCGCCGCAGTCAAGTGTGGCCCGGTTGCGAAAACGGCCGCAGCGAGGATGAAACCTACAACCAGAAGAGATTTCCGCACGGCGCAAAGGATATCAGAAATGACGCAGCGTTCGGCGGCCAGTCGGCTGGTGGCGTTTGAATCCCATGAGGTCGTCAGGCTGGAGTTACCTGGAACAGGTGGGCATCGAACGCACCGCGGAGCACGAACAGCCCGATACGGCGAAGTTCGTCCGCATCTCGAAGATAGCGGACGTCATTGAGCTCATCATAGAAAACATATTGTTTTGCGGGCAGCGGGCGATTGCCGAAGCGTATGCGTCCCTGGGAGGCCGACCCGGCAAGGTTCACTGCGATGATCTTCCACGCTTTTTCCGACTGCCATTCATACGCGACGAGGTTGCCTGCGGTGCCGTCGCCTTCAGGCGCGACCGGCAGCAGACTCCACGCACCGGCGTGAAAAGCAGCGTCTTTTGTGATCCGCAGAATTTTTGCGAAGAATGCCATGCCTGCAGCATCGGGCGGCTCATCCACCGCGATTCGTAGCGTGATCGGGAGTCGGATCTTCGAGCCTTCCAGCTCACCCTGATGATAGAACCGCATGCCCGGGAGCGTACCCAGGAGCGTGCCGACCGACGGTCGCCGGTTCTTGCCGAACACCTCGGCACAACGATCCTCATCGTGATTTTCAAGGAACCGCGCGAGGTGGCTCTGATAGGAAACCGGGGCACCCAGAAGACTGTGCAGTTCCGGCATCCGAATATCGCGCACGTCGTCATACAGGACTTTGTCATACGCGAAGGAAAACCCGAGATCCAGCAGCCGGGACTCCGTTCCCCAATAGGCTTCGGCCAGAAGTATCAACCGGGGCAGGGCCGCATGAGCCTTGGCCCAGAACTCCTGCTCCGGCCTGCTTTCACCTCGCAGAAGATGGCCCCAGATTTTCTCGAAGATGTCGCTCAGCTGGAGCATGGCCATGTCGCAGCGCACGCCGTCGCAGTGTTCCGCGATGGTGCGCAGGTCAGCAAGCTGCGCCGCGCGCATGTTCGGCGAAAAGTGGTTGAGCTGCGCGACGTCGGCCCAGGCGGGAAAATAGGGATCGCGCCCCAGGGCCGGGAAAAAAAAGCCCCGGGGCGTCTCGATACGGTGAAAGCTTGCGGCATCGCGCTCGAAGTCTGCAGCTGTGCCCTGGACATAGAACTCGGGGTGCTCCCGCGTCCAGGGATGATCGAGCGCCGTATGATTTCCTACGAAATCAAGAAACAGCAAAATTCCCCGCGCATGCAGCTTCGAGCGGACCAGATCAAGCGACTCCCAAGTCCCGACGCGGGGATCGGGCGTGTATTGCGCAACGGCATAGGGTGAGCCGATGACATCGTCCGGCTTCCAACCCGGGAGGGCGCGATCGTACAGCGCCTTATTCCCTGGATCGGCCAGTGCGATCTGGCGCGATTCCGGGCTTCGCCGCCACACGCCCATGAGCCAGAGGATGTCAAATCCCAGACGCGCCAGTGCGTCCCACTCCGAATCGGGAACGTCAGCGAGCCGCACAACGCGGCCGAGGCGGGTGGACAGCTTTTGAAGCCACGTCCAGGTGTTGATCTCATAGAGGTGCGGGTGCGGCCGCAGCGCGATGGACTTGGGCGACACAATCGCAGGAGAGCTCACGCGACGAGGCTAGCACGGCAGATCAGGTGCGAGAAGCTCGAAGCTATTGCTTTTGGGCTCCTTCAATGAAACCGGCGATGTTGTTTTTCAGCTTGATGCGATCCTCGTCGTGAAGATAGATCATGTGGCCGGAATTGTAATACTGCAAATGGACCCGGTCCTGCACATGTCCTGGCAACAGGGCATGATCAATTGTGTATTCGGTCGCGAAGAACGGAGTAGCCATATCGAAATAGCCGTTCTCCACCTGTATTTGCAGGTGCGGATTGTCGATCAATTCCCGGATCAGATCTCCGGCGACGGTGGGTGCACCGGGAAAGAAGTTGCCGGGACCGGCGTTGTGCTTCCAGTCCCAGGCCTGGCCCGGCTCATTGGGAAGGATTTTGTAGGTCTTGTCCTGCCCGAATTTCAAATCTTCGCGGATATAGCTGTTGAACGCCGAAGAGAACGCTCCGACAACAGCCGTGTAGGAGGGGTCGAACTCGGTATTCTCGGTGAGCTGGTCATACGTCGGACCGGTATAGCGGGCATCGTAGCGGCCAATGGTGAGCCCGCGGCTTCGCAGGATTTCCGCGCCAAACTGCCCCAGGGTTGCGCGCAGCTCGGCTTTGATCCAGAAGTCCTGGCTCAGTCCGGTGAAATCGGCGAGTTTGCTTGCGATGTCCGCCTTGTCGGCATCGCTGAGCTTGGAGCCCTGCATGAGCGCGGCTGAATATTCGGTCGCCGCGAATTTGCGCGCGCTCGCGACAAAAGCCACCAGGTCGTCGGGCCGATTTTTCAGCAGTTTGTAGTACCACGCCGTCGCCGCATAGGTCGGCAGGTAGAACATATAGGGCCGGTCGTCGCCCGGACTGAACGAAAGAGTCCCGACATCGATGACGTTTGAAATCAGGACGATACCGTTGAGATACATGCCGTCGTTTGACTGCAGATAGTTCCCGAGCGCAACCGAGCGAAATGTCCCGTAGCTTTCACCGATCAGAAACTTCGGTGAATTCCAGCGGTTGTTGCGGCTGACGTAGGTCGAGATGAATTGCGCAAGCGAGCGAACATCAGAATCCACGCCCCAGAAATCCTTGTCCTGGGCCTTTCCGACGGCGTGGCTGAATCCTGTGCCCACCGGATCGATGAACACCATGTCGGTTTTGTCCAGCAGCGATTCGGTATTGTCCACGACCTTGTAAGGGGCTGGAGGGGTGGCTGAGGCGTTTTCGGTCGCGACGCGGCGCGGGCCGAACGCTCCCATGTGGAGCCAGACCGAAGCCGAGCCGGGGCCGCCGTTGTAAATGAACGCGACGGGGCGCTGGCTGAAATCCTTGACGTCGCTGCGCGTATAGGCGGTCGAATACATCAGGGCGGTGGGCTCGCCCTTATCGTCCTTCAGCAGCGTTGTGGACGCGATGGCCTTGTAGTTGATCGTCTGGTCGCCGATGCGGATCGAGTGATCGGTCGCAGAGGATTCTTCCTTTGGCTGGGTGTCGGCAGCCGCCTTTGCATCCGCGGGCTTCGTATCAGCAGGCTTGGAATCCTTCGCGGGCTCCTGCGCGGCAACTCTTGCGCCGTATCCGGGAATCAGCAGCAGCGCAAGCGCGCCAAGAACCATCGTCCTCGTCATCGGTCGTCTCCAATTTACTGAGTTTGTTTGACACAGGCCGGACTGATCAGAGTAAGCGTGATGCTTTTCGTGTCCTCGTCCGAACCGGAAACGGCGACCGGCTCCGCTTCGATGCGAGATGGCGGCGGGCAATCGGCACTGCCGTGGCCAGGCGCCGCACGCCGGGGCGTCAGGTCCTCCCAGGCGGAGAGCGTGTAGTTCGCCGATTCCAGGAGCGTGAACTGATAGCCGCCGCCCGGGAGGTTCTGCGCGGACGGGTTCTCCCCTGAATTCGCTCGGGCCATCACCGTCACGCTTCCGGGCGCACGCGCGCCCTGCCATTTCACTTGGACGTGAAGAAGACGGGTTGGATAGCCGCCCGCTACCTGCATATTCACCTTCAGGAGCTGCTGGCCATCCTTGAGGGTGATCGGACGGGCTTCGCTTTGATCCGCCACGCCGGGATAGAACGCACGGGGATAAGGCGCATTGGGATCCATGCGGTTCGCGCGATTGAACACCAGGATGTAACCCCCGGGTCCCACATGGTCCAGATTAAAGACGCCCTCGGCGCCCTGAAATCCCCACAAGCCGGGACGCGCATCGTCGTAGCTCCCGGCGCGGTACAGCTCGACGGATGCAAGCGCCAGCGGCTTGCCGTCCGGGCCCAGTACGCTGCCCCGGATGTGGCCAGTCGGCAGCGCATCGACGTCGTATTCGTAGCATGCTCCGTTTGGAATCTTGAACGGCGGAAGCCCTCCGGTGAGCGACTTGCGGGTCAGTTCCATGCGCACCGGAAGGCGCGCGGTGAAGTTGTAGACGCCGGCATGCACGTCATAGAAGGAATAGACGCCGTCGGAATTCGAGCTGGTTTCAAAGCGGTCATCTCGCGAACGCAGCTTCAGGGAGATATTCGGGAGAACCTCGTCGGGATCATCCGGCAGCGCAAGAAACGGAGGCTCTGAGCGGCGCAGCACTCCGAAGACGGAAGCGACGCGCTGGCCGTTGCGCATCGCGCGAAGTTGTGGAACCAGCGCCCGGGCCTCACTTGCCGGTCGCGTGCCGCCGCAGATTGTCGCAAACAGACGGTTGTCAACTCCCTGGTGCGTGAAGACGACATATTGCTGGCCCTGCTTGAACCGATAGCCGCAATCGCCGTCATCCCCGCCCGAGAAGATATCGATTTCAGCCGCAGGTCCAGAAGCGTCGGCGGGCGCGAAGCTTTCGTCAATGTGGAAACGGTAGCGTGTGAGGCGCGAAGCAACGATGTCAACCGGAGCGCTTTGCTTTGCCGAGGCATCGGGTGTGTCGGAGGAATCAGGCGTGCGGGGAGCGGCATAGGCGATGTCCTCAACCGCCGTCACGGTGCCCAGAAAGGCGACGTCGTCTTTTTGCAGGCCCGGACACTGGCCGGGCGCCTGCTCGGAACAGGTACACGCCTTTGAGGGAAGCGACAGGACCGGGATCAGAATCACCAAAGCCATCAGGAAGCGTCGAATCATCGCGCATATCGTACATTCTTTTTGGCGCGATGCGAAAGGGCGCGAAACATTGCTACACTCAGGCGGCCCGAGATGGAATCCGCCGACCAAGAGCGCAAGCGGGATTGAGTTGGTTTCGTGCTAAACTTTTTTGCGAATCAAAACAGCAGTCTCCCGCAGTTGAGTCATCCGGTTGGGAATCTTTTCGTCTTTATGCTGTTTGGCTCCCGGGCGCAAGGCACCGGTTCGCGCCCGGCCAGGAACGCTTTCGCAACCGACGAGGTGTAGCGATATTCGCGATGGTCCAATACGCCGTTCTCGCCGTCGCCGCGATTCCGTTTATCTATTACCTGCTGGCCATTTACAGCACGGTGCGATTTTTCCTCGAAGCCAGGCGCCACACCGCTGTGAACACCGATTTCCTGCCGCCGGTGAGTTGCTTGAAACCGATCAAGGGTCTCGACGAGGGCGCGTATGAGAACTACAGAAGCTTCTGCCTCCAGGATTATCCGGAATACGAGATTCTGTTTTGCGTCGATCCGGACGATCCCGCCCTCCCGCTGCTGGAAAAGCTGGTGCGGGAATTTCCCGAGCGAAACATCCGGTTGCTGATCGGTTCGGGCCGCGACGCGATTAACGACAAGGTCGGCAGGCTTTACCGGCTGACGAACGAAGCGGCATACGACATCTTCGTCATCACCGACGGCGACGTGCGCGTCAGACCCGACTATCTTCGCAGTGTGGTCGAGCCGTTCCGGGACCCCAATCTCGGTGCGGCAACCTGCCTGTACGTCTCGACCAAAGAAACGACGTTCCTTGAAGAACTGCAGTCCATCTCGATGATTTCCGACTTTTTTGCAAACGTGATGATCGCGTGGAAACTGGACGGCGTCAAATTCGCTTTCGCCCAAACGATTGTCACGACGCGAAAGAACATCGATGGCTTCGGCGGATACCAGGTGCTTGAGAACCGCCCTGCAGATGACCTGTACATCGGGCGTTTTGCCTCCGAACAGGGCCTGGAAACGAAGCTGCTGCCCTACGTTGTGCAATCGGTTGCGGATTTCCGGTCACTCGGCGATCTTTTTAACAAACGGGCGCGCTGGGCGACCGTGCAGCGCCACATGCGGCCCTGGGGACATGTCGGTCTGATCTTCACCTGGGGATTACCGTGGGCTTTGGTGGCGGTCGCGATCCGGCCAACGGTTACTGCAGCGATCGCCTACCTGGGCGGCTATTTGCTGTTTCGATGCGCCATGGCCTGGGTGATCGGAACCTGGGGGATGAAGCAGAAAGGCCTCTGGAAACAGATGCCTCTGATTCCCTTGTGGGACGTGATGGCGTTCTTCATTTGGCTTGCGAGCTTCGCACGCAAGACCATCCGGTGGCGCGGTGTCGACTACTTCCTTCGGGAAGGCAGACTCGTGGCTGCCACTCCCAGCGCCGTCGAAGGCGGTTCGCATTGAAATCCCTTCTGTCAGCCCCTGAGCCAAGAACGTAATGGAGGATCAAACCAGCACTGGGACGAAATACCGGCCGCCAGCTGACGGATCAAGCCGAGCCATATATCCAGTCGTGCTCCTTTTTGCAGCCGTTGTTTACCTGGGTTGCATCCTTTCTCCGCCTTCACTGATGGACGACGTGGATGCCGTACACGCCCAGATCGGGCGCAACATGCTTGCGTCGGGCGACTGGGTGACGGCGCGCCTCGATGGTGTGATTTTTCTCGACAAGGCACCGCTGGTCTACTGGCTGATCGCCGGATCGTACAAAATCTTCGGCGTCCATGACTGGGCCGCGCGGATCCCGATCGCTCTGTCCGCAATCGCTTTGTGCCTGCTGACAGCGGCTTTTGGCGCATGGGCCTTTGACAAGCGCGCGGGGCTTTACGCGGGTTTGTGCATGTCGACGTGCATCGGGCTGTTTCTGTTCACGCGGGTTCTGATTCCGGATGTGATGGTCACCTTCACGGTGACCCTGGCGATGTGGGCGTTGCTTCGGGCTGTTGACGAGCAGGAGCCCCATCCACGCCTCTGGGCGTTTGTGCTGGCCGCAAGTCTCGGCACCGGCCTGCTGCTGAAGAGCCTGATCGCAATCCTGTTTCCGGTAGCCGCGGCGGTGATCTATCTGGGACTTACCCGCCAGCTGATTTCCGCACGCACCTGGAAGCGGCTCCATCCCTTCACGGGACTCGGAGTCGTGCTGCTGATCGCAGCGCCCTGGCACATCCTGGCCGCGGTGCGCAATCCGCCGTTTTTCGCCTGGACTCTGCACAATGGACCGGGCCAATACCATGGCTTTCTCTGGTATTACTTCGTCAACGAGCAGGTGCTGCGATTCCTGAATCTGCGTTACCCGAGGGATTACAGCACGGTTCCCCGCCTCTACTTCTGGCTGCTTCATCTGGTATGGCTTTTCCCCTGGAGCGTGTATTTCCCCGCCCTGGCGAAACTTTCCTTCAAACCGGTGGACCGAGCGGGGCAGGTACGCCTGCTCGCACTTTGTTGGACCGGGTTCGTTCTGATCTTCTTCACGTTCTCAACCACGCAGGAATACTATTCGATGCCCTGCTACCCCGCGATTGCGCTGCTGCTCGCATCCGCAATGGCCGCGGGAGGCGATTGGGTGCGGCGTGGAACGCGCGCCCTTTGCGTTATCTCGGCGATCGCAGCGGTTGCGGTGTTTGCGATCCTGGTACACGTACACGGCGTCCCCACACCGGGAGACATCTCCTCGGCGCTCAGCCGCAACCCGAAGGCCTACACGCTCTCGCTTGGCCACATGGAGGACCTTACCCTGGATTCGTTTGCCTACCTTCGCCTGCCTCTGGTTGTTGCCGGAATCGCATTTCTCGTTGGGGCGGTTGGAGCGATTCGGGCAACCGGGCAGCGGGCGTTTCTCGCCGCAGCGCTGATGATGGTTCTGTTCTTCCATGCGGCTCGTCTCGCGATGGTGGTCTTTGATCCCTACATGGGCTCGCGTCCGCTGGCGCGCGTGCTCGACCAGTCGCCCGGTGGAGAGCTCATCGTCGACCATCATTACTATGCCTTTTCATCTGTGTTCTTCTATACCAACCGGAGCGGGTTGATGCTGAACGGACGCTGGGCCAACCTGGAATATGGTTCCTGGGCTCCGGGCGCGCCCCAGGTATTTATCGGCGATGGGGACCTTCGCAAACTGTGGGCGCAGCCGGAGCGTTATTATCTGTTGACCTTTGACTCCGCGCTGCCGCATTACGACGATTTGATCGGACCGGGCGAGCTCTATACCGTGACGAAAAGCGGCGGCAAGGTTCTGTTGACCAACCATGCGCTGACGCAGTCGGAGCTGCAAAACCCTTCCGCAAGCGGACCCGACAGGCCGTTCACACCGCGAATAATTACCGATGAGCGCTAAGGTTGCCGTTGTCGGAGCAGGGATCTACGGATCGACGATCGCGATTCGTCTGGGCGAACAGGGGCACCAGGTTCGCCTGTTTGATCCGCTCGGCGTCCTGCGGGCCGCCTCAGCCATCAACCAGTACCGGATCCACTCCGGCTACCACTATCCCCGCAGCCCGGAAACGATCGCTGAAACTCTCGAGGCTCGCTCGGAATTCACCACGGCTTTCGCGCCCGCGATCGTGCGAAACAGCCGTCACTATTACGCGATTCCCCACAACGGATCACAGACCGCGCCAGCAGCCTATGAGCGGATCATGGCGAAATATGGTCTGGTCTGCAAACCGTGCCGTCCGGAGTGGATCAATTTCGAGTTCATCGAAACTTGCTACGAAGTGGACGAGCACATCTACGATCCCGAAGTCCTCAGAAGTCTCATCGAAGCGCGCCTCAAAGAGCTTCAAGTGCCTCTGGACCAGCGCGTATTCCCTGCTGAGACGCGACCGGAATATGACTTTGTGATCTGGGCGACCTACGGGCTGGGTCCGGGACGCGGACCTTTCAAGATGGCCAAGTATCAGGTGGCTGAAAAAATATTGATCGAGTTGCCCGCCATGTTGCGCGGCGTCTCGCTTGTCGTGGTCGACGGACCCTTCACTGCATTTGATCCCTACGGGAGTTCGGCGCGCTCATTGTTTGGCTCGGCCAAGAACACCAACCACTGGACGACGACCGATCCGGATGAACCGATTCCTGAACCGTACACAAGCCTGCTGAATCGGCCGGCGTTTGAGCCCATCCCGTTCAGCCGATTTGATGCCATGCGACAGGACTCGGCACTCGCCGTGCCCGCGTCGCTTGATGCGAGGTATCTGGGGTCGCGTTTCACCATGCGGGTTGTGGAGGACAATCCGGAGCAGGACCGCAGAACCCTGTACGTTCAGCAGGGTCCACCCGGCGAGCTATACGTCTTTTCCGGAAAGGTCGTAAGCGCGGTGAAAGCCGCGCAGATCGTGTGCGACAGGGTTGGCCGCGCCGAGGGGGCCAGCTAGACCTGGGGTGAGGGAACTCCGGATTTGCGGCGTTGCCGTGTTTTCAGCTGGTGATTCTCGATTTGAGTTTCCACAAAATCCTGCAGGGGCCCCACGCAGTTCTTCGCGACCAAGGCGAGCCGGTTTCGGAGGCGCTGCCCGCCGGTGTTTTCCCGAACCTTGGTTGCAAACGCGATCGAGCCGGCAAACGAGCCATCACAAAAATCCTGTGATTTGTAAATCCGCTCGGCCACGAGCTTCTTGGGGCCCTGCCAGACCGTGGTGTCGTGAAAAGCCATCACGCCTCCGTCAACGACTTTCGGATACCAGAGCTCGAAGTCACGCTTCACCGCTTCATAGTCATGATCGCCGTCGATGAAAATCATCTCGATGGGTTCGGCGAAGCTCGATGCGGCGTCTTCTGAAGTTGCCCGGATCGGAAACACCAGGCCGCCAACCCCGGCGCGGGAAATATTTCGCTCGAACTCTTCAAAGGTTGAAAGCTTTCCCTGCCGACGGTGTTCGGAGGTACCGGAATGCGGGTCGATCGCATAGACCCTGGCATTTCGGCCCGCCTGGGAGCCTTTCGCAAGCCAAATGGTCGACTTGCCTTTCCAGGAGCCGATTTCAACGATAACGCCCCGGCCGGTGCAGCTTTTCGCCAGATTAAAGAGCAGCTTTCCTTCCGAGCGCGTAAGCCAGCCCGGCACATCCTCTACGGTCTTTCGGGTTTCCTTAATCCTGAGATCCATGTAAGTCCTTCACAGAGCCGGCGTTTCTCGGTCGCAGTTTCGGACCTGCCCACGGTTACCTGATCTGATTCTCGCGCCCGGGCCGCTAACAAGTTAGCACGGCCTTCATTGACCGCTCAACGACGTCGAGCGGCGTACCCCGGAAGCTCTCCTACATTGGGTATACTTTGACGTGATGCAGAACCCAGCCACCCTCGGTGTGAGCCGTGTCTGAAGCCCCTTCCTACGCGATTGTCGGCCGCGGACGTTGGGCCAACAGGATTCACACAATTCTTGCCGGCGAAGGGCGTCGAAGCGTTTTTGTTGACGGTACCCGACGAAACCCCTCGGAGAGCGAAGCTGATTTCAAAGCCCGCCTGACTGCGCGGCTCACCGAAAGCGCATCGCAAATTGCCTGGCTCTGTACTTCGCCCGGCCCCCACGTTTCCCTGATGGCAGAAGCGGCGATTGGCGCAGGACTGCACCTGATCGTCGAAAAACCTTGGCTGCTGCCCCACTCTGAAACCGAGCCACTCGCCCGTCTTGCGACCTCCCGGCATGTGCTGGCCGGGGTGCATTACCAGTACTGTCTGCTCGATCGGGTCGAAAAATGGCGAACGCAGTTCGATCAGGGCGCGGGCCTGATTTTTGGCGGGCACTTCTGTGTCGAGCGCTCCGATCGCCTGGGAGTTCCGGCCATCGATAACCTGGGCTGTCACTTGTTTGCAATTCGACAGTACGGCGTCCCGAAATCGGTCCCCGGCGAAATACATTGTGCCTACGAGCAGCCCGACGAGCGGCGAGTATGGATCGCAAGCGACCGCAAGACGATCGAATCGATTGATTTTCTGGGATCGAGCGAACCGATTATTCAGCGCTATATCGCCGCGTTTGAAGCAGGACTGGGCGGCGCACCGTTCCCGCTCAATCTGGATTTTGCTGCGAGCACGGCCGAAGCGCTGGCTTCCTGGAAGCAGCGAACAGAGGCTTCGCGCAACCCCTGAACGCTCGGGCGACCCTCGCCCTTTAGGGCACGACCGACACGCGCTGTGTATCCCGACGATCGTTGCGCGCCTTGCGCCAGTCGACGCGAGGCATGAACAGCGACGCGTCAATGCGGTCGCGATACTCGATCGCGATATTCATCAGCGAATCAAGCAGCGAATCCGACAGATGGTGAGGCTGCAGTCCCAGATCGATCAGCTGCGAGTGTTTGGCGTTGTAGTAGTGCGCTTCGGCCTCGACACGCGGATCAGGCAAGTGGTCAATCTCGACCTTCAATCCCATTTTCTTGCTGGCAGCCTGAACTTTGTGGGCGAGATCCAAAACCGAGAACTGTTCGGTGAACTGATTGAAGACCCGAAATTCACCTGGCGCCGCCGGGTGCTTACAGGCGATTTCGATACAGCGTACGGTATCGCGAATGTCCAGGAAACCGCGAGTCTGGCCGCCCTTCCCGTATACCGTTAGAGGATGCCCGACGGCGGCCTGGGCGCAGAAACGGTTCAGAACGGTGCCGAAAACCTCGTCGTAGTCAAAACGGTTGATGAGCGCTTCATCGAGCGCAGTTTCATCGGTGACCGTGCCGTACACAACTCCCTGGTTCAGGTCGGTTGCGCGCAGCTTCCAGGCGCGGCAACAAAACATGATGTTGTGGCTGTCGTGTACCTTCGAGAGATGGTAGAAGGAACCGGGCTGCTTGGGATACGGGAGCACGTCCTTGCGGCCGTTGTGCTCGATTTCGATATATCCCTCTTCGATGTCGATGTTCGGCGTTCCGTATTCACCCATCGTGCCGAGCTTCACCAGATGACAATCCGGATGGAATTCGCGAAGGGCGAACAGCAGATTGAGTGTGCCCACGACATTGTTCACCTGGGTAAAGGCGGCATGCCGGCGATCAATCATGGAATAGGGCGCCGAGCGCTGTTCGGCAAAATGGACCACCGCCTCCGGCTTGAACTCATTGAGCGATTCGGCCAGAAATTCGTAATCGGTCACGTCGCCGATCAAAAGATCAAGCTTCTTGCCGGTGTGTTCGTGCCATGCACGGAGACGGTCCGGGAGCGGCCGGATCGGCGTGAGGGTCTGCACACCCAATTCAAAATCCCACTGGCGGCGGATGAAGTTGTCAATGATGGCTACCGTATGGCCCTTCTGCGACAGATACAGAGCCGTCGCCCAACCGCAGTAGCCGTCTCCGCCCAGCACGGCAATCCTCATGTGCCCTCCTGTAGGAAGTCCTGATTGTCTCGAATTGCGATGCTCAGACTGAATCCATTTGGATTGTAACGTTTTACCCTGTGGTGAGGAAGAGTGGCAAGCGACTTTTCAGTGCCCCGTGCTCCAGGCGGAAAACTGAATCGAACCGATCACGCAAGCAAGGCTAGGGCTGAGCCGAGCGGGCCGCCTCGCTTGCGGCGCCATGATGGCCGAAGACCCCCTCGATTCCCCGGAGATAGAAAACCAGTCCGAGCAAGCGAACCAGCGCCGTCCAGACCCGCCAGCACAGAAGCGCTTCGGCGCCCCCGGTGAGTCCGGCCACGGTAAACAGGGCATTGAACGCCGTCTCGCCGACGCCTAGCCCGCCGGGAGTAAACGGCAAACTGTTGGCAACGAAGCCGAGCGGAACGATCAGGCACATTTTCAGATCCAGGCCCGCGGGGTTCAGAACGAACACGGCCAGCACCATCACGATAAGGAGCAAGGAATTGGCGACCACAGAGATGACGAATGCGACGATCACCGTACCAAGGTTGTGACGATAGGAGGCGACGGTTCGAATCACTTCGACCGGCCACTGGGTGCCGGGCAGGAATCCGAACACGGCTCGCGCGATTCGCTCGGTGAGCGGCTGGCAGTAAAGGCAAGCAAGAAAACCAGCCAGGATCGCAGCCGCAAGCGCCGCAGCCGTGATCAGCAGCGCGCGCAGAGCCGCAGTCGCCTGGATCCATCGCAAGAACGCCGGAGCGAAAAGCCACGGCATGACCAACAGGGAAAACATCCCGATCGCGCGATCAAACAGCGACACGGTGACAATCTCCGAGCGGCGGCCTTTGTAATCCTTGGCGGCATAGAAAAGCCTTGCCAGGTCGCCGCCGGCCGCACCGGGGAGAAATTGAGCGAAAAAGAAACTGACCAGCGTCAGTTGAAAGGACTTGCCCAGGGGAATGGGCAGCCCCAGAGGCCGGAAGAGCAGTGAAAATCGAAGCGCCATCAGGGACACATCGATCAGGATCAGGGCGACGGCGACAAGAGCAATCGGCCACGCGGTGAACGGCCGGGACAGCGCCCGCACGTCGATCATTCCGGATCTGGCAAGATAGGCCAGCAGCACGCCTGCGATCGCCAGTCGCACCAGCACCCAAAAGACTTTCCGGAACGGCCGTGCGGGGGAAGCAATATCTGGGGCTGTTTCGCGGGGCCCGGCCACAGAGGGGCCTTCGCCTGTCATGCTAACGGCCGGCCGCGCCGGCTGTTCGAGGAGGCTCGCTGCGTCGCGCGTTCCCACCCCTGCGACCGACAAGCGCGCGCACGGAATAAATGGGCTTATTCTGCGCTTCGTAGTAGGTGCGGGCCAGAAGTTCGCCGATCAGCCCCATGGCGATGAATTGAATGCCCCCGATCACCAGGGCCATTCCCAGCAGCAGAAGCGGACCATGATCCACCATGAGAGTCTCATGGTAGAAAACCTTTCGAACAAAGGCCCACAGCTCGATCGCGCCACCGCTTGCCAAGCCCGCCAGACCAGCCAGGCCGAACAGCTGCAGCGGGCGGGTCGAGTAGTCGAGCAGGAACTTCACGCTGATGAGGTCCAGCAGCACGCGAATCGTGCGCGAAATGCCGTAGTTGGATTTCCCGCTCTTGCGCGGAACATTGGTGATGGGCACCTCGGCGATCGACGCTCCGGCCCAGCTCGCAAGCGCCGGAATGAACCGATGCAGTTCACCGTAGAGATTGATTTCCGAGATGGTCTCGCGCCGATAGGCCTTGAACGTTGTTCCGAAATCGTGCAGGTCGACGCGCGACAGCTTGGCCATGATGCGGTTGGCGACGCGGCTCGGAAGACGTCGGGTGAGCCAGGCATCGGTGCGCGCTACGCGCCAGCCGCTCACGATGTCGTAGCCTTCCTTCATTTTTTCAAGGAACTTCGGAATTTCCGCGGGATCGTGCTGCAAATCCCCGTCCATCGAAATGATGATTTCACCCTGGCAATGATCAAAGCCCGCCTTCAGTGCGGCCGTCTGGCCGAAATTACGGCGGAGGCACACGACCAGAACGCGTCCATCGTCGCGGGAAATCTCCGAAAGCTGGCGGAAGGTGCCATCGCGGCTGCCATCGTCGACAAAGACGATCTCGAAGGGCTCGCCAACGGCGTCCATCACGTCAATGATCTTGACGTACAGCTGGGGAACGCTTTCCTGTTCGTTGTACAAGGGTACGACGACGGAATAGGTGACTGGATGAGCCTCGCTGCTCATGCGCAACATTGTAGTACATCCGCTTGATTCCGAGTACGCCTCGCGTGCACGCGACGCAGAAGAAGTCAACCGACACTCGGCAGGGGTGCTTGCTCTCATCCCTGGTCCGGGATCGCTGCCCGATAATCAGATCAAGACCAGAGGTTTCATTCAAAGCGCAGAGATTCGACGGGCTGAAGCTGGGCCGCGTTCCTGGCTGGCAGGTACCCGAACAGCACGCCGGTCGCACAGGACACCACGAACGCAAGAACCACCGACAGCCAGGAAACCGGGATCGAAAGCCCGTCCGGAAGGGGCAGGAACTTCGCAAGGATGTAGACCGAAAGCGGGATCGCCACGGCAAGTAGGATACCCACCACCGCGCCAACCCCGCTGATCAGGATGGCTTCGAACAAGAACTGGTAGAGGATTTCCTGGGGGCGGGCGCCGATGGCCTTGCGGATCCCAATCTCGCGGGTGCGCTCGGTTACCGTGACCAGCATGATGTTCATGATGCCGATGCCGCTAATCAGCAGTGCGAGAAGCGCGACCAGCAACAGAACAATGGTCAGCGCGAAGGAAATGCGCCGTGAAGTGTCCAGGATGGAGGACAGATTCTGGACGCTGTATTCGGCCTCCGGCCGGTGGCGGCTCCTCAGTACCTGAGCCACCCGCTCGGTGAGAAGCGGAACATTCTCTGGCCGGTTCGCCTGCGCGTAGAGTGTTTCAATGAAGGCGTCTCCGGTGTAGTAGCTGACTAACGGAAATGGGACGAGCAGGGAGTCTGCGCGGATCTCGGATTGACCAAACGTGTCGATGCGCTCGCGAAATACACCGATCACTGTAAACGTTAACTCTCCTACCCGGATCCGTTGCCCGATGGGATCCTGGTCCGGCAGGGCCACCTCTGCCAGATGGTTTGAGACCACGCACACTTTGCTGACGCTTGAAAAGTCTGTGTCATCAAAGTAGCGGCCGCGCGGGATGATCAGATGACGAATCTGCTGAAACTCAGGCGTCACGCCAATCAGGACGACCGGCCAGGTTTGGCCAGCCGCCACAACGGACGAAGGGATATCGTTGGTGCCAGCAACGTGAACGGCCTGCGGTATTTCCTGTCGCACGGCATCGAGATCGGCAAGCGAAATCCGGTCGCCGAGTGAGACGGTCTGAGAAGCGCTTGGCTGCGCAAGCGATGCGAAGACGATATTGGATCCCACGGCCTCGATCTGGTGGCGAACATAGGTCCGGCCGGTAAGCCCGACGGTGACGACCAGCACGATGCACGCGCTGCCGATCACCACACCAAGCATGGTAAGCGCGGCGCGCACGCGGTTGGCGCGCAGAGCCTCAATCGCCAGATGCCAGGTTTCCGACCAACGAATCTCCGAAGCCGCCAAAATTCCCCCTGCTGCCGGGCGAACACCTCTTGAAGAATGTGGGATGCAGATCTCCGCGCCGGCGTGTGTCTAGAGTGCGGCTGGCTCGAGGGTAGCGAGTTCGGGAATCTCGATCCGGATCTGGGTGCCCTCGCCTTCCTGGCTGCGAATATCCATTTCGAACTGGTCGCCGTAGAGAAGCCGCAAACGCTCGTGGACGTTGCTGATCCCGATGCCGCCGCCGTAGACCTCGAGGAGCCGATCCGGTGTCATGCCCAAGCCGTTGTCGTCGATCTCGATCGCCAGCCGACCGTCGCGGCGATGCGTCCGGATGTGGATCTGGCCTCCCGCGAGTCGCGGAGCCAGACCGTGCTTGATCGCGTTTTCGACGATCGGCTGCAGCAGCATGCTGGGCACGAACGCGTCGAGCGTCTCCTCATCAATTTCCTTGAAAATCTGGAGCTTGTCGCGCCCAAAGCGGATGACCTCGATATCCAGATAATCGTCGATAAAATCAAGCTCTTCCCGCAGCGGAACGAAGGTCTCATGCTTCCGCAGCAGCCGCCGCAGAATATTGGAAAGCTTCAGCACCACGCCGCGGGCCATGTCCGGATCGAAGCGGATCAGCGAGGAGACGGTGTTCAGCGTGTTGAAAAGGAAATGGGGATTGATCTGGCTGGTCAGGGCGTCCATGCGGGCCTTGAGCAGGTGCTGCTGGTTCTGCTCGAGGTTCATCTCGATGCGCGTGTTATTCCAGATCTTCACGGCCATGGCTACGCACATCACCGAGGAGAGCACGACCAGGGCCGCGTAACCCCAATTCGCCGGATGAATCGAGAATATCCAGCGCGAAGGCACAAAATCGCCGAGCGTGATCAGGCCGACCTCGAGCGCCGCGCAGCAGAACAGCGGCAGCATGGCCCAGTTGCCCTTTCGATCCCGGGCCAGCTTCACAAGCCACTGCGGAATGCTGAGAAACAGAAAAGGCCCGAAATGCCAGACGTCTTCTTTTTCCGGCATGGCCTGGCGGATTGTGCCGGCCAGCAGGCCGACCAGCGCCGCGACCGGCGCGGAGAGCCATTCGTGAAATCCGAACGGCAGCAAGCTGATCAGCGATCCCCCGAGCAGACCGACGACCCGGCCGCCAATCAAACCCATCAGAAACGAACCCTCCAGCGTCAGGTCGAAAAAACGATAGTTCGCGACAAGCCGCAGCATCGCGCCGATCGCAAGCGGCGGTACCAGAAAAAGCAGCAACATGACTTTCTGGTCAGAATCGCGGTTTTCAGTAAAGACCAGCTTGCGAAACGAACGGAAACGAACCAGCAACGCCGCAAGCGCCGCCGCCCAGCCCACTTTCAGGACCAGTGTGAACAGCAGATCGCTTCCCACCAAGGGTGTGGCCATTTTGCTCGCAACCCGCCGCGTGGAAACCCTGAGCCTACGTTAGCCAATGCAGGCGGGGTTGTAAAGTGAAGCTGCTGGCGGGTAGCACATCTGGCGCGCCTACTGCTGCTGTTGTTGCTGCTGCTGTGCGGGCTGCTGGGGGCGCTCAAGGATCGACGGCGGTGCCACCGGCCCTACGGTAATCTTGTTGAGCTGTTCGCAACCGGCGTCGTCAATCGCCGGGCGAACGCGAACGTCGACGGAAAGGCTCTGCCCCGCGTGGCCCTTGTAGACTCCGCGAACCGGCGCGACATCACCGTAGTCGCGGCCGATGGCGATGCGGATATGCCGCAGGCCGACCGGATTGCCAAGCGTGGGATCCAGTCCGATCCAGCCGGAATTCGGTACCAGGATTTCGGCCCAGGCGTGCGAGGCCTGTCCGCCAATTACGTCCTCCTGCTTGGCCTCGGGTGCAGCGGTGCTGCCGGGGACCAGGTAACCCGAGACATAGCGCGCCGGAATTCCGCGCATCCGCACCACGCCGAGGAGCAGGTGGGAAAAATCCTGACAGACGCCGGCGCCGAGCGAAAGAGAGTCTTCAATCGAGGAGTGCACGTGGGTTGCGCCCTTCACGTAGCGGAAGCGCTGGTGGATCAGATCCGAGGCCGTCTGTGCGAATCCGGCCACGGTCTGGTCGCACGATTTTTCGGCCGCATCTATAATTTCGCGCAAGTGCACCAGATGGGGCACAAACCCGGTCGGAGCCACGAAATCGAAGTGTTCCTCATCGAGCTGGTGGCTGTGGGAATCGAACTCGGCAAGCGTCGTCGAGTCGGCAGGAGCATCGAAGGTTTCGTGCCGCAGAACGACGGACTCGGCCTCAACCCGCAGCCTGCGGTGCTCGGTCAGGACGTTGAACTGATGAACCCAGTTCCCGTAAGCGTCTCGGTAGGCAGTGCCGCGAGAATGCGGGGTCGTCGTCAGCCGGAAGGAAAGGCAGCTCTGCCGCTCGTCGTGAAGTGGGCGCAGCCGGACTTCGTTGTAGCTCTCTGAGACGGGCCCGTCATAGACAAAGTCAGTCGTATGTACCAGACGATATCGGTTCATGCCACCACCGCATAGTAGAAGTAGGTTCGGGCGATGTCTTCTCCGATCGCTCCGCACATCCGCAACAATTCATCGAGATAGCTGTGCAGTCCCTGCTTGAAGATTTCAGTCACCCGGTCATAGCGCAGCCGCTCGACGACCCTGCCTGCCAGACGTTCCGCTTCATTGCCGTAGGCGCCCGGCCCGCTTCCGCTGACGGCTCGCAGCCCCGCCTGCACCTCAGAAGCGCTGAACCGGATCGAGCGGGGATGTTGATGATGCAGGATCAGCATCTCGGCCACCTTCTCGGGTTCAATCGCCGAGTGATATTGACGGTGATAGGTTTCGTACGCGCCAACAGACCTCAGTACGGCCATCCACTGATGATTGTCGGGAGCGCCGACCGAAGGCAGCGCATCGAGCAGGTTGTGGTATTGGACGTCTACCAGCCGCGCGGTCATTTCCGCCCGTTCAAGCGACCATCCGATGCGCAGGAACTCCCAGCCTTCATCGTGCGGCAGGGTTGCGTCGGTTACGCCGTGAAAACGGTGCGCGCCAAACTTGATCTTGTCGCAGAAACGGTGCGGGCCTGCCGCGATCTCTTCCGGGGGATGAAACCGGGTGACGGCGTAGTACAGGCCGTTGATGTCTTCCCACATCTCTCGGGAGATCCTGTCGCGGATGGTGCGAGCATTTTCACGGGCCTTGGAAACGCATTGCACAATGGAGCTGGGATTTTTCTCGCTGAAAGCCAGAAACTCAAATACGTTTTCTGCGTTCACCTCGTCGTAGAGCTTGCCGAACAGTTTTTCCTCTCCCGCCATGATGATCAGAGGCTCCCAGCGCAAGCGGTAGGACTGCTGCGACTGTTCAAGGAGCATGTGGTAGTTCACATCCAGGATTCGCGCGGTGTCCTCGGCGCGCTCGATATAGCGCGCGAGCCAAAACAGCGATTCCGCGATCCGCGAAAGCATCTAGTCTTCTCCCCGCAGAACCCAGGTATCCTTGCTTCCGCCGCCCTGCGAGGAATTCACCACCAGCGAGTTCGGTTGCAGAGCAACGCGCGTCAACCCGCCGGGCACAATCGTCACGTTCTCCCCATCGTACAGGCAATAGGGACGCAAATCGACGTGGCGGCCCGCGACGCTGCCCGTCGAAGGATCATAGGAAGGCACGCGAGAGAGCCCCACAACCGGTTGCGCGATGTAGTTTCGCGGATTCGCACGCAGGCGATCGGCGAAATCCAGCAGCTTCGCGCGATCCGCAGTGGGTCCCATCAGCATCCCATAGCCACCGGATTCACCGACCGCCTTTACAACCAGCTGGGGCAGATGATCCAGAACATAGGCGAGGTCGCTGGGATTAGCGCACAGAAAAGTCTCAACCGTTTTCAGGATGGGCTCTTCGCCCAGGTAGTAGCGGATGAACTCCGGAACGTAGGCGTAAATTGCCTTGTCGTCGGCGACCCCGTTCCCGACGGCGTTCGC
The DNA here is from genome assembly GCA_035603235.1 of Candidatus Cybelea sp. Lineage (GTDB taxonomy): Bacteria > Acidobacteriota > Terriglobia > Acidiferrales > UBA7541 > Palsa-295. The sequence continues at coordinate 28,410 of DATNKU010000036.1, read as the reverse complement.
CAGGGCCACGTTGCCCGCACGATATGCCCCCATCAGACCCGGCACGCCGAGCACGGAATCGGCACGAAACGTCAGCGGGTCCAGATACTCGTCATCCACGCGGCGGTAGATCACGTCCACGCGCTGCAGCCCGCGGATCGTTTTCATATACACGATGCCGCCGTCGACGATCAGGTCCCGCCCCTCGACCAGTTCGATTCCCATCTGCTGCGCAAGGAAACTGTGTTCGAAGTATGCGCTGTTATGGATCCCGGGAGTCAGCAGGACAATCTGTGCATCGGCCTCGCCGCGAGGCGAAAGGCTGCGGAGAATCCTGGACAGCTCCGCGGGATAGTGATTGACGGGAAGGACCTCGCAGGCCTGGAACGCATCCGGAAGCGTGCGCGTCATCACCAGCCGGTTTTCAAGCACGTAGGAGATTCCGCTCGGTGTGCGGACGTTGTCTTCGAGCACATAGAAATCCCCGCTCTTTGAATCGCGCACCAGGTCAATGCCGCATATGTGGGTATAGATGCCACGCGACACTTCGACGCCGATCACCTCTCGCCGGAAGTTCGGGCACGAATAGACGAGCCACCGAGGAAGTTTCTTGTCCTTCAGGATGGATTGCTTTCCGTAGATGTCCTGAAGAAAAAGGTTCAGCGCCCTTACCCGCTGCGAAAGGCCCCGGTCGATGTGCTCCCACTCCGAGCGCGGCAGGATGCGAGGGATCAGGTCAAATGGGAACAGGCGCTCGGTGCCGCGACCGTCGCTATAGACCGTAAATGTAATCCCTTGAATCAGAAACGAGAGGTCGGCGAGTTTCCTGCGCTCTTCAAACTGCGAGGGCGCCATCGATCCCAGCTTCTGGAAGAGCTTGGTATATTGAGCGCGAGGCTGTCCGGGCGAGGAAAACATCTCGTCATAAAACGCACCCGTCTCGTAACCCTCGAACAGTCCAGGGTTCACCATATGCGCCGGAGCTGCTCCCATAACCTAACTCTATCAACAGCCTGCAGGCGGGTCCTACGAAAAGAATCTATCGAACCCATCAAAGTTCCTTTCCTTGGGTCCCTCGCCAGACGCTCAGGCGCCGAAGTGGGACAACTGCCCGAGGGGAAGGCCGCTCCGGCAACCCTGCTATACTGGTGGGCTTCGATGAAGCACCGAAACCAGACCGGGAAAGTGCGGGTGGTCGCAACGGCGAATCTGCCCACACGGTTCGGCCATTTTACCATCGCTGCTATCAAAGGGCGGGGGCCACAGGAGGAGGCCGTGGCGATCCGACACGGCAAGCTCACCCCAGGCAAGGCGCCGGTGGTGCGAATCCATTCCCAATGCCTCACCGGAGACGTCTTCACCTCGGAGCGCTGTGACTGCAGAGCCCAGCTTGAGCTTTCGCTGCGCAGGATCGCCAAGGCGGCGTCCGGCATCGTGCTCTATTTGCCGCAGGAAGGGCGCGGGATCGGTCTGATCAACAAGGTGAAAGCCTACGAGCTGCAGGACGAGGGCCTCGATACGGTCGAGGCGAATCGCAAGCTTGGATTCGCAGCCGACTCGCGCGATTACGATTTTGCGGCCGAGGCTCTGAAGGCGCTCGGGGTCAGGTCCGTGCGCCTGCTATCGAATAATCCCGACAAAATCGCGCAACTGGAGCGCGCCGGCATCCGCGTAGTTGAGCGAATCCCCTGCCGTCCCCGCACCAATCATCACTCGCGCGCCTATCTGCGCACAAAGCAGGACAAGATGGGCCACCTGCTCCCCGGCATCTAGCGCGGCCTCATCCCAGAATTTTCTTGACAGCTTGCTTCCGCGGCGCAATACTATACCATATGGTTAACTATTCAAGCGCGGTCCTCGACGCCACGTTTGCGGCGCTGTCAGACGCCACCCGGCGAGGAATTCTTGCGCGCCTGGCACAGGGCGAATCGTCGGTCAGCGAGCTGGCTGCGCCCTACCAAATGTCTCTGCCTGCCGTGTCCAAGCACCTGCGCGTGCTGGAAAATGCGGGGCTGATCGCGCGTCAGAAGGACGGTCGCGTACATCACTGCCGATTCGTCGCAGACCCGATGAAGAACGCGGCGGAGTGGATCGAGCGGTACCGCCGGTTTTGGGAAGAGCAGCTCGATGCCCTGGCCCTGTATCTAGAGGAGTCCACGAAGAAGGAGAATCCCAAATGGCAACTTCCGGCCCCAACACCGGGACAACGCTTCAAATCCGGCGCGTCTTCCAGGCGCCGCGGGAAAAAGTCTTCAGGGCGTGGACCGAACTGCAAGCCGTAGAGCAGTGGATGTGCCGCGATGTGCCCAGTCACCGGGTGAGTTTTCCCCTATTCAATGCACACCCGGGCGGTGGCTACATGATTGAAGTGACCGACTCCAAGACGGGCGCTGAATACATCGGCACGGGCGTTTACCGCGAGGTGAAGCCGCCAGAGAAAATCGTGTTCACCTGGAAATGGACCTTGAAGCGTTCGGGGGGCGATGAAACCAGCCTTCATCCGGAAACCGAAGTCACCGTCGAGTTCTTCGAGCAGGGCCGATCAACCGAAGTTGTCCTGACCCACAGAGGCTTCCTTGCGACCAAGGAATTCGACGAGACCAACACCGGATGGAACGGCTGCTTCGACGTGCTTGTGAACTACCTCGCCACAACCGGGAGCACGGGAGAAACCAAGTGACCAGTTCCCGCACCGCTCCGGAGCTGAAGGTTCAGGTCAAGCGGACGTTCCTTGCGCCGCGGGAAAGGGTCTTCGGGGCATGGACCGAACCCGAGTCTCTAAAACGCTGGATGTGTCGCGCGAGCGCCGAACACAAAGCTGAATACCTCGAACTCGATGTCCGGCCTGGCGGGCGGTACCGCTTGAAGTCTACTTCACCTTCCGGAGACTTCTTCTGGTTGACAGGCGAGTATCGGGAGATTCGCCCGCCGGAAAAGCTGGTCTTCACCTGGGAATGGACCAAGACCCCGGTACGGCCGGGTGAAGTAAATGAATGCGGCCCGACGATTGTGACTGTGGAGTTTTTCGCGCGCGGCGACTCAACCGAGGTGGTGCTAACGCACGAAGGGTTTACCACGAGCGCGCTCGGCGACCGTCACGAGCTGGGCTGGAAGGGCTGCTTTGAAACTCTTGGACGCGTGTTGCAGGCGTAGTAGAAGTATAAATTCCTTTACGGAGGCTACGATGAGAATGACGATACGAGTATTCGCGGTAGGGATCGTGATACTGGGTTTGTGCGCCGCGCGCGCGGGCTCACAGTCGGCTGCGACCGGCGGATTTGACCGCCTGAAGACGCTGGTAGGCACATGGGACGCCGTGACTCCGGAAGGCGCACCGCTGACGAGCACCATTCGCCTGGTGTCCAACGGCACGGCGATTGAGGAAACATTTCAATCAACTGAAGCGCATCAGATGGTAACGCTGTACTCACGCGACGGGGACAAGATCGCCATGGTCCACTTGTGCGAGATCGGCAATCAGCCGCGCATGGAGACCCCGTCGATTGCGGCTGGTGCGCGCGACTTTGATTTTTCGTTTACAGGCGCGACAAACCTGGCAAGTCCTGAGGACATGCACATGCATCACATGTTCCTGCAGATTGCAGACAACGACCATTTCAACGAGACCTGGACGCTCCATGCGAACGGCAAGGACCAGGAACATGCATTGTTCCACTTCACCCGGCGGAAGTCTTAATCTCGCCGGCAGGAATGGTCATGACGAAAGCGATTGAGCAATCGGTGCGGTTCACCGCTCCGCCAGAGACGCTGTTTGACACCTATCTCGATTCAAGGCAGCACTCTGCCGCTACCGGCGGCAGAGCGACCATGAGTCGCAAGGTGGGCGGCACATTCACGGCTTGGAATCGCCAGCTCCGCGGGCGGAACTTATTGATCGTGCCAAAACGCCTGATCGTTCAGGCCTGGCGAGCTGCGCACTGGAAGGCGAGCGACCCTGATTCCATTCTGATTCTGCGATTCAGCAAGGTTCGCGGCGGCGGGCAGATCGATCTGGTTCACGTAAATGTTCCTCAATACGACCACAAGGGGGTGACCAGAGGCTGGCCGCATTACTACTGGAAGCCGTGGAAGAAGTATATTGCGGCGAAATCCAAGCGCCGCTAGCCCCCGCCGACGAAGTGCACGATTTCGAAGCTGTCACCGGATTCAACCAAAGTTTTCTTCCAGAGAGTGCGAGGCAGAATGTCCAGATTGCGCTCGACAGCCACGCGCCCGGAGGACATCCCAAGGTGATCGAGCAGCGTGGCGACGCTGAGGCCTTCGGGAATGTCGCGGCGTTCGCCGTTGATCGTAACTGTCATTGTTCGGCGCGAAACTGCAGCAATCCCCTGCTGGAGTGACCGGGAGCAGATCCAAAACGAGACTTATGGGTCGTCACTTGCTGCGCGAGCGCATCGCGAAGCGTATCTCGTCCTTGCTGCCATCGGCCTGCGCGTGTATCACCAGCGCAAGATCGCCTTTTCCGAGCGGCGGCAGCGGAAACTCAATCCGCACGCGGCCCCGATCGTCGCTGGTTCCCGCGTAATGAGACGCTTCCGATGCGCCTTCGATCGCGGCTTTCACCTGCGCGCCCGCCTGCGGCTGCCGATCGGCTCGCCGCACAATTTCCAGGTCGAGTGACACGTTGCCGCCTTCCAGCCACGACGTCGGATTCAGCAGCTGCACCTGAATCCCGCCGGTGCGGACGGCAAGCTCCATGGCCGCGGCAATCTCCGCCGTAAACGCGCCCGCGCGCAGATCTCCGATGACCCGTCGATGTTGCTCCTGAACCCGCTCGCCAAGAACATCCGCGCTGAATTCGGGCGATTGGGCGAATTCCTGATAGCTCGAGGCCAGGCGGTGCAGAATTCGCCCGTGTTGGTACACGGCCGTATCGATGACCGGATGGCTTGGACCCCGGTCCTCGGTTTGCACATGGAAGACCTGATCTCCGACGTGAACGTCGGTGTTAAATCCGGAACTCATCGCCTGCCGATCCCCTTTTCGGTGAACGTAGCGAGCCTCCCCCGTAAATAAAATCTTGGGGAGTTCATTTGACCGGTGTACTCTCGAACGCTATTATAGCAGCGGCTTTAAAATGAACAGCAACTACCTCGACAGCTACGGCCCGCTTTTGCTCATGTTTATACTGGCGGCCGGACTGGCCGCCCTGCTGATCACTCTTTCCGCCGTGGTCGGCAAGCACAAGCCAACTCGAGAAAAAGACCAGCCGTACGAATGCGGAATTCTCCCTACGGGCGACGCGCGCCATCCCTTTTCGGTTCATTTCTACATGGTGGCCCTGGTTTTCATTCTGTTCGATATCGAGGCGATCTTTCTGTATCCTTGGGCGCTCGTTTACCACAAGTTGAATGTGTTTGGATTTGTGGAGATGTTGCTCTACATTGTCATCCTGCTGGTTGGTTATATTTTCCTGTGGAAAAAGGGCGCGCTCAACTGGGACAGCTAGTCGCCCGTCCGGGATCGGGTCCATCGTGGAATCGCAAGAAGTCAGCAGCAACGCCGCCGTACAGAAGCTGAGGGACTGGGACAAGCATGCCGTCGCCGAAGTAATTGAATTCCGAGGCGAAACGACGGTTGTCGTCCCCCCGCAACACCTTGCACGCGCGGCTGAATTTCTTGCCGGCGAGCCTTCCCTGCGATTTACCTACCTTTCCGACATTACGGTGGTCGACCGGTTTCCGATGGAGCCGCGCTTTGAGCTGAATTATCACCTGCTCTCGATCGACCTCGGGCTGCGCTTGCGTTTGCGGGTGCGCTTGGCGGGTCTTGAGCCGTCCGTGCCGACGCTCACGCCGGTCTGGCCTACGGCCAATTGGCATGAGCGGGAGAATTTCGATCTTTTTGGCATTCGATTTCAGGGGCACCCCGACCTTCGCCGGATCTTGATGCCGGACGATTGGGAGGGATATCCGCTCCGCAAGGACTACCCCGTCGAGGGATTCCGCTAGGCTCGTCGGGCGAAGACGGATTTCATGAACACAAAGACGACAGTCATCGAGACGCCAGCCGGGCCCGCCCAGGCGATGGTCCTCAATATGGGTCCTCAGCACCCGTCCACGCACGGCGTTCTGCGCGTGGTCCTGGAGCTGGACGGGGAAATCGTCCTGTCGGCCAAGCCCGAGATCGGCTACCTGCATACGGGCATTGAAAAATCCTGCGAATCAAAGACCTATTCTCAGTGCATTACGCTCACCGACCGTATCGACTACCTTGCGCCGCTGTCCAACAACCTCGCTTTCTGCCTCGCCGCAGAACGCCTGATCGGAATCGAAGTTCCCAAGCGCGCGCAGTACATCCGCGTGCTGCTCACCGAGCTGACGCGAATTACCTCGCACCTGGTTTGGCTGGGAACGCACGCCATTGATCTGGGCGCGATGACTGTTTTCCTGTACAGCTTCCGCGAGCGCGAAGAGATCATGAAGATCTACGAGTACGTCTCGGGCCAGCGGATGATGACCAGTTACTTCCGCATCGGCGGGCTTGCACTTGAGCCGCCTCCGGACTGGCTCGATCGTGTCCGGCGCGTTATAGACGCCCTGCCCGGCCACATTGACGAATACGAGACCCTGCTGACGAAAAACCGCATCTGGTGGGGCCGAACCAAGGGCGTGGGATACCTGAGCGCGGCAGATGCAATCGCCATGGGCGCTTCCGGTCCGATGCTTCGGGGCAGCGGCGTGGCCTTCGATGTCCGCAAGGCGTTCCCGTACTCCAGCTACGAGGAGTTCGATTTCAACGTGCAGACCCAAACGGCCGGAGACTGCTACGCGCGATACCAGGTACGGGTGGCCGAAATTCGCGAGAGCATCAAGATCGTCCGCCAGGCGATCGACAAGGTTACGCCCACCGGACCCTTCCGCGCCGAAACGCCCGGGATCATCCCGCCGTCCCGCGAGGAAATGAAGACTTCGATCGAAGGGCTGATCTACCACTTCAAGATTTTCACCGAGGGTTTTGCCGCGCCGCCGGGCGAGGTCTATCAGGCGATCGAATCGCCGCGCGGAGAGCTCGGCGTATTTATGGCCAGCGACGGGTCGGCCAAGCCGTACCGCGTGAAATTCCGCACCCCGTCATTTGTGAACCTGCAATCGTTGCCGAAGTTGTGCGAAGGCCGTCTGATCGCCGATGTAGTCGCCTGCATCGGCACCACCGATATTGTTCTGGGAGAAGTGGACCGCTAGCTTTCGCGACCGAAAACCGGACCATGCAACTGCCGCCACCGCTGGAAACAAAGTTCAACGAGCTTGCCGGTCGGTATCCGATCAAGCGTTCGGCGCTGATCCCCATGATGCTCTACGCTCAGGATCAGTTCGGTTCACTGAGCGATGAGCTCCTTCAGGAAATCGCCAGGCGACTGGACCTGAACATCATTCAGGTCGAGGAAACGCTCTCCTATTACTCGATGCTGCGGCGCAAACCAGCCGGGCGCAATCACATCCAGGTCTGCACCAACATTTCCTGCATGCTTCGCGGCGGCAACGAGCTGCTAAAGCACGTTCAGAAGAGGCTTGGCATCGGCCACAAGGAAGTATCTGCCAGCGGCACTTTCTCCGTTGAGGAAGTCGAATGTATCGGCGCATGCACGGGCGCTCCGGCGATGCAGGTGAATTACGACTTCTACGAAAACCTTGACTCCGACAAAGTGGACGTGATTTTCGAGCAGCTTCAGGACGGCAAGAAACCCAAGCCGTCTGCCGTCACTGCCGGATCGGTGCACGAACGGTTGCCAGCTGAAGTGCTGGTGATCAGCGAGCGGTTCGGGATCCCGAACGCCCACAAACTGGATGTCTACCGCAAGTACGAAGGCTACCGGGGCCTTGAAAAAGCCCTGAAGATGACGCCGGATCAGATCATCGACGAGGTGAAGAAGTCGAACCTGCGGGGACGCGGCGGCGCGGGCTTTCCTGCCGGACTGAAGTGGAGTTTCGTTCCCAAAGACACCTCCAAACCGAAATACATCCTGGCGAACGCCGATGAAAGCGAACCGGGAACCTGCAAGGACCGTCCGCTGATGGAAATGGACCCGCACCAGCTGATCGAAGGCATGATCATCGCTGGCCGCGCGGTCGGCTCGCACCAGGGCTACATCTATATACGCGGCGAATATCGCTACATTATCGACATCATGGACGTGGCCATCGCCGAAGCCTATGCCCAGGGCTACCTCGGCAAGAACATTCAGGGCAGCGGATTCGATTTTGAGCTTGTCACCCACACCGGCGCTGGCGCCTACGAGTGTGGCGAGGAATCGGCGCTCATGGAATCTCTGGAAGGCAAGCGGGGCTATCCGCGCATTCGGCCACCCTTCCCTGCCGTGGTCGGCCTCTATGGCTGCCCCACGGTGATCAACAACGTCGAAACGCTCAGCACCGTTCCCGCGATCATACGCAAGGGCGGAGATTGGTACGCGGCCCTGGGCACGCCGAAAAACGGCGGCACCCGGCTGTACTCGATTTCAGGCCATGTCAATCGACCCGGAATTTACGAGCTTCCGCTCGGTTTTCCGCTGCGACGTCTGATTGAAGAGGTTGCCGGCGGCATGCGCGGCGGGAAGAAACTGAAAGCCGTGATTCCCGGCGGGAGTTCGTGCCCGCTGCTGTCTGCCGACGAGATCGATGTCGCCATGGATTACGATTCGGTCGCCAAGGCGGGTTCGATGCTCGGCTCCGGCGGCACGGTAATTATGGACGAGGACACCTGCATGGTGGACGTGGCGCGTCGCATCATGCATTTCTATGCTCACGAGTCCTGCGGCTGGTGCATTCCCTGCCGCGAAGGCACCGCCTGGCTGACAAAGATGCTTGATCGTTTCCATGAGGGACTGGGCCGCGAAGAAGACATCCCGCTGATCGACGAGCTGTCCAAGAACATGCTGGGCCGTACCTTCTGCCCCTTGGGCGACGCAGCGGCGCTGCCAACCATCAGCATCGTGAAGAAGTGGCGGAACGAGTTTGAGGACCATCTCCACGGCAAATGCGCCTACAACAGCGCCGCGGAACTCATTGCCGGAGCGCACTAAGGCGGCCATGGCAGATCAAAAACAGATCGCGTTCACAATTGACGGCCGTCCGGTGACGACGGTTGCGGGCACGCTCGTGATTGAAGCGGCCAAGAGCCAGGGGATCGAAGTCCCGTCGTTCTGTTACTACCCGGGGTTGTCGCTTCAGGCCGCTTGCCGCATGTGCCTGGTCGAAGTCGAAAAGATGCCGAAGCTGCAAACCGCGTGCACGCTTGTGGCAACCGACGGCATGGTGGTGAAGACCTCAACCGACCAAGTCCACAAAGCGCGCAAGGACATGATCGAGTTCCTGCTTTCAAATCATCCTCTGGACTGCCCGGTGTGCGACAAGGGCGGTGAGTGCGAGCTGCAGGACATGACCTTCCGCTACGGCCTGGACAAGACACGCTTCATCGAGGAAAAGCTCCACACGCCGGAGCAAAAGTGGTCGCCCCTGGTCTATTACGACGCCCCGCGCTGCATTCTCTGCTTCCGCTGCGTGCGCGTCTGCGACGAAGGGATGGACGTGAAGGCTTTGGGCGTCGGCTCGCGCGGCGTGCTGTCGGTGATCTTGCCCAACAAGCCGGACGAACTGGCCTGCGAAGAATGCGGCATGTGCATCGACATCTGCCCGGTCGGAGCGCTTACCAGCGGCACGTATCGCTATCAGACACGCCCCTGGGAAATGACCTACGTGGGAACCCCCTGCGCGCACTGTTCCAACGGGTGCAAGACCACGCTGAGCGTGCGCAACAATGAAATCCTGCGCGCCAACAACCGCGATCACTCCGGCGTCAACGGCGAGTTCCTGTGCGCCAAAGGGCGCTTTGGATACGACTTCACCTCGAATGCCGAGCGCATCCGCCAGCCGCTGGTTCGCCGCAACGGAAAGCTCGAGCCCGCGAGTTGGGAAGATGCGCTCGAGGAAGTTGCACGAAGACTGAAACTGGCACACGAAACGCACGGCCCCGAGGCCATCGGCGTCGTGGGCTCCAACCACACCACGAACGAAGAAAACTATCTGTTGAACCGTTTCGCGCGCGTCACACTGGGCACCAACAACCTCGACCATCACCGCACGGCGGACTACGCAGGCCTTGCTGCCGCGCTTGGACTGCGCGCGAAGGATTCACTTGCGACAGTGGCCGATGTCTACAACGCGCCGGCGGTGCTGCTGATCGGCAACGACGTCACGCAGCAGAACCCGCTGGTGGCCTGGCAGATTCGCACCGGTGTCCGCCACCATGGTCTGCAGCTCTACGCGATCAACAGCCTGCCAAGCAAGATTCATCGTCAGGCCAAGATCGCAGTCGAAGTCGCCAAGGGCCAGGAGCATCAGGCGCTGCGCTGGCTTGCGACCGAGAAGGGCCAGTTCGATCCAAAGACGACCGAGGCGCTGGTGCAGCTCAAAGCGGCGCTTGAAGCCGAAAAAGACGTGGTCGTCCTTTTTGGTGCGGATATCCAGGGCGCCGCGATCCGCGATCTTGTTTCACTCACCGCACGTTTCGGCGGCAAGACAAAATTCATGGCCCTGGGCGATTACGCGAATTCCAGGGGGGCCGCCGACATGGGGATTCTGCCCGACCGCCTGCCCGGTTACGCGCACCTGTCGGACCCCTCTGAGCGAGCGAGATTTGCCAAGCTCTGGGGCGGTGAGATCTCCGCGAAGCCGGGGTTGACGGCCCGCGCAATGATGGAAGCTGCGGTCGCGGGAAAATTGAAGGTCCTCTACGTGGTCGGCGCAAATCCGCTGAAGACCTTTAGCGTCGCGCAGCCGGACAGGCTCGCGGGCTTGGAGCTCGTGGTCGTTCACGACATGTTTCTGACCGAGACTGCGCAGCGAGCCGATGTCGTCCTGCCGGCCGCCTCCACCTACGAAAAAGACGGATCGCTTACCAATACGGCGGGTGAAGTGCAGCTCACGCATCGCTCGATCGATCCACAGGGGCCGCGGAGCGATTTCGACCTGCTTCGCATACTTTCGCACCAGCTCAGCACGCTCGGAATCGGCACGCCGATCCGGCTGCGCACGCCCGAAGCGGCACTGGATGAAATCCGGCAGAACGTTTCCGGATACGACCTGTCACCGGCGACACTGCTTGCGGGCGGCTCCGAACTTTCAACAGCCACGAGCAAGGCGCCCGAGGCTGCGTATGACGTGCCGGCCGGCACGGTTTTCTCTTCACAGGATTATCTGTTTACGAGCGGCACCCTGGGCCGGTACTGTTCCAGGCTCACATCGACGAACGAGGCAAAACAGACGCCGTGGGTTTCATCTCCCAACACCCAGTCCTGGTGGCAGCGGTAGTCAAGGTCGCCGTCCTGCTGTTTATTGTGATGACGGGCTTGGCGTACCTCACCTGGCTTGAACGCAAGGTGATCGCGCATATCCAGTCGCGCTGGGGCCCCTATAACGTGGGCGCACACGGATTGCTCCAGCCTCTGGCTGACGGCCTGAAGTTTCTTTTCAAGGAAGACGTGATGCCGCCGATCGCCGACCGGCTCATCTACACCCTTGCGCCTTTCCTGGCACTCTCGCTCGGTCTGACGGCCATCGCCCTGATTCCATTCGGACCTCCGGAAAGGCTGTTCCTGGGGCAACCGATTTTCGTGGTCTCGGACATCAATCTCGGTTTGTTGTTCGTGTTCGCCATCACCTCGATGGGAGTCTATGGCGTCGCGCTCGCCGGATGGTCCTCGAACAGCAAGTATGCACTGCTCGGCGGTCTGCGCAGTTCGGCGCAGATGATCAGCTACGAAGTTTCCCTCACGATTTCTGTTGTCGGAGTGCTGCTGCTGGCCGGTTCGCTTGACTTCAACCAGCTCATCGAAGCCCAGCGGGGATATTTCAGGTACCTGCCGTTTATCCCCAGATGGAATATCGTTCCGCAGATCATCGGGTTTCTCTGCTACCTCACCGCTGCGATCGCAGAAACCAACCGCGTCCCCTTTGATCTGCCCGAAGCTGAAACCGAGCTGGTCGCCGGATTCCATACCGAATACTCGGCATTCAAGTTCGCCATGTTCTTCATGGCTGAATACGCAAACATGATCACGGTATCGTGTCTTGCCACCATTCTTTTCCTGGGCGGGTGGCTGTCGCCCTTTCCCGACACCTGGACGTGGCAGAACTATCTGCCCGGCGCCGGCCTTTTGCTGCTCGCGGCCTATTGCGCATGGAACACGGTGTCGGAGATGCGCGGGTTTGCACGGCTCCAGTTTGCTGTCGTCACAATGCTTGCCCTTGGAGGCGGATTGGTGTGTCTGTACCCGCCTGTTGCGGTCCACATTCAAGGGCCGTTCTGGTTTACGGCCAAAATCCTCGGGATCCTGTTCTTCTACATCTGGATGCGGGCCACTTTGCCGCGGTTCCGCTACGACCAGTTGATGTCGTTCGGCTGGAAGCTGCTGTTGCCGGTATCGATTGCGAATCTGGTGGTCACGGCGTTCGTGATCGTCTGGCCCCTGCTGAGGCACGGATGAACATAGCGATCCTCATGTTCTTCGTCTGCGCGCTGCTCGCCGTGGCTGGGGCGGTCGTGCTGATCCTGGCGCAGGAGCCGATTCACAGCGCGCTTGCGCTGGTCCTGGTGATGATGGCGCTCGCGGTCCTGTACCTGCTGCTGGGCGCGCCGTTCATCGCCGCAGTGCAGGTCATCGTGTACGCAGGCGCCGTCATGGTTCTGTTCGTTTTCGTCATCATGCTGCTCAATGCGGGTGTGGAGGAGCGCACCGACTTCAGCAAAATCGCCAAATTTGCGGGTGTTCCGCTGGGCTTCCTGCTGCTTCTGGAGATCGCCCACTGGCTTGCGCATTCGCCCATCGGCACGGCGATCGCAAACGGCGTGGGCTCCTCAAATGAAGCGGCCGATACCGCGAACCTCTCCGAGATGCTTTTCCGGCAGTATCTGTTCCCGTTTGAGGCGACCTCGATCCTGATACTGATTGCGATCCTGGGCGCCCTGGTGCTGGCGAGGAAGGAACCCTCATGAGCGCCGTTCCCATTTCCTATTACCTGGTGCTGAGCGCGATTCTGTTCGGACTGGGTGTGGTTGCGTTCGTATTCAAGCGCAACATCATCACGATGTTCATGTCCATTGAACTGATGCTCAACGCCGTGAATCTTGCTTTCGTGGCGTTCGCACGCGCGCACAACTCGCTCGATGGTCTGGTTTTCGTATTTTTCGTGATTGTCGTCGCGGCGGCCGAGTCTGCGGTGGGTCTCGCAATTGTGATCATGCTCGCACAGAATCGCCAGTCGCTGAACGTCGAACGCATCAATCTGCTCAAGCTCTAATGCTGCTACTCAACCATCTCTGGATCATTCTCGCGCTGCCGCTTGCCGGCGCCGCGATCAACGGCCTATTGGGCAAGCGCTGGCCGCAATCGACCGTGAATTCGGTGGCTATAGGCTCGGTCGTTTTGTCGTTTCTGGCCGCGGCGGAAACCGTTCGCGAGTTCCTGGGTCTTGCGGCCGCCCAGATTCCCTTCATCGGGAACTACTTTACCTGGATGGTCGCAGGCGAAGCGACGCCGCATCCGTTCCGGGTGGATTTCGCCCTGCAGGTCGACCAGCTTACCGTCGTGATGTTGCTCGTCGTGACCTTCGTCGGCATGCTCATCCACATCTATTCAACCGGATACATGGCCCACGAAGGCGGCTACTACCGGTTCTTCAGCTACCTGAATCTGTTCATGTTCTTCATGCTGACGCTGGTGATGGGCGCAAACCTCATCGTCATGTTCGTCGGGTGGGAGGGCGTCGGGCTGTGCAGCTATTTGCTGATCGGTTTTTGGTTCCTGAAGAAATCCGCTGCCGATGCCGGTAAAAAGGCTTTCATCGTCACGCGCATCGGCGACTTCGGATTCACCGTCGGCATCCTGCTCGTATTTGCGACCTTCGGCACCGTGGCATTCGGTGAAATTTTCTCGCAGGTGGCGGACAAGCCCGTCGATGTTCTGACCACGATCTGCCTGTTACTGTTCGCCGGCGCAATCGGCAAATCAGCCCAGCTACCTCTCTACGTCTGGCTCCCGGACGCGATGGAGGGTCCCACACCGGTCAGCGCGCTGATCCACGCCGCGACAATGGTTACTGCCGGCGTCTACATGGTTGCGCGCATGAATCCGCTGTTCTCGCGAGCGCCGGCTGCCATGCTGGTGGTCGCGATCGTCGGCGCGGTGACCGCGTTTTATTCAGCGACCATCGGCCTGGTCCAGACCGACATCAAGAAGGTCCTGGCCTACTCGACCGTCTCGCAACTTGGCTATATGTTCCTGGCCTGCGGTGTGGGCGCCTACAGCGCTGGCATTTTCCACCTGATGACCCACGCGTTTTTCAAAGGGCTGCTGTTCCTCGCAGCCGGCAGCGTGATCCATGCCATGGGTGGCGAGCAGGACATGATGAAGATGGGCGGCTTGCGAAAGAAAATTCCGGCCACCTATTGGACGATGTTCATCGCGACTCTTGCAATTGCCGGCATCCCGGGTTTCGCGGGATTCTTCAGCAAGGACGCGATCCTCGAGGCTGCCTACTCCGGCCCCTACGCCAACCTTCTGCTTTGGGGTTTGGGCGTCGCCGGTGCTGGACTGACATCGTTCTACATGTTCCGTCTGATATTCCTCACCTTCTTCGGTGAGCCGCGCTATGACGAGCATGCGGTCCACGTCCATGAATCAACGAAGAACATGACCATCCCGCTGATGGTTCTGGCGTTCCTGTCGATCTTTGGCGGCTGGTTCGCGGCGCCGAAGCTGGTCGGCGGAATCGACTATTTCGAGAAGTTCGTGGCGCCGGTTTTTGCGGCCTATGCGCCCGCCTCTGGCGCAGTGTCTCCGGTCGCAACCGAAGTTCCGGCAAGTCCCGCGATGGATTTGCTGCACGCGCTGACGGGCTGGCCGGTGATTGTGGGTGTGCTCGGCCTGCTGGTGGCCTGGTGGTTCTACATCAAGAGACCGGACACTCCCAAGCGCTTGGCCCAAAGCGTCCACGGTCTTTACACGCTTCTGCTCAATAAATATTACGTGGACGAAATCTACGCTGCATTGATCGTCCGGCCGCTGCTCTGGATTTCGACCAACGTCCTCTGGCACGTGGTGGATGAAGGCCTGATCGACGGCACCGTGAACGGCACGGCCACCGTAGCGCGCGGATCGGGTGCCCAGGCCCGCAAGCTGCAGTCGGGCAACACGCGCAGCTACGCCGCCTGGGTGATTCTGGGCGCAGTTGGATTTACGGCGATTCTATTCGGGCTTCTGGGGGTCGCGCGCTAACGTGGGAACACAGGGATACTTGCTCACGGTCATCACGTTTCTGCCGCTTTTCAGCGTGGGAGCGGTTCTATTGCTGCGCTCCGACGACCAGATCTGGATTCGCCGGATTGCTCTTGCGGCTTCGCTCGCCGAATTTGCAGTGTCGCTGCTGTTGCTGCGCGGATTCGATTCTGCGAACCCGGAATACCAGTTCGTCGAACGGCACGCCTGGATCGGCGAATCGATTCAGTATCACCTCGGCGTCGATGGCATCAGCTTGTTCCTGGTCCTTCTGACCACCTTCCTAACGCCGATCGCCATTCTCTGTTCCTGGGAATCCATCCACGAAAACGTAAAGGGCTTCTTCGTTGCTTTGCTCCTGATCGAGACGGCCATGATCGGCGTGTTCGTTTCACTGGATCTGTTCCTGTTCTTTGTATTCTGGGAACTCACGCTGATCCCGATGTATTTCATGATCGGCATGTGGGGCCACGACCGGCGCATCTACGCGGCCGTGAAATTCATTTTGTACACCATGTTCGGCTCGATTCTGATGCTGGTCGCTATTGTGTGGCTGTATGGCAAGGCGGGGACGTTTGACTTCCCCGATATCCTGGCCCTGATGCAGTCCGGTCAGCTCGTGTTCCCGCCCACGACCGAGCTGCTCATGTTCGGCGCTTTTTTCCTCGCCTTTGCGATCAAGGTTCCGTTGTTCCCGCTGCATACCTGGCTGCCGGATGCGCACACCGAGGCGCCGACGGCAGGCTCGGTGATCCTTGCCGGAGTCATGCTGAAACTCGGCACCTACGGCATCCTGCGTTTCTGCCTTCCGCTGTTTCCTGAAGCCGCGCACCGTATGGCGCAGCCCATCGCAGTTCTGGCAATCATCGGCATCGTATACGGAGCGCTCGTCGCGACCGTGCAAACCGACTTGAAACGCCTGGTGGCCTACACGTCGGTCAGCCACCTCGGTTTTGTGGTCCTGGGGATTTTCGCGTTCAACACCGTCGCGATTCAGGGCGCCATCTTCCAAATGCTCAGCCACGGAGTTTCAACCGGCGCGCTGTTCTTGGGCGTTGGCATGCTCTATGACCGCCGCCACACCTTTGAAATCAAGCAATATGGCGGTCTGGCAACGCCCATGCCGGTGCTGATGTCCTTCTTCCTGTTCATTTCCCTCTCGTCGCTCGCCCTGCCCCCGCTCAACGGATTCGTGGGCGAGTTCCTGATCCTGATCGGCACATTCCAGACCCATCACGCGTGGGCCTCGTGGGCCTCAAGCGGAGCGGTGCTTTCGGCTATCTACCTTTTGTGGGCCTACCAACGGGTGGCGCTTGGCGAGGTAACTGTTGAAAAGAACAAGACTTTGCCGGACGCCTCGACGCGCGAACGCATTATTCTTGCGACCGTGGCGGTTGCGATCCTGTTCCTGGGCATCGCTTCTCCGCTGTTCACCCGCCGCATGGAAGTTTCAGTGAACAACGTCCTTGAACAAACCTCAGGTTCGCGCAATGCGTCGCGCCCTGTGGTGGCCCCGACTGCTCCGGGCGTCGCGGCGACGATTCCACACCGGGCCCTACCGGCCGTCGCCGAACTGCAGGTGCGGCCGTGATTCCGATGCCCGACGGCCAGTTCATGAATCTGCACCGGCTCGCTCCGGAAGTCGTGCTGTGCCTGTTCGGCATGATCGTGATGGCCGTCGATCCATTTGTCGGAGCCGCGCGCAAGCGCACACTGGGATGGCTTGCTCTGGTGGGCGCGGTGCTTGCGCTTGCTTCGGTGCATGTCGCGAATCATTTTCCCGGCCCGGCCTATAGCGATCTGATTCATGCCGATTCTTTCAGCATGTTCCTGCACGTGGTCATACTTTCGGCCGTGGTGATGGCCATCTTCGGATCGCTCGATTACCTGGATCAGGAGAATATCCAGCGCAGCGAATACTACGCGCTGGTATTGTTTGCGGCGGCCGGCATGGGCATTCTCGCCGGCGCAAATGAACTCGTCACTGCATTCGTAGGCCTGGAAATCAGTTCGATCGCCACCTACGTTCTGGTCGGGTTCCGCCGGCGCTCGCCGGTTTCAAACGAGGCCTCACTCAAATACTTTCTGCTGGGCTCGTTCGCGACGGCATTCTTCCTGTACGGGATTGCCATGGTCTACGGCGTCACCGGCACGACGCGTATCGAAGACGTCCAAGTGGCGCTGAATGAGGCCGTGACGTCGGGCGGACACGTTCCCGCGCTTGCCATTTTGGGCCTGGGACTGATTTTGGTCGGCCTTGGCTTCAAGGTCGTCGTCTCGCCCTTTCAGATTTACGCGCCCGACGTCTATGAAGGAGCGCCCACGCCAGTCACAGCGCTGCTGGCTTCGGGCCCCAAGGTTGCGACGTTCGCGATCATGATCCGCATCTTCTACGTGTCATTTTCCGCGGCTCAGGGTTATTGGTTCTGGGCCGTCTGCGTTTGCGCGGTGCTGACCATGCTGATTGGCAACCTCGGTGCGCTCATGCAGACCAACGTAAAGCGGATGCTCGCCTACTCGTCGATTGCGCACGCTGGCTATATCCTGGTCGCCTTTGCCGCTTCAACCGCACTGGGAGTTGCCGCGGTCCTGTTTTATCTGGCGGCGTATGTGTTCATGAAGGTCGGTGCGTTCGTCATCATCACACACCTGGGCCAGCAGGATGAAAAGCGGCTCTTGATTCAGGACTACTCGGGCCTGGCTTCGAAGCAGCCCGTAGTTGCGGCCTGCTTCTCGCTGTTTCTGCTCTCGCTGCTAGGCCTGCCTGCGACCGGCGGTTTTGTGGGGAAATTTTTCGCGTTCCAGGCTGCGCTGGGAGTTAGCAGGCGTGCGCTGGTACTGCTGGTGGTCATCGCCGCGATCAACACGATTATCGGCGCCTACTACTACCTGCGCGTGATCATCACCATGTATTTCCAGGCACCCCACAGGGACTATGCGCCGACGCCGGTCCCGGCCGCCGTGGCAATTGCCCTGGTCATCGCTGCTGCCGGCACGCTCTACCTGGGCATCCTGCCGTCCCGCGTTTGGGACCTGGCGCAAACCGCCGCCGGATCCCTGTTCCCGCACTAACTCAGAGCATCTGTTCCCCTCGCCGCAGCCGTAATCGATCTCGCGCCGAAGCCTCACTCAAAACAAAAGCGCCCCGGGGTCCGCTTGAGGCAGACCCCGGGGCGCCTTTTCCGACTGATGCCGCCTGGTTCGTTTACTTGATCAGAACGATTACCAGCGCATACAAAGTGAGCGACTCGATCAGCGCCACGCCGATGATGAACGCAGTTCGGACCGCCCCGCCCGCTCCCGGATTGCGCGCCGTGCCCTCGCAAGCCGCTGCGGTCGCAAGTCCCTGCCCGATACCGCAGCCCGCCGCCGCAATTCCCAGAGCGAACGCCGCCGCCACTCCGACCCAGTTCGTCGTGTGTTCGGGCGCCGCTGCTGCTTGGGCGAACGTGACCGGCGCAACCATGAGCGCCAGAACCGCAACCAGCAAAATCCACGCTGCTTTCTTGGTCATGTCTTCTCCTGTTTTATGTATGTGCCGCCAGGAGGTGGTTACCGGAAGTCCGGGGGGACGACCGGTCTCACGCTGGCTGCCTTTGATGCCCGACTAGTGCTCTTCCGCGGACGCAAGTCCCAGATAAACGATTGCCAGAATGCTGAAGATAAAGGCCTGCAAGAAAGCCACAAACACGTGCAGCAGAGCAAGCACCAGGGGAATCGCAACCGGCACGACGCCCGCGGCGTATCCTGCCGGATTGAGATGGCTCACGAACTCGAAGACGGAAAGCGAAAGCGCCAGGAACGAGACGTAGAGCAGCTCGCTCACCATCATGTTGGCCCAAAGCCGGACGGAGAGCGAAAGCAACCGCGCGAAATGGCTGACAGTCTCGACAATGAGCATGATGATGTTGATCGGAAACAGCTTGGGCATCGGCCCCAGCAGCGACTTGGCATAGTGGAGGCCGCCGTGCCTCCCGATGCCGATCGCGTTGTAATACAGGAAAACGATCACCGCCAGCCCCAGCGGCACGGTGATCGTGGCCGTGGGCGACGCAAATCCGGGCACGAGTGAAATCATGTTGCAGAAAAGAATGAAAATGCCGACCGTGGCAACGATCGGGATATGGCGGTCGGCTCCGTGCCCGACGATATCGTCCATCAGATCCTTCACCCCGACGCCCATGGGATTGGTGATCACGAATTCCATCACTTGCTGCGTGGGACCGGGACGGTCAACCGAGATGCGCCCCTTGAGCCACAGGAAGAACAGGACGGAAAGCAGAACGACCAGGAGCTCCATCGAGAAGGAATTCGTAATCGGATACTTCGGATCATCCGGCGTGATGTGCAGCAGAGCGAGCAGCGCAAGAGCGACCTTGCCCAGAAGCGCGTTTACAACCTTTGTCACACCGAGAACTTGCTCGTCGCCCATGCTTCTCCAGGAAGAGGCGTTTACCGGAATTTGTCTTGCGAATCGGACTTACGGAGTGTTCCAGCGGTGCATTCCGTGGGCTAATTCATACCCAAGCTCGAGCACGATCGCCGGCACCACCGCTACCAGCCCGCACAGAAATGCAATCGCGGGCAACCGCAGCCAAGCGAGAATAGCATAGGCCACAACGAGCAGCAATAACAGGCGGCCGAAGAACTTTGCGTGCACCGCTGGCGGCACCCTTGGATTTTCAAGCGTAGCCTGCGCCTGGCCGAGGCGGATCAGCGCCGCGCCCCCCCGTCTTAACCACCGAAAGTTCAGCCAGCAGAGCGCCGTTCCCACCGCCGCTCCTTCGGCTGCGCGGACGCCCCAGCCGATTGCCGCGCCCAGAGTCATCGCGGCGCCCAGTGCGATCATGAACCATTCGATGCGGTGCTCAATCGCGGTATATTCTGCGTCATTCACTCTTCTTGTCTCCGGCGCCCGCAAGCTTTATGACTTCGCGAAGCCCGAGCGCGACGCCGCAGACGCCAAGCACGATCATCATCCATGGTTTCGTATGCAGTTCGAGGTCCACAAAATAGCCGATACCCCCGGCGATAACCGGAGGCCCGGCGATCAGAAACGGCAATTCCATCGCCATAGCCATCTGTTTGACGGCTCCGCCGGAATTCTTGTTCGGTCTGGGATCCTGCAACTCCACGTTGCCCCTTAACGCTTCTTTTTGAGCTTGAAGACCCGCTCGGCGTTCTCGTGATAGATCTTTTGCTTGTCGTTCTCCGGAATCCGCGCCGCATCCAGGAAGTCCACGGCGTCGGGATGGTCCTGGTAGGGATAATCAATGGCCCACATGATGCGGTCCGCCCCGACGGCCTCGATGCAGAACTTCAGCGTTGGTTCCCAGTTCATGCCGCTGGTGGTGATGTAGAAGTTCCTTTTGAAGTATTCGCTCGGAGTCAATTTGAGCTTGGGCCGATCAAAACCGATTCGCACCCGGCCGTGCATGAAGTCCAGACGATAGAGCCAGTAAGGTATGCCCTCGCCCATATGACCGAGGACGATCTGCAGACCCGGAAAATGGTCCAGAACTCCGCTGGTGATAATGCGGAGTCCATGAAGTCCGGTCTCGGCCTGATAGCCCCAGATCGCGTGCTCCAGGTGATCGGTCCGGAACGCCTTGGCCATCAGAGGAATCGGCGCCCGAGGATGAATGTAGAGCGGCACCTTCAGCTCAGCGATGGCCTCCAGGATCGGCCAGTATTTTCGTTCGCTCAGATATTCGCCGTTGGTGTGGGAGTTGATCATGATGCCGCTCAGCTTAAGCTTCGTGATCGCGCGCTCAATTTCCTTCACCGCGCTGGCCGGGTCCTGCGGGGCGATGGTTGCAAGCCCCGCAAAACGGTCCGGGTGCCGCTGTATGGCTTCGTGCAGACGATCGTTCCCGATTTCGGCAACCGCGTTGCCCTTGTCCGGACTCATCATTTGCACACCGGTCGAGGTCAGCGCGAGCAGGTGCATGTCCACGTCATACTCATCCATGGTACGCAGCCGTTGATCGAACAGATCGAGCAGCTTGTGATACACGGGCCCGGATGGATCGGTCTGGATTTTCCACAGAAACAGATCCGGATCGTATTCCCGCGCAGTCGCGACCAAATCCCGCTGCGCATCCATCTGCTCCGGTATCGAAAATGCCTCTTCGGTTGCGATTCGCCGGTAGTGCTTCCGTTTCGTTTTCGGCTTGCTCGCGCGCACCCTGCGCTTCGGACTCATTCGGATTTCTCCTCGCTCTGGAACTGCCGGTTCGTGGCGAACGCTATGAGGTAGGCCCCAAACGAGAACGGAGTGTAGCGCAGACGGAGCCGGTTTTGCACGCGCCGCGCGGCCCGTGGGACTAGCCGTCGTGCCGCGCTCCGTGAACGACTGAAACCGAATGAGGAAGCAGATCGGCAATGGTGTCGAGTGATTCCAAGGCCCCGTTGGGGCTGCCGGGCAGGTTGATGATGATGCATTTGCCGCGAATTCCCGCAGCGCCGCGCGAAAGCACCGCGCGAGGAAACTTCTCGGCTCCGGCGGCGCGCATGTGCTCTGAAATTCCGGGGATGACGCGCTCGACTACCGCCGCGGTCGCCTCCGGCGTAACGTCACGCGGCCCTAGGCCCGTGCCGCCGGTGGTCAGGATCACGTCCGCATCACTGGAATCGGCGGCCTGTCTGAGAAGCCGTTCGATCGCGGCGCGGTCGTCAGCGCAAACGGCGGAAGAAACAATCTCCCATCCAAGTTCGCGGCAGCGCGCGATGACCGAGGGGCCGGACCGGTCCTCGGATTTTCCTTCGGCAACGGAGTCGCTGATTGTCAGAACCGAGACGCGCATGAATTCAGCTGGGGCCCGCTAGCCCTCGGTCGCTTCGACGTTTTCCGGGTCGCCGTCACGCTGGCCCTCGTCCACCAGTCGCAAGGCTTCCATCAGCAGGCCCGTCGTGGTGCGGGAGATCGTCGTGCGCACCGGAGCGGAGTTGAAATCAATTTCGAACTCACCCGCCGGCCAGCGCACCACCTGAAAGACGGCCGCCTCGCCTTCCAGTGCACCCAGTTTCGCGTCGGCGCACTGGCCCGCGGCGAAAAACAACTGGCACATTTCGCCCGCGTTGCGAATCGTGAGCCGGCAGGATTTCTGGCCCATTTCAAGCGACTGCATCAGGTCAAGGATGCTCATTTCCTCCAGGCGCCCTTGAATCACACCGGGGCGCACCGCACGGCTCTGCAATTTTTCGAGCGCCAGACGGTCAATCACTTTCTTGGTCCGCCGGATAAAATCCTTGAGGAAGAAAGGTTTGACGACGAACTCCTCCACGCCTTCGACCATCGGCCGCAGCTTCTCTTCGACATCGGCGCGGCTGGCGAGAAAGATAAAAGGAATCTGCTTGGTTTGCTGGCGGGCCCGGAGTTTTTCATAGAGCTGGCGGCCATCGAGTCCCGTCATTCGATAGTCGCAGAGGATGAGATCGGGCGGATCATCCACGATTTTCAGTAGAGCGTCGGCGCCGTCGGCTGCCGCGAAAGCCTCGCAATGCGGGGCAAGACCCTTCATCAACAGGTCCAGGATCAGGGCGTTGTCGTCCACGACCAGGACTTTGACGTCCTTGATGGGTGTCATCGCTTCCCGTTCTTCCGGGATGGCCGGCGCGCGCGCACGTAGGTTCCGCTGCGCCCTCCCGATTTCTTCACGAGATGCAACTCGGTGATCTCCATGCCGCGTTCCAGAGCCTTACACATGTCATAGATAGTCAGCGCCGCAACCGCCGCGCCTACAAGCGCTTCCATCTCCACCCCGGTTGGCCCGGTCGCCGCCGCTTCCGAGGCGATCTCAATTCCATTCTGGCATAGCTTCGCGCGCACATCCACGTGCGTCAAGGCAAGGGGGTGACAAAGCGGAATCAGATCGGAAGTGCGCTTCGCCGCAGTGATTCCGGCGATGCGAGCGATCTCAAGCGGGTCCCCTTTGGGTGATTTCATGCGCTTCAGACTTGCGACCGTGGATCGCTGCATGCGCACGAAGGCGTGCGCGAGGGCGGTTCGCGACGTCGTCGGCTTGGCCGTGACATCCACCATGCGTATGCGCCCGGCGTTGTCGTAGTGCGAGAGTTTCTTCATCGTAGGCGGCGGAAACTCGGGATCAGGGAAGATTCCGCTCAATTCTTAAGATCAATCGCAGCATTTCCAGCTCCGGCGTTTTGCGACGACAGCGTGCGGATGGCTGGACCAAGCCGATTCCGGCGCTCGCCACGCCGTCGACCAGTTGTGAGCTGCCGACCAGGCACGGCTCACGCTGCAACATCCAAGGTGGCACAACGAAAGTTGAGGCGCAAGTAGCAGGGACGGCGGGGTTCGTGGATGGAATACGTCAAACACTGTATTTTCGGCCATCCGGAACCCGCTTTCACAGGCTCCAGATGGCGGAGGCTATCGTTTGAAATGCGGAACGCTCTCAGTCTACTTCGGTGCCGGGGGAGGAGCGGGGGGATTGATGATTGCACCGTCCCAGTGCTCGTCCGCCTTGCCGTCCACGAACCGCCACATATCGAACCACGAAGTCGTGTAGGTCTTCGACGGATCCCTGGGGTCTTTAAATTCGCGCGGGGTGACCACGATGACCAGGTCACCTTCGGCCACGACCGCGACGATCTTGGTCTTGGTGATATGTTCGGGAATTTCGCTCGGCTTGCGAATGGACATGAAGAACTTGACGACGCCGTCCCGCCCCGACGCCACGTTCGGATTGTGTTGGTGATAGGCTGGCGTCAGCCATTTGTCAGCCAGATCCCAGTGATTCGCCTCCAGCAGGTCCTTCATGATGTGATATGCGGCCTGCTTGTTGGTGTTCAGCGTGGGGTTCTTGCTGGTGAAAAGAGCGTCAGCCTCGGCGCCAGTGACACCAATGACCGGTTCTTGGGCGGTCGCTGGTACACAGGCAAACAGTACTGCCAATACAGCAAGCAAACTCAGGCGTGTTTTCATGCGTGCTAGATACAACCAACCTGGAGACGATGTCAAGTGTCGGCGACGCGCGCCTGGGTCGCTTACTTCACCTCGGCCGGCGTGATGGTTGCGGGGCCCTCGCCGACGATCTCAATCTCAGCTACTTCATCCTTGGCGCCGTCATAGTGCACCTGTTTGGCCAGGTCCACCACGTAGCTGCCTGGCGGCATCGCAACGGTGGAATCGGGATCGTATTTCGTGCCCGTGCCAACCCACCAGGTCCCCGACAGAACGGTGATGTACCGGTCGTTGGGATGAAAGTGCGGGCGGCTCATGTTGTGCGGATACCATTTTACAAGCTCGATATAGAGGCCTGTCTTGGTTGGATCGCCGAGAACAACTGCGGTTTCCGCGACACCGGGCCGGCCGGTCCAGGTAATCTGACTCGGCAGCTTATAGGTGACGGCGGTAGGGTCGATGTCCGCGGCTCGGGCCGGGCCTCGGGGCACAGCCGAACCGAGTGAGGTCGCAAGAGCAAGTGACGCGAAGATGCCCATCGCGGCCGTAATTGGCCAGTACCGGCGGCTGATCGAAACAGCAACCATGATTCCCTCCTGTGCGTTCGCACCCAAGCCCGGGAAAAAATCCTGGCCGCGGTGTCCGCGGCCAGGGTCGTTTCGCGTTGTGCGGTCCGACGCTATTGCCCAGACAGTCTAACTGTTCCCGAGATACTCGACGTGAATGTACGTGCCGAGCCTCACGTTATAGGCAAGATACCAACCGTCGTGATCAGGATCTTCATAGATCACGATCTGGTCGGAATCCCAGAGCCAGTCAGAGCAGAAGCCGAAATCATATGGCGCAACGGAGAAATAGAAACCGCCGAACCAGAAACGGCTTGGCCCTCCTCCGCCCAGATGCCAGACGTGGCCGCGACCAAATCCCCCGGTAAACCGCCCATGTGCCCAGGGATGATCCATGTGATAGTGCGGGTCATCGCGCCCGGTATCGTGGCCAACCCAATGATCGCCCTTTATATCAACGTGGGGAGCAACCGGATGCCCGGGCCGGTCGGGTTGATCTTTCACGGCGGGCGCTGGATGCGCGGGGGCCTTGTAAGCAGTGGGCCCGTGCGCGGGAATATGCCCGCCGCCAACCTCGGGTCTGGCTTGATGTTGTGCGAAAACAGGAACCAAGAACAGGAAGCATGTTGCGATTAGACCGACGAATTTTCTCATGTTCGACCTCTCGTGTAGGATTAGCGCACCGATAAATAGTGCGAAAGCGTTCGGCCGGGTAACTGCGCCGCTCTGAAATTAAGACGCGGTGAGCAAGGCCAAGGTTACGCGCCTGGAAGACGCGTCCAGGGGATATTCCCGGCGGTCAGAATGTACCACGGCGCGGCAGAACGTCCACCCACTCGCCTGCCTGCAAGTGAAGCTTCGAGGCGTGTACGACCAGATAGCAGTTTCCACGCACAACGGCACCGATATCACCCGAACCTTCCCACAGAAGCACTTCCACTTTGGGTTCCGGGCCCTCCTCGCCCTTGGGCCAGGTCACCCGCGCAGGAAGAACGTGGGCGACACCTCCCTTTTCATCCACGGGATGCGCGAGTCTCGCCTTGAACAGCGGCAGCGGCTTCGGCGGACATCCGCTGAGGGCTTCGATTGCGGGAACCACAAAGAGTTCAAACGTAACCATCGTCGAAACCGGATTCCCAGGCAGGCCGAAGACCGGCTTTCCCCGGCACCATCCGAAAACCACAGGTTTGCCTGGGCGGAGCGCAACTGCGTCGAAAAAGATTTCCGCGCCGAGATCCTTCAGCACCTGTTCGACGAGATCGTATTTCCCAGCGGAAACTCCACCGCTCAGCAGCAGAAGATCGGCTTCAAGACCCTGCTCGATTCGCTCGCGAAGCTCGGCGACTTCGTCCCTGGCCGATCCCGCGGCGAGCGCTTCGCCGCCGGCCAGTGTGACCTGAGCGGCGAGCGAGATATTGTTGCTATTGCGAATCTGAAAGGGGCCGGGCGGGCAATCCACGGGAACAATCTCGTCGCCGGTCGACAGGATTGCCACGCGCGGGCGGCGGGCGACTTCGATCCGGCACTGGCCCACCTCGGCCGCCACGGCGAGTTCGGCGTAACCGAGCCGCGTGCCTCGGGAAACCACCACCTCCCCTATGCGCGCTTCGGCGCCCGCAAGGACGTAGTATTGTCCGGCTCGCGCTGTCTGGTCGAACACCACGAAACCGCCGTCTTCGTGGGTAAACTCGTGCATCATGACGGCGTCGGCGCCGCGGGGTACGGGCGCACCAGTAAGTATTCGCACGCATTGGCCTGTGCCGACGGTGCCGGTGTAGGCCACGCCGGCTCGGCTCTCGGCGATCAGTTGCAACTTCGCGCCCGGTGCGGTTGCGTCGGCGGAGCGCACCGCAAAGCCGTCGCGAATGGAGCGATTAAACGGCGGATAGTTGCGGTCGGCAATAATGCTTTCGGCAAGAATGCGGCCTAGTGGGGCGGCCGGGGCAATGCTCAGGTCCAGGGTCTCGCGTTCAGGAGCGCAAGCGCGGGCGCTCAAAACCTCGATCACCTTGGCGCGCGCAGCTTCGAAGGAAATCATGGCAGGCTAGAGCCACGAAGCGAGCTTCGTCCCGCGGGGAACGATGGTGGCGTCGCGCTCCGGACCGGTTGAGATCATCCCGATTTCGACCTGGAGCTGATCGGAAATGAAATTCAGATAATCGCGCGCCGCCATGGGCAGATCGAGTACATCGCGAATGCCCGGCGTAGATTTCTTCCAGCCCGGCAGCGTGCGATATTCCGGTTCGACTTGGGTCAGGGTTTCAACATCGGGCGGCATTTCCTTGATCGGCTGGCCCTTGTAGCGGTAGCCGGTACACACTTTGATTTCGGGCTGCTCGTCAAACACATCGAGCTTCGTGACCACGAGCGAATCAATCCCGTTGAGCATTTTCGCGTAGCGTAAAACGACGAGATCGAGCCAGCCGCAGCGCCGCGGCCGGCCGGTCACCGCGCCGAACTCATTGCCGCGTGCGCGAATCTGCCCGGCGTCAAGGTCAGGCATTTCGGTCGGAAATGGCCCGCTGCCAACGCGCGTCGTGTAGGCCTTGGTTACACCGACGACACCGGTGATCCGCGTGGGACCCACGCCGAGACCGGTCGCCGCACCGCCGGAAATCGCGTTCGAAGACGTTACAAACGGGTAGGTGCCATGATCAATATCGAGCATGGTGCCCTGCGCGCCCTCAAAAAGCACCGATTCCCCGCGATCAAGCGCGTCGTTGAGGAGCACGGAGGTGTCGGCGACCAGGCCGCGAATGTGCGCCGCAATCTCGAGTGACTGTTCCAGCAGACCGGCAGTTTCCAGCGCATGGCCGTAGGCTGCCTGGCTGATCAGATTTTTTTCCGCGATCACTCGCTCGAGCTTCACGCGAAAACACTCCGCCTCCAGCACATCGCACACGCGGATTCCGCGGCGCGCCATCTTGTCTTCATAGGCCGGTCCGATCCCGCGCGAAGTGGTTCCAATCTTCGCTTCTCCGCGCGCTGATTCCGCGGCCTTGTCCATTTCGCGATGATAGGGAAAAATCAGGTGCGCGCGGTTGCTCAGGAACAGGCGCCCGCGGACCTCGATTCCGGACTTGCGGAGGTTTTCAATCTCAGCCACCAGCGCCGCCGGATCAACCACTGCTCCGGGGCCGATGACGGCTTTCTTTTCCGGGCGAAGGATCCCGCTGGGAATCAGCTGGAGCACAAAGCGGTGACCGTTGAAGATGACCGTGTGGCCGGCATTGTGTCCGCCGGCGTAGCGTGCGGTGTAATCAAACGAGAGAGCCAGGCAATCAACGACCTTGCCCTTTCCTTCGTCGCCCCACTGAGCTCCGACGACCGCAATCGCCTTGGTTCGCGTTTTGTCCGCCACCACCGCCGCTCCACGACCACACGAGTCGCACCTTGCCTGCCCCGGTTGACACGCGAAACGTTACAGGAGGGCTGATGCGGCAAAACCGAAATTCAATCCTACGCTCGGCGGTGGCCGAAGGCAAGAGCATCAACCGCACGCCAGCCATTTCTGAAGTTTTGGTAGTGCGAGAAGAAGAGGAGTAAGGGAACAGGACTCTGATAGATGGGGCAGAGCTGCAGGGCAACAGGGGCTATTTTCGGACAGAGAATCGCGGCCAGGGCTGGGCCCCAGAAGTGCA